>JBBRAX010000022.1:0-101568 GCA_038206395.1 Myxococcales bacterium | reverse complement strand
ATGTAGTAGACGCCGCCGGCACCCTTCTTCATGAACGCGCCGCCGCCGTACATGCCGTGCGTCGCCGCCTGGAAACGCTGCTTGATCTGCGAGTCCTGGCTGGCGATGCCGCCGAGCTGGTTCTTGTCCACGACGTACGCGACGCCACGCTTGTCGCCTGCGACGAGCAGTTGCGTGCCGGGGATCAGCATGCCGCCCGTCGACCCGAGGTCGAGGTCGCCGGCATTCGTGGCGCTGGAGTCGAACGGGGTGAAGAAGCTGCCGACCGTGAAGCCGCCTGCGCCGGGCTTCAAGCGCACCACGCTGTTGCCGAAGTTCTTCACGCCGTCGAACGTGCCGTTGCCGCTCACGTAGAACACGTCGTTGTTCTCGTCCGATGCGAGCCCGACGCCGCCGTGCCAGATGCCGCCCTCGCCGCCGTTCGGCGTATCGAGATGTACCGCGGTCTGCTGGAGCGTCGTCGCGTCGTAGCCGAGCACCCAGCCGTGATACGGCCTGATGTCACAGTTCGACGCGAAGGCGAGATAGATCCCGTTGCCCGCCTTGAGGAGGCCGGGCCGGTTCATGTGCTTCAGCGGATCCATCGTGATGGTTCCCGAGACGCTGCCGTCGCCATCGCCGGGGGCGCTCGCGGTGATCACCTTCGGGCTGTTCGCGCGCGGAAGACCGGTCGCGATGTCGAGCGCGTGGAGGCGGTGGACGTACGCCCCGTTCTCCTTCGTCTTCGCGGTGAACCAGATGGTCTTCGCTGCGAGATCGATCACGGGGGTCGCCGTGATGCCGATCTCCGGCGCGAGGAGGCCGCACCCGGTGTCCGTCGCGGGCACCGACGGGCCGAAGTTCTTCTGCCAGAGCGGGGGCGCAGCGGCGCGCGTGTCGTCGGCGTCGAACGCATAGACGCTGTTGTGCTCCGTCGCGACGAACACGACGTTCTTGCCGTTGACCCCGCCCACGTAGAGCGGCTGCGCATAGACCTGGCCGTCGAGAGTCCGGGCGAAGACCTTACCGAACGTGGTGGCGCCGACGTTCGACGTGGTGAGGACCTTCTCCTTCGCGTTCGCGCCGGTCCGTGCCGCGTCGAACCGCGAGGTGAGCACGTTGACGTTCGAGGCGAGCGCCTGCTCGCCCTGCGCGGCGCCATCCTCGGTGGCGCTCGGCACGCCGCACGCGCCGAGCGTCGTCACGGTCACAACCAGCGGGGATGCCAAGAGAGCCAGAATCGAACGTCGCATGTGGGTGCAAGTAGCAGCACCCAGACGCGAAGCAACCGCGCAACGCGGAAACTCTTCCTTGCCGATGCGGCAAGGAAGGAAGCTGACGGCTTCTCCCGATCAGGCGAAAACGGTGGCGACGTTCTCGCTGAGACGGAGCGGCTTCGGGCGCTTGGTCAAGACCTCGCAGCCGGTCTTCGTGACCACGATCGTGTGCTCGAACTGGGCCGACAGCGAGCCGTCGACGGTGGTGACCGTCCAGTTATCGTCGGCGTCGACGACCACCTCGAAGCGGCCGATGTTGATCATCGGCTCGATGGTGAACGTCATCCCCGTCTTGATGCGCTCGCCGGTGCCCCGCCGGCCGTAGTGCTTCACCTGCGGATCCTCGTGGAAGCGCCGGCCGATCCCGTGACCGACGAAGTCGCGCACGACGCTGCAGCCTTCGCCTTCGGCGTACTGCTGGATCGCCGCGCCGATGTCGCCGAGCCGCGCGCCATCTTTCACCTCGGCGATGCCGAGCTCGAGAGATCGGCGTGCGACCTCCGTGACCTTGCGCGCTTGCGCGCTCGGCGTGCCGATGTAGAAAGTGGCCGACGTATCGCCGTAGTAGCCGCCGTAGATGGTGGTGATGTCGACGTTGATGATGTCGCCGTCTTTGAGGATCTGCGTGCCGGGGATGCCGTGGCAGACCACCTCGTTGATCGACGTGCAGACGCTCTTCGGAAAGCCGCGGTAGTTCAGCGGGCTCGGGTAGCCGCCTTCTTTCACCGTCAGCTCGTGCACGAACGCGTCGATTTCGTCGGTGGTGATGCCGGGCTTCACCATCGCCCCGGCGGCTTTCAAGATTCGCGCGGCGGCCGCACAAGACTTCCGCATCCGCTCGAGCTCTTCTGGCGTCCGCACGTCGCGCCCGCTGCCGCGCGTCGGAGTGCCCGAGGCCGCGTACTCTGGCCGGGGAATCGACAGCGGCACATCGCGCATCGGGCTGACCGCGCCCTTGCGAATCTTGGTGCGCTCGAGGCTCGTGCGTTCGTCGCGCAACGCCACCGTGTCGGCTTCCTTGTGGCACTTCTTGTACTTGTTGCCGCTGCCGCACCAGCACGCCTCGTTCGGGCGGGGGAGCACGGCGGGCGGGCGGCGGCTGGCGACGGTGGCGATCTGGGTCACGACAGGTGTCCTCTTAGCAGCAGCTTTTCAGTCCGTTCGAGGACCCTCAACATCCGCGGGCGGTCAATGCGGCCCTCGGTGGCCTCGTTCAAGCCCAGCGCCTGCTCGGTCATGAAGCGGCTCAGGAACAACAGCAGCCCCTTCGCGTCGGGCGGCAGTCCAACGGCGACGAAGCGCATGTTCCGGATGTAGTCGTCGAACGCTTCGAATTCACGGCCAAGATCCCACTTGGCCAGCCGAAACGCCTCGCGGAACACCGCGTCTTCTGGCCGCTTTTCCTGCGCTTTGAGCAGCGCCAGCGTGGCGTCGTCCGCGTCCTCGACCTCCAGCGGCCACACCCTGATCGACTCGGCAAAGAGCTTCGAGACCTCTTCGATCAAATGCTCGATCACCGGAATCGGCTTCGTCTCGAGCAAACGTTCCCACCGCGACGGCATGGGGAACCGAATAACAGCCCTACTTCAACGGTACCAGTCGCCGGGAGCCCGCTTCGGGCAGCAGCACGTCGCCATAGCCCAGCGCCAGCTCGCGCCGCACCACCTGGTAGACAGTGCGCCGGGTGACGAACTCGCGGTGCGAGACGTCGGCGACCTCGATGTTGCTCAGGTTCGTGCTGTCCCGCGCTTCGAGGATGCACGACGGAAACGGGTTCACCCGGTCGGCCTTGCTGAAGATGCTGGTGAAGCGCACCTCGCGGGGAAAAGCGCCGATCTTCAGCCGACGAATGAACGGAGACATCGGCGTCATCTGCCAGATGCTGCGCGAGACGAGCCCGTGGCTGACGATGCCGAAGTACGCCGACGACGAGCCGTTGTGCGGAGTCCCCAGCGTGATCAGGTTCTTCACCCGCCGATCGCCGCCCAGCCGCTTCACGTAGTACCGGCCGATGAGCCCGCCCATCGAGTGGCCGATGATGCTCATCGGGCCCATGTTCGGAAACCGCGCGTAGAGGCGTTCGACCTTCTCGCGCACCTTCTCGGCGCACTCGTCGATGCCGCGCGTGTTGAAGGCGTCGAAGAGGCCGCCGAGGTTGATGCTCCAGACGCAGTACTGATCGCGGCGCAGGCGGTGCTCGAGCACCTCGAAGGTGCGGCGCGTCGACATGAAGCCGTAGAGCAGCAACACCGGCCGCGGGCAGTTGCCGAAGTCGGTGCGGCGCACGATGTCATTGCCGTGGCGATCGAAGTCCAGGTAGCCGCGCAGGTACGCGACGCTTCGCTTCATCTTTCGAAGCTGGCCTGACAGCACGCCCATGCCCCCGAGAATACGAGTCGCGCGCCACGACTACAAAGTGTGGGCCCGTGTGCGTCGGGGGCCGGAAAGTCGACAGCGCGCAACGCGCCTGTAGCTTCCTGTGCATGCTGACCTTCGAAGTGCGCGCGACCGCGGAATCACAGGAGTGGACGCTGCGGGTGAAGACACCGGCAGGCATCGGCCTCGAGTACCGCTACCCCACTGAGAGCCAGGCGCGCTTCATGGCCGCCGTGCTCGCGCTGGGCCCGACGAAGATGCCGCCGGCCCACAAGGTGATCGCGATCTCGATCGGCAAGAAGCGCCAGCGCACCGCGCGGTGCAGCAAAGAGCTTCAGGGCGTCACGCCGGAAGAGATCGACGGCGCGCTGGGCGTCCTTGGCTAGACCTTCAAGCTCTGGAGCGGGATGAAGACCGAGACCGGTTCCTTCTTTCCCTTGATCGAGATGTTGGGCACTTCCGTCCACGCGAAAGCGGCGCCGACCTTCTCTCGCGTCGTGGCAGACACCACCAACGGCTGACCGAGCTGCTTCGTCAAGGACTCGAGCCGCGACGCGACGTTCACCGTGTCGCCGATGGCGGTGTACTCGAGGCGGGAGGTCGCTCCGACGTCGCCGACGATCGCGAGGCCGGTGTGAAGGCCGATGCCGATGCGAAGGGCGGGTGCTCCCCGCGCGGCGCGCTGCGCGTTGAGCTCGTCCAACGCGGTGAGCATCTGGGTCGCGCACTTCACCGAGTTCTGCGCGTGATCGGCGTCGGGAAGCGGCGCACCGAAGTAGGCCATCAGGCCGTCGCCGATGAACTTGTCGAGCGTGCCGTGGTTGCGGAACAGCACCTCGACCATTTTCGTGTGGTACTCGTTCAGCATCGAGACGACGTCTTGCGGCTTCAGCGTCTCGGACATCGCGGTGAAGTCGCGAATGTCTGAGAAGAGCACCGTCACCTCGCGCGTCTCGCTGCCGCCGCCTTGATCCCCCAGCTGCTGCAGCCGCGTCGCGACGTCGGGCGAGAAGTACCGCCCCATCTTTTCGCGCTTGAGCTCTTCCTGCGAGACCGAGGTGATCAGCGCCGCGGTGCGATTCACCAGGTAGCCGGCCGCCGCCGCCGCGACGAAGAGCACCACGGCCGACAGCACCTGCCCCGCGACGCCAATGCCCGCTTCCTGCTGAAGCCGCGCGCACAAGATCGCCGAGCCCGCCGCGACCGCCCAGTTCAGCTTCGAATCCAGCGCCAGCGCCGAGGCGATGATCAACGCGCCGCAGATGCCGACCGTGAAGGACGCCACGCCGCCAGGAGAAGGAGACACCGGCACCGACAGGTGCTGCAGCCAATACACGACGGGCAGATCCAGCAGCGCGCAGAGCCAGCCGATGGCGCGCGCGTGCTGTCGCGCCTTCCACGCGAGGCCGCCCAGCACCGCCGCCGCTGCCAGCCACCCCACGAGCGGAGCGACAATCACCGCCCAGTCTGCATGCTTCAGCACCAGGCCGAAGTACGCCGCCAGCGCCAGGGTGGCTGAGATGCCCACCAGCCGGAGCACCTGCATCCAGAAAACGTTGCGGCCGCGCTCGGCGCGCAGCTCGCGATCGATGGTGGTCTGCAGCCCGCGGTCGACCGGCATCAGAGGCAGTAGCCGGACGCGGTGTCACACGTCGAACCAGTGCCACAGTCGGTGTCGCTGAGGCACTTCGGCAAGCAGACGCCGATGCCCGTGCCGTCGTTGTAACAGACGTAGCTTGCGCGGCAGTTGCTTTGCCCCGTGCCGGCTCCGGTGCACTGCGAGAGGCAGAAGGCGGTGGTGCCGGTGTTGAGGCAGCTGCTGCCCAGCGGGCACGACGTGGTCGCGCAGTCTTTCGAGCAGTAGCCACCCGGCCACGCGGTGACGCAGGTGCCGTTGTCGGGGCACGCGCTGGTGCACGGGCCACCGATGGCTGCTGCAGGCGCGTCGTTGACGGGCTTGCTCGGCACCAGCGCGAAGTCGACGTTGACGTGGTTCGAGCCGGCGGTGACGTCGACCTCTTCGGGCGAGTCGGTGGTGGGGAACAGGCCGACGGGCTCGACGTCCTCGAACATGGCGTTGCCGTTCTCGTCGATGAGCCCGATCACGAAGTACTTCCCGGGCGCGACATCCATCGAATACGCGTAGCCACTGGCCGCCGTCGCCGTCACTTCGGCCGCGACCTTCCAATCGCCCGCGCTGTTCTTGAAGACGAGGCCGACCGACGCGCCCTTTCCCGTGGCGCCGCCGACGCGCACCTTGGCGTTCACGGTCGCGTCGCCGCCGTTGCTGTTGAGCGAGATGACCGCCGGGTGCGTGCCGTCGGCGAGGCCGGTGAAGGAAGCCGTCACGTCCAGCGAGCCCGTCTGCCCGCCCTGAATCGTGAGCGTGTTTCCTTTCGGGAAGCTCAAGTTACCGGCCGCAGTGCCCGTGACGCCGGCCTGCACGTTCAACGTCGCCGCGCCCAGGTTCGAGATGCCCAGCGTCACCGTCGCCGCGCCCGCGGAGAAGAAGAGCTCAGAGGCCGTTACGTTCAGCTTCGCGGGCCCCGTCGGCGGAGTGCCCTTCGCCGCCAGCACCGCTGCCTGCGCATTGACGAGGCCTGCGCCGCAGCCTTCGTTGCACTTCTGCGCGGGGTTCGCGGTCGCGGTGAGGTGCATCTTCGCGGTGGTGAAGTTGAGGTTGGGGTTCACCGCCTTCATCAGCGCCACCACGCCCGTCACGTGCGGCGTCGCCATACTGGTGCCCTGGCTGAACGCCACCGTCGGCTGGTTCTGGGCGTCGAGCACGGTGCTGAGCACGCCGTCGGGGTAGCCGTCGCCGTTGCTGTCTTCCGCGGTCTCGCCGCCGGGGGCCATCAGGGTCACCGCCGGGCCGAAGTTCGAGTAGCTGGCGCGCTTGCCAGAGAAGCGGGTCGCTCCGATGCAGAGCAGGTTCTGCTGAATGCAGGGAATGGTCTTGAAGGCGTCTTCGTTGCTGTTGCCGGCGGCGACGACGAAGATCGCGCCGACGTTGTTCGCGGCGTCGATGATCTCCTGGTACACCTGCGACGCCTCGGACACGCCGCCCAGCGACATGTTCACCACCTTTGCCGGGTTTGGGTTGTTGCGCGAACCAGGCACCGTGCCGCCCGTCGCCCAGTTCATGCCGGCCGCGATGTCAGAGACCGAGCCGCCCCTGATGCCGAGCACGCGCACCGGGACGATCTTCGCGTTCCAGTCGACGCCCGAGACGCCAGTCATGTTGTTGGTGGCGGCGCCGATGGTGCCGGCGGTGTGGCTTCCGTGCCAGCTCGAGCCGCCGTTGGGCTGATCGCCACCCTGGTCCTTCGGGTCGTCGTCGCGGCCGTCACCGTCGCCGGCTCTCGCGGGGTCGGAGATCATGTCGATGCCCTGGAGGATGCGCGAGTCGAGCTCGGGGTGGACCACGATGCCGGTGTCGATGTCGGCGACGATGACCGTCGCGCTGCCCTGGGTGATGTCCCACGCGGCCGGCAGGTTCATCGCCGGGTAGTGCCACTGCGCCGAGTACAGCTTGTCGTTCGGCACCGCGAAGATGTGCTGCCACTGGTCGACCTCGGTGAAGCGCACGCCGGGCAGGGCGCCCCACTTCTTCGCGAGCTCCTGCGTCTCACCGACGCTCAAAATCGAGCGGTCGCGCTTCGTCGCCTTGAGCACGTGCAGGTACTCAGACACGAAGCCGCCGTGGGTGAGGTTCAGGTTCGTCGCGCGGACGAGGCCCAGCGCCTTCTTCGCGTCGATCTTCTCGTTGAACCGCACGATGATCTGCCCGGGGATCCACTCGGTGAAGGTTGGGCCCGGAGCCAGCGGCTTCGCGACGGCGATCTGCTGTTGAAAGCGGGAAGCCTCGTCGACGCGGCCCAGCAGCTCACGCACGGGGATGTTCACCCGCGGCTTCAGCTTCGGGACGATGCTGGAAAGCGTGGGCACCGTCGGCGCCGACTTCGCGCCCTGGAACACGGTCAGCCTCCCTGAGACGCGACCCGTGGATCCGTTGCCGCCTCCACCACTCGTGCTCGAGTCCGAGCAGCCGACCAACAGAAGCGTTCCCACCAGAAGTGCGTTTCGCATGTGTCTCCGAATCTACCTGCCAACCCCGATCCAGGACGAGGACCTACTCGGGTTTCAAATCCCGGTCGACCGTTGACCGAACGAAGGGGGGTACCTGCGCGAACCGCAACAGGGTTTCTGGCCCGTCGCCGCGAGCGAAGTACCCTCCTCCCGTGCCCACGGGCTAGGCCTATTCATCAGGCAGCCAAAGCCGACGATGTCGCGCAAATTCTTCAGCTTCTGAAGGATGGCGCAGACGTCAACGACGAAGGCCCGGGCACCTGTCGCGGGCTTGAAGAATTTGACTCATCAGAAGCTGAATCAACCCCCAAGCGCTTCGACAGGTAACACAACTCAAAGCGTCATGGTGATCGGTGAGCCGTTGCACATCCCTGCCTCCAACGACAACCAGCAAGCCGTCATCGTCGAAATTGCTGGCATTGATGAACCCGGAATCAAAAAGTTGAGGACCGCGCTTGCTCGGAAACTGCAGTCTTCGGCCGGCGAAGTCGACGGCTACGATCTCGGCGACGAGGGTGGCCGGATCTTCATCTACGGGCCCAGTGCGGACGAGCTCTGGGCTGAGATCGAGGCTGCGCTCCGCAAGTTCCGAAGCGCGGGGAAAATCAGGGTGATGCTGCGGTATGGCCCCGACGGGGAAGACTCTGAGGAGAAGCAGATTGTGCTTCGCGCCAACGCGTCATGAGCGAGGTACCCGCCAGATCATTTCCCAACTTCGATGCAGGTCAGCCCGTTCTCGGGGGTGCAGTTCTGCCCAATCAGACACCCGCCCGCGTTGTTGAAATCGACGCACTTGATCGGCCGGCAGTCCTGCTCGGTGATGCACTTCTTCCGCGAGATGGTGCACTCGCCAGCGCTGCAAGACTCCTGCGCGCAGTCGACGTCCACCTGGCAACTGCAGAAGCCAAAGGTCGCGCCTTCGCGCAGCCGGCACACCCCTGAGCAGAACCCGGTCGCGCCGCCGCCGGACTTCATGCACGTGCCGCCGCGCTTGCAGTCTTTGTCCTCGGTGCAAGACAGGGCCGGGTCGGGGGGGCAGGGCAGGTTGGGGCCGCACTGCCAGCGCGAGAAGACGACGATGATGTCGCGGCAGCCGTAGCCGCGGGGGCACGACTCGCCGCCGCTGCAGTCGGCCCCGCAGTACGTCGAGGCGCTGCGGGTGTCGGTGATGCAGTAGTTGGCGCCCGTGCCGCAGGTGCTGATGCCGCCGCCGCTGACGCAGGTCGCACAGTACGGCTTGCGGTCGACGTCGAAGTCGCTGAAACAGGTGGCGCGCGTCTGCCCCGCGTCGGGCTTCTCGATGCCGCACTTCTCGCCGAACTTGCACTGGGTGTTGTCGGCGCAGAAGTTCGGGTCGCACTCGCCCACCGCGCAGCCCGCGATCTCGCCCGGCGTCGTCCCCGTACAGACGCACGGCAGATCGCCGCAGCGGCACGCGCTCCCCGGGCAGTCACCGCTGCTGCGGCACCCCGGCACGCACGTGCTTCGAGAAAGCTCGCAGATCTGCCCGAGCTCGCACTGCAGGTCGTTGGTGCAGCGGCCCCGGCTGAGGCAGGTGCCGGCAGTGGTGTCGCAGAACAGCGAGTCGTCCAGACAGTCAGCGTTCTTCTCGCAGCCCGCGCGATCCTGGCAGAAGCCGGCCGCGTTGCAGAACTCGCGCGGCTGGCAGGCGTCGTTCGTGCGGCAGTAGCACTCGCCCGTCCGCGCTTCGCAGCGGAATGCCGAAGCAGGATCTCCGCAATCCTTGTCTTCGAGGCAGCCGTTGGGGTTGAGCCGCGTGGGCTTGCAGCCCGCCAGCGCCCCGACCGCGATGAAGAGGATTGCGGCGCGAATCACTTAAGATCCGGCGTCGATGAGTCCGTCGGCCCCGACAACGCCACCCAGCGGCGGCGGCGCCTCGGGAGCGAAGCTCAACGTCTCAATCGTCACATTCCCCGGCAGCCGCAGATCGATCGAGTTGATCGGCGCGCGTTCCCGCAGGTCCAGCAGCTGCTGCGCCACCGACGCCGCGTTCACGCGCTGGCTGCTGAACAGCACCTGCACCTTCACCGTGCCCTCGTCCAGCGGCACCCGGTACGCGTGGCCACCGACCGGCTTTCCGGGCGGGCACGCGTACGAGACGTTGTCGCGCGACATCGTCAGCTGGCGGATGACGCCGTTGGCCGAGAGGGTGAACACCAGACAGTACGGGTGCTGATTCTCTCCCGGCACCAGCTCGAAGCTGGCGCCCGACAGACGCCTCAGCTCGACCCGGCCGGTGGGCGCGGTCTTCTTGTCTTCCGCACAAGCAGCGAGCAGCCCAGCCGCCAGCAGCAGCGCCCCGAATCTCATGGCGCCGACCGTACTTCTTTTAGCCGCCGCGGCGGTAGACGACGATCTGCGGCGTCTCGTCCAGGTACAGCCCCGTCACCGGCCGCAGGGTGCCGAACGCCTGCCAGGTGTTGAACTCGGCTTCGCGGAATTCCTGGTGGTACTGGTACAGCACGATGTCCGCTTCGTTCGCAGAGCCCACGAAGCGCAAGTCGTTTCGCACCATGCCGTTGCGCTGGTAGTCGCGCGTCTGCAGGTTGTGGCACTCGTGGAAGTAGATGCGTTCGCCCGGTCGCGCATTCGCGTTCACCCACTCGAGCACGCCCGTGACGTTGTTCGCCCAGAACTGCCGCTGCATGCCGAGGCTCGCGGCTCCGGGAAGGCCACCGGCCAGCTCCGAGTACGCGCTGGTGCCGTACTGAAACACCCGCGCCGTCGCGATCAGCGGAGCGATACCCACCAGCACCGCCAGCGCCGCAAACACCGCCCGCTCGGACACCTTCTTCGCCACCAAGCCGTGAAGCCCCGCCGCGCCCCGCGCCAGCGAGCCACCCGCCAACATCGCGAGGAAGGGCATCGACGGAAACCAGTGCTTCACGCCGCCGAAGTGCGGCACCGAGGGGGCGGAGATGACCGCGATGCTCAAGGCCGCGTTCGCCGCCACCAGCAGCTCGAGCATCGTCGCCTTGCGCTGCACCGCGCGAACGAGCACCCACCCGAAGCCCAGCACCATCGGCACGAAGAGCGACGTCGGCACGGTGAGCGCCGTCTTCACCACCACGTACTCGAGGGGAAAGGGCGGCTCTCTGAGCACCGTGCCCAGGTAGAACCAGGCGTAGTGGTTGTGCGTCGCGTGGAAGTTCAAGAACCACGCGGTGCGGTCGACCGGGTGTGCCCAGAGGTAGGGCCAGTGCAGATAGAAGATGACGGGCCCGAGCACCGCCATCGCCACGAGGGGCGCGATGCAGCGAAACGTCTTCTCGTCTTCCGCCCGCAGCCGCCACAGCCGCCAGAACCCGAGCGTCGCCATCGCGGCGAAGAGCAGCGTCGCTGGGCTCAAGAAGATGAACTTCCGCACGAAGGCGTCGCCGCCCTGCACGACCGCCATCACCCCGTAGAGCACCGCCCCGCCGAGGAAGATCGCGTTCACCTCGAGGAACTTCGCCCGCGCCGCTTCCTTGCCCTTCGACGCCACCCACCCGAGCACGAGGGCGAAGGGCGTCACCACGACTGGCAGGAAGAGCGCGTTGTGCTTGGTCGACAGCGCGAGCCCGAACGACAGGCCCGTGTACAGCCACCACCGCTTCTCTTCCTGCGCGCGGAAGAAGCAGTAGATGGTCAAGAGCCACATCGCGGTGATGGGCACGTCGAAGCACGACAGGTGCGCGTTGAAGAACTGCCGCGGCACGAGGAAGAAGCTCACCGCGGCAAAGATGCCCGCGCCGCGCCCGAACATCCGGCGGGTGAGCGCGTACGTCAGTGGAAGAATCAGCGCGGCGAAGAGGAACGCTGGAAACCGGAACCCCGCCGCGGGCCGCAGCAGCCCGAGCTTCTCGGTCAGCAGCAGGTACGAGAGCCCGAACAGGTTCTTCATCAACACCGGGTGCTCGTGGTTGTAGTCGTACGCCCCGGTGATCGCCGCGTCCGTCAGCGCCGCTGACGGGCTCTCGACCAACGACTGGAACCAGCGCGCGTGGTTCTCGGCCGCGTAGAAGTAGACGGACTCGTCGCGGGTGAAGCCCACCGGCTGCTCGGTGAAGAGCAGGGACGCGAGGCCCGCAGTAAAGAGGACGAGGCCGAGGCGCACGTCCAGCGACCACCGGCTCATCGCGCGGCCTCCAGCCCGTACAACTCGAAGCACAGCTCGCGGTAGGCGGGGTTGGCCGAGCGGGACCAGACTTGAAGGGTCGCTCCGTCGGGCACGGCCGGGCCGTCGGCGGCGAGCCAACCTTCGACGCCAACCGGAATCTTCAGCGACGTCGTCGCGTTGCCGTTGACGTTGATGCCCAACTCGACGGGCGTCAGCTCAGGCATGTGGAAGAAGCCGCGATCCCAGGTGAGGCCTGCGCGCAGGCCGACCGCCGCAAACGCAGGCACGGGTGGAAACTCGGCCACCAGCTTCGACGGCCCGCCGGGCGGGTACAGCTTGATGCACTGGCGCGGCTGAAACTTCACTTCGTGCCATTCGATCGCGACCTCCGCTCCGTTCGGGCAGCGGTGCGCCCGGCCGTCCCACCGGCAGTCGGTGCGCGCGCCATCGGGGGCCTCGACGAAGACCTTTGCCTTAGCGAGCGACATCCGCGCGTCCCACGTCGGCGATCGATACTGCTTGTTCTCGAACAGCTGCAGCCGCAGGTGGTGGAAGTCGCGCGCGGGGCCGACCTTAAGGTTCTTCGTCTCGTACTCGCTGCCCATGCGCGGCTGCGAGAGCACCCAGACGCGGGCGAAGAGCTCCAGCGAATCCTGGTCAGAGCCCTGGTAGCCGACGACGGGAATTCCCGGCGGCAAGAAGATGCGGGCGCGCTCCGTCCACCAGGGGTGCAGCAGCACCACGTCGCCGGGGCGCACCTCCGAGGCGAGCACCTGGGCCACAGCCTCGTAGTCGGCGGCGTCGACCGCGCGGGTCGGCATCCGCAGCTGGAAGACGAGACAGGCGAGCGCGACGACGGCCAGCGCGGCCCCTTCGAGCCAGGAAAGCTTCAGGACTTCGCCACCCGCACCTTCTGATCGACCTGATCGCGGCAGAAGACACAGAAAGACGCTTCACCGGCGGGAAACGAAGGCGTCCAGTGGGGGTACATCGCGCAGCGCGGGTCGAGGCAGTGGTGCACGCCGAAGCAGTGCCCAAGCTCCTGCATCGCGAACCGGGCCACCATCTTCACGTTCTCGTTCACGTTCTTGATCGTCGACGTGCTCAGCAGGGCGCGCTGCGCGTTGTACGCAGAGACGCCGAAGGTCGGCGCTTCGCCCGTGAAGAGCTTGCGTGGCGCGAGCTTCCGCGAGGTCAGGTAGAGAATCTTGTCGTCCTGAAACGCCCGAATCGCCGGAGCGGCCTCGAGCAATTTCCCCGCGTCGTACGGCTCGTTGAAGCCGGCCGGCGGAGGCATGGTGCCCGAGTGCTCGGAGCCCACGGCGAAGGACGTGTAGAGGATCTTGCAGAGATCCTTGACCATCTTCGGGTCGAACTCGTCAAAGGTGACGACGCGGATCATTTCTTCTTCTTTGCGGCAGCGACAGGCTCGCTCTTCGCCGCGATCTTCGGGGGACGCCCGCGCTTCTTCGGTTCGACGGGCTCAGTGACTTCCGGCTTCGGCTTCGGAGGACGCCCACGCTTCTTCGGCGGCGGAGGCGGCTCGGTGATCAACGGCTTCGGCTTCGGCGGCCGGCCCCGCTTGCGCGGCAACGGCAGGTCCAGCGGCATCGCGGCAGGCGCGGTGACTTCCAGGTCGCTGAGCATCGACGGCTTCTTCGCCGCCATCGGCTTCCCGGTGGCAACAGCGGCCGGCTTCTTCTTCGGCTTCTCTTCGCCGTCTTCTTCACTGCCTTCTTCAGGCGTCTCTTCGGTGGGCTCCGCTTCGGCTGGCTCTTCGGCGCCTTCGCCGTCGATGCCCAACAGGTCGCCTTCGAGCCCGAGATCGTCGTCGCCTTCGCCTGCCGCGCGGAACTCTTCGGCCAGGCGCTTCGGCCTTTCCTTTCCGGGCGGGAAGAGGACGACGTCGACCGTGTCTTCGGCGTCCGCCTCGCTGCACTTGAGGCTCGCGGCGAGCTCCGTCACCAGCAGGTGGCGCGCGTCGTTGTAGAGCTCGCGCTCTTTCGTCGGCAGCGGCCGCAGCTCGCTCAAGACCTGCAGGCCTTTGACGACCTCGATCAGGCCCATCAGGCCGCCCGTCGACATCCGTTCGACGTTGGTGCGGGCGCGCGCCTTCCAGTCCAGCGAGGCTTTGTCAGAGTCCGACTTGAGGAAAGCGAACACCCGGGTGACCTCGGCGAGGTCCGCCACCTTGCGTACGCCAATCGCGACCACCTTCGCCTCGGGGACCATCACCTTCGCGCCGTCT
Source organism: Myxococcales bacterium (assembly GCA_038206395.1). Lineage (GTDB taxonomy): Bacteria > Myxococcota > Myxococcia > Myxococcales > Myxococcaceae > JAGSPQ01. The sequence continues at coordinate 87,479 of JBBRAX010000022.1, read as the reverse complement.
TCTTCGCGTTGAAGCGAGACGAACGAGAGCTTCTGGCCGCCGATCTCTTTGGTCTCGATGCCAGTGACCTTGCAAAGGCCCTGGTTCGGGTAGACCACCCGATCCCCTACCGCGAGCGACAGCACTTCAGCCATGCACCCCTCGGGAAAACGATCGCGACCTGCGTAGCACACTGAAAACTACCCGCTGGAAAATTGTGTCGAAGTTGGGTCTGAAGGGGTTGCCGATGCGCCGCCGCCTTTTTCTCACCGTCTTCTGGCTGCTGCCCCTCGCCTGCGCCGAGCACCAGCGCTTGCCCCCCGGCACCGACCTGGAAGTCGCCGAGGCCGACCACGCCCCCGAGGACGCCGGCGTCTCGGACATGCCCAAAGCGTCAGACAAAGAGCTCGCCAGCGCCTGGGAGCCCGAGAAGCCGCCGCCGCCCGCTGCCCGGCCGGCCGATGCGCCTGCGCCCGATGAGCAGGCCGTCGAGCGCAGCCTCAGTGCCCAGGCGGAAGCCGAAGCCCGCGCGAAGCTCAAAGACCTGCTGGTCGGCGGGAAGCGCGCGCTGGGCGCGAAGAACCTCGAGGACGCGAGGACGATTTCGGTCGGGGCGCTGGAGGTGGCCGAAGACCTGTCGCCTCCCGAGCAGGCGCAGGCGGTCGAGCTCTCTTTCAAGGTGGCGCTGGCCGAGGCCGACGTCGCGGCGGCGGTGAAGGCGGCCGAACGGTGGTTGAAGACGTGCGGGCCGGACAAGGTCGACGCGTGTCGCGGCAAGGCGTTGGCGGCGCTGAAGTCGGTGGGGAAGATCAAGGGCGCGTCGGTGGCGACGCTGACCGAGAAGATCAAGACGGTGCGCGACGCAGACACGTGCGTGCAGCAGTCGGAGGCGAAGCGGGCGGCGCTGCCCTGCCTCGACGCGGCGCTGGGCGTGTACCGGCGGCAGAAGGACAAGCTGATGGTGTCGCGCGTCGTCTGGGTGAAGCTGGTCGCTGGGCTGGCCGACCGCTGGCGCGCGGGCGAGGTCGAAGGGCTGCTGAAGAAGGTCGAGGCCGAGTGCACGGAAGTGCGGTGCACAGCGATTCGACGCAAGGCGCTGAAGACCACCGCGACGATGGCGATGGCGTCGGGTGATGCCGAAGGAGCGGCGGCCGCGGCGCTCAAAGAGATGCGCCTCGGAGCGGCGGTGCTTCCCGCGGACAAGCGCCCGTACGCGCGGCCGCCGGACATCGACAAGGTCTGCGCGGCGTACGACGCGAAGTCGGGCGCGGGCGCGTGCCGGAAGCTCGAGAAGAAGCTCAACGGCGAGTGGTTGTTTCGCGATTTCTCGGCAGGGAAGGGGGCTGCGGCAGGGTTCCCGTCCGACAAGGTGAAGTCGGTGAACGACCACTTCAACTGCCTGCTGCAGGAATGCCTGACGCTCGAGGCCGACCGCCTCACGCCGCCAGACACCGTCACCTACGACGTGCAGTGGTCGGTGTTGAACGACGGCCGCGTGGGTGAGGTGCGGCTGGGCCGCAAGGATCAAGAAGAGGGCCCGATGCTGCAGTGCCTGCGCAAACAGTTCGTGCTGTGGCGCTACCCGAAGTACGCCGGGGAGCTACAGCACGTCGCACAGCGCTTCACCGTCAGCGCGCATGAACGGCGGACGCGTTAGCTGGACGGCGCGTCCGGCGTTCTGGACCGCACACGATTCGTAAGTGGCTGAATGGTCAGGGCCTTTTGTTGGCATCGCTGCTGCTCAGTTCCCAGGACTCACCCCCCAGGAAACTGAACATGAAATCGAACCTTCTCTTCGCCGCCTTCGCTCTCGCCTTCGCCGCCAGCTGTGGCGTCGGCGTCGATTCGAGCCGCTGTACCAACAACAACCAATGTCCTGCGGGTCGGTACTGCGACCCGACGGTCGGGCTCTGCGTCGATCCGAATCACTCAGCCCCGGTCGCCAAGGATGCTGGCACGGGTCCCGGGTTCAACCTCCCGGGCCTGGGCGGTGGCGCAGGAGGCTCCGGCGGATCGTCCGGGTCAGCCAACAAGACCGGCGACAAGTGCACGATCAACGCGGAGTGTGGTGCGAACGGGAGCTGCGTCGATACGTCACAGCTTGGCAAGGTCTGCATGAACGCCTGCAAAAAGGCGGATGGCCGTCTAGACGCGTCGATGTGCGCGGCTGGAAGTGTCTGCAACCCGGAGATGGGTGTTTGCTTCACCACTTGCACCCTCGGCAAGGCTTGCAGCCGACCCGAGCTGACGTGCCAGCACTTCGCGTCCAACAACACCGCCTGCTGGAAAGAGAACCCACTGTTCAACGACTGGGTGTTCGCAGGGCAAGAGTGCACCGAGTCGTCGCAGTGCGCGAACGGCCCGAAGCAGGGCGTGTGTCAGAAGGCGTGGCCTGGTGGCCATTGCACGGCCAGCTGCACTACCAATCAAGACTGCGGTAATGGTGTGTGCGTCGGCTCAAAAAATCCGCAGACGCAGGTGGTCACCGATTTCTGCGTCGCACGCTGCAACTTCAACGGCTGGAACTGCCGCGAGGGCTACACTTGTCAAAGTGACGGTCAGGGGTCCCAGACCGGCTTCTGCGTCCCGCGCTAACTGTCTTCTATTTCGCCTGGCTCGCGATGCGCGCCTTCACCAGCAGCTGGTGGAGTCGCGCATCGATCTTTTGCTGCACCTGGCTGTCCTCGAACTGCGGCAGCGACATGCCCAGCGCCACGGTGCTCACCACCGCTCCCACTGCCAGAATCGCGATCAGCTTTTTCATGTGTAGCTCCTGGATGACGACAGATGCACACAGGGTACGACCTCGCGTCCGTGGATCAATTTTTCGGCTACACCTCGCAACAGTTCGGCACAGAGGTGGACGAGATTCCGTTCATCCCGACCCGAGAGAAGTCGAGGGATGAGCCTCCTCGCTGTCTCTCTCCAGCGCGCCCGATTCCGCTTTCCCCGGGCCGTCGGCCAGCCCGCGGTGCCCACTGGAGCGGTGGTTTGGGTCGCTGTCTCGAAACGTCGGCCAGCGCTGGCCAACGAAAAGAGAAGCCCTCTGGGCCCGGGTGAATCGCAAGCGACTCTGGTCTGGGGAGCAGCAGCGTGGTGTTCAGGACTTTTTCGGATAGAAGCGGCCGGGTCGCACCACCTCTGGAGAATCCCGTGAGCCCCCTCTTTCGTTCTGCCGTCGTTGCACTCTGTCTGATCGCAGTCGGCTGTGGCCCCGCTGATACCGGCGGTGCAGGCGGTGGCTCGGGCGGCGGCGCGGGGACGGGCGGTGGCGCTGGCACGGGTGGCGGCGTCGGCACCGGTGGCGGGATGGGTACTGGCGGCGGAACCGGCACGGGCGGCGGAGTCGGCACCGGCGGCGGAGTCGGCACTGGCGGCGGAGCCGGGGCGGGCGGCGGCGTCGGGACGGGCGGCGGAGCTGGAACGGGCGGCGGCAGCGGCAGCGGCGGTGGAGCAGGTGGCGCGGGTGGCGGCAGTGGGATCGTGAGCTTCTCCGCAACGGTCGCTCCGATCCTGAAGATGAAATGCATCCAGGCCTGCCACGGCGGTCAGTACCAGACGACCGCAAACGCCTACTCGCGGCTCAAGGGCACGACCGCGGCCGCTGGCACTGCATGCGCAAACATGCCGCGCATCATCGTGAACAACGGTGCAGGCAGCCTCGTGATCCAGAAACTAAAGGGTACCCAGACGTGTGGCATGCGAATGCCGCTGGTGAACAACAACGGCTGCACCGGCACCGACTGCGTCGCTGCGTCGGACATCACGAAGATCGAGACGTGGATCGATCAGGGCGCTCAGAACAACTAGCGCCCCTTCGGCACCAGCCCATTCAGCAGCCCACCGCCGCCGGCGACCGAGCTCACCTCGAGCTCGAAGCTGCCGGCGTTGTCGTCGAGGCCGTCGTCAGGAATCGTGACCCAGAATGACATCGCCCCGTTGATCCGAATCGTCTTCCCCGTCTCGAGGATCCGCTGCAGGTCGTTGGCAGACTTCCGCACCGAGAGCACCGAGTTCCAGCCGGGCTCGATCTTGAGCAGCACCTTGCGGGTGAGCCCGCCCTTGTCGCCCAGGCTTCGCGCCTTAGGCTTCCCCTCGCGAAGCCGAAGGTCGTAGCTGCTCGTCGGCTCGAGCCGCTGCACGGAGAACCGCGTCGATTGATCAGGAGCGAACGAGTTGCTCTTCGCGTCCACCAGCACCGTCGAGGTCTGGTGGCTCGCCATGTCCATCACCCGCACCTTGATCGCGCCGCTGTTGTCGTTCGCCTTTTCATCCGCCACGAACGCGTAGAGCGCCGTCGCGTGCTTCACGATCGTCCCCTTCGGCCCCACCAGCCCGAACGAGTCCTTCGCCTGAAGCGCCGGCCCACCCTCGAGGAAGTAGATCGCCTCAGTGATGAAGATGTTGTCGAAGTAGCCGCCGAACGACAGCTTCCCTTCCGTCCACACCCGGTACGTCTTCTTCGGGTCGAGCCGCAGCCGCGCCGCCTTCGACGGAGGCACGAGGAAGGCGTGCTTCTTCGCCACCACCGTCACGCTGCTCACCGGGTACTCCGCCTCGGTCGGAACCTCCGTCACCACCGGCGCCGCCACCGGCTCGTCCACCGCCGCGAACCCCGCATCGAAAGGCTCTTCCAACAATGAGTCCGGCACGCGATCGGGCTCGAGCTCTGCGTGCAGCGTCACCAATGCCCCGCGCTGCGGCTCGACGATGCGCAGCCACCGCTTCATCCCCGGCGCAGAGACCTCGAGCTCGTAGTTCTTGTCGGCCGGAAGATCTGTCAACAGCACCGGCGTCGTCTGGGTGTTCGCGCGCCCATCGACCCGAACCAACGCTCCCATTGGCGCCGAGGTGAGGTTGATCGAGAACGTCGACCACTTCCCGTACGCCAACACCCCGATGCCCGTCAGCAGCGCCGCGACCAGCGGAATCGCGAGGAACATCATCGGCCGCAGCCAACGAGGGTAGTTCGCCCGGAAGTGCGCCCCCGTCGACGAGTCTTCCTGCGCGTCGTCCTCGGGCAACGCCATCGTCCGCTTGTTGTCTCGGGCGCCCGGCGACCGCGCGTAGCGGGTTTCCTCTACCGGATCCTTCTTCGGGATCGCCGGCATCGCCCCTTTCCACAGCGACACCTGATCGAGGAAATCGCGCGGCAGCTGCACCGGCCGGCCTTCCGCCACCAGCTCTTCCTCGAAGAGCAGGCCCATGAACATCCCCAGCCCGCTGGGCGCGAACGTCGGAGCGTTCTGGTACAGGTACGCCGACAGCGCCTGCTGAAAATCCTCGCCCGTCTGGTACCGGTCGGCCTTCTCGTGCGCCATCGCTTTGAGAATGATCCGCTCGAGCGCTGGCGTGATGTCGGGGTTCAGCTCGCGAGGCCGGGGGAACTCACCCCGCACAATCTTCGAGAGCACCTCGATCATCTTTCCCTGGAAGGGCAGCTGCCCGCAGAGCATCTCGTACATCACGATGCCCGCCGCGAAGATGTCGGTGCGCGCGTCCAGCTCTTTGCCGCGCGCCTGCTCCGGAGCGAAGTACGCGTACTTCCCCTTCACCGCCCCCGCTTCTGTCTCTTCCCGCCCGGCCGTGCGCGCCTTCGCGATCCCGAAGTCGACGATCTTTACCTGCCCCTCGTACCCAATCAGCACGTTCTGCGGCGACACGTCGCGGTGCACGATCTTCAGCGGCCGCCCCGCCTCGTCGAACCGCGTGTGGGCGTAGTGAAACCCTTTGAGCATCTCGATGCCGATCAGCACCGCGAACGCAGTCGGAATCACCGCGATCTCGAGCGTGTGTGCCCGCTTCATCACCTTCGACAGCGGCTGGCCGTCGACCAGCTCCATCGCCAGGTACCAGTCGCCCTCGATTTCTCCGAAGTCGAAGACCTGCGCGATGTTTCCGTGCGACAGCCCCATCGCGATCTTCGCTTCATTGGTGAACATCGCGATGAACGCTTTGTTCGCCGCGTAGTGCGGAAGGATGCGCTTGATCACCACCTGCTTGGTGACGCCCGGCGCTGCCGAGAAGCGGGCCTTGAAGATCTCGGCCATGCCCCCGGCCGCAATCCGCGCCTGAAGCTCGTACTTGCCGAACTGGTCTGCCAAAGCGGGGCGAAGCTACATCTACAACCCGCTCGTGCCCAACACGAGCGTGGGCTGCGCGTCGTACTCGATGCGCAATTTCTTCGGCGGGGCAGGGCTGTCAGGCAGCACCACCACGCTGGTCGCCCTCACCGAAGCCGGCTGCCGGTTGCCAATCTGCGTCTTCAACGGCGTCAGTGACACCCCCTGCAGCGACACCGTCTTCGGCAGGGCGCCCAGCGTCGTCTTGTCTCCCACCAGCTGCCCATTCACCGAGAAGGCCGCCGACTTGATGCGGGTGTCGGCGTCCAGGGCAGCGTTCGTCGTCGCGTCCACGAAAGCCAGCTTGGTGATCTTCAGCTCGACCGAGGTCAACAGGCCCGTCGCCGCCTTCAGCTCGGGGATGTTTTGGTAGTCCGTCGCGGCCACGATCTCGACGTCCTTGTCGAAAGACAGCTCGCAGCCGTCAGACACCACCTTTGTAGTGATCGTGTACGCGCCCGCGGGCAGGTCGCTGCCGCAGGTGAAGGTGTCGAGCCCGACCTCGGCCGTGCCGCTGACCGAAGGAATTCCCTGACCTGCGCCCAACCGCACCTCGGGCTGAACGATCAGGTCGCACGCCGAGAGCAGAATGACCGCGGGCAATAGAGAGAAACGAAGCATGGGAAAAACTCCTCGAAGCGGCCCGTCTGTCTGTAGCCGATTGTAGCAAAGAGACCAAATAAGGGCCGAGGCGGGGCGATGCTAGAAGGAGACAAGATGCGACACCTGCCCGTGGTCCTGCTCGTCTTCCCGGCCCTCGCGTTCGCCGGCGGTGCCACGCTGCTCTTCCCCGCCATCGGCCACCCGAGCAGGGTGACCCTCACCGGCCGCGTCCTCAAAGACACGCCCACTGACGGCAGCTCGACCCTCAGCAAGAACATGCGGCGCCTCCTGGTCACCAACTGGGTCGACGCCCCAGTCGAGGTCCGCTTCGCCGGCCAGTCAATGAACGTCACCTCGGGCCACGACGGAAACTTCGAGGCCGTCTTCGAGGCGCCTGCCGACCAGCCGTTCACCCTCGGCATGCTCAAGGCCGAGGCCCGCGTGCCCAGCGCCAGCACCGCGGTCGCCGCCGTCGAGATCCTCGCGCCTTCCGCAGCCTTCTTCGTCATCTCGGACTTCGACGACACCATCGCCGTCACCGAGGTGCTCAGCCGGCGACGGCTGATCGCCAACTCGCTGATGTCCGACGAGAAGAGCCAGCCCGTCGTCAAGGGCATGGCCGACTTCTACGGCTGCCTGCGCGAGAACGTCGGCCAGCCCGCCTTCGCGCTCGTCAGCGGCTCGCCCCTGCAGTTCGCGTGGCGCGTCGGCACCTTCCTCAGCAACCACCGCTTCCCTCCGATGGGCCTCTACCTGCGCGACCTCGGCCCCAACACGTTGTCCGACTACAAGCAGCCCATCATCCGTTCGCTGCTCCGCGCGATGCCGAACCCCGCAGTGCTCGTCGGCGACTCGGGCGAGCACGACCCCGAGGTCTACCGGCAGATCAACGAAGAGTTCCCCGAACGGATCCGCCGCATCTACATTCGCAACGCCGGCCGTTCGATCGACAAGAAGCGCTTCGACGGCATGTTCCTCTTCGACGAACCAAAGGCCGCCGCGCTCGACGCCGTCGATGCAGGCCTCGCCAGCAAAGAATGTGTCGCCCGGGTCTTTCCATGAGCCGCTGTCTCGTCCTGCTCCTTCTTCTCGCGGGCTGCGCCGACAAGCCAAAGCCTGCGCCCGCGCCGCCTCCGCAAAAGCCCGTGCCGCTCGAACCACTGACCCTCGAGCCCGCTAATCCCGACGGCGGAACAGGGGCGGCGACTTACAGCGTCAAGCCGTTCACCTTCAGTGGGGAGCCCGCTCCGGCCACCGCGCGGCGGCTCGACATCAAGGGCGAGGCGATCTCTTCCGGCGGCAAACCCGTCACCCTCGCCGACCTCGACGCGCAGTCCGTCGTCCTCTTGTCCTTCGACGCCGACGCTTACCTCGCCCAGCAGCTGCCGCTTCTCGCGCGCCTCGACGATGCAGGCGCCCAGGTCTGGCTGCAATCACCCGACGTCCCGACGCTCGCCTGGCCCGTAAAGCTGCGCGACGAAGCCAACTTCAACGCCTGGCTCGACGAGTCCGTCGCTGGAAAGCTGCGCATCGTCCACCGCACCGACGGCTTTGAGCTGCAGACCAACATGGGCAAGCTCGCCGGCAACGACGCCAAGGGCCCCACCGTGCCCACCCGCGGCGGCGCCTACGATCTCGTCACGCTCCAGAAGGGCCTCGACCGCGTGAAAGGCCGCTTCGCCGCAGCCCCCGACGTCTGCTTCATGCCGACCTACGCGATGCCGATGCACGACGCGATTCGCGCCATCGCCACCAACTGGCTCACGAGAGACAGCGTCGTGTTTGCCGAGGCCTGTCTGGTCTACCCGCGGCCGTCCCAGCGCGACGCAGGGATCTAAATTAGAAGCCGACCGCGCCCACGCAGATGTTCACCGAGTTGTTCACGGTGCGGCAGCTGTACCCGTTGCGGCAGTCAGGGGTCCGATTGCAGGTGCGGAAGCAGGCGGCGGTGTTCTTCGCCAGCGCATCCCGCACGCACGTCGAGCCGGTGGGGCAGGTGTTGTTCGGCTCTTCGACCTTGCAGCTCATCGTGCAGTAGCCGCCTGGCGCGAAGTCCTTCTGGACGCAGATCGCCGCGGGGCCGCAGTCGGTGTTCGTCGTGCACGGATCGCCGATGGTCGGGCCGCAGCCCACCCCGAAGAGCCCAACCGCGAGAGCAATGGCCAGCGACGTCCGCATGCCGCGCGAGTATCTTGCCCGGCCGTCGCCAGCAACTTTTCATTCTTCCGAACACCTGGAGCGATTGCCATGGCACAGCCGGTTCCCACGGGCGGTGAGTTTCTTTTTCAGGAAACGGGCAGCACCCCGCTGATGTGCCCCGAGCGTTTCTCGGACGAACAGAAGCAGTACCTCGAGACCGCGCAGCGCTTCTCGCGGCAGGAAGTGCTGCCGAAGACCGAAGCCATCGAGAAGAAGGCGCCCGGCCTGATGCGCGAGCTGCTGCGCAAAGCCGGCGAGCTCGGCCTGTTGATGATCGACATCCCCGAAGCACACGGTGGGCTCGGGCTCGAGAAGACGACCTCGCTGCTCGTCGCCGAGGCCAAGAGCATGAATGGCAGCTGGTCCGTCACCTTCGGCGGCCACACCTGCATCGGCACGCTGCCCATCGTCTGGTTCGGCAACGCTGCGCAGAAATCGAAGTACCTGCCGAAGCTCGCCACCGGTGAATGGGTCGCCGCCTACGCGCTCACCGAGTCGGGCAGCGGCAGCGATGCCCTGGGAGCGAAGACCACCGCCACCAAGTCCACCGACGGCAAGCACTGGGTGCTCAACGGCAGCAAGCAGTTCATCACCAACGCCGCCTTCGCCGACGTCTTCATCGTCTTCGCCAAGGTCGACGGCGACAAGTTCACTGGCTTCATCGTCGACCGTTCGACGCCGGGCCTTTCGATCGGGCCCGAAGAGCACAAGATGGGCATTCGCGGCAGCTCGACCTGCGCGGTGATCTTCGAAGACGCGAAGGTGCCGGTCGAGAACCTGCTGGGCGAGCCCGGCCAGGGCCACAAGATCGCCTTCAACATCCTCAACGTCGGCCGCCTCAAGCTGGGCGTCGGCGTGCTCGGCGCGATGAAGCTGCAGCTCTCGAACGCGGTCGCCTACGCGGCCGAAAGGAAACAGTTTTCGACCCCGATTCTCGAGTTCGGGCTGATTCGCGAGAAGATCGCGCGCACCGCCGGCCTCATCTACGCGGTCGAGTCGATGGCGTACCGGACCTCGGGCCTCATCGATGCGCGGCTGCACGGGCTCGACCCCGCCGCGGCCGACCACGACGCGAAGACGATCGCCGCGATCGAAGAGTTCGCCGTCGAGGCGTCGATCTTGAAAGTCTTCGGCAGCGAAGCACTTGGCCAGCTCGTCGACGAGGCAGTGCAGATCCACGGCGGCTACGGCTACATCGAGGAATACTCCGTCGAACGCGCGTACCGCGACGCCCGTATCAACCGCATCTTCGAGGGCACGAACGAGATCAACCGCATGCTCATCACCGGCATGCTGCTGAAGCGTTCGATGAAGGGTGTGCTGCCGCTCTTCGATTTCGCACAGACCGTCAGCGACGAGCTCGACCACAACGCGCTGCCGAAGGCCTCTCCCACCGGGCCGCTGGCTCAGGCCGCGCTCACTGCCTCGTACCTGAAGCGCATCGCCGCCTGGACCCTGAAGGTCGCCGCAGAAGTGTTCGGCCCCGAGCTCGAGAAGCAGCAGCTGGTGCTCGCCTCGGTCTCTGACATCGTGATCGATGCGTTCGCCGTCGACTCGATGGTCGCTCGCACCCGGCAGGTCGCGCCCACGGATCCGGTGCGCATCGCGATGACCCGCCAGCTCGCCAACGCCGCTGCCTCGCGTTCGATGGAAGCCGCGCGCCGGGCGCTGTGCGCGAGCGCGAAGGGGGACGCGCTGACGCAGCACCTGAAGAAGCTGCAGCTGCTCAGCTCGTACGACCCGTTCAACCCAATCGAAGCGATTCAGACCATCGTCGAGGCCACCCGGAAGGGCGGGGGCTACACGCTCGGCTGACTCACGGCATTCGCGAGACGGCGTCCATCCCGAAGCTCACCTTCGCCTTCCACGGAGGCGGAGGCAGCCCGCGGAACGTGAGGATCCGTTCGAGGTGCTCGACCGTGTCGCCGCGCAACTTGCCGAAGGCCACGCCGAACCCCGGGTTCATCAGCCGCGCCCGATCTTTGGGCGGCGTCATCACCCAGACGATTTCCCCGTGCAGCGCGAGCACGCCCACCGACAACGTCAGCTCGAGAAACACCGGCTCGTTCACCTTCACCCAGCGCGGCACTTCCGTCGCTTCGATCTCGATGCCCAGGCCGCCGAAGGAAATGTCGCGCACCAGGTAGGCAATCGAGTTCGCTTTGTCTTCTGTCGCCCGCAGCTGGAGCGGGATTCGCACGTGCTTGCGAACCTTCTCGTACTTCTGCGCCTCGAAGATTCTTCGCAGCAGCGCGTCCAGCCCGTCGCGGTTGTCCGGCTGGTGGTAGCGGATGTTCAAGAGAAACATGCCCGCCGACTGCGGAGCGACGCTCACCACCTCACCGTGCACCTCGACCAGGTCGGGCACGCCCTTCGCCTGCAGCTCGAAGATGAACCTGGTACCGACGGGCGCCATCTTCCGGCTCGCGATCGCCACGCCGCCCTTGCCGACGCTGCGGGTGAACTCGGAAATCAACGCGAGCGGGGTCTTGTAGACGACCTTCAGCCGGATGGGTTCCCCAGGGGCAGCTTTCCGGCTCACCGAACCAACCTACCCTTGAAATGCAAAGCGCGGAACGATCGTAAAAAATCGTCCCGCGCCCGTGCTGTTCAAAAATCCAGCGGAAGTTGAGGCTGCCCGGCGCTACTTCTTCTCGTTCGCGATCTCGACGGTGATCTTGCCCGGCGTCACGTTCACGGCTTCGTTGAACGTGAAGGTGCCTTCGCTGTCGATCACCGTGCCCTTCACCACCATCGACACGCCGCCTGACGTCTGGCTCAGCGCGTCGACCGCAAGCTTCTGGCTCACGTCGAGGTCGAGGAAGTCGTTCACCGCGCCCGACCACTGCAGCTTGCCCTTGATCGTCTGATCCAGGCCGACGCTGCCCGTCTCGACCTTGATCGCCTGCTCGACCTTCAGCGAGCCCGTCAGCCCGGCCACGCCGGACGACGTCATCACGCCGCAGTTGTTGTAGTCGGCAGTGAAGGTCTGCGAGACGTCCACCAGGCCGGTGCCACCGAGCACCACGCCGAAGCCGCTCAACGACACCGAGCCGCCTTCCACGCACTTCACGTTGATCGACGCCGACAGGTCGATTTTCGAGCTCATCTTGTCTGCGCCGCCCTTCAGGGGCTGTGACGCGGCGAACAGCGCTTCAGAGGCGCCTTGCTTCCCACCGCTGATCTGCGCCTGGGGTCCACACGCGCAAAAGCTCAGAACTGCTACGGAAACTGTCAAGAGTCGGGTGTTCATGTCGTGCGCCTCCCAGCGCAATTGGTCCCGGTAATAAGGACGCGGCCTTTACCCTTTGTTGCCGCGGCCCCTCGATTCGATCAGCCCCCGGCGCCCGGAAGCTCTCACGAATCTTGATCTCCCCGCAAATCGGGCTAGTTTTCGGCCGGTGGCAAGAAGTGGTATTTCGCGGATCAGAGTGCCGCGTAGAGGCTGACCGGGGCAAAGAGTGTTTCGCGGCGTGTTCGAACACCAGATTGACGGGAAAGGACGCACGAGCTTCCCGGCGAAGCTGCGCGAGACGCTGGTCGGCTCGTACGACGAACGCCTGATCGTCACGACCTCGCTCGACGCCTGTCTTCACGCGTACCCGGTGCGCGAGTGGGAACAGCTCGAGCTCGCGCTCTCTCGCCGCAACCCGATGGAGCCCGGCGTGAAGCAGCTGATGCGGCTCTACGTCGCCAGCGCCCAGGAGTGCCCACTCGACAAGCTCGGCCGCATCTTGATCCCGCCGACGCTGCGCGCGCACGCCTCGCTCGAGAAGGACGTCATCTGGGCCGGGATGGTGAAGGTGATCGAGCTCTGGTCGAAAGAAGGGTGGGCGAAGGCGCAGGACGAAGCCCGCACCGAAGCAGGTTCCGCCGACGTCATGCGCGTCCTCACCGAGCTCAAGCAGTCCTGAAAACCCGCAGGTCCTTTGGAGGGTGTCTTTAATGTCCGAGCTGGCCGCACTTGAGCTGTCGCAGATCGAAGTCACCAAAGAGGCTCCCAGGGCGAAGGCGTTCGTGCCGCAGACTCGCGTCGCGCACATGACGCTCGCGCTCGAAGGCGAGATCGGCGTTCGTGAGTACGACGAAATTGCTGATCAGCTCTTTCGCTTCAGCAGCCGCGGCGTGCGTCGCGTCATCATCGACTTCTCTGACGTGAGCCACGTCGACTACCGCGTCGTGCGGCCGCTGATGCTGCGCGCTTCGGGCCTTCGACACCTGGGCGGCGACATCAAGCTCTGCGGAATGTCGCCGTACATCCACGCCATCTTCCGGTCGGCCGGCGCAAACGACGCCTTCGACTACTACGCCGAAACCGTCGACGCGATCGCGTCGTTCGATCGCGCCATTCTCACCGCCGGCTGACGTTTGGCCTTCTCTCACCAGACCGTCCTCCTCACCGAGGCGGTGCGACTACTCGAACCCGGAGCGGGCAGGTTGATCGTCGACGGAACACTCGGAGGCGGAGGTCACAGCGAGGCGCTGCTGGATGCCGGTGCGTCCGTGATCGGCATCGACCGCGACCCGCGCGCCCTCGCCGCCGCCGGCCAACGCCTCGCCCGCTTCGGCGACCGCTTCCGTTCGGTGCAGGGCGAGTTCGGCACCGTCGCGCACCTCGTCGACGGCCCCGTCGACGGCTTCCTGCTCGACCTCGGCGTCAGCTCGCCGCAGTTCGACGAAGCCTCGCGCGGCTTCTCTTTCCAGAACGACGGCCCGCTGGACATGCGCATGTCCGACGAAGGCAGCACCGCTGCCGAGCTGATCGTCACCCTCGAGGAAGAGGCGCTCGCCAACCTCATCTTCGAATACGGCGAAGAACGCTTTTCCCGGCCCATCGCCCGGGCGCTCAAGTTCGCGAAGCCTGCGACCACGCTCGAGGCCGTCAAGGCGATCGAAGGCGCCGTGCCGCGCCGCGCCTGGCCCGAGAAGATCCACGTCGCCACCCGCACCTTCCAGGCCCTTCGCATCGCGGTGAACGAAGAGCTCGGCCAGCTCGACGACGCGCTCGCCGCCATTCCTTCCGTGCTCAAGCCGGGCGGGGTGGCCGCGATCATCTCTTTCCACTCGCTGGAAGACCGCAAGGTGAAGCAGGCCTTCAAGAAGCTCTGCGGCGATGTTCCCGACGATCTTCCCCGCGGCCTGCCGATGATCCCCGTCGAGGTCGAAGCTGATTTTCAGGCGCTGACCAAGAAACCCATCGTCGCTGCCGACCAAGAAGTCTCAAACAACCCCCGGGCGCGCAGCGCGAAGCTCCGGGCAATCAAAAAAGTGAAGCCATGAGCATTGCGATCGAAGGCCGCCGCGGCGTGTCGTTCGGGGTCATCTTCTTCGAGCTGTTGCCCGCCGCGTTGCTGGTGGTGCTCTTCGCCACCGTCGGCATCGTCCACGTCACCGGCCGCGTGCTGGTGGTGAAGGTCGGCTACGAGCTGTCGCGCCTCGACCAGGCCGGCGGCGAGCTGATGCGTGAGCACGATCGGCTCAAGCTCGAGCTCGCCACGCTTCGTTCGCCCTCGCGCCTCGAGTCGATCGCGCGCACGAAGCTGCAGATGGGGCCGCCCGCGCCGTCGGCGATCTTCCACGTCACCAACTAAAGAAAGTGCGCGACCTCAAGCACACCGTCTCGCTCGAAGCGCCCACGAAGTGGATGCGGCTGCGCGTGCTCGTGATGGGCGCGGTCTTCATCGTGCTGCTCGTCGCGGTGGTCGCCCGCGCCTTCCAACTGCAGGTGCACCAGCAGCAGATGCTCAAGGGCATGGCGCAGGATCAGTACGTGCGCCAGGTCGAGATCCCCGCCCGCCGCGGTGACATCTTCGATCGCCGCGGCGTGCCGCTGGCCCAGAGCGTCGACGTCGACTCGATCTGGGTCGACCCGTCGATGCTTCCCGACGAGAAGCTCGCCGCCCGCGCGCTCAGCAAGGCGCTGGAACTCGATCAGGGCGATTTGTTCGCGAAGCTCGTCAAAGCGCGGCGGTTTGCGTGGGTGAAGCGGCAGGTGACGCCCGCCGAAGTGACGAAGGTCAACGCGCTGGGCCTGCCGGGCATCGGCTTCACCAAAGAGCCGCGCCGCTTCTACCCGCAGCGCGAGCTCGGCGCGCACGTCATCGGGCTCGTCGGCACCGACGGCCACGGCCTTGACGGGCTCGAACTCGCCTTCGAGTCCGAGCTCTCGGGCGATGTCGCCACCCAGCGCGGCTTTCGCGACGCGCGCGGCCGCAAGCTGTTGACCCACGGCATCGAAGACAGCTCCGCGCGTCAGGGCGCTGCCGTCACGCTCACCCTCGATCGGCACCTGCAGTACGTCACCGAGAAGGCGCTGACCCGCGCCGTCGAAGACGCGAAGGCCTCCGCCGGCACCG
Source organism: Myxococcales bacterium (assembly GCA_038206395.1). Lineage (GTDB taxonomy): Bacteria > Myxococcota > Myxococcia > Myxococcales > Myxococcaceae > JAGSPQ01. The sequence goes on along the minus strand of JBBRAX010000022.1, from coordinate 72,220 downwards.
TCGTCGTGCTCGACCCGGCCACCGGCCAGATCCTCGCGCTCGCCAACTACCCCCGCTTCAACCCGAACTCGCCCGCTGCCGCGCAGAAGAACGCGCTTCGCAACCGCGCCGCCACCGACGCCTTCGAGCCCGGCTCGACCTTCAAGGCCTTCGTCGTCGCCGCTGCGCTCGAGGAAAAGCTCGTCAGCGAGACGACGTCCTTCAACTGCGAGAAGGGCGCCTGGCGCATCGGCAAGCACGTCATCAACGACACCCACCCGCACGATTCGCTCGACGTGAAGAGCATCCTCCAGGTCAGCTCGAACATCGGCGCCGCAAAGATTGGCGCCGCGCTCGGCCGCGATCGCCTCGTCGAGTACTACGGCAAGTTCGGCTTCGGCGAACGCGCGGGCCTTGGGCTTCCGGGTGAAGGCAAGGGCGTCATCCCTTTTCCGCGCGCCGAGGTCTCACTGGCGACCGAATCTTTCGGCCAGGGCCTCACCGCCACCGCCATTCAGCTGGCCGCCGGGTATGGCGCGCTTGCCAACGGCGGCGTGCTGATGAAGCCATACCTGGTGCAGAAGGTCGTCGACCCCGACGGCGTCACGCTGATCGACAACCAGCCCGTGCAGGTGCGCCGCGTCGTCTCGGCCGCCAACGCCCGACGCGTCATCGCCATGCTCGAGACCGTCGTCGAGAAAGAAGGCACCGCCCCGCGCGCGCGAATGGACGAGTACCGCGTCGCCGGCAAGACGGGCACTGCCCAGAAGGTCGACCCCGTCGCCCGGGGATACTCCGACAAGCGCATCGCTTCGTTCATCGGCGTCGTGCCGGCTGAAGATCCCCGCCTCGTGGTGCTGGTCGTGATCGACGAGCCCAAGACAGACGTCTACGGCGGCATCGTCGCCGCACCCGCCTTCAAGGAAATCGCCACTGCAGCGATGCCATACCTTTCCGTCAAGGCGTCACGGCCGCCCACCCCCGAGAAGCCGGGCAAAGTTGCCGCCGTCCCCGCCGAACCGCCCGCCGCGAAGAGCAACAAGGCGGCGGTGAACCCTGTCGTTGCAGCCATCGAAGAGCTCGACGCCCCTGAAGGCGCCGTGCGTGTCCCGAATCTCACCGGCCGGGGTGGGCGTGAAGCCGTCGCCCAGTTGTTGGCCGTCGCCCTCGAACCGCGGCTTGCCGGCAGCGGTCGGGTGTCCTCGCAGCAGCCGGCTGCGGGAAGCCTTGTAGAGAAAGGAACTCGCGTGACGCTGGAATTGGCAGGACCCTTGCCAACAACCCCTCGATAGACGCCGCCACCGCGCGGCTGGGAAGACACATCATGAAGCTCAACGAGCTCCTCGCAGGCGTCGGCACGGAGCCGCCGGCAGCACCGAAGCACAAGGGTGAGATCACCGGGCTGTGCCACGACTCGCGGCAGGTGAAGGCGGGTGACCTCTTCATCGCGCTGCCCGGCGTGAAGTCCGATGGCTCTCTGTTCGCTGCCGAAGCCGTCAGTCGCGGCGCGCTGGCGGTCGTCTCCGAACGCGAAGTCCCGGAAGTGAAGGTGCCGGTTTTCCGGGTGACGTCGGCCCGCAAGGCGCTGGCCCTCATCGCGGCCAACTTTTACAAAAAGCCCGCCGAAGAGCTCACGTTGCTCGGCGTTACGGGCACGAACGGCAAGACGACGACGGCGTGGTTGCTCGAGTCGATCTGCGCCGCCGGCGGAGCGTCCACCGCGCTGCTCGGCACCATTCGCAACGCCTGGGCCGGCCACACCGAACCCGTTACTCACACCACGCCGGATCCGATCGTCCTCCACCGCATGTTTCGCGAGATGGTCGACGCCGGCGTCGACACGGTGGTGATGGAAGTCTCGAGCCACGCGCTGGCCCAGCACCGCGTTCACGGCCTCACCTTCAAGGGCGCCGCGTTCACGAACCTCTCGCGCGATCACCTCGACTACCACAAGGACATGGAAGAGTACTTTCAGGCCAAGCGCCGCCTCTTCACCGACAACCTGTCGGCCGGCGGCGTCGGCGTCGTCAACGGCGACGACACCTACGCGGTGCGCCTCTACAACGAGCTTCGCGGCGCCAAGCGAATGGCGTGGAAGTTCTCGCGCCTGGGAAATGGAGAGATCTCTTCCGCCAACGTCGAGCTCACCAGCCACGGCATCAAGGGCACGCTGAAGACGCCCGCCGGCGACATCCCGCTCAAGTCGGCGCTGGTCGGCACGCACAACCTCGACAACATCCTCACCGCTGCCGGCATGGCGCTGGCGGCCGGCTTCTCGCGCCGCGACGTGCAAGACGGCATCGAGCGCGTCACCCGCGTCCCCGGGCGCATGGAGCGAGTCGAAGGCAAGGGCGGCATCGTCGCGCTCGTCGACTACGCCCACACGGACGACGCGCTTCGCCGCGCACTCGAGTCTGCGCGTGGCGTGACCCGCGGCCGGTTGATCGTCATCTTCGGAGCCGGCGGCGATCGCGATCAGGGCAAGCGCCCGCTGATGGGTGAAGCGGCGGCCGAGCTCTCAGACCTGCCGATCGTCACCAGCGACAACCCGCGCACCGAAGATCCCGACAAGATCATCTCGGACATCACGGCCGGCCTCGAGAAGGGCGGCCTGCGCCGCATGGGCGCCGCGAAGGCCAAGTCGGGTGAGAAGGGCTACATGGTCGAGGCCGATCGCAACGCCGCGATCACGCTCGCCGTCTCACTCGCGAAGCCGGGCGACGTCATCCTCCTCGCTGGCAAGGGCCACGAGAACTACCAGGACGCCGACGGCGTGAAGAAGCCGTTCGACGATCTCGAGGAAGCCCGGAAGGCGCTCGCGTAACCGCCATGTCGATTCGCCTTTCGGAAGAGCAGGTGCTGAAGGCGACAGGGGCCACGCGCTCCCGCATCGGCGCGCGCGCTTCCTACGCGGCGATCTGCACCGACACCCGCCAGATCGTGCCGGGCTGTCTCTTCGTCGCGCTGAAAGGTGAGCGCTTCGACGCGCACGAATTTCTCTTTCAGGCGGCAGAAGGGGGCGCCGCGGCGCTCGTGGTTCAGAAGGGCAGGGCAGTGAAGCTCCCCGGCCCCGACGTCGCCGTCTACGAGGTCGGCGACACGCTCGTTGCCCTGGGAAAGCTCGCCCACTTCCACCGCGTTCGCTTCAAGAAGCCCGTCGGTGCGGTCACCGGCAGCAACGGCAAGACCACCACCAAAGAGCTGATCGCCTCGATCCTCGCCACGCGCGGGCCGGCGCTTCACACCGAAGGCAACCTCAACAACGAAATCGGCGTGCCGCTGACGCTCTTCAACCTCGAGCCCCGCCACGTCGCCGCGATCATCGAGATGGGCATGAACCACGCGGGCGAGATTTCCCGCCTCGCGGCCATCGCCCAGCCCGACGCAGGCCTGATCACCATCGTTCAGCCCGCGCACCTCGAAGGCGTCGGCTCGATCGAAGGCGTCGCCGCGGCCAAGGGCGAGCTCTTTGCCGGACTCAAGCCCGGCGCCACCGCTGTCGTGAACCTCGACGACGCGCGCATTGTCCTTCAGGTCAAGCGCATCGACCCCGGCGTGAAGACTTTGACGTTCGGCCGCACGGCTGGAGCGCAGGTTCACCTCACCTCCGTCATGGCCTGCGGCCGCGACGGCCTCGCCCTCGTCATCACCTTCGAAGGCCAGCCTTACCCCGTCGCCCTCAAGCTCATCGGCGATCACAACGCGCTCAACGCCACCGGGGCCTTCGCGCTGGCGATTGCCCTCGGTTACTCGCCCGCCGAGTGCGTGCGTGGCCTTGAAGCCGCACACCCCCACGCCCGCCGGCTGCAGCTTCTCGACGGCCGCAACGGCGTCACCGTCATCGACGATTGCTACAACGCCAACCCCGCTTCGATGGGCGCCGCGCTCGGCACGTTGACCGCGCTCTCAGCCGGCGGGCGTCCCGTCGCCGTCCTCGGCGACATGCTCGAGCTCGGCAGCACTGAAGCCGCCGAACACGACGCGGTGGGCACCAAAGCCGCGGAACACGCCGCCCTGATCGCCTTCTTCGGCCCGCGCATGCAGGGCGCCCACGCCCAGGCGGCGAAGAGGCTCGCCGCCAACGCCCAACATTTCCTCGAGCTGCCCGCGCTGCTGCAGTGGCTCCAGTCTCACTTGAAGGCGCACGACGTCGTGCTCGTCAAAGGCAGCCGCGGCATGCGCCTCGAGCGCGTCGTCGAAGCGCTCACCGGCACCGCCTCTGCAGGAGCCACCCACTAATGCTCTACCTGCTCTACGAGTGGCTCAAAGACGGTGACGCCGGCAAGTGGCTCAACTTCGCCAAGTATCCGACCTTTCGCATCGTCGCTGCCGGCATCGCGTCGCTTGGCTTCGGGATGCTGCTCGGCCCCACCGTCATCAAGCGCCTTCGCATCTGGCAGCACGGCCAGGACAACGTTCGCGAAGACGTCCCCGAGACCCACCAGAAGAAGAAGGGCACCCCGACGATGGGCGGCGCCCTCATCCTTCTCTGCATTTTTCTGGGGACCATCATCTTCGCCGACTTGAGCTCGCGCGCCGTCTGGGTCGCCCTGATGATGACGATGGGCTACGGCTTCATTGGTTTTCTCGACGACTGGTTGAAGCTCAGCAAAAGAAACAGCAAGGGGCTCGCGGGCCGCTACAAGCTCATCCTTCAGACCGCCTTCTACCTCGTCGCTGTCTTCGGCCTGATGTGCGACTGGTCGGGCGGCTTCCCCAGGCTGCTGCTCGACACCAGGCTCACGATTCCGTTCATTCCCACCCACTGGGCGAACCCGGATCTCGGCTGGGCGTACGTCTTCTTCGCGTGGGTCGTCGTCGTCGGCACCAGCAACGCCGTCAACCTCACCGACGGCCTCGACGGCCTCGCGATCGCGCCCACCATCGTCGCGGCGATCACCTTTGCCGTCCTCTGCTACGTCGCCGGCACCACCGTCGCCATCGCCGACATCGTTCACACCAACGGCGTCCCTCGCCTCGTCGGCGTGCCGCTTCACGAGTACCTGGGCATCGCGAAGGTGCAGGGTGGCGCTGAGCTCGCCGTCTTTTGCGCGTCCATCGTCGGGGCCGGCATCAGCTTCCTCTGGTTCAACGCCTACCCGGCGACCATCTTCATGGGCGACATCGGAGCGCTCGCGCTCGGTGGCGGCCTCGGCACCCTCGCCGTGCTCAGCAAGTCCGAGCTCGCCAGCGGCATCATCCACGGCGTCTTCCTCGCCGAGATTCTGTCGGTGATGATCCAGGTCACCTCTTTCAAGACCACCGGCAAGCGCGTCTTCAAGATGGCGCCGGTGCACCACCACTTCGAGCTCAAGGGTATGGACGAGCCGAAGATCATCGTCCGCTTCTGGATCGCGTCGATCCTCTGCAGCGGCGTCGCGCTGCTCTCTCTCAAGCTCAGGTAGCCATGCCCTTCGAACCCAAGACGGCCGCAGTTCTGGGCCTCGGCAAGTCGGGGCGCGCCGCGATCGCCCTGCTACAAGCCCGTGGCACCCGCGTCTGTGCGTTCGACGAAAAAGAGACGACGGCCCCCGAAGGCGTCGACTGTCGCTTCGGCCCGCTGCCTTCAGAGTTCTTCAAAGGCTTCGATGTCGTCGTCGTCTCTCCTGGCATTCCCATGAGCAAGCCCGAGCTCGTCGAGGCCGTGAAGCGCGGCACCGACGTCATCGGCGAGATCGAGCTCGCCTGGCGCTGCCTCCCCGCGGGCACCGGCCCCGTGCTCGGCATCACCGGCACCAACGGCAAGAGCACCACCACCGCGCTGCTCGGCGAGCTCTGCACCGCCGCCGGCAAGAAGACCTTCATCGGTGGAAACCTCGGCCGCCCCTTCACCGAAGCCTGCGCCGAGAGATACGACCTTCACGTCGTCGAGCTCTCGAGCTTCATGCTCGAGGGAATCGTGAACGCCAGCTTCCGCGGCGCGGCGCTGCTGAACCTCACCCCCGATCACCTCGACCGCTACCCGAACCACGACGCGTACGGCGCCGCCAAGCAGCGCATCTTCAAGAACGCCCCGCGCGATGGCTTCGCCGTCGTCAACGGCGACGACTTCGACACCATTCGTCTCTCGCGCGCCGCGAAGGTTCCGACCTACGCCTTCACCCTCGACGCCCGCCGCACCAACGCCGGCTTCTCGGGCCTCGTCGTCGGCTCCCCTGGAAAATTCGTGATGCTCTTCGGCGAGAGCACCCCCTTCACCGTCGACAACCGTGCGCTCCGCGGCGCCCACAACCTGCAGAACGCGATGGCCGCTTCGATGATGGCCCGCCTCGCCGGCATCGACGACGCCTCCATTCAGCGCGGGCTCGACAGCTACCCGGGACTTCCGCACCGCCTCGAGTTCGTTCGCGACATCGGCGGCGTCGAGTGGATAAACGACTCGAAGGCCACCAACGTCGACTCCACCCTCGTCGCGCTCAACGCTTTCCCCGGCAAGCTCTGGTTGATCGCTGGCGGCAAAGGCAAAGGCTCGCCGTACACGCCGCTGGTCGACGCCGCGAAAGGCAAGGTGCTCGGGGTCCTCACCATCGGCGCCGACGCTGCTGCGATCGCCGAGGCGTTCGGCGCGAACTTCCCCATTCACGCGTGCGAGACCCTGGCCGCCGCCGTCGGCAAAGCGAACACCCTCGCCCGCGCCAACGACACGGTGCTGCTCTCGCCCGCCTGCGCTTCCTACGACCAGTTCAACCACTTCGAACACCGGGGCGATTCGTTCAAAGCGCTGGTGAAGGCCCTGTGATGATCGCCACCACCGATCGGAAATCCATCAGCTACGACCCGATGCTGCTGGGCAGCGTGCTGCTCCTCGTCGGCATGGGCCTGGTGATGGTGTATTCCGCCAGCGCCATCACCTCGCTCGAGAAGATGGGCGACAGCTTCTACTTCCTGAAGCGCCAGGCGATCGCCGCCGGCATCGGCCTCGTCGCGATGGCCGTCGCGATGAAGCTCGGCTACCGCCGCATGGCCCGCCTCGCCTACCCGCTGCTCGTGATCTCGATCATTCTGCTCGTGCTCGTGCTCATCCCCGGGCTCGGTCACTCGGCCGGTGGCGCGCGCCGGTGGATCCGCATGCCGGGCATCTCGCTGCAGCCCGCCGAAATCACCAAGGTCGCCTGGGTCATCTACCTCGCGTACTCGCTGGCCAAGAAGCGAGAGAAGGTGAAGAGCTTCTCAGTCGGCTTCCTGCCCCACCTCGCGATCGCCGGCCTGCTCGTCGTCCTCTGCATGGCCGAGCCCGACTTCGGCAGCTCGGTCGCGCTGCTCTTCCTGATGTTCGTGCTGCTCTTCGCCGCCGGGGCGAAGCTCAGCTACCTCGTCGGCTCAGTGCTCTTCGCGCTGCCCTTCGCGTACGCGGCCATCGCGCGATCCGAGTACCGCATGAAGCGCATCCTCGCGTTCCTCGACCCGTGGGCGCACCGCCACGACGTCGGCTACCAGGTGTCCGAGTCGCTGATGTCGATCGGAAGTGGAGGTCTCACCGGCCTCGGCCTCGGCGACGGACGCCAGAAGCTCTTCTTCCTTCCCGAAGCCCACACCGACTTCATCTTCGCGATCATCGGCGAAGAGCTCGGCCTGCTCGGCGTGCTCGCCCTGGTGCTCCTCTACGCCGTCATCATCTGGCGCGGCATTCGCGCCTCGCTGGGCGCCTCTGAGCCCTTCGGCACCTACCTGGGCCTCGGCATCACCTCGCTGATCGGCTTCCAGGCAATCGTGAACATGTCCGTCGCGATGGGCCTCGTCCCCACCAAGGGCCTCACGCTGCCGTTCATCTCGTACGGCGGCAGCTCGCTCATCATGCTGATGGGCGCCTCGGGCCTGCTGCTCAGCATCTCGGCCAGCGCCACCCCCCCGCGCCACCCCGCCCGCAAACCCACGCGCGAAGCGATGCCCGCCCAGTCTCCGCCCGACGGAGTCCCTGCGTGAGAGTGCTGATCGCCGGCGGAGGCACTGGCGGCCATCTCTTCCCGGGCATCGCGCTCGCGGAAGAGGTCGCCACGCGTCACCCTCGCAACGACGTCGTCTTCGTCGGCACCAACCGGGGCCTCGAAGCGCGCGTCGTGCCTGCCGCTGGCTTCAAGTTCGAGGCGATCACTTCGCGCGGCCTCAAGGGCATGGGCCTCGTCAAGCTCCTGCTCGGCCTCTTCACGCTGCCGCTGTCGCTGCTCGAGTCGCTGCGCATCCTTCGCAAGTACCAGCCCGACGTCGTCGTCGGCGTCGGCGGCTACTCGTCCGGCCCTGTCGTGATCGCCGCCTGGCTGATGCGCGTGCCGACCGCGGTGCAAGAACAGAACGCGCTGCCCGGCCTCACCAACAAGATCCTCGGCCGCTTCGTGAAGTCCGTCTTCCTCGCCTTCGATGAGGCCGCCGCCTTCTTCCCGCGCGGCAAGGTCTTCGTCATCGGCAACCCGATTCGCCGGAAGCTGATGGAAAACTTCATGCGCCCGAAGATCAAGCACGACCGCTTCTCGGTGCTTGTCTTCGGCGGCTCTCTGGGTGCCCGCGGCCTCAACAGCCGAATGGAACAGGCGCTCGAGCACCTCGTCGATCTGAAAGACCAGCTGCACTTCGTCCACCAGACCGGAAAGAACGACGTCGAGCAGCTCAAGGCCGCCTACGCCCAATGGGGCTTCGACGCCGAGGTCGTCGAGTTCATCGACGACATGTCAGAGGCCTACGCCCGCTGCGAGCTCGTCATCTGCCGCGCCGGCGCCACGACCATCGCCGAGCTCACCGTCTGCAAGAAGGCGTCGATTCTGATCCCCTTTCCCTTCGCCACCGACGACCACCAGGCCGTCAACGCCCGAGCGCTGGTCGACGCTGGTGCCGCCCTCATGTTCCGCGAGGCCGAGCTCGACGGCCTCAAGCTCGCGACGCAGCTTCGCGCGCTCGCCTCCGACCCGCAGCGCCTCGAAAAGATGGAAAAAGCCGCTGGCCTGCTCGGCCGCCCCGAGGCTGCCAAAGAGCTCGCCGACGTCTGCGTCAAGATGATGTCGGCCCGCTGGGGCAGAGAAGGGCGCGTTCGCAAGGAGCTCCCCGCCAAGTGATTCCTCCTCCCCGCAGCTTTGGCCCGATGGGCTCCCGCTTCAAGTCCCGCAACGCCGCCCGGGTTCACTTCGTCGGCGTTGGTGGCATCGGCATGTCGGGCATCGCCGAAGTGCTCTTGAACCTCGGCTATCAGGTGTCCGGCTCAGATCTCAAAGAGTCCGACGTCACCCGCCGCCTGGTCTCGCTGGGCGCCCGCATCGAGTACGGCCACCGGGCTGAGAACCTTCTCGACGCCGACGTGGTGGTGATCAGCTCGGCCGTGAAGAAGGACAACGCCGAGGTCATCGCCGCCCGCGTCCGCAAGGTCCCCGTCATCGCCCGCGCCGAGATGCTCGCCGAGCTGATGCGCCTCAAGTACGCGGTCGCAATCGCCGGCTCGCACGGCAAGACCACCACCACCTCGATGGTCGCCACCGTGCTTGCCGCCGCGGGCCTCGACCCCACGTCCGTCGTCGGCGGCAAGGTCAACGTCCTCGGCAGCAACGCCAAGCTCGGCAAGTCCGACCTGATGGTCGTCGAGGCCGACGAGTCCGACGGCAGCTTCCTTCACCTGCACCCCGCCATCGCCATCGTCACCAACATCGATCCCGAGCACATGGATCACTACGGCACGCTCGAGAACCTGAAGAAGGGCTTCACCGACTTCTGCAACCGCGTTCCCTTCTACGGCCTCAACGTCCTCTGCCTCGACAGCCCCAACGTTCAGTCGCTGCTGCCTTCGCTCGAGAAGCGCGTCGTCACCTACGGCAGCTCGCACGCCGCCGACTACCGCATCGAAGGCATCACCCTCGACGGCTACGAGACGCGCTTCACCGCCTTCCGCCGCGATCTGCCCCTTGGTGAGTTCACCGTTCGCATGGTCGGCGCCCACAACGCGATGAACGCGCTCGCCGTCATCGCCGTCGCCGAAGAGCTCGACGTCCCGCTCGACACCGTTCGCACCGCCCTCGCGAGCTTCGAAGGCGTGCAGCGCCGCTTCACGGTGAAGGGAGAAGCCGCCGGCATCACCGTCGTCGACGACTACGGCCACCACCCCACCGAGGTCCGCGCCACCCTGGCCGGAGCCCGCCGCGCTTTCGGCCGTCGCCTCGTCGTCGCCTTCCAGCCCCACCGCTACACCCGCACCCACGATCTGCTCGGCGACTTCGTCAGCGCGTTCAACGACGCCGACCTGCTCTTCCTCACCAGCATCTACGCCGCCGGTGAAGAGCCGATTCCCGGCATCAGCGGCGCGAGCCTCGCCGAAGCCGTTCGCGCCCACGGCCACCGCGACGTCACCTACGTCGACAAGCGCGTGGATCTTCCCTCCGCGCTGCTTCCCCGCCTCGAGCCCGGCGATCTCGTCGTCACCCTCGGCGCTGGTGACATCACCCAGGTCGGCCCCGATCTGCTCGCGTTGCTGCGCGACAGGAAATGACCGTGGCCCGCCACCTCGACACCTCGCTTCGCGCCGCGCTCGAACGTATGCGGCCGGGCGACTTGCGCTTCGACGAGCCGCTGGCGCCGTGGTGCAGCGTCCGCGTCGGTGGCCCCGCCGAGGCGCTCGTTCGCCCCTCCACCGCCCAACAGCTCGTCGAGCTTCTTCACCTCGTCACGGAATTCGAGGTGCCCCTGAGCGTGCTCGGGGGCGGCGCCAACACCCTGGTCGGCGACGGGGGAGTTCCCGGCATCACCCTCAAGCTCCCTTCGGATCTCATGCCCGAGGTCCTCGACCCCGGCCGCGTCACGCTGGGCGGGGGAGCCGCCATCGCCCGCCTGGTCACCGTGATGAAGCAGCAAAAGCGCGTCGGCGCCGAGTTCCTCGCCGGCATCCCCGGCACCCTCGGCGGCGCAGTCACCATGAACGCCGGCACCAAACACGGCGAGTGCATGCGCATCGTCGAAGCCGTCGAGCTCGCCACGCCTTCAGGCCTGGGCTGGGTCGACGTCTCCGAGATTCCCTTCGCCTACCGGCAGACCACGCTGCCGCCGAACTCCATCATCACCCGCGTCCGCTTCCTTCTCCCCGAAGGCTCCCTCGCCGCCTCCAAAGCCCAGATGGACGCCGACCTTCTGTACCGAAAGACGACCCAGCCCCTGTCGCAGCCCAACTTCGGCTCGGTGTTCACCAACCCGCCGGGCCACTTCGCCGGCAAGTTGATCGAGTCCGTTCAGCTCAAGGGCCACACCATCGGTCGCGCCCAGTTCTCGATGCTCCACGCCAACTGGATCGTGAACCTCGGCGGCGCCAACGCCAACGACATCACCGAGCTGATGGACCTCGCCACCACCCGCGTTCGCGAGGCCCACGGCGTCGTCCTCCACCCCGAGGTCAAGCGCATCGGCCTCTTCCCTCCGAGACCCAATTGACGAAAGACGAGCTCAAGTCGCGCCGCATCGGCGTTCTCCTCGGCGGCATGTCCGAAGAGCGCGCCGTTTCCCTGCGCTCTGGAGCCGCCGTCGCCCAGGCCCTTCGCGAGCTCGGCTACGCGCCCGTCGAAATCGACGTCGGAAAAGATCTTCCCGCCCGCCTCGCCGCCGAGAAAATCGACCTCGCCTTCATCGCGCTTCACGGCCGGTATGGCGAAGACGGCTGCGTCCAGGGGCTGCTCGAGTCGATGTTCATCCCCTACACCGGCTCGGGCGTCCTCGCCTCGTCGGTGGGGATGGAAAAGGTCTTCACCAAGCAGGTCTTCGTCGCCCACGGCCTTCCCACCCCGAAGTGGGCCGCCTTCACCACCGTCGCCGAAGCGCTGGCCGCCACGCTTCCCTTCGAGCTTCCCTGCGTCGTCAAACCTTCCTGCGAAGGCAGCTCGGTCGGCATCCACATCTGCAAGACCCGGGCGGAGTACGAAGCCGCCATCGCCGACGCCAGCCAGTACGCCGGCAAGCTGCTCGTCGAGCAGTACGTGAAGGGCAGGGAAGTGCAGGGCGCGGTCCTCGACGACGAAGCATTGGGCGCGATCGAGATCGTCCCCGCCCGCGAGTTCTACGACTACCAGGCCAAGTACGGCGTCGACTCCGGCACCCAGTACCTCTTCCCCGCGCCGCTGCCGCCCGACCTCTACGCGAAGGTCAACGCCACCTGCCTCGCCGCCCACCGCGCCCTCGGCTGCTCGGGAGCCAGCCGCAGCGACGTCATCGTCACCCCCGATGGCCAGACCCTTCTTCTCGAGGTCAACACGTTGCCCGGGATGACCGGCAGCAGCCTCCTTCCGAAGATCGCCGCCGGCCGCGGCATCACCTTCCCCCAGCTGTGCGAACGCCTGCTGCTCGGCGCCGCGCTGAAATCCTGATCGACGCCATGAATCGATCTGACACCGCCCCACATCGCTACAGCGACGTCTCTGTAGACGAAAAATTGCCCAGTGCCCGAACCGGCTCGACGATTCGCTTGGTTTCACCCGCTGCCCCAACCCCCCAACAGATGATCTTCCGCGCGAAAAAAAATCGCAGGCGCGTCGATGCCGCGAAGAAGACGGCCGAGCTCAAGGCCGTCGCGACCTCGCTTGTCCCGGCGCTTCTTCGCGCGCTCGGAGTCATCGTGGCCACCGCCGCGATCGTCGCCGGCACGTACTTCACCTCGCAGTGGGCTCAGCAGTCGCCCCGCTTCGCGATCACCGACATCACCTTCACCGGAAACTCCCACGCGTCGGACCTCGAGCTTTCTCGCCTCGCCGGCCTTCAGCGCGGCCAGAACCTCGTCGCCCTCGATGCCCTCGCTGTCGAACGCCTTCTCGTCACGCACCCGTGGGTGAAGACCGCCCGCGTCGATCGCAGATTCCCCAGAGCCCTCGAGATCAAGCTCACCGAGCACAGGGCCGTCGCGATGGTTTCCTTAGGGGACCTCTACCTGCTCGACGCCGACGGCGAGCCTTTCAAGCGCGTGCAGCCCAGCGACGCGCTGGACTTGCCGATCGTCACCGGCATCGAGCGCGAGGACTACGTGTCTCGCCACGACGACACCACCCTTCGCCTCACCGCTGCCCTCGACGTCGCCGCGTCCTACGCGACCTCGGCGCTCGGCAAGGCCGCTCCGCTCTCTGAAGTGCACCTCGATCTCGAGGGCGTGACGCTGGTCACCGCCGATGGTCAGCACATCCAACTGGGCGACGGCGCCTTCGACGAAAAGCTCACCCGGCTCGCCCGCGTCCGTCAGGAGCTCAAGGCCCGCGCGCTCAGTGCCGCCGTCATCCGTCTCGACAACCGGGCCCGCCCGTCGTCGGTCACCGTCTCACTTTCAACGAACACTCTGGCCGCCAGCCCCGAAAGGGGAGGGCGTCCAGCGAAGTAACCGCTGGTCCCGAAAGGGCAGCGCCAACTGGGAGGAAGGGAAAACACATGGCGAAGAACACGAAGGGAGGAGAGATCATCGTCGGCCTCGACATCGGCACGACCAAGATCTGCGCCATCGTCGGTGAGCTCACCGACGACGGCATCGACATCATCGGCATCGGCAGCCACCCATCGAAGGGGCTGCGCAAGGGCGTCGTCGTCAACATCGAGGCCACCGTCGCCAGCATCCGCCGCGCGATCGAAGAGGCCGAGGCGATGGCCGGCACCGAGATCACCCACGTGTACACCGGCATCGCCGGCGGCCACATCAAGGGCTTCGGCAGCCGCGGCGTCGTGGCGCTCAAGGACAAAGAAGTACGAGAGGCCGACATCGCCCGCGTCATCGAGCAGGCCAAGACGGTGAACATCCCCGTCGATCGCGAGGTCATCCACGTCCTCCCGCAGGAGTTCATCGTCGACGATCAGGGAGGCATCAAAGAGCCCCTGGGCATGGCCGGCTACCGCCTCGAGGCCAAGGTCCACATCGTCACGGGCGCCGTCGCCAGCGCGCAGAACATCGTCAAGTGCGCCAACCGCACCGGCCTCAACGTGGCCGACATCGTCCTCCAGCCCCTCGCGTCGTCCGAGGCCGTGCTCACCGACGAAGAGAAAGAGCTCGGCGTCTGTCTGGTCGACATCGGCGGCGGCACCACCGACATCGCGATCTTCCACGGCGGCAGCATCGTCCACACCGCGGTGATCGCGCTCGGTGGCAACAACCTCACCAACGACATCGCGGTCGGCCTTCGCACCCCGGTGCACGAGGCTGAACGCATCAAGCAGAAGTACGGCTGCTCGCTGTCGTCGATGGTCGACAAGCAGGACATGATCGAGGTCCCGTCGGTTGGTGGCCGCGAGCCCCGCGTAATGGGCCGGCAGATCCTCTGCGACATCCTCGAGCCCCGCGTCGAAGAGATCTTCCAGCTCGTCCACCACGAGGTCGAACGCAACGGCTTCTCGGAAGCGCTCACGTCCGGCGTCGTGATCACCGGCGGCTCCACGCTGTTGCCCGGCATGAACGAGCTCGCCGAAGAGATCATGGGCGTCCCCGTTCGCCGCGGCACCCCCCGCGGCATCGGCGGCCTCGTCGACGTGGTGAAGAGCCCCATCTACGCGACCGGGGTCGGCCTCGTCGTCTACGGCGCCCGCCACCAGGATCGCCGCCTGTTCCGCATTCGAGAAGAGAACGTGTTCCGCAAGGTGAAGGGCCGGATGAGCGAGTGGCTCAAGGAGGTCTTCTGACCTCGATTGCTACATCCCCGTAGCTGAAAACTTGCGACTCGCTGCAGCGGGTCGAGAATTCAACCCATTCCCTTCTGGAGCCTCAACCCATGGACCAGTTCGATCAGAACAAGCAGGCAGCCCGCATCCGTGTCGTCGGCGTCGGTGGCGCCGGCAGCAACGCCGTCAACACCATGATCGCCAATCGGCTCGACCGGGTCGATTTCATCGCGCTCAACACCGACGTCCAGGCGCTGGCCAACAACCAGGCCCCCGTTCGCCTCCAGATCGGCAAAGAGCTGACCCGCGGCCTCGGCGCCGGCGCCAACCCGGAAATCGGTCGCCAGGCCGCCACCGAGTCGCGCGATGAGATCGCCGCCGCTCTCGAAGGCGCCGACATGGTCTTCGTCACCGCGGGCATGGGTGGCGGCACCGGCACCGGAGCGGCCCCCGTCGTCGCCGACATCGCCAAGTCGATGGGCGCGCTCACTGTTGGCGTCGTCACCAAGCCCTTCATGTTCGAAGGCAACCGCCGCCGCAAAGCCGCCGAGCAGGGGCTGCAAGAGCTGAAGGCCGCCGTCGACACCCTGATCACAATCCCCAACCAGCGCCTGCTCACCATCTGCACCGAGCCGATGCCGCTGCTCGACACCTTCAAGCGCGCCGACGAGGTCCTGCTCAACGCCGTTCAGGGCATCTCGGATCTGATCCAGTACCACGGCTACATCAACGTCGACTTCGCCGACGTGAAGACCATCATGGGCGAGCAGGGACTTGCGTTGATGGGCACCGGCCGTTCGTCGGGCGACAAGCGTGCGCTGCGCGCGATGGAACAGGCGATCTCGAGCCCGCTGCTCGAAGAAGTCAGCATCGACGGGGCGCGCGGCATGCTGATCAACATCACCGGTGGCCGTGACCTGAACATCCAGGAAGTGAACGAGGCGCTCACCCTCGCGCACGACGCCGCGGATCCCGAGTGCAACATCATCTTCGGCTCGCTCATCGACGAGAACGCGAAGGACGAGGTCAAGATCACCATCATCGCCACCGGCTTCGCGCCCGCGGCGACCCAGACGCGGCGCCCGGTCGTCGCTGCTGAACGCCCGCTGCAGGTCCAGGTGCCGCTGAGCTACCGCCCGTCGCCCGCGCCGTCTGCCCCGGCCGTCACCGTCACCGTCTCAG
Organism: Myxococcales bacterium; assembly: GCA_038206395.1. Taxonomy (GTDB): domain Bacteria; phylum Myxococcota; class Myxococcia; order Myxococcales; family Myxococcaceae; genus JAGSPQ01. The sequence goes on along the minus strand of JBBRAX010000022.1, from coordinate 56,479 downwards.
CGCCGCTGCCGCCTCCGCCTGCGGCGACCCTGGTTCCGCGCGAAGAGCTCGCCACCCTCGTCCCGGCGAAAGCGGGCTCGCGCACGCTCTCAGCCGAACACAAGCTTCAGAGCCCGCGCATCGCCCACACCCGCGATGCCAGCCTGCCTCTCGACGAAGATCAGTTCGACATCCCGACCTTCCTGCGGCGGCAGGGTCACACCGAGATGCCGTAAGCAAGGCCCTACATCCCGAGGGGAGAAGGGCTCCGTTCATCCCGAGAGAGAGCGCCTCCGTTCATCCCGAGAGAAGTCGAGGGATGAGCCGCGTCGCTGCCACGAATTCAGATGCAGACGCTGGAGGTCGAGTTCGACGCGCAGCAGCTTTGCGCTGCGTCGAGCTGCGACTTGCAGTTGTTCTCGGCCTTCGTGAGCGTCAGCGAGAGATCGGTGGTGCCGCCGCTGGTGCAGACGACGCTGTCGGTGACGCAGGTCCTAAAGCTCAGCACCAGCTGGTAGCAGGGCGCGTTCTTGTTCGCGTCCAGCGTCGACTGGCAGGTCTGGATCTCCGACGGGGTCTTCTTCACGTCGTTCGGGCACGGACTGCCCTTCGTGCACGGGTCTCCCGAGCCACAGCCGACCAGCCCAACGAACAACGCCATCACCGCAATGCGAAACGCCATGGTGCCGCCTCCCTTTTTTGGAGCCGACCCTATACGCGAAAGTCACTTGCAGGTGTTCGAGCAACTCGCCGGAGTGATTCCAGCCTTCACGTCCGTGCACGTCAGCGCGGTGAACTCTTTCACGCACTGCTGGCCCAGCACCACGTCCCACTCGCACGTCGCCGCATCACACCGCGCCTTCGACTGCGTCGTGCACTCCTCCGCGCTCGTCCCGACCATCAACTTCGCCTGCTCGGGCGCCGTGGTCCAACACGCGAACAGCTTCTTGCAAGAAGCCGCCGCCGTCTCATGGCACTGCGCCGTCGCGTCGACGCCGCACCCAGCCAACGCCATTGCGATCAGCAGGCTAACAGCCCGCATCGGTCGGAAAAGCCGCCACCGCCATCTTGCACCTCACCGAGCATTTCTCGGCCTCGGCCGGGTCTTCCCAGCAGGTGCCGTTCACGCCGTACGTCGACTCCAGCGACGCCGTGCTGCCGCCCAGCTTCACCACGCAGGCGAGGTAGCGGTCGCACTCCATCATCGTCGAGCTGCCGCCCGTGCATCCCACCAGCGCCGCTGCCATCACCACTGCCACTGCGATTGCTCTCATCTTCGTGAAAGCCTCGTCCCAAACCCTGAACGCGGTCAACAGCCGGAGCTCGGGAACATCACCCTCAAGTTCCCCAGGCTCGACACGCACGCGGCGGTGCACGACTGCGCCATCGGAGCGTTCGTCGTCCAACACGACCCACTCGCCTCATACGTCGCCGTCAGGTCCCCCGTGCCGCCCACCTTCCGGTAGCACGCGATGTAGTCCCGGCACTCCTGCGTCTGCGGCGAAGGCGCCGCGCTACAGCTCGCCAGCGCGAGCATCACCCCCACCAATCCGACCCGGCCAACTTTCAGGAGCATGCGTCTTCAACCTTTAGTAGGCGCAACGCCATGAAAGCCACGGCCCTTCCGGTTCTTGTTTGCACGCTGCTCCTTGGCTGCCCCTCGGGCCCCGCCGACTTCCGCCTTCTCGCCGAGAAGGCGTACCCAGACGACGGCTCGCAAGACCGCAAGGCGCTCGACAAGCTGTGGACGGCGATGTTCAAGCTGCCCACCTGGCACCTCGCCGCCACCCAGGCGAGCCTTGCCGAGAAGAAGCCGTTGGTTGAGGTCTTCGCCGGCGAGCGCTGTGTCCTCGTCTACACCGACCTGCAGATGGCCAACGGCTACGCATTCTCGCGCTCCGTTCCGCCTGCCCCTGATGCTGGAGAACTCCCTGCCGATGGCGGCGCCCCTCAGTTCAACTTTGCGGTTGCCCCCATCAACCCCGATGGCGGCCGCATCCCCGCCAGCCCCTTCTTCGGCACCGATGGCGCGCTTCAGGTCCTCTCGCTGAGCCCCGCGGCGACCCAGGCGCTGCTCGCCACCATCCCTGATGTCACCTGCATTCGCTTCAACGAAGGCACCCGCCGCGGCTGGTTTGCCCCCGTCAAAGCCGTCGAGTCGATTCACGAGATGCTCAAGGCAAACGGAAAGCTCTAGCCAAACTGCGGGCAACAAAAAACCCCCGGTGCACGAAGCACCGAGGGCCTTGTTGAGTCGGACCCGAAGGCCCGTCTCAGGTCAGATCAGGTGAAGGTGCAGCCGGCGTCGGCGCCCTGGCCCGTCGACTTGTACGAGTCGTTGGCAGACTTGCAGGCCGTGGTGCAGGCTTCGGCGCTGGCCGCGACGCCAGTGCTCCAGCAGCTGCCGCTCGCGCCGTAGCTCGAGTCGAGGCTGCCCTTCGTGCCGCCCGTCTTCTCGTAGCAAAGGATGTAATTCTTGCACTCCGTCGACTGCCCGCCGCCGCCGCCGCCGCCACAGGCCGCCGCGGTGATGAGGGACAGACCGGCAACAACTCCGAGAACGATACGCTTCATTTCAGAAACCCCTGGTTTGGTGCTGCGTTGAGACTGCGGAACTTCTACTGCGATGGGTCCCCCTCGTGGAGAACGCGCCGGGCACCGTATACGACCGCCTACAGCTTGCAACCATTTCGTTTGCGGTTTTTTACAGTGGGGTGACGGTCAGGTTATCGAAATAAAGCTGCGCTTCCCACGAGGAGAAAGCGAACCGATTGTGACTGTCGCCGACCAGCGGAATCGGGTCGTCGAGCTCCATGTACTTCGCGCCATCGAGGAACCAGGTGATCACCGAGCCGCGGCGTTCGATGCGCCAGTGCTCGCTCTTTCCGATCTGCACCGGGCGGTGCGCGCCTTCGACCCGCATCCGCGTGTCCTTCTTGAAGGCGCCGCTCTTCACCATCTCAGCACCCACGCCAGGGTTCGCCAGCTGCGCCATCGGCGCGCCATGCTCGTCCAGCCGCGCGATGATGCTCATCGAGTTGTTCCAGCCGCCGTGGATCAGCACGTACCCCGACGCGTGGTCCGACCCGTCGCCGAAGATCTCGACCTTGATGTCCCCCTCGGGCGACATCGACTTCACGTCGAACTCCACCGCCACGTTCTGCGGCAGCTTCGCCTTCAGCCACAGCGGGTTGTTCTTCACGCCCGGTGACAGCAGCTCGCCGTTCACCGACCGGTAGAACCCGCCCGTGCTGAAGTAGTTCTTCCCCACCGTCGACGGGTCCTCGTAGTTGTCCGCGAAAGGCAACGTCACCGTCGCCTCCGGAGCGCCCCGCAGCAGGTAGTAGTGAATCACCGGCGCGTTCAGCACCACCGCCAACCCTGCGATGATCGCCCACCCACGCGGCGTCAGCCCCTTCGGCTTCTGCCACGGCCCCGCGTCCTGGCCGAAGTCCACCCCATCGTCCGCTGCGCTCGCGACTTCCACGTGTTTCATCTTGAGTCCCCGGCTGCTACCACAGGCCCCGTCAATCGAGACCCTTGTCCTTCGAATAGTTCGACCAGCGATTCTCGATCGCCTTCTTCTCGGCGAGCTTCTTCTTCGCCCTTTTCTTCTCTTCCTTCTGCGCCGCCCGCGCCTCCGGCGAGAGCTGCACCAGCAGCTGGTACACGCAGCCCGCAACCGCGAACAACGCCGCCGCCATCAGCACGCCCCACGGCTGCTGCGCCACCGACTCCACCAGCGGCGTGAAGGGCAAGAGCGCCGCCAGCAGCCCCAGCAACATCAGCCACGCCCCCACCAGAGAAGACACGACCGCGCCGATATATCGGTGCGCCGCCATCGCCAGCACGCCGCCGAAGAAGAACCCGGGGATGAAGCCCAGCAGCCAGTCGTTCACCCCGGCCATCTCGGCCGCCACCATCCCCAGCGGAATTCCGAACGCGAAGAAGGTCGCCGCCGGCGGAAAAAGAAAGCCCAGGCCGGCGAGGCCAATCGTCGCCACCACCCGCGCCTGTTCGGCCTGCGGCGCGTAGCCCAGCTTCGTCGCCAGCACCGGCGCCCACAGAAAGCCCACCCCTGCCCCCAGCGGCCCGGCAATCAACCGGAACAGCTTTCCCCCGCCGAACAACATCATCAGCACGCCGCCGGCGATCATCACCCCGCCCGCCCACGCCGGGAAAAACCGGAAGAGGCTCACCCACCCGGCGGGGTCGAAGCGCTGATACGCCTCGATGGCGCGAAGAAAAGTCTCCATCAGCCCCGGCTTGCGATCGCGAGCAGCACCGCCCAGATCAGCAGCGCCGCGCCCCCGAGCAGGAAAGGCTTCGGCGGAGGGTTCGTCCGCTCGATCAGGTCCGCCGCCACCTGCCGCGCATCCGCCTCATGGCCCGGTGCGAACAGCTGCTTGCCCAGCTTCTTTGCCACCGCCTCGTCGGCTTCCTTCCCGCCGCCCGCCAGCAAGAGCTTCGCCGCGCGCCGCGCGATCACCATGTCGCCGGCCTGGTACGAACGCCACGCCACGTCGAGCAGCGACTTCGTCTCGATCGCCGCCACTTCCGCCTTGTCGCGTTTGCCCTTCGCCATGGGCGCCCTATAACCGAACGGCGCCGCACGTTCTGCGGGAATCGCGTCTGACCATGCGCGGTATATACCCGTCGCCCATGCCGCACTCCTTCAGCCGCCGGTCGTTACTCGCGGGGCTGACCCTCCCCGTCGCCAGCGCCTTCGCGTTCGGTGACTCGTCGCGGTTCATCCCCGCGGTCGCCCAGCACGCCGGCAAGTGGGACACCCGCGCCTCCGGCCTTCGCCGCCTCGCATGGGAGCTGCAGCGCCGCACCTCGATCGAAGTCGTCCTCGAGGCCCGCGCGATTCCCTTGTCGAGCCCGCGCCTCTTCGAGCACCCGTTTCTCTACCTCGGCAGCGACGGCGAGCTGCCGGTGCTCAAGAGCGACGAGGTCGAGAACCTGCGCCGTTACCTCACCTTCGGCGGCTTTGTTTTCGCCGACGCCAACGACGGCAGCGACGGCAACGGCTTCGACTCGAGCTTCCGGCGCGAGCTCGCCCGGGTCCTGCCGCAGGCGCCGCTGGCCCAGGTGCCGTCGACCCACGTCGTCTTCAAGAGCTTCTTCCTCCTCGATGCCGCGCCGGGCCGGGTGCTCAACAAGCCCTGGCTCGAGGCCGCGTCGATCGGCCGCCGCGCCGCCGTTCTCTATTCTCAGAACGACGTCCTCGGAGCGATGAACCGCGACGAAGGCGGCTCCTTCGAGTTCGAGCCCGTGCCCGGCGGTGAACGGCAGCGCGAGTACGCGACGCGGCTGGCGATCAACGTCGTGATGTACGCGATGTGCCTCGACTACAAAGACGACGCGGTTCACCTGCCGATGATCATGAAGCGGCGGCGCTAGCCCGATGGACTCCGCGCAGCAGACCTGGAAGCTGGTCAGCCTCTCACCCCTGCCGGCCTGGGTCCTGGTCATCCTCTGTGCCGCCCTCGTCGCGGGCGTCGTGCTCGCGTGCCTTGGCCTCTACCGCGAGCCCGATCGCCGCCGCCGCGCGCTGCTGTGGGGCCTGCGCATCCTGGCCGGCTTCTGTGCGCTCTTCTTCCTGCTCGAGCCCGCGCTTCGAAACCTGCAGGTCGCCCGCGCCCGCAACCGGGTCGCCGTCCTGGTCGATCGTTCGGCGTCGATGGGGTTCCCCGTCGAGCCCAACGGCCCGACGCGCTCGTCGCAGGTCGCAGATGCGCTGGACGCTTTCGCTCCACAGTTCGAGGCGATGAAAGACCGCTACGCCTTTGACGTCTTCGGCTTCGACCCCGAGCTCGCGCCCGTCAGCGCGGAGTCGGTGCGCAACACGCCTCCTCGCGCGGGACGAACGGATCTGCTGGCGGCCCTTCGCGCGCTGAAGGCCGGCGACAGCTCGAGCTCGAGCCGCAAGCTCGCCGGCGTCATCGTGCTCTCTGACGGTGCCGACAACGTCGATCTGGCCTCTGGGCTGTCGGCCCGCACCCGCGCCTCGCTGGAAGAGCTCGCCGTGCCCGTCAGCACCTTCCTCGTCGGGCAGGAAGGCCTCAAGGACATCGCGATCGAGCAGATCAAGGTCGACGACTTCGCCTTCGTTCGCAACTCGGTCACCGCCGAGGTCGAGCTGAAGGGCCACGGTTACAAGGGCGAGAACGTGTCCGTCGTGCTGTCTCGCGAGGGACGCACGGTCGCCACCCAGCAGGTGCGCTTCGCCAAGAACGAGGACACCCAGACCGTGTCTTTCACCTTCACGCCCGACCAGACGGGCCGGTTCGTCTACACGGTGTCGACGCCGGTCTTCCCCGACGAAGCCGTCGTCGAGAACAACACCCGTTCTTTTGCGCTGAAGGTGATTCGCGATCGCATGCGCGTGCTGCTCGTCTCGGGCCGCCCGAGCTGGGACGAAAGGTTTCTGCGCGGCCTGTTGAAGCAGGATCCGAACGTCGAGCTGATCAGCTTCTACATTCTGCGAAACAGCGGCGACAACGCGAACACGTCGAACGACGAGCGCGAGCTGTCGCTGATTCCCTTCCCGATGGAGGAGATCTTCCGCGAGAAGCTCGACACGTTCGACGTCGTGGTCTTCCTGAACTTTGGCTACACCGAGCCTGGCCTCTCGATCGCCACCTACGAGCGCGACCTCAAGAACTACATCTCGAAGGGTGGGGCGCTGGCAGTGGTCGGTGGCGATCGTTCCTTCGGAGACTCGCGCTTCTCTTTCACCATGCTGGCCGAGGCGCTGCCCGTCGAGTCGGCTGGCCCTTCGGATGGTCAGACCTTCAAGGCCCGCCTGACTCCCGATGGTCAGCGGCACCCCGTCACCGCGCTCGGCACCGGCTCGGGCTCCGCGGAATCGGCGTGGGCGTCGTTGCCCGCGATTCCGGGCCTCAACCTCACGCGGGCGAAGCCGGGCGCCGTGGTGCTGCTCGATCATCCGTATGCGAACGTGGCGGGCCAGAGTGCTCCGGTGCTGGCGCTGTGGGAGTTCGGCCGCGGCCGCACGATGACGCTGATGACCGATGCGAGCTGGTACTGGGCGTTCACCTCTCACGTCGGCGGCGCGCCGTCTCGTCACTACGAACGCTTCTGGGGAAATGCGCTGCGCTGGCTGGTGCGGGACCCAGATCTCACCACGCTGCAGGTTCAGGCAGATCCTCCCAGCGTCGAACCCGGCCGCCCCGTCGGAGTGGGCATCGTCGCCCGGCTTCCCGACTACCAGCCCGCCGCCGGAGCCGACGTCACCGTCGAGCTCGTCTCTGCCGATGACGGCCGCCTCGTGGGCACCCAGCAGGTCGTCGCCGGGGCAGACGGTTCGGCCCGCGTCGAGTTCCCGCCGCCTCCGCCCGGCGCGTACCTGCTGCGCTCGACTGCCACCAAGAACGGCAAGTCATTGGGCACCGGGCAAGACGCGCTCGCCGTGCGCGCGGTCGGCTCTGAGCTCGCCGATGCGCACGTCGGTGCTGCGTTGATGGCCGAGATTGCGAAGGCCACCGGCGGAAAGTCATTCACGCTTCCTTCCGACACTTCCCTCGCCAGCGTCCCGCTTCTCGAGCCGCCGCTGGTCGAGGTGGGTCGCAGCAAAGACCAGCCGCTGTGGGATCGCTGGTATTGGCTGCTGACCCTGGTGATGATCGTCGGCCTCGAGTGGGCCCTGCGCCGACGCTTCGGCTACATCTAAATTTAGAGCCGCTACTTCGGCTCGACCATCATCTCGAAGTTCCAGGCCACGTCTGACGTCTTGTTGCTCGTGCTCAGGTATTTGGCGCCCGCGAACACCAGCAGGAAGGGCTGGCCTGCGCGGAACTTCCCGACGGTCGTCGATGCAGTCATTGACCACTCGTGCACGCCGCTCCAGAGGACGCTGGCGTAGTTGCAGCCGGGCAGGCCGACGGGCGGGTAGCGTACCCGGAACATGACCGTCGAGTTGTCCGCCCAGCCGTAGACCGTCACCAGCACTTCGAAGTTGACCCCATTCAGATTCACCGTTTGGGTGGTGCACGCCGCAGCAGCCGTCGAGGTCGCATGGCCAGCAGGGCAGGTGGCCAGGCCCGTCATCGTGAGATTTGGCGACGTTGAAGTCGCACCGATGAACCCAGAGGCGGTGCTCGACGATGTGTACTCGCACTGGTTCGAGAGAAGCGTGTCGGTACGTGTCGCAGATTCGACGTGCATCGCTTCACCCGAGAAGTTGCCCGTCACTGACGTCACCCGATAGTTGATTGTCGTTGGCAGCGGGTTGCCTCCACCTGCGCCACTGCCGCCACCCGCGCCGCCGCCGCTGCTGCCACCGCCACCACCACCGCCACCACCACCGCCGCCACCACCACCGCCACCACCACCGCCACCGCCACCGCCACTTCCCGAGCTTCCAGGGTAGCAAAAGCCGTCCGTGCGGGGTGCCGCGTAGGCAAGGCAGGTGTAACCGTTGCGGCAGGTCGACTGGCTGTTGGGCTGCGCACACGTCGCAACGCAGTAGATCTGGTTCGTGTCGGTGTCATTCAGGCAGCGCGCACCCGCACCACACTGCGAGGACTCGGTGCAGGGCTTCGTGCAGTAGCCACCCGGCCATCCATCCACCGAGCAACCATTCACCGCGCACTGATCATTCGACGAACAGCTGGCTCCGACGGCGCTCTTCGCTGGAGGAGCGGTCTTCGATTCGGGCCAGCAGAACCCGTCGTCTTCACCCTCGAGACCCCGACAGATGTACCCATTGCGGCAAGTCGAGCGCGTACCCGGCTTTGCGCAGGGCGCTGTGCACCACGCGTTCTTGGGGTCGGACAGCAGGTTGACGCAACGGTCATTGCCCCCGCCGCAATCGGCAGCGTTCTTACAGGTGTTGGTGCAGTAGCCGCCCGGAAACCCATCCGTCGCGCACCCGGAAATGGTTCCGCACGCATCGCTGGTGGTGCACGCCGTGCCGGCCGCAACCTTCCCAGACGAGTGGTCGATGGTCTTGTTCTCGGGCGGGTAGCTGATGGGCGTGTAGCCGGGGCCGCAGGCGGTGACCAAGAGGGCTGCAAGAAGCGCGAGTTTGGGGGAGTGCATGACGAGGCATTGAGCAGCCCCCACGCCATCCTCGTTTTCAGTGAAAACGGGACGATACGGGCGGCCCCCCGTCCGCGGTCAGCTCTTCCGCAGCGGCTGCGCGGACGGTTGACGCCTGGTCGGCTCGGGCGGGGCTTCGGGCGCAGGCGTTTCCGACTCACGCACCGATAGGTCCGGAACGCACAGCTCTTCCGACGCCCCGAATGCGGGCGCCCAGAGTTCCTGCACCGCAGGCGAACGGATGAACCGCGCCACCTCGGCGAACACCTCGCGCGGCCCACCCAGCTGCTCGGCCCACTCGAGGCCGCGCGGCGAGAGGTTCGGCACCAGCGTCTCGTCGGTCGAGCCTTCGTCCCGTGCCTTCCTCGGCACCCACAGCGGAGCGAACCGCGTGTGCTGATACGCCGTCACGCAGCCCGCCTCTTCGACGAGCTCGGCCCACAGCGGCAGCTCGCGCACGTTGAACACCAGCTTGCAACGCCCCTGGTGTGGGTCCCAGCCTCGCTGCAGCCGGTGGTCACCCCGCGGAATGAGCTGACGATCGACGTAACAAAACGCCGTCGGCCCTCGCGACTGCGCCCCGCGGTACCGGATGAACGCCCGCACCTTCGCCGGGTCGATTTCCAGCCCTGTCGGAAGCGCCTCCAACTTCTTCATGCACGACTCGGGGATGCCGTGCTGCTTCGCGAAAGCGGCCAGCCCATTCTTCGGAGTCTTCATCAGCTCGACCAATCGCAATCGCAGCTTCTCGGGATCCGCGTCCGTCAGCAGCTCGTCGAACCGCGTCTTCAGCCCCGGCAGGCTCACCGGAATCAGCTTCGTCAGCGGCTCCCCTTCCTTCGTCCACTGCGCGTGCAGCGCCGTGGCCTCGGCCGACTCTTCCTTCAGCCGGAACTGTGGCGGGGCAGGGGAAAGCACGTCGCCCTCGCGTCCCGTCGTCCACACCGTGAAGCACGTGCGCACCTTCGTACCGCGGAAGATGCCGCCGCCCAGATCCACCGCCTGCCTCAACGCCAGCCTGGTCAGCAGCGTCTGTCGCAGCGGCCCATAGAGAAAAGCGTCCAGCAGACTCGCGCTCGTGACGAAAGCCAGCGCGCCTTCCCGCGGTGAGAGCCGCTGCGCCGCCACCAGCAAAAAGAACGCGAAGTCGTCGCGCAGGCTCTGGCCCTTTGCCAGCTTCGCCTCGGGCGCCAGCAGTTGCTGCATTCGCGCGAAGGCTTCCTTGTCGTCCAGCAACGCCGAACGGCCGTTGTACGGCGGGTTCCCCACCCACAGCTCGAAAGCGCCCGGCGGCACCTCCTTCAACAGCTTCGCCATCGCCGGCCCTCGCAGCGCGTCGCCGTGCACCACCGTCGCCTTCGGCACGCGCTCGCGGCAGTCTTTCACCGACGCTGCCTCGAGCTCGCAGCCCAGCAGCGTCGCGCGCGGAAACCGTTCGGCTGCGGCGGCGAGAAAAGCGCCTGCGCCACACGCCGGGTCCACGACCACCAGGGTTCCTTCGTCCGGCACGAACCGCGCGACCGACTCGAGCACCTGCTGCACCAGCCAGCCCGGCGTGAAGTAGATGCCGCCCTGCTGGCGCGCGCGTGATTCGAATCGCTCGCCCAGCGACTCTTCGTCCACGCTTTGTGCCGTGGTAAGCCGCGCCACCAAAGTGAGCCTCCGACGCGTTCATCTCCGTATTCGCGGCCTTGTGCAAGGCGTCTCTTTTCGCGCGTGCGCCCGTGAAGAAGCCCAGCGGCTCGCCGTCACCGGGTGGGTTCGCAACCTCCACGACGGAGACGTCGAAGCGGTCGCCGAAGGCGATCCCGCCGCGCTCGAGGACTTCATTCGCTGGTGCCACAAGGGCCCGCCCCACGCCGAGGTCGAATCCGTGACGTCGTCCGACGACGCAAGCGCAACTGGTGAGTTTTCGACCTTCGAGGTGAAGCAATGAGCTTCGGTGGCCCTCACCTGATTGCGCCCCTGCCCACCATGCTCGGCATTCGGCCCGGCATGCACGTGTCCGTGCTCAACCCGCCCGACGGCTTCCTCGACGGCCTTCACCCGCTTCCCGACGGCGCCGAGCTCCTCGACTCCGCGAAGACCGGCATCGACGTCACCATCTTCTTCACCACGAAGAAGACCGAGCTCGTCGAGAAGCTCCCCGCGCTCGCGCGAGGCATGGCCGTCACCGGCAACATCTGGGTCTGCTTCCCGCACGCCGGCGATGGCACCATGACGCCCACCGAAGACTTCGTGCGGCTCGCCGCCCTGGAAATCGGCCTCAACGACAACAAGCTCGTCCTGCTCGACCCTGCGTGGAGCGGCCTGCGCCTCGTCTGGCGACCCCGCGCTGCGCGCCCCGAGAAGCCCCACGCCACCGCCTAAAGAATCGGGCCCTCGGCTTTACACCTACATTCAACCGTGAAAGTGTCTGGCCCAATCACAGTTTTGACGGGAGCTTTCCGCCGCCGAAACCCTTCGTGGGCTCGGCTGTCACTTTGGGCGCGAAAGCCAATTATCGGGCGCAGTTAGGCCCCGGCAGTTGAACGGTTGGGGGATTCACGCAGCTCGCGTTTGTCCCCCTCGACGATAACTTTGCCCCACTCGCGCTTCCAGCCCCGCCAGTCCCACGTCTCCCGTCCGTCGGGAACCGTCGGAGCCAGTGCGCCTGAAGGATTCCCCCATGAGCAGCATCCTGGTCATCAACGCCGCGGGTCGCGAGACCCGCGTCGCGCTGGTGGAAAACGGTCACATCGCTGAGTTCTATCTCGAGCGAAAAAAAGACAAAGGCATCGTCGGCAACATCTACAAAGGCCGCGTTACCCGGGTGCTCCCGGGCATGCAGGCTGCGTTCGTCGACGTCGGTCTCGACAAGGCCGCTTTCCTCTATGTCACCGACGTCTTCTACGACCCCGAGTTCTCGCGGCAGCAGTTCGAGCTGACCGAAGGCGAGCACGACGAGCACGAAGAGGTCCCCGACGTCGACGCCGTCGACCAAGCCCAGCCGGAGGAAGCGCCCCCGGCGCCCAGCGCTCCGATGCCGCACGAGTTCGAGATGCAAGAGCTGCCGCCCGGCGAGCTTCTGCCTCCCGCCGTCGCTGCCGCGCCTGACGCGATTGAAGCGCCTGCCCCGACCCCGGTCGCAGCCGCTGCCGAGCCCGTGGCCGCCGAAGCGTCTTCCGAGCCGCTCCCGCCTCCTTCCGGAGCCGAAGTCATCGCAGCCGCGATGGACGCGTCGTTCGCGACGGCAGACGGTGCTCCACCTACGGGGGCGCAGGTCGTCGCCCAGGCCCTCGCCGATTCCGGCAACGCCGCGCCTGTCGCCGGCGAACGCCGCGCACCGCGTGACGAGAAGCCGCGCGAGGCCCGCAATCACGAGAAGAAGCAGAAACGGGAAGAAGTCCGCGTGCCGAAGAAGTCGGCGCGCATCGAAGATCTGCTGAAGGTCGGCCAGGAAGTGCTGGTGCAGATCTCGAAGGATCCCATCGGCACCAAGGGTGCCCGCCTCACCTCGCACATCTCGATTCCTGGCCGGCACCTGGTGTTCATGCCGACCGTCGATCACGTCGGCATCAGCCGCCGCATCGGCAATGAAAAAGAGCGCCGGCGCCTGCGCGAGATCGTCGACCGCCTGCGGCCGCCCGGAACCGGCTTCATCGTCCGCACCGTCGCCGAGAACGTTCCCCAGGAAAAGCTCGAGGCCGACATTCGCTTCCTGCTCGAGGTGTGGAACGACACCATCAAGAAGAACGAGAAGCGCCACCAGCCGGGGCTGATGCACCCCGACCTCGACCTCATCCTCCGCGCGACGCGTGACCTGTTCGCCCAGGACGTCGAGAAGCTGATTATCGACGACCGCGAAGAGTACGAGCGCGTGCTGCAGTTCGTGACGGTGCAGGACACCGCGTTGCGTGAACGCGTCATCCTTCACGACACCGACGAGCCCATCTTTGATGCGTACGGCATCGAGGAAGAGATCAAGCGCGCCACCGCCCGCAAGGTCTGGCTGAAGAGCGGCGGCTACCTGATCATGGATCAGGCCGAAGCGCTGACCGCGATCGACGTCAACTCCGGCCGCTACGTCGGCAAGAAGAGCCTCGAAGAGACGATCACCAAGATCAACGTCGAGGCAGCGAAGGAAATCGTCTACCAGCTGCGGCTGCGGAACATCGGCGGCATCATCATCTGCGACTTCATCGACATGGAGAAGCAGCAGAACCGCGACAAGGTCTTCAAGTCGCTGCAGGAAGCGCTGGGCCGCGACAAGGCGAAGACCAACGTCCTCCGGATCTCCGAGCTCGGCCTCATCGAGATGACCCGCAAGCGCGTGCGCGAGTCGATCGGCCGAATGCTCCACGAAGACTGCGCGTACTGTGACGGCCAGGGCTTCGTGAAGACGGCCACCACCGTGTCGTACGAGATCTTCCGTGAGCTGCGGCGGTCAGCGGGCTCGTACAAAGATCCGACCATCGTCATCAGCTGCCAGGCCGAAGTCTCCGCCTTGCTGCTGGGCGAAGAGAAGCAGGAACTGCGTCACCTGATGGATCGCTTCAATAAGTCGATTCAGGTCCGCACCCAGCTCGACTACCACCGCGAGCAGTACGACATCTACGCGCGGGTGGCGTCTGGCGCCGAGCACAAGGTCGCCTCGTCCGTCGAACAAATCGAGCCCCAGCGCTGGGGCAACCCGAAACGCGGCCCTTCTGAAGCCCGGCTCGAAAGCCGTGGCGGCAGCGATCGTGGTGGCAACGGCGGCGGTACCGAGAAGGGTGGCGGTGCTCAGGGCGGCGCCGCAGATCGCGGCAGCCGGCGCGATCGCGATCGCGGCCGTGGGCGCCAGGGCGGCGGTGGAGGCGGTGGAGGCGCCAACCGTGGCGGTGGCGGTGGTGGCAACGCGCGCCCCTCGCAGCCTCAGGCCGGTCAGCAGCAGGCCGCTGGCTCGAGCAACAGCGAGCCTTCGTCTGCCGTGGCCGAGCCTGACTCGTCGGACGTCGTCAAGTAGGTGACGCGATGACCGTCGATCGCCGCATCGAAACGCGCCAGACGGTCAACCGCGAGTTCGCTTCCGTTGACGAGTTCATCGCCGAGTACGTCTCGAACATTTCCCGCAGCGGCGTCTTCATCAAGTCTGAAGAGCCGCTGCCCATCGGCACCCGAGTCACGCTGAAGTTCACCGTCATCATGGACGACCTCGAGACCATCGAAGGGGTGGGCGAAGTTGTCCGCACCATCGAGAAGGCCCCGGGCATTCAGGCTGGCATGGGCGTCGTGTTCATCTCGCTCACCGGCTATTCGCGCGAGCTCATCGAACGCATCCTCGTGCGGCGCCGGTAGCTCAACGCTTTGGCAGAGACGACGTCGCCATCGCTGCGGTCACGTCTTCGCGATGCCGCGCGGCCCTTCGAAGGCACCCGCCTGGGCCGCTTTGCGGTCGACACCTGGCGCGCCGCCAAAGGGCTCATTCACAGCTTCCGCGGCGATTCGATCACGCTTCGCGCCGGAAACCTGACCTTCATCACCATCACCTCGCTGTTGCCGCTGCTGGCGGTCGTTCTCGCGCTGCTTCACTGGCTGCGGCAGCAGCAGTTCGAGCAGATGGTGTTCAACCTCATTCAGGAGGTGCTCGCTCCCGGCGCGCACCGCGACTCGGACGACTACGTTCGCCAGTTCTTCGCGGCCGCCAGCTCGCGCACCGCCGGCGGCCTGTCGTTCGTCGTGCTTCTGTTCTCGTCGGGCATCCTGCTGCGCAGCCTCGACGTCTCGTTGAACGAAGTGTGGGGCGTTCGGCGCAGCAGGCCGGTGCTGGTGTCGCTGGGCCTCTACGCGGGCATGTTGCTCTTCGGCCCGACGGCCGTCGGCCTGACGCTCGCCACCACCTCTGGCATTCGAAAGCTGGTCGAGACGATTCACGTTCCGTTCTACGCGCAGCTGCTGGTCATTGGCAGCATGATGTCGGCAGTGACCGTGGTGACGCTGCTCTACAAGCTCGCGCCCCACGCACCCGTGCGTTGGCGGTCGGCCCTCGCAGGCGGCCTGGTCGCCGGCCTGGGCTGGGAAATTGCGCGCAACGCCTACGCTGGAATCGCGCGGCTCTTCCTCAGCGCGAACCCGGTGTACGGCGCGCTCGGCATCGCGCCGCTCTTCTTGATGTGGCTGTACCTCACCTGGTGCCTCGTTCTCTTCGGTGCGCGGCTGGCCTACGCCGTCGAGCACGCGGCCTACCGCGGCGTCTTTCTCGATCTGCAGCACCACCCGCGTGCGCGTGAGCTGCTCGCCAGCCGCATCGCCCAGCTCGCCACTCGCGCATTTCTCGAAAAGGCGAAGCCGCCCAACGCCACCCGGCTCGCGTCGAAGCTCGGGGTGCCCGCGCAGCTCGTTGGAGAAGTCGTCCACCAGCTCGAGTCCGCCTCGCTTTTGAACGTCGGCCGGCGCGGGGAAATCACGCCCGGACGCGATCCCGCCCAGCTCACCCTTGCCGATGTCTCGGCGGCGGTCGGTGGCGTCGCGATGCTCGTGAGACGAGACGACTCTGTGTCGAACAGCGTAGGCTTCGATGAGGTCGAGAAGATTTTTTCGGTCGGCGATGACGCAAGTGTCGAGAAACTAAGCCAGATTTCATGGGCGAGCCTTGCCGATGGGTCGCACGTCAGCTAAAAGGTGTGCGATTCTTGGAGGTTGCACGATCTATGGGTAGGATTGCTGCAAAACCCGAGTCGTATCCAACTGTTCGGGGGGTCCTGATGCTCAAATCCGATCTGGTCAATGTCCTGGTGACGAAGCGCGGCGTGACGCAGAAGCAAGCGGAAGCCACGATCGAAACCATTTTCGAGGCGATGAAAGAAGCCCTGGTGCGCGGCGAGAACATCGAGATCCGCGGGCTTGGCGCCTTCCACGTGAAGCACTACCCGGGCTACCAGGGCCGTAACCCGAAGACGGGCGAGGTCATCCCCGTGAAGCCCAAGCGCGGGCTGCTGTTCCGCGCCGGCAAGGAGCTGAAGGACCGCGTGAACCGCCCAGAAGATGCCGTGGGCGGGGCGCCGAACCCTTCAGACAACAACCAGTAGCGTTAGCGCGCTGCAGGAACCAGCCGGCCGACCGGGCGAATCTGCAGGTCGGTGTCGAGCTCGGTGAAGGTCAGCACCGCGACTTCTGGAAACGCGCCTTCCACGAGGCGCCGCAGCACCCGCCGCACGTCAGGCGAGGCGAGCAGAATCGCCCGGCCATGCGCGGCGATGCGCTTCACGCCTTCCACGATCGCCCGCGCGTCGTGCGGTTCGATCGCCACTTGCGGCCCCGCGTTGCGAAGCGTCTCTTCGATCGCCGGATCCACCAGGAACGCGTACAGCGGGCCGCTGGGCGCGTACTGGTGGCTGATCTGCCGGTGCAGCGCCTGGCGGCACTTCTCGGCCAGCGCGTTCGCATCACCTTCCGTCGACGGCGCAACCAGCGCGTCCAGAATCGCGCGCATGTTTCGGATGCTGACCTGCTCGCGCAGCAGCTTCTTGAGCACGTCGGTCAGCAGCGGCAGCGGGACCTTGGTCAGCGCTTCCTTCGCCAACGCCGGCGCGTGGGCCTCGACGCCCTCGAGCAGGGCCTGCACTTCCTGAACGCCGAGCAGCGCGCTCGCCCGCTTCCGCAGCAGCGCGCCCAGGTGATCGCAGATCAACTGACGCGCGGTACGGACCTGCACCTGGGCCAGCTCGAGCTGCGTGCGCAGCGACGGGTCGACCGCCGAAATCGACTTGCCCGTCGCAGGCTCAGTAGACGGCTCGACCTCGAAACCGAGAAACCCGATGTCGACAGGCGCCGCGAGCGCGAAAGCCTTCTCGGGGTTCACTTCGCCGCGGCCGCACGGCACTTCATCAATCAAAAAAGCGTACGCGTTCGAACCGATGGGCGCGCCGGTGCGCACGCGGATTCCCGGCAGCCGCACGCCGAGCTCCTGGAAGATGCGCTCGCGAACCCAGGTCAGCTCGTCTCGCACGAAGGCGCCGCCGTCTTCGGTTGTCAGCACGGCGAGCTCGGGCGAGAGGTCGAGAATCAGGGGCGACACGCCGACCGAAGGGTCCATTTCTTCGGCCGCCTCGGGCTCGACGGGCGCGGCTGCCTTCTCGGCCGCCACCACCGCGTCCGCTTCCTGCCCCTTCTTCAGGCCGTACCCGATGGTCGCCAGCACCGCCGCGATCACCACGAACGTCAAGTGAGGCATGCCCGGCATTGCGGCGAGGGCGAGGCAGAGGCCCGCGACCACAAACAGCGCCTTCCACTGCCCGAAGAACTGCGACCCGATTTCCGAGCCCAGCGAGGCTTCTTCGTTCTCACCGGCGACGCGCGTCACGACCAGGCCCGCTGCCACCGCGATGCACAGCGAAGGAATCTGCGAGACGAGCCCGTCACCGATCGAGATCAGCGCGTAGGTCGACGCGGCCTCGGCCATCGTCATCCCGTTCTGAATCGTGCCGATCGCGACGCCGCCGACCATGTTGATGACGACGATGATCAGGCCGGCGATGACATCGCCTTTGATGAACTTCATCGCGCCGTCCATCGACCCGAACATCTGCGACTCGCGCTCGAGGTGCCGGCGGCGGGCGCGGGCCTGGTCTTGCGTGATGGCTCCCGCGCGAAGGTCGGCGTCGATCGACATCTGCTTTCCCGGCATCGCGTCGAGCGTGAAGCGCGCCGAGACTTCGGCCACCCGTTCGGCGCCCTTGGTGACGACGAGGAACTGCACCAGCGTGAGAATCGCGAAGATGACCGCGCCGACCACGTAGTCGCCGCGCACCACAAACTCGCCGAACGCTTCGATGATCTCGCCCGCGTGACCTTCGGAAAGGGCGAGGCGCGTCGACGACACGTTCATCGCCAAGCGGAAGAGCGTGGTCAGCAGCAGCAGAGTCGGAAAGGCGGCGACCTTCAGCGCATCCTTCGCGTACAGCGCGGCCACCAGCAGCGACAGCGCCGCGGCGAGGTTGATCGCGATGCCGACGTCCAGCAACCAGGACGGCAGGGGCACAATCATCGCGCCGACAATCGCCGCCATCACCACCGCGAGCACCACGTCCGACGACGTCTTTGCCCGGGCCAGCACCTTCGAAATCACGTCCGTGAAAGTCTTCATCACGTCTCCTCCCCGGGACTGTCTTTCTTCTCCATCGCGACCTTCAAGATGGCGGCGGCGGCCTGGTAGAGCTCCTCAGGCACCTCTTCACCCACATCGAACTGCACCAGGCTGCGCGCGAGCGAAATGTCTCTAACCACCGGAATTCCGAGTTCTTTTGCTTCCTGCTTGAGCTTCAAGGCGTCCTCCTCCTGGCCCTTGGCCACGATGTAGGGCGCGTCGCACTCCGCTTCGTCGTACCGGAGCGCAACGGCGATATGGGTTGGGTTCACGACCACGGCAGAGGCTTTTTGCACCCCGCGTGCCGCGCCTCCCATCGCCAGCTGTCGCCCGATCGCCTTCCGCTTCGCCTTCTGGTGCGGGTCACCTTCGCTTTGCTTGTGCTCCTGCTTCGTTTCCTCCTTCGTCATCATCAAGTCGCGAACGTGCCGCCGTCTTGCGAGGGCGTAGTCGCCAAGGCCGAGCAACAGCAGCACCACCAACCCCCGCTTCAACGTGGGGACGAGCACCGCGAGAAGGGCTGAGAACGCCGAGACCCCGTCGACCGTCACCGCCCTCAGCGCCGTGCCCGCGCCGTCTTCGACCGCCGTCCACACGAGCCACGCCATGATGGCGGCCACCAGCAGCCCCTTGCCGACCTCAATTGCCTGCTGCGGGCTGAAGAGCCGCTTGAACCCGGCGATTGGATCCACCCGCTCGAGCTTCGGGGCGACTTGATCCGGGTTGAATTGAAGCCCGGCAGTGCCGAGTGAGACGAGCAGGCTTCCGAGAAAAGCACCGACCAGCGCCGGAGCGGTCGCGATCGCGAGAATCGTCAGCCCTTCGTAGATGGCGGCGGCAGGCGCGCGGGTCGGGTCGACGAAGAGCTGCATCGTCCACGACTTCAGGCGTGCCGCGCTGCTGTCGGCGAAGAGCAGAAAGCCGAAGAGCCCACCCGCCGTCGCGGCAGCAGAGGACAACAAGCGGCTGCGGGGCAGCTGCCCCTGCTTGCGCGCGTCGCGCAGCTTCTTCGCTGTCGGTTGTTCGGTCTTCTCGCTCATCGCGCCAGAAAGAGAACGGACTGCATCGCGGCGTCCGAGTCGACCACCAAAGCCAGCAGACGTTCCATCACAACTCCGATCGCGAGCCACGCCACTGCGCCACCGGCCAGGATTCGCATCGGGGCCCCCGTGTCCTGAAGGTTCATCGACGGCGAGCCGCGCGAGATGAGACCCAACACGCAGTCGACCGCCAGTGAAGCGCCGGCCACCGGAGCCCCGATCGCCAACCCGACCGCGAAGGTCGTGCCCACCAGCGCCGCGACCTGCATCACCGCCGACTCGCTGGCCACGAACGCGCCGATGCCAACAATGGCGAAGCTCTTGAAGATGCCGCCCAGAACGATCGGCATCGCAACCCCCGCCGCGGCCATCGCGACCAGCAGCTGGTACAGCACGTCGCCCGTCGCCGATTCCTTCGCGCCCGCCCACGGCAGCGCCGCTTCTGCCGAGCTGCCGCGGAACAAATCGATGAACCGGCCGCCAATGCGCGCCGCATCGAAAGGAAGCGCCGACACCAGCCCGAGGACGACGCCCAGGGTGATTTCCTTGCCCATCAACATCGCGAAGGTGAAGACGTCGGCCACCACCAGCCCGTCGCCGATTCCCGCCGAAAAATGAAGGAAGCCGGCCAGCGAGAGCACCAGCGACAACTTCACGGTGGTCGGCGTCGACGAGCCGCCCATGAGTGGGCACAGAAAAGCGATGGGGAGCAGGCGCGA
This sequence comes from Myxococcales bacterium, assembly GCA_038206395.1. Lineage (GTDB taxonomy): Bacteria > Myxococcota > Myxococcia > Myxococcales > Myxococcaceae > JAGSPQ01. Next base: position 36,566 of record JBBRAX010000022.1, on the reverse strand, counting down.
CGCGCACAGCGCGACGCCGACGAGGTGCGGGGTGAAGAGCTCCAGCGTGTTCATGCCACCACTCCAGGCAATGCGTTCAGCAGCTGGGTCGTAAAGCGGGTCAGCTGATCCGCAATCCACGGGCCCGCGATCACCAGGCCGAGCACCGCGGCGCACAGCTTCGGCACTACCGACAGCGTGCTTTCCTGAATCTGCGTCGTGGCCTGCAGCAGGCTCATCGCAAACCCAACGATGAGGCTGGCGAGAATCGGGGGCAGGGAAGCCAGCACCATCAACAGCAACGCTTCCCGGCCGAGGTTCAGCAGCATGTCCTGGCTCATTATCGGTACCCCAGAATCAGGCCACGCGAGAGCAGCGCCCAGCCATCGACAGCGACGAAGAGAAGAATCTTGAACGGTAGGCTCACCTGGCTCGGCGACAAGGTCTGCATTCCGAGCGCCAGCAGGACGTTCGCGACGAGCATGTCGAGCACGAGGAAGGGGAGGAAGATCAAAAACCCAATGATGAAGGCCTCTTTGAGCTCGGTGAGCACGAACGCGGGGACGACGACAGTGAGGTCTTCTTCGCTGACAAGCTTCGAGTCGGAGTCCGGCCGCAGCTCACGGGCCATGTCGGCGAAGCGCGCACGTTCCTCGGGGCTGCCGTGCTTGATCAGAAACTCGCGCATCGGCTCGGCGACCAACGCCGCGGCGGACAGCATCTCTTTGGTCGTCGCCGTCTCGCTGTAGACGTCTCTTCCCTTCTCCATCATGCGCTCGACCACCGGCGCCATGATGTGGGCGCTGAGCACCGCAGCGAGCCCGGTGAGCACCATCGTCGGCGGGGCCTGCTGCGTGCCAAGGGCTGACCGCGCAATCGACAGCACCACCACAATCTTCGAGAAGCTGGTCAGCATCAAGATCGCGAAGGGCACCAGCGCCATCACCGCGAGCAGCACCATCATCGGAACCGGAGCGCTCGCCATCGACGCCTGCTCGACCGGAACAACCTTCGCGACAGCCAGCATCGGCAGAAGGCACGCGGCAACCGTCACGGTCTTCATCGCACACCTTCCGGAAACGGCGGCAGCTCGTCGGTGACGCGGTGGGCACGGGGCGCTGCCTTCTTGTCGGCGACGGTCGAGCAGATCTCGGCGTAGCCATCGCCGTGAACGACCAGGAAGGACTTCCCGTCGACTTCGACCAGCGCGAGGCCGGTGCGCTGCGACAGCCCGGCGCGCGAGACGACCGACAGGCGCGGCGCCAGCTGGAATTTCTTCGACGGCGCCAGCTTCTGCGAACGAAACCACCACCAGCCGATGCCGCCAAGCGCGGCGAGGGTGAGAACCGCGCGGGCCGCGGCAGTCGCCGAGATCCCGCGGAAGGTGGCCATCGCAATCAGGGCAGTCAGCGCGACGCAGGCAGCGATCAACTTGGTGCGGGGAGTCATCTTGTTCTCCAGGTCGAGGGCTTTCACTTCACGAGTCCGAGGATGCGGGCGCCGATCTCACCTTCGATGTCGACCAGCTCGGCACGGGCGACGGCGCGGTCGCCGACGCGAAGGGTGACGGGCTCGTTGACTCCGATGCGAAGGGCCAGCACGGCGCCAGGGCGCAGCGTGGCGAGCTCGGCGATGCTGATGCGAAGGCGCGTCAGCTCGATTTCGACTTCGACGGGCAGCGAGGGCACGGCATCGTCTTTGAGCTTCATGGTTGGCTCCTGGGGAAGAGAGGTGGCGCTCGTCTCGGCGCGGGTGAGGGTGAAGCCATTGGCTGAGAACTGGCCGTGCAGCTCGAAGGTCGAGGTGACGAGGCGGCCCGGGCCGGTGAGCGGGCCCGCGCCAGCCGCGACGCCCGAGAGAATCACCACGTCGCCCAGCTGCAGGCCGGCCATGGCGCGGGCGTCGAGCACGCAGCGGCCGAAGAAGCTGCGCGCCGAGATGCCGGCCGCGAGGACTTCTGGGGCGATCTCGGACGGCAGCTGCTCGGCCACCGGAGCGATCGCCGAGTCGCAGCCAGGCGCCGGCAGCAGCAGGCGGGCAGCGCCCACAGTCTCGCCGACCGTTACCTTCAGCTCGACCGCGACGTGGCGAACGCGGCAATCGACGCGCTCGAGAATCTCGCCGCGCTCGATGTAGACGGCCAGCAGCCGCGGGCCGAACTGCTTCTGCACCAGCGCAACCGAACGCAGGCACGCGAGGGCCGAGAGACAGAGCCAGCCGAACGCCGCCTCTTCGACCTGGGTGAGACGGGTGGGGGCCGACATGCGCGCCGGGCTGCCCGCGACGCGGGCGAGCAGGACGTTCAGGGTGAGCAGATCGAGCTCGAGCACGCCCAGCTGGCCGAGTGCACCGAGCTCGACCAACGCGAAGGCCGAGTAGCGCGAGAGGCCACCGAAGGGGTTGATCGCCGCGTCGGTGACGTGGCCTTCGAGCGCGACGGGCGTGCCCAGCGACTGGGTCAGCTGCGCCGAGATGAGCGCCAGCGCTTCGAGCCCGGCCCGCGCGACCGCCGGGCGGCGCGCCAGGTTGAGGTGGGCGCGGGTCAGGCGGCGGGCGGTGGTGCGCTTGAACGGCGAGATGCGGCGGGTCGCCGTGACCGGCTTTGGGGTGGTGCCAACCTCAGTCGTGACCGTCTCTGCGTCGAACATGAGACAGCTACAATTCACACCGCCTGCCATTCGCAAGTTGCTGATTCAACTGGGTTTACGGGCCGGGCCATCCGTCTCGTGAGAAGGACTATCGGGTCGCTTCGCGGATCAGCCGCTCGGCCAGCTCTTCCATCGCAGGGGGAATCTCACCGTCGACCACATCCTTCAGGCTCGGAAACAGCGACTGCTGCCACGGCGTCAGCCGACGGAAGATGGCGATCTTCATCGTGGGGCTCGCGCGCGAGACGAGCTCCTTGAGGCGCTCGGCGGCCTTTGGGTGGTTGCCGAAAGCGACAGCCATTCGGCCCTGCCGGGTGGCCGAGTCGAGCCGGCTTGCGTCGCGGGCAGCGTTGATGGCGCGCTTCTCGTTCACGCCCGCCAGGCCGGACAACAGCTCTTCCGCCCGGGTCCGGTCGACGCCCGTCACGAAGAGCGCCAGCCGTTCAGCGAAGCCTTTCGGGGCTGGGGCTGGTGCAGGGCGGGGTTTTTCGGGCTTCACCCTTTCCGGGCGCATCCGCACGGTCGGCTCGGGCAGCGTGGGTTCGAAGTCGCGCTTCATCGCCGATTCACCCAATCCGGCGCTGGACGTTGGGGTTCACCACCGGCCGCTGCTGCGGCGTCGGCGAGCGGCGAACCGGCGCGCAAGCGGGAGCTGGCGCTGGCGGGGCGACTGTCACCACCACAGGAGAAGCCGGCTCGGTGGGTGCCATCGCGGCGGCAGACACCTTGCGGCGTTGCATCTTCAGCCCCATCGCCACCAGCGCCGCGGCGAGCGCGCTCAGCGAAAGCCCCATCGCGACCACCACTGCACGCAAGCGATCGCTGGTCGCAACCACCACCACTGGCGTGGTCACCTGGCTCGTCACCGGGTCGATGAGCACCACCACGTCGTCGGCCTTCAGCCCTTCCACCGAGGCGGCGATGAGTGCGCGAATGGCGGCTTGCTGCTGCTGAAGCCGTTCGAGGGCCGAGGGCAGGGCACGAATCAGCGCCGACGCCTTCGACGGCACCAGAGGCTGGCCGGGCCGCGGTGCCGCGGGCACCACGAGCTCGACACCGGCGGAGGCCACCCCATCCATGCCTTCGAGCATCTGCTCGATGTCGCCCTCGAGCGCTTCGAGCTGACGAAGGCGTTCGGCTGCCGGCGTCTCGATGAGGGCGCCCTGGGAGGTCACCTCGCGGGTGGTGGTGCGCGCGGGCCGCGGCAGCTTGAGCTCGGTGAGCACGCGCAGCGCGTCGGTGGCGTGGTCATCGTCGAGCTCGATGGCCCAGGTGGGCTTCTTGCCCTTCTCGGGGACCTTGCGGGCGTCGAAGCCACGGGCCACCAGCGCCGAGATGCCTTCGTTGGCGTCGCGCTCGTCGAGGCCGTGCTGAATCTGCGACCGGCAGGCGCTGGCAAAGAAGACGAGCAAAACGAGGGTGAAGCGTTTCATCGGGAACCTCGGGGGGAAGGAAGAATCAAACCTGGGTCTGAAGGATCTGCTTCACGCCGCCAGTCGCCTTCTCGACAACCTTGCCGGCCAGATCGAGCTCCTGGCTGGCGCGGTACATCTGGGTCTGCAGCGACAGCAGCTCGGCGGGAGTGAACGACTTTCCCGACTGGGCAAGCTCGAGCACGGCGTCCATTCGCTTCTGCGCCGCGGCGACGTGGTCCATCAGCTTCGCCGGCTCCAGCGCCTTCAACGGCTGGGTCTGCACGCTGGGCTGCAGCGTGCGCGCGGCCTGGACGTGGCTCTTGCCGCCTTCGACCTTCGTCCGCGCTTCGGCCCGCTGCGGGTTCTGCGCCTTGAGCCCGGTGGTCTCGCCACGAGGCTGCGCCGCGGTGCTGCCCACCTGCCCCTTGAAGGCCTTGCTGAAACTCTGGGCGCCCGCCTTCTGCGGAGCTGCGGCCCCGCTGATGCCCCCAACCCCTGCTGCACCGATGCCCTGGATGGCCATGGCGTCCTCAGCGGATGTTGTTGATCGCGGCCTTTGCCGAGTCGTGACGCAGCTTCAAGATGTTCGTGAGGGTGTTGTACTCACGGCTCTCGTTCTGCATCTGCATCTGCACCATCATCGAGCGGTCGGCCTCAGCCCTCATCCCCGAGAGCATGTCGTTCATCCCGGCCGGCTCGACGCCCGACGAGCCCGTCGAGCGCGTCATTCCACTGCCCACGGTCGAACCGACGCCGGTGACGTTGGTGATGCCGCCGCCGACCCCGTGAATGCCGCCTGCGCCGCCGCCAGCAGAGCCGCCGATGTTCACCGCGCCCGTCGCCGCGGCGCTGCTGGTGACGGTGTTCTGCCCGTTGACCAGCGCCGAAACCGCCGACACCGCGCTGCTGACAATCGGCATCCCCGTCAGCGAGCCGACGAGGGCCCCGGTGCGCAGCACGCCGTTGACCGAGTTGTTCAGCACGGTGCCGAAGTCGTTCTTCGGGGTCTGGCGGGCGACGGTGGGGGTGATCGAGATGCGGTCGATGTGGTTGTTGTCCATGGCGGGCTCCGGGTGATGCGGGTTGACGGAGCAGCGCTATTTCAGTGGGCGTGCCGCCCGTAACGTCTCGAAACCACATGAGGCGGCCGGAGGGCCGGCGTCTCAGGAGGGAGACGCCGCCGGTCGCGAATCGGGATCAAAGAAGGCGATCAGCGCGTCCCGCTGTGCGTGGGCGTCTTCCATGGCGAGGGCAATCAACGCGGCGGCGTAGTCACCGTCGAAGAGCAGGTAGCTGGCGAGGTCGGCCGAGCTGAAGAGCTGGCTCTGGGTCAGCCGCTGCAGCATGCGGGTGGGAAATCCGGACTTCTCGGTGACGAGCTTCTTCCCCTTGGCTTGCGCGGCGGCGATTTCACCCAGGTCGCGCGAAGGGCGGATGACGAGGTCTTTCACCTGGCGGTACGGCTGGCCGCGCATCTCGATCACCGTCTGATTCATCTGCGGCAGGAAGCTGGGCCCGAAGGTCTTCACCCCGGTGTCGAGAATCGCGTTGAAGCGGCGCATGCGATCCAGGTCGTACTCAGTGTGATCGAGCATCAGCGCGTTGAGCACCTTGCCCATCAGCACTGGCGTCGACGGGTAGGTGGCCATCGGGCGCAGCGGCGGTTGAGGGCCCGTGGGCTTGTGGCGCAGCGAGAGGATCAAGACGCGCTCGGCCCCGAGGCGAAGGGCAGGGGAAAGCGGCGTGTTCTGGCGCACGCTGCCGTCGCAGAAGTACTCGTCGCCGATCTTCACCGACTTGAAGAGCATTGGAATCGCGGCCGAGGCCAGCGCGTGCTCGGGGCCCAGCACGGCTTCGCGGGCTTCGGTGAAGGGGTCGCGGCTCCAGGGTGGAACGCCGCCCTCTTTGCGCTGCACGAAGACCACCGTCTTGCCGTCGACGATGCGGGTGGTCGAGACAGACAGCGCGCTCAGGTTTCCGCGCGCGAGGTTGGCCGAGATGCGCGCCCACGGAATCTGCGTGCGCACCATCTCTTCTAGCGGAGCCAGGTGAAGCAGGTCGTAGAGCCGCCAGCCCTCCGGGCGATCTTCCTCGCGGGCGAGGTTCCAGATCTTCCGGGTGATGGTCCACAAGTCCTCGCCGTCGACCCGGTAGACCTTCTCGAGCTGAAGCGCCGTCCAGAAGTCGCAGAGGCGGCGGCCCTGCTCGTCGGGAGCGTCGGCGCTGGCGGCGAGGAAGCAGCTGGTGATGGCTCCGACAGAGGTGCCGCAGATGGCGTCGAAGTGCACGTGGGGGCGAACCGACGACGGCAGCTCTTCGCGCAGGTACCGGATGATGCCAGCCTCGTACGCGCCGCGGGCGCCGCCGCCGGAACACACGAGCGCTGTCGTCGGGGCGGCCACGCAGGTTCTTTAAGTCAAGAAACGCGCGGCGCCGCCGCAAAAGTTGCGGCCGCAACATCGTGATCAACACTGCTTCAGACCTGTCGCCCATTCCCAAGGAGCACGCCTCGATGCAGACGATGACTGGAGAAGCCGTTGCCACCCGTTTCCACCCCCGCGTTGGGGCGCACCTGGTGGTGAAGCTCAAGCTCAACGGCAAAGCAGTGTCGGCGCGGTCGACTGACCTGTCGATGGCGGGGCTCTGCCTGCAGGGTGAGTTCCCCGACCTCGCCGACCGCGTGACGCTGGCGATTCCACTGCCCGACGACAAGCACGTCATCACCGAAGCGAAGGTGAAGTGGCGCGAGGCGGGCCGGGTGGCGCTGGAGTTCGCGCAGCTCGACTGGGAAGACATGTTCGCGCTCGCGCGCTTCCTGCACCCGCGCCTGCCGTAACTAGACGGCGGGCCTGCCTCGCAGCGAGGCGACCAGGTCGAGCAGCTCGGCGCCGCGGAAGGGCTTGTGGATGTAGCCGTTGGCTCCCGCGCGCGTGGCCGCTTCGACGTCGGCCTTCTTCGCCTTGGCCGTGAGCATGTGCAGCGGCACCGAGGCGGTGGTGGGGTCTGCCTTCAGCAGACGGCAGACGGTGATGCCGTCCATCTGGGGCAAGACGACGTCGAGCAGGATCAGATCGAACTTCGAGCTGCGGGCCAGCTTCAAGCCTTCCACTCCGTTGGCTGCGCACTCGACGGTGACCCCTTCCTCGGTGAGCATGCTGCGCACGAGCTCGCGAATGACGGGCTCGTCCTCGACCACGAGGATGCGGAAAGGAGCAGAGCTCATCGCAGCCCTGGGACTATAGCCCTGTTACGGGCGCCGAGTCGGCCTCACTCGTAGGCGAGCGCTTCCACCACGTCGAGCCGGGCCGCCCGGCGGGCAGGGTAGATGCCGGCCAGCACTGCACAAATCGTCGAAGCGGCCAGCATCTGCAGGGCCAGCTCGAGCGGGAAGATGAAGGGAAAATTCCACCCGGTCGACTGCACGCCGACGACCTTGGTGAGCGTGAAGCCCAGGGCGTACCCGAGCGCGGTGCCGATGGCGCCTCCGGTGAGCCCGATCAGGGCCGCCTCGCCGATGAAGAGCTTCACGATGTGCGATCTGGCGGCGCCGATGGCCCTCAGCAGGCCGATTTCGCGGGTGCGATCGAGCACTGCGGCGAGCAAGGTGTTGATGACGCCGAGCAGGGCGAGCATCACGGCGACGCCTTCCATCGCGTAGGTCACCGAGAAAGCATTCGAGACCAGGTCGTAGGCTTCTTTGCGGAGCTCGACGTTCGAGAGCACGTAGAGGTCGTGCTTCGCGCCGAACTTCTCGTTGATCTCGCGCCGCACGTCTTCGATGCGGCCCTGGTCCTTCATGTAGACCTGAAAGGTGTCGACCAGGCGATCGTTGAAGTCGCGGGTGAAGTACCGGCGATCCATGAACACGGTGCCCTGGTCAGAGCTGTAGTCGGTGATGACCGCGGCGACGCGGTAGGTGTGGGTTCCGGTCGGGCTGTCCATCGTGAAGGTCGAGTCGCGGTGAAGGTCGCGGCGGCGGGCGAGGTTTTCGCTGACGGTGACGTAGCCCTTCGCTCGCTCTTCCGGCGTGGGCAGCGCGCCGTCGATGATCTCGGGTTTGCCGCGCAGGTGGTAGATCTCAGGGTCGAGCGAGACGATGAAGATGCGAAGCCCGAGCACGTCGGCCGGGTAGATGCGAATCATGTCGACTTTGTTCACCCCGGTCATCGCTTCGATCTGCTCGCGCAGATCCGCGTTCATCGGGGTGTTCTGAACGCCACCCACCTTTGCCGAGCTGGTGACGAAGAGGTCGGCGGGAATCGACTGATCGATCCACTTCTCTGAGCTCTTCTGGAAAGAGCCGACGAAGCCCGCGATGCAGATGGTCATCCCCACGCCGATCGCGAGGGCCGAGACGGGCACGGCGGTGCGCACCGGGGCGCGCGCGAAGTTGTCGGCGGCGAGCCGACCGGGAATGCCCAGGGCCCGTTCGCTGGGCCATTGGTAGACGCGCTGCAGGGCGCGAAGCACCAGCGGCGAGACCAGCGTCGTCACCATCATGATGAGGAACATCGCGAGGTAGCCGCCCAGCGGGAAGTTCTCGGCCGGCTGGGGCAGCAGCGTCGTCGGGTAGATGAGCAGCGCGAGGACGATGGCGAGGAAGGTGGGCCAGGACTTCAGGTTGGCCATGTCGGCGCCCGCGGCGACATCGCGGCGCAGCGCCTCGACGGGCTGAACGCTGGACGCGACGATGGCCGGGCGCAGCGCGGCGAAGACGCTGCCGAGAATGCCGAGCGCGGCGCCCAGGGCCATTTCCTGAGGGCCGACGAAGACGTCCTTCGCGTTCACCTGGATGTAGATGGAAGAGATGGTGCCCGCGACCCAGCCAATGGCCAGGCGCGCGACCACGGTTCCCAGCGGGATGCCGACCAGGGTGCCAAAGAAGCCGAGCACCGCGGCCTCGAGGGTGAAGAGGGCGCGGATGCGGAAGCGGGTCGCTCCGAGGGCGCGCAGGGTGCCGATCTCGCGGCGACGCTGAACGACGCCAATCGCGACGGTGTTGTAGACGAGGAAGACGCCGACCAGCAGCGCGACGCCCGAGCCGAGGTTGAGGCCCAGCTGGAAGCTGCGAATCATCTTTTCCACGCTCTGGCCGCGCCGCTCGGGGCGATCAACCTTCATCCCTGGCTCGGCGATCGCCTCGAGCCGCTGCTTCACGACGTCGTGGCCGAGCTTTGGGTCCAGCGCGACGTCGATGCGGTCGATGTTGCGGCCGCGCTGAAACGCCGCCTGCGCCGAGCCCAGGTACATCACGCCGACGCTGCCACCGAAGGCCTTGATGGGGCCCGTTTCCTTGAGCAGGCCGTGGATGACGAAGTCGGTCGCTCCGACAGTCGTCAGCAGGGTGAAGGTGTCGCCCGTCTTGAGCGAGTGCTCTTTGGCGAAGCGTTCGCTGACCAGCATGCGATCGGTCGAGTTGAGGAACTCGAGGTCGTCGGCCATCTGGCCCACGTCGCGATCCACGCCTTCGTAGGTGCGGAAGAAGCCGTCGTCGAGCAGGTCGACGCCCATCACGTAGAGGCTCTCGCCGGGTGAGCCTTTGACGGGAGCGATGGCGGTGAGGCTCGCGGCCGCGTGGGTGACGCCCGGGGTCTGCTGCACCTTCTCGAGCAGCGAATCGTCGAAGCCGACGGGCGTGCCGGCGATGGTGAGGTCGGCCTTGCCCGCGATGGTGTCGATGGTCGACCGGAACGCGTCCATCACCGAGGTGTTGATGGCGGCGATGCCGACCATCGTCGCGACGCCCACCGCGATTCCGAGCACGGTGATGGCGCTGCGAAGCGGCGAGAGAAAGATGTGCCGAATCGAGATCAGCCGAAGCAGGGCGAGCATGGCGTTGGCTTTCTTGTCAGGCGGCCGCGGAACGCAGCAGCTCGTCGCCGATGATCGCTCCGTCGGCCAGTCGCACGATGCGGTCGCCCACTTCGGCGGCGCGCGGGTCGTGGGTCACCATCACCACGGTGAGGTTGCGGGCGGCGGTGGCCTCGCGAATCAGCTTCAGCACCTCGGCGCCGGTGCGTGAGTCGAGGTTGCCGGTGGGCTCGTCGGCCAGCAGCAGGGCGGGCTCGGTGAGGAGCGCGCGGGCGACGGCGACCCGCTGCATCTCACCGCCCGACAGCTCGTCGGGGCGGTGGTTGTCGCGGCCCCTCAAGCCTACGGACTCGAGCAAAGCGTGAGCGCGCGGGTGCATCTCGTCGCGCGATCGACCCGACAGCAGGGCGGGGAGGATGACGTTCTCGATCGCCGTCATCGTCGGCAGCAGGTTGAAGAACTGAAAGATGTAGCCGAGGCGATCGCGCCGGAAGCGCGAGAGCTCATCGTCGGGCAGCTTCGCGATATCGCGGCCTTCAATGGTGATGCTGCCCGCGGTCGGCACGTCCAGCGCGCCGAGCAGGTTGAGCAGGGTCGATTTCCCCGAGCCCGACGCGCCCATCACCGAAAGGAACTGGCCCTTGGGCACGGTCAGCGTCTCGAGCGCCAATGCCCGGACCTCGGTCTTGCCCCGGCGGTAGACCTTCGTCGCGTTGCGGACTTCGATCACAGCGCTGTCACTCCCTCGCGTTCCGTCCAGCCTTCGAGGCCGTTGGGTAACCGCACGCGTGCGTACTTGCCCGACTCTTCCATCAGGCGGACCTTGAGGCCACTGTGGATCTCGAAGGCGACGCGCGAGGTCTCGCCCGGAAACTCGCGCACCTGCGCCGTGGCGGGGAGCACGACGGCCTCGACGACGTTGCGCTCGACCCACGCATGGCCCGCCACTGCGCCGCCGAGCACGAGGCCCGTCACGAGGAAAGACAGTGAAGCGGCGGCGACCAGCAGCTTGCCGCGGCTGAACCAGCGCATCGCGAACCACAGCGCAAAACCCACCCACCAGCTGACGAGGAAGAGAATCGCGAGCTCGCGTTCGTCGGTGGCGCGCACGAGGCGTTCAAGAAAAGGCTCGTCGGAGCCCGCGCCGACCACCTGGTCGACCATCTGCTTGCGCGCGAAGCTCAGGTTGGCCTCGACGTCATCGTCGCGCGAGATGCGGCGGGAACGTTCGAGGTTGACGACGGCGTTGCCCAGGTCGCCGGCCGCCAGGTACGCGGTGCCGAGGTTGAAGAGCACGTCGGCGCCGCCCATGTCGCGCTCGATCAGCTTCAGGTAGCCGGCTTTCGCGCCCTCGAAGTCGCCCTGGTAGTAGGCGTCGTTGGCTTTGGCGAAGACGGCCTGCGCTTCGGCGGGCGTGAAGTAGCTGGCCTGGGCGAGCGCGAGGGCGAGCAGGGCGGAAATCATCTGGAGTCCCACGCCTGCATCGCGGCAGCAGCATCGTCGAGGGCGCGGCTGCGGGCGTCGGCTTCACCCATGCCGGGCGCGAAGCGGCCCATGTCGCAGGTCTCGAGCACGGCGAGGACGCGCGCGCGAATGGCCGGGGCGACGTTCTGGGCTGCCATCCGCTCGTCCAGCTGGCTGCGCTGCAGGCCACTGACTGGCCCCGACAGCTTGGCCTCGACGAAGGACAACAGCGCCTTCTCGACCTCGGCGTAGAAGTCGCCTGTCTTGCCGGTGGCTTGAAGCTTTTCGGCGCTGGCGAGGCGGGCGCGGGCGGCTTTGGCCTGGCGGCGGCGCGAGGCGGCGGGGTCGGTCTTGGTGACGAGGCGACGCGTGATGCCGAAGAGCCCGAAGCCAAGCGAGAGGCCGAGGGGCGCGAGCGCCAGCGGCAGGAAGAAGGGCAGCGAGTAGATCGGACGGCGGGGGGCCCGGAAGCTGCCGGTGTGGCGCAGCGACTTGAGGCCAGTGGCCACCAGCTGGTTCTTCTGGGTGGGGTCGGGGGTGTTGTTCGAGTTGGGCACGGTGACGACGGTGCTGCCGCCAGCCCCCGGGGTGACGGTGAGGACGATGGGGTCTGTCTTCGAGTCCTCGAACTTCTTCGTCTCGGGGTTGAAGTAGGAAAAGTTGAGGCCGGGCAGGGTGAAGGTGCCGGTTTGCTGGGCGAGCACGACGTATTCTAGCGTGCGTTTGCCGCCGAGGGCGCCTTTGACCGAGGTGAGCCGGTCGGTCGTCTGGGGCTCGTAGATTTTGAGGCTGGGTGGGCCGGACAGCGGGGGCACGTTCGCGTTCTTCAGGTTGCCACGGCCTTCGAGGCTGACCTTCACCTGCACCGGCTCGCCGAGCGCGATTCTGGTCTGGGACACCTCGGTGGTGAGGCGCCAGCGGCCGACGTTGGAGGTGCTGCCGCCCTTCGGCAGCGTCTTCACCTTCACCATCAAGACGTTGCCCTTGCGGTGGATGCGCTGACCCGTGAACGCAACGCCGGTGGTGATGTCGGCCTCGGCCGCGTCGATGGTGACGACGCCTGTCTTCATGGGGAAGAGCGCGCGGCGGCGCAGAATGTACGCGCGGTAGAGGACGCCGTTGATGACCTTGTCTTCGTAGGCGAGCTGGGTCGGCGAATCGATGTCTTCGGACCAGAAGCCTTCGAGCTTCGGCATGGTGACCGAGTCGACGGACGACAGATCGTAGCGCGAGAAGACCATCAACGACATGGTGACCTGCTCGCCCAGGTACACCTCGCCCTTGTCGATCGTCGCGCGCAAGTAGACGTCGGAGTCGGTGGTCGGCGTCTGGGGCTGGTTGCCGAAGAGCCCGCCGAACGGATCGCTGTCGCCGAAGGGCGGGGGAAAGGTGGTGCGCGGCGCCTGCGCCTGCGGTGGCGGCGCGAGGGTGCCTTTGGTGACCTCGACCTTGAGCGCTTCGGTCTTGTAGGTGCGCGAAGCGGCGGTGAGGACGGCGGCGGGGATGGTGAGCGTGCCGGTGCGGTTGGCGCGGAGCACCAGCGTGTACTTCTGAACGTGCTTGATGTTGCCGGTGCCGGCCGCACCGATCGAGTAGCTCATCTGCGTCGACTGCGACCGCGAGAGCACTTCGAGGTCGGCGGGGGCGGGGAACTGAACGTTCGCTCCGTCGGGAGCGCCGGCGACGACGATGGTCAGGCGAAAGGTGTCTTCGGTGCCGACCTTGTCGCGATCGATCGTTTGATAAAACTCGACCTCGGCCATCGCGGGCGTCGCCAGCAACAACACTGCGAGGGCGCTACCAATCCTTGCCATTGGCTCTCTTCGATCGCTTCTGCTGGAACCGCCAGAGCTGCAGATTCTTCTCGCTGTTCTTCATCGAGTCCAACAGCTTCTCGGCCTCGCCCTTCGACATCGAGCTGCCGCCGTCCGAGCGTTCATCGCCGAGCTCGCCCATCGCCCCGCCGTCTTCCTGACCGTCGCCGCCGTCGGCGCCACCGTCGCCCGGTTGATCTCCCTGCTGGCCGGCGTCGCCCTTCTTGTCGCCTTCGCCGTCGCCACCGTCACCGCGCCCGCCGTCGCTGCCGCCATCGCCCTTGCCCTGGCCTCCGTCGGACCCGCCGTCGCTCGGCCCCCCCCCATCGGTTCCTCCATCGCCGGTCTGGCCTGCGTCGCCCGAGCCCGCATCACCGGGCTTGCCGGCGTCGGCGCCACCGTCCTGGCCTCCGTCAGACCCACCCCCATCGGGCTGCCCGCCATCCTGACCGCCATCGGGACTGCCGCCGTCCGGGCCGCCTCCCTGGTCTTGCTTCGGGGGCAGGTCGCGCAGCAGCACCTCGAGGTTGTGGCGGGCGAGCGTGTCTTTGGGGTCGAGGCGCAGCGCGCGGCGGTACTCTCCAATGGCCTCTTTCTTGTGGTCGAGCGCCGCCTGAACGTTGCCGCGGTTGTAGTGGATGCGCTGCGCGAGCTCGCCCTTCTTGTCGAGGGCCAGCGCCTGGTCGAGGGCTTTGAGCGCCTCTTCATGCTGCCCGGCCTTATGAAGGGCGACGCCGCGGTTGAACGCAACGGTGGGGTTGTTCGGCAGCTCTTTGTCAGCGGCGTTGAACTTCTCGATCGCCTGAGCGTAATCGCCGCGCTCGAACGCTTCCATGCCCTGGTCCACCAGCGGGTGGTTCTTCTCGAGCGGGCCCATCGCGAAGGAGGCGCCGCCGACGAAGAGCAGAACGAAGGCGGTCTTCACGAGAGCCTCCGGCGCCACGACGGCACGACGAGGAAGGCGAACAGAAAGAAGGCAAGGCCGGCCGCGACGAAGGGCTGGAACATCTCGGCGTACTTGACGGTGAGCCGGCTCTCGAGCTCGGACTTCTGCATCTTGTCGATGATCTGCACCACGTCGCCCATCGCGACGGACTTCGGCTGGTAGAAGAACTGGCCGCCGGTGGCTTCAGCGATGCGCTCGAGGCCGGCGCGATCGAGGCGGGTCATCACCGTCGCGCCGTTCTCGTCTTTCTTGTAGCCGACGAGCTCGTTGCGCTTGTTGAGGATGGGAATCGGCTCGCCAGTTTCGCTGCCGATGCCGAGGGCCAGCACTTTGACGTTGGCCTCTTTCATCGCGTCGACGCCTTCGTTGATCTCGCCCTCGAGATCTTCGCCGTCGGAGATGAGGACGACGACCTTGTCCTTCGCGCCGCGGTCGGCGCTGTCGAGCAGCTGCCGCGAGAGCAGCAGGGCGGCTCCGATGTTGGTGCCGCCCTGGGGCATGCTCTCGGGGTCGATGGCGCGCAGGAACATCTTTGCCGCCGAGTAATCGCTGGTCAGCGGGCACTGAATGAAGGCGTCGCCGGCGAACGCGACCACTGCGACGCGGTCGCCCTTGAGCTCGTCGAGAAGGGTGGTGAGCTCGAGCTTCGCGCGGTCGAGCCGGGAAGGCTGTACGTCGCGGGCGAGCATCGAACGGCTGGCGTCGAGCGCGACGACGACGTCGATGCCGCGGCGCTTGGTGAGCTCGCTGTGGCTGCCGCACTGTGGCTGGCCGAGGGCGAAGCCGAAGCAGAGCAGGCCCAGAAGGTAGAGCGACGACTGCAGGGCCGGCAGGACGATCGACACGCCGGGGGTGAGGGTGACGAGCCGCGAGGGAATCGACTTCGCGATGCGCGCGCGGCGGTTGAGCGCGTTGGCAAAGGCGAGCCCACCCAAGAGCATCGCCAGCGCCATCGAGGCGAGGTACCAGGGATGCGCGAGGCCCAGCTGGTAGCCAAGCAGCGTGAAGCGCCACGCGGTCTCGGCCGCGAGCACGTTCACGGGAACACCCGGAAGACGGTGGCGCGCAGCAGCAGCTCGGCGGCGATCAGCGCGAAGGCCCAGAACAACAGGTCGTGAAAGTCTTCGCGGTAGGTCGCGCTGGCGCCGCCATCGAGGAGCTTGGTGCGTTCGAGCGAGTCGAGGATTTCCTGCAGGCCCTTCTTCAAAGATTCGCGATCGGTCGCGCGGTAGAACTGGCCGCCCGTGTCGCGCGCGATGGTCTGCAGCAGGGCCGGGTTGACGGGAATGTCGACGTCGCGCCACGCGGTGTTGCCGAAGAGATCCTGCCCGCTGGGGAAGGGGACCTTGCCGCCCTTGCCGACGAGGATCGCGTAGATGGGGATCTTCAGCGCCTGCGCCATCGAGGCGGCGTCGAGCGGGGAGATCTTGCCAGCGTTGTTGTCGCCGTCGGTGATCAGCACGACGACGCGGCTCTTCGCGTCCGAGTCGCGCAGGCGGTTCAGCGAGGTGGCCAGCGCGTCGCCGATGGCAGTGCCGTCTTCGAGCACGCGCGTTCGCAGCTGCTTCACCACTTCTTTCAGCACGCCGTAGTCGAGCGTCAGCGGGGCCTGCGTGTACGCGCCGCCAGAGAAGACGACGAGGCCGATGCGATCGTTGCTGCGGCCGCCGAGGAACTCGACCAGCACGTCCTTCGCGACGTGGAGCCGGTTCTGGGGCCGGAAGTCGGCAGCCTCCATCGAGGTCGAGAGGTCGAACGCGATCATGATGTCGATGCCTTCGACCGACAGATCGCGCACCCGCGAGTCGCGCTCTTGTGGGCGGGCGAGCGCGATGATCGCCAGGGTCACACCGAGCGCGCGCATCACCGGCAGAAGCCAGGTCAGCCAGGGACGAAGGCCGCGGCCACCAGCGACCAGCGCACCTGCGGCCGAGAAGCGCAGCACCGCGCGCCGTTTCCGCTCGATGAACGCCCACCCGAGAATGAAGGGCACCCCCAGCAACAGCCAGAGCGCCTGCGGGCTATGGAAGTTGTGCAGGTCGTTTGGCATCGGCAGGCGAAGCAACAGCGAGGGACGGGGTCGTCGCGTAGACGACGCGATAGGCGAACTCCAACGAGGCTTTGCACTCGTCCGCACTCGGCGTGGCCTTGGCAAACTTGGCGAGGTCGGAGTCGAAGACGAAAGAGGTCAGCTCCTTCATGTTCAGGTTTGGGGTGTGCAACCGCCTCAGGCTGTCGAGAAGCTCGGACGAGGTGCTCTCTCTGGCTTCGAAGGCGTACCTTTCGCCGAGGTAGCCGCGCAGCACTTCCGACAGCTGGAAGTAGAACTCGCGCGGACGCCCGTTGCCCGGCAGGTCGAGGGCACGCAGAGAATCGAGAAGGGCGATGGTCCGAACGTGCAGCGGCTCGGCTGCCTTCGCGGCGATGGGCGAGAGGACGCGCGGGCGCTTGAGGAACTTGTAGAGGCCGTAGCCCAGCGCGAGCCCGGCCAGCAGCCCGGCGAGCGCGAAGAGCAGGCGCCAGGTGCGAACGGGGACTTCTTCCGGTGGCCGCACATCGAAGAGTCCGGCGCCTTTTTCTTTCGCGTCGGCGGGCAGGCTGCTGACGATCTCGACGCTGGTGCCTTGGGCGGAAAACGTGCCGTACGCGCTGCCGGCAAAGACCTCGAAGGTGAAGTCGGGGGTCTTCTGTTTCCCCATCACGAAGGCCGAGAGCTTGAGGTCGAAGGTGGTGGTGGAAGAGTCGGGGCCGTCGATGCGGGCGCGGCGCGACTCGACGAGGTCGAAGTCTCCGAGCTCGCCTGGCGAACGCAGGTCGATGCGCTGATCTTTCTCGTGGGTGACGACAATGCGCACGACGAACGGCTCACCCAGCTGCACCTGCTGGGGCTCGACGACGACCAGGACCTGGCGGGGCGGCGCGACCTCGCCCCCATCGGGCTGGGCGAGCGCGGCCGTGGCAAGAAGCAAGAGGAGTGGCGAGGCCTTCACGGGCAGCACGGTCGACACTGCCAATAGCAGGCCCCCTCGCCTCATTCCCACCTACATCCGACGTTCAACGCTGCTTGATCTTTCGACGGCGACGGTGTGACGCTGCCGGCCGACATGAGCCTGATGCCAATTGATCTGGATGCTGAGGCGATACTTTTCGACGGGCAATGGAGCACGCGCGACGACCTGGCGCGGCGCATCAAGGGAATGCTGGACGGAGGCGATTACTCCATCAGCCGGCCGAGCACGGCGCTCGAGCAGCTGACGCAGACGATCGCGTCGGTGCGCACGCTGGCCTTCCGTGCGACCCCCGACCTGGTCGAGGCGCTGAACATGGCGGCGGCGCGTTCGGGCAAGTCGGTGGGCGGCTTCATTCGCGACCTGTTGATTGACAACATTGCGGGCGCTCCGGAGGCGCCCCCGACGCACCCTAATGAGGCGGTCGCGGCTCCTCGGGCCAAGACGGACCCCGAGATGCCGGCGGCCGCAGCTGCTCCAGAGGCCTCGGCCCCGGTGGCGGCAGCACCCCTGACGTCTGGCCCCGTGACGGTGCCGATTCCGGCGCCGGTGGCGATTCCTCCTCCCGCGCCGTCGGTGCCTCCGCAGATTTTCGCGGGGCCGGGCGCGCTCAAAGCCGCTGGCGTACCAGGAGCGGTGAAGGACGCGACGATGATGGGCGGCTCGCGCGACCAGACGATGCCGCACATGCCGAGCGTGGTGGTCGAGCCCGACCTCGAGAACGAGTCGGCGGTCGAGCTGACGAACCAGAAGAAGAAGGAAGAAGAGAGCGAGCGGCGCTGGTTCAACCAGTAACCATCGCTTCGGCCTGCTTCCGGCCATCTTCCCAGCCGATGCCCGCGGCGACCTTGCTGGCCTTGAGCGCAGTCGCTTTTTCCGAGCCCGGTGAGACGCGCTTCTCGGTGCGCGCCAGGTTCAGCAGCGCGCGCGCCTGAAAGAGCAGATCGCCGCAGCGGCCTGCCGCGGCGACGGCCTCACCGAACCAGCGTGACGCCTCGACAAAGTCGTTCGACTGGGCCTTCAAGGTGCCGAGGTTCGCGAGCACACGCGACTCGCCCCACGCCCAGCCCGCCTTCCTCCACCCGTCGAGCGCCGCGGTGAAGAGCGCCTGGGCCTGGGCAAAGTCCTTCTGGGCGAGCAGCACGCCGCCGAGGCGCGCTTCGAGCCGGGCGCGCAGGTTGATCTCGCCGTGCCAGCGGGCGAAGTCACGGGCGGCGTCGGCCAGCGTCAACGCTTCGCGGAAGGCGGCGGCAGCGCCGGGAAGATCTCCCTCGGCTTCCCGCGTCTCGCCCTTCTCGACCAGGCACAGCGCGAGCACTGCGGAGTTGCCCGCACGTTTCTCGGCCAGCGCCAATGCTTCGGCCGCCCGCGCGCGGCGGGCCTCGCTGCGAAGGACGCGCGCCATCGCCAGCGGCGCTTCGGAAGACTCGATCAGCCCGACCTTCGCCAGCTGTTCCGCCTCGTCGGCGAGGCTGCGCGCGGCGGTGGGGTCGGCGATGACGAGCGCGATCGCCGAGGCGCGGGCCAGCGAGTCAACGCGCGCGCGGGTCGCGTCACCCGAAGGAGCGCCGCTGGCCAAGACGACTCCCAGCGCATCGGCCCAACCCTTCAGGGCGATCAGCAGATCGCGCGGAGCCCTGCGGGCGAGGGCGGACTCGGCGGCGTGGCGCCACAGCGGCAGACCGCGCGCGGTGTCGCCGGCGCGAATCAGGTGGTCTGCGAGCACTGCGGCTTCGGGCGCCAGGTTCGCGGCGCGGGCCTCGTCGAGCAGCCCCTGCGCGAGCCGGCGATGAAGCACGGGGTTGCCGCGGCCTTCGAGCGCATCGGCGAAGCGGAAGGAACCGGGCATCCACCGGCGGCCGCCCAGCGCGCGAATCATCCGGCTGTTGACGAGGCGCTGGTAGGCCAGCGGCGGCACGTCGGGAAGTACGGCGCCGAGCAGCGTCGAGCTGAGCGCGTCGCCGGCGAGGCAGGTGGCTTCGAAGATGCGGGCGGCGGCGGGGCCGAGCCCACGCGCGCGGGCGGCGGCGAGCTGGTCGCCCTCGAGAGGGTCGGGCGCATCGGGCAGGCCGAAGAGGCCGGCCTGTTTGCGAAGCCAGCCACGGTCGGCGAGCAGGTGAAGCCAGTCGACCAGTCGCGCGGGAACCCCGCCTGCGTTGGCGATGAGGAACTGCTGCAGGCCTTCTTCCGCTGCCGCGTTTCCGAGCAGGCCGACGATCCACTTGCGGACTTCGGAGTCGGTCAGCGGCAGCAGGTCGAGCCGCGGCAGGTTGGGAAGGTTCTCGTTGGCAAAGGCCAGGTCGGCAAAGCCAATCGTGAGCTCGCGGGCGCCGGGGGCCGCACAGAGCGTACGAAAGGCCTCGACGCTGAAAGAGTCCATCGCTTCCAGGCCGTCGAAGACCAGCACCACCTTGCGGCCGGCAGCGCCTGCGTTGAGCACGGATCTCAAAGCGGCTACAGCCTGGCCGGGAGTGAACGGCAGGGGCGGCTGCTCGACGCCACCGAGCACCAGCGCCGCCGCGAGCTCGGGACCTTCGAGCTTCAAGGCCTCGAGGGCGGGACGAAGCCTCGTGGTGCGGTGGTCTTTCGGCACGCCGCAGACGTTGCAGAGGATCTCGGCCAGCGCCCCAAAAGGCTGGCTGCGCAGTGAACGAAGGCCGTACGCGATGCCGACGACGAGGCTCAGGTGCCGCGCCTTCACCGTGAGTTCGTGCGCGAGCGTCGACTTGCCGCTGCCGGGAATGCCGGCGACGAGCACCGGCAGGGGAATGCCGACGCCTACCTGGGTGAGTCTTTTTTCGAGTTGGCCCAGCTGCGCTTCGCGGCCGACCAGGCGCGGCGTACCGGCAGGAAGCACGGGGCGGGGGTCGACGAGCTCGGCCGAACCGCTCGCGTCGCGAAGCTCGGCGACGTCTTCGCAACCGGCCGCAACCACGCTCTCGGCGTACAGCTTCCCGGCCGGCGTCTTTGCCGACAGCGCACGGGCGCGGCGCAACAAATCCCCGTCGTAGGGCGCGTCACCCGCCGGGAACTCTGCGCGGCCGCCGGCCAGGGCACCGCGCACCAGCACCGGCTCGTTCGACGTGAGGCGGCGTTCGTCGGCGACGGCCTCGCGGATCTCGAGACTGGCGAGCAGCGCGCGGCCGGCCAGCGTCTGCGCGTCGCCCGTGAAGACGGCGACCAGCGCGTCTTCGTCGAGCGCGTCGATGGTTCCACCGAAGTCGAGAATGGCAGTGATGGCCCGCGCGAGGCAGCGGCCCTTCAGCGTCGACCCGGCCGCGACTCCGAGCACCTCGAGGTGGAGCAGGGTGGTGCGGACGGTGGCCGACTCGAGCGCGGCGCGGGAATCGAGCGCGCGCTGCGCCTGGGCGGCGGTCAGCGGCAAGGCCAGCGCCTCGAACGCTTTGGTGAGCCGCTTCTTCTCGGGCGGCAGCTGCGCGGCGGGGTGCACGTCGGAAGGCGGGCGGCGCACGCGGGCAGCGGGCTCGGCGACCTCGACGATGGAGGTGAAGGTCGGCGGCGGTGGAGGCGGCCATTCTTCGGTGACGGCGGGCGCTGCGGGCGGCTCGGCCCAGTCGTCGAACGCCGAGGCCGCCGGAGCGATCGCCGCCTTCAGCGCTTCGGCGAAGGCCTTCACGTCCTGAAAGCGCTGGGCGCGATCCTTCGACAGCGCCTTCACCACGGCGTCGCAGAGGCGCGGAAAAGCATTCAGCTCGGCGCGGTGCAAAGCGGGAGAGCTCGGCGCCTCGGCCAAGTGCTTCGCGACGAGCCCCTGCAGCGTATCGGCCTCGAAGGGCGGGTGCGCTGTCAACAGCTCAAAGGCGACGCAGCCCAGCGCGTAGATGTCGGTGCGGGCATCGAGCACGTCAGCCAGCGCTTGTTCGGGCGAGAGGTACGCCGGGGTGCCGACCACCATCCCAAGCTGGGTGAGGCTCTCTCCACTCTTCTTGGCGTCGGCGAAGCGGGCGATGCCGAAGTCGAGGATCTTGGCGACCGGAGTGCCGTCGCGCCGCTTGCCGAGCATCACGTTCGAGGGCTTCAGGTCGCGGTGGACGATGCCCATCGCGTGCGCTTCCTCGAGGCCGACGCAGAGCTGGCCCAGCAGCTCGACCGCGCGCGCCGGGGCCAGATGCCCTTCCTGCTTCAGCAGCAGGTCGAGCGTGTTGCCTTCGACGAACTCCATCGCGAGAAAAGGCTGCCCGGCGGACGTCTTGCCGAAGTCGAAGACGCGAACCACGTGGGGGCTCTCGAGCTGGCTGACGAGCTCGGCCTCGCGCTGGAAGCGAACCCACATCTCAGAGTCGTTCGCCAAACCGTGCTTGAGCAGCTTCAGGGCGATGGGCCGCTTCAGGTACACGTGCATCGCCCGGTACACCTCGCCCATTCCTCCGGTGGCGATGTGCGTCTCGATCTGAAACCGGTTGTCGAGCAGTGTGCCGGGCTCGAGCAGCTGCTCGACCGGCCCGTCGGCCATCGGCCTGCGCGGCACCAACGTGCCTCCCTTGTGAAAGACGGCGGTGGTGGCGAAGGCGCCCGGCGGCATCGGCGCGGGGCTCACGTTGAGTGACGGCACCGCGGCGGCGACCTGCCGGTGAAACAGCGCCAGCGCGGCTTTGCCTTCGTCCGAGAGCGCGACGACCACGCCGGGCTGCCCCCATGCGTCGACGTCGTTGCGGGTGACGTTGCCGTGAAGCAGCGTGGCCGCGAGGCCATCGATCTCGAGCTTGATCTCGACGGGCTCGCTGGAAGGCAGCGGGCGCGGGCGGGCGATGAAGCACGTGCCGTTGCAGAGCTCGGCTTCCCACGATGCGAGGAAAGCGCGGGCGTCTTCGAATGCGAGCTCGGACGTGGTCATGAAGCGAGTCGGTGTTGCCCCCTCGCTGAGACTCTCGCTCAACCCGGGTGCGTGGCGCGACAGGTATTGCCCGAGAAGGATGAAGACGGTACGTGAAAGCGGTGCTCCCGTTCGTCGTCGCAGCGCTGCTGAGCCAGACGGTTCCTCCGTGGGGCACCGGCGAGAGCCAGGGCGAAGATCTCACCGTCACCCTCGCCACCTTCGGCCCCGGCGAGAGCCTCGAGAGCTGGTGGGGACACTCGGCGATGGTGGTCGACGATCACCGCCTGCGCGTCGCGCGCCTCTACAACTACGGCATGTTCGATTTCAGCACCGGCTTCGTGCACAAGTTCGTGCAGGGCCGGCTCGAGTTCTGGGTCGCCGATACGCCGGCGGTGCTCGGCACCTACCAGCTGTACCAACATTACGATCGCGACGTGCGCCTGCAGGTGCTGAACCTGACTCCGCCGCAGCGGCTGGTGCTCGCCAGGTCGCTGGCCGACAACGTGCTGCCGCAGAATCGCGACTACCTGTACCACCACTACAACGACAACTGTTCCACCCGGCCCAGAGATCTGATCGACAAGGCGCTGGGCGGCCAGCTGCTCAAGGCGACGTCGGTGCCCTCGCGCATGTCGCTGCGAGAGCAGACGCGGCGCTACTCGAGCGTGAGCGCTCCGATGAGCCTGGTGCTCGACTACCTGCAGAACGACGAACTCGATCGCCCGATCACCGAGCGTCAAGAAGCGTTTCTGCCCGACGAGCTCGAACGCCAGCTCGACCGCCTGCAGGTGACGGGGCCCGACGGCACGATGCAGCCGGCGGTGCTGACCAAGACGTACTTCTACAAAGCGAAAGCCGCGCCCGTGGTGCCGGAAGAAGCGCCGAACTGGATGGTCGGCCTCGTCTTGACGGGCTGCGCGATCGGCGGCGTGGGCTTCGCGCTGACGCGGTGGACCCAGAAGGGCGGGCGGCTGCCGCGGATCCTCTGGGGCGGCTACCACGTCCTGATCGGCCTCACCTGGGGCTCGTTGGGCGTCTTCCTCTTTGTGGTCGGCCTCTTCACCAACCACTCGGTCGCGCACCGAAACGAAAACCTCTTCCTGATCAACCCCGTCACCTTTGCGCTGCTTCCGCTGGGCGTGATGGCCATCTTCGGCAGCCGCCGCGCGTCGGCCGGCCTGCGTTGGGCCTGGAGCGGACTCGCAATCACGGCGGTGCTGGGCGTGTTGGTGAAAGTTCTGCCGATGTTCGATCAGCAGAACTGGAACCTGATTGCGCTGGTGCTGCCAGTGTCCGTGGCGATGGCGGCGAGCACCTGGCTCGCGCACCGCCGCGGCACCAAACCCGTTACTTGAAGTTCGCGGAAGCGAAGTCCCAGTTCACGAGGCTGTTGAGAAACGTCTCGACGTACTTCGCGCGCAGGTTGCGGTAGTCGATGTAGTACGCGTGCTCCCAGACGTCGCAGGTGAGCAGGCAGGTGGCGCCCTTCGTCAGCGGCGTCTCGGCGTTGCTGGTGGTCGTGATCTCGAGCTTGCCGTTGTTGCTGACGAGCCAGGCCCAGCCCGACGCGAACTGCTTCACCGCGGCGTCCTGGAACTTGCCCTTGAACTCGGCGTAGCTGCCGAAGTCCTTCTTGATCGCCTCGAGCAGCTTGCCCGTGGGCTCGCCGCCGCCGTTCGGCTTCATCGACGTCCAGTAGAAGTCGTGGTTCCAGACCTGCGCTGCGTTGTTGAACATCGGGCCGGGGGGCGCGGTCTTCACGAGCTCTTCCAGCGACTTGTCGGCCTCGGGCTTGCCGGCCAACAGGTTCTTCAGGTTCGTCAGGTACGCCTGGTGGTGCTTCTCGTAGTGGAACGAGAGCGTCTCGGCGGTGAGGTGGGGGGCCAGCGCGTCTTTGGCGTACGGAAGGGGAGCGAGCTCGAATTTCATGGTGGCAGCCTTAAGGTTCGAACAGCGTTTGGACTTGGCTGGACGTTTAACCACTGCCGGGCCCCATCGTCATGAAGATCCAACGAAGGGGTGTGGTAGGCAGCGCGCATGGCGAAGGACACGCAGGAAATCACTTCGGACCTTCAGGGGCGCCTCATGGGCCTCCGGGGGAGTCTTTGACCTCGATCGCAAGAAGAGCCGCATCGCGCTGATCGAAAGAGACTCAACCCTTCCCAACTTCTGGGACGACAACGTCAAGGCCCAGGGCCTGCTGAAAGAGAAGACGCTTCTCGAGCAGTCGCTGGCCTCGTGGGAAAAAGCGCAGCGCGGGCTGGATGACGCGAAGACGCTGCTCGAGCTCGCCACCGAGATGAACGACGAGGCGAGCCGGGTCGAGGCGATGGGTGGCTTCGACGACGTCGAGCGCCAGGTGAAGGGCCTCGAGCTCGCCAGGATGCTGTCGGGCGAGAACGACCGCCGCGCCTGCTTCATGGACATCAACGCCGGCGCCGGCGGCACCGAGTCGATGGACTGGGCGGCGATGCTGCTGCGCATGTACACGCGCTACTGCGAGAAGCGCGGCTGGAAGGTCGAGATCAGCGACGCGGTGCCCGGCGAAGAAGCGGGCTTCAAGAACGTCTCGCTCCACGTCACGGGCGACTTCGCGTACGGCTACCTGAAGGCCGAGGTCGGTGTGCATCGGCTCGTGCGCATCAGCCCCTTCGACGCCAACGCGCGCCGGCAGACCAGCTTCGTCTCGGTCGACGTCTATCCAGAGATCGACGACGAGGTGAAGATCGACATCCCCGAGACGGACTACGAGCTCAAGTTCATCCGCGGCTCGGGCGCCGGTGGCCAGAAGGTCAACAAGACATCATCGACCGCGCAGCTGCGCCACATCCCCACCGGGATGATGATCACCACCCAGACGGAAAGGTCGCAGAGCGCCAACCGCGACATGGCTTTCCAGATTCTGCGCGCCCGCCTCTATGACCTCGAGATGAAGCGCCGCGCCGACATTCGCAACGCGGCCGAAGATCAGAAGAAAGACATCTCGTTCGGCTCGCAGATTCGCAGCTACGTGCTGGCTCCGTACCGCATGGTCAAAGACCTGCGCACCGGCATGGAAACCGGCAACGTCGACAAGTTCCTCGACGGCGACCTCGAAGAGTTCATCACCGCCCAGCTGATGGGCGTGAAGAACCCGTCGCGCGCGCCGCCGGAGTGAACGAAGGGAACCTTCGCGTCCGTTCAGACGTCATCGCTTCGAAGATGCGCCTCGGCTTGATCCTGCTGCTCACCGCCACCGCGGCCTGGGCGAAAGACCGCGTCGCCACCGCCCGCGAGGCGCAGACCCCGAACTTGAAGGCGATGTTCGCCGACGCCGGCGTCGGCTACCCGCCTGACGAGCTCTACCTGCGGGCCTTCAAGGAAGAGAAGGAGCTCGAGGTCTGGGCCGGCCCGCGCGGCAAGGCGCTGACCCTCGTCTCGAAGTACCCCATCTGTGCCGCTTCAGGCGAGCCTGGGCCCAAGAGAGAAGAGGGCGACCTGCAGGTGCCCGAGGGCTTCTACGAGATCAAGAGCTTCAACAAGACCAGCAGCTTCCACCTGTCGATGGAAGTCAGCTACCCGAACGCGTCTGACCGCGTGCTCGGCAAGAAGGGCAAGCTGGGCGGCCTCATCTACCTGCACGGCAACTGCGCCAGCATCGGCTGCATCGCCATCACCGACGGCCCGATTGAACAGGTGTACCTGATGGCCGCCGACGCGAAGGTTCGCCGCCTGCCGATTCACATCTTTCCCCGCCGCCTCGCCGACCTCGCCGGCCTCGAAAAAAGCCCCCACCTCGAGTTCTGGAAACAGCTGCAGCCCGGCTACCTGGACTTCGAAAAGACCCGCCGCCCGCCGACGGTCAAAGTCGATGCAAAAACAGGTGCTTACGCAGTGCTGAAGTCGCCCTGAAAATCGGGCGGGAACCCCGCGCGTTAGAAGGTGTCCACACCCTTCGGTAGACTTCGTTCGTGCGGGAGGAAGACGTGTCCAGCGACGTGCTCGAGCTTCCGACCCGTGAGCTGGCCACCGTTTCGTCGGTGCCCGTCGATGTCAGCGCCGAGTTTCCCGAGCGGATTCTGCTCGCCCGCCTTCGCCGCAAAGAGCCGGCCGCTTTCGAGCAGCTGGTAAAGACCCATAAAGATCGCGTCTTCGACTTCTGCGTGCGCATGGTCAGCGACCGCGAAGAAGCGTTCGACCTCACCCAGGAAATCTTCGTCAGCATCCACCTGCACCTGGACAAGTTCCGGCAGGACTCGAAGCTGTCGACCTGGATTTTCCGCATCGCGAAGAACCACTGCCTCAACCGGCTCAAGTACTTGAAGCGCCGCGGCCGCGGGCGCAGCGACGACTACGCCGAGGCCAACGAGCTGGCGATCAACGATTCCGTCGGAGCGCCCACCGGCCCCGACGCGCTCCTCGAGGCCAGCCGCGAACGCGCGTGGGTGCACCGCGCCATCGCCGAGCTCGATGAAGATCAGCGCATGCTCGTCGCCCTGCGAGACATCGAAGGCCTCTCGTACGAAGAAATCGTCGAGATCACCGAGCTGCCGGAAGGCACGGTGAAGAGCCGCCTTCACCGCGCGCGCGAGAAGTTGGTCGGAATTCTCGAGCGCCTTGAGAACCAGACAGGACATCGAGGAGAATGAACGCCGTGCGCACGGAACTTTCAAAGGCAGAAGTCGAACGGCTCTTTCTGGCCGCGGCAGACGATGCCCTGGCCGAGCGCGATTCCGTGCGCCTGCGCGCGGGCCTCGATGAAGACGCCGAGCTCAAGGGCAGGTTCGACAAGTACCAGAACGCGATCGCCCTGCTGAAGAAGGCGCCGCGGGAAACCGCACCGGCCGCGCTGTCGAGCGTGATTCTTCGCCGGGTTCGTCGCCGCCGGTGGGGCCGCAATGCGCAGCACACCCTGGTGATGGACTACCGGGTGCCGGTCGAGGTGATCGTGCCCATCCTCCTCGGGGTGATGGTGGCTGCGTTTCTCTTCTTCGCGGCGCCGTGATTCTTCTTGCGTGTGGGTGAGGGGCGCGGTTGAAGCGCTCCACCCATGGCTGAAGAAGGCGTCAAAGAACACGAGCTGTACGAGCAGCGGCTGAAGAGTGCAGAGAAGTGGCGCGCGCTGGGCGCCAACCCGTACGGCAACGGCTTCAAGCCCGAGCACCTCGCGGGCGAGATCCTCACCGCCAATGCGGCCGAGACCGTCGAGACGCTGGACGCGAGCCCAAAGATCTTCAGCATCGCCGGCCGCGTCGTCGCGATTCGGCCTTTCAAGAATGCGGCCTTCATCGTCGTTCAAGATCGCAGCGGCGCGATGCAGGTGCACCTCAAGCAGGACAAGCTGGGCGACCGGTACGAGCTCTTCAAGCAGTGCGACCTGGGCGACTTCATCGGCATCGTGGGCCAGCTGTTCCGCACCCGCACCGGCGAGCTCACCCTGGCCGCCACCGCCTTCGAGCCGCTGACGAAGACCCTCCGTGCGCCCCCGGGCAAGTTCGCCAAGTCGGAAGACGGCAAGGAGTTCGCCGAAAAGAACGCGATGGCCGACACGGAGCAGCGCTACCGCCAGCGCTACCTCGACCTGCTCGCCAATGCCGATGTGCGCGCCACCTTCGTGAAGCGCTCGCGGTTGGTGCAGTTCATTCGCAAGTTCCTCGACGCCCGCGGCTACCTCGAGGTCGAGACGCCGATGATGCACTCGCTGGTGTCCGGAGCGGCGGCCCGCCCCTTTCGCACCCACCACAACACGCTCGATCTCGACCTCTACATGCGAATCGCGCCCGAGCTTCACTTGAAGCGGCTCGTGGTGGGCGGCTTCGATCGCGTCTACGAGATCAACCGCAACTTCCGCAACGAGGGGATCAGCACCCGCCACAACCCCGAGTTCACGATGCTCGAGTTCTACGAGGCCTACGCCACGTACGAAGACCTGATCGTGCTCACCGAAGAGATGCTGGCTGGCGCCGCCGAAGCCGTCACCGGCAGCAGCACCGTGAAGTACGGCGAGCACACCTTGAACTTCGGCCGCGGCTGGAAGCGCATCCCGATGTGGGAAGCGATTCGCGAGCAGGTGCCCTCGCTGGCCGACAAGGATCGCGCCGACACCGACAAGCTGCGCGCGGTGACGCTCGAAGGCCTGCACGGGCCTGAGCGCACGGGGCCCGCGACGATGAACAACGGCGAGCTCATTGGAGCCCTGTTCGAGCAGCACGTCGAACAGACGCTGGTGCAGCCGACCTTCGTCACCCACTTCCCGACCGAGATTTCGCCGCTGGCCCGCCGCAACGACGACGACCCGACCATCACCGATCGCTTCGAGCTCTTCGTCGCCCAGCGCGAGATCGCCAACGCGTTCTCCGAGCTCAATGACCCCGTCGATCAGAAGGGCCGGTTCCAGGCGCAGGTCGACGCGAAGGGCCGCGGCCAGCAGGAAACGATGGACTACGACGAGGACTACATTCGCGCCCTCGAGCACGGCCTGCCGCCCACCGCCGGCGAAGGCATTGGAATTGATCGCCTCGCGATGCTGTTCACGGATTCCCCGTCGATTCGCGACGTCATTCTCTTCCCACTGCTCAAGCCCCAGGCGAAGTGACCACGTACCGTTGGCGAGTCCTCTGGGCCG
Source organism: Myxococcales bacterium (assembly GCA_038206395.1). GTDB lineage: Bacteria > Myxococcota > Myxococcia > Myxococcales > Myxococcaceae > JAGSPQ01. The sequence continues at coordinate 8,040 of JBBRAX010000022.1, read as the reverse complement.
GAGCTGCTGTCGCGCTCGCGGGCTTCGTGTTCCTGGTGATCGGCCTCACGCAGGCTGGCGTCATCGCGATGGTGGCGGGCGACGCGCTGACCGCGATGTTCGGGTGGGGGCCGCTGGTCGAGGTGATCGGCTCGGTCGTCTCGGTGGTGAAGTACGAACAGCTGGTGAAGGCCGTCGTCTCGCGCGGCGCCATCGTGCCCGACGGGGCCTGGACGCGGGTCTGGGTCGGCCTCGCGCTGTGGTTGGCCGGCTGGGCGTTGCTCGCCTTCAGCGTTCAGCACACCCCCGAAGCGGTCGAGGCGCCCAGCGAGGCAGTCGGAGCGCCGCTGGTTCCGCGGCTGGCCCGCTACCGCGACTTCCACTGGGGCACGCTCGCCGCCTACGGCTTCGGCATTCTCTTCGCCGAGCTCGCGCTGGTGTTCAGCTACCTGCTGCTGATTGGCCAGGGCCAGTCGTCGGCCGTGATCACCAGCGATGGAGCGACCGGGCTTTCTCCGGTCTGGGCCTTCGTCATCTCGCTGGCGATCGGGATGGCGATCGCTTTCGCGGGCGGCTTCTTCGGCGCCTCGAACGCGAAGCGGCTGTCGACCCCGGAAGCCACGATCGCCATTCTGTACTTCGGCCTGCCGGTGCCGATTCTGCTGTCGGCGATGCACACGATGCCGCAGCTGATGTTGAGCTTTGGCTACAAGCTTCGCGAGATCATCTACCTGGCCTCGCTGCTGGGGGATGCGCGCCCCGAACTCAGCTACTGGCTGGTGTTCATCGGCCTGGTGCTCGCGCTCTTCCTCGGCCTCAACTTCGGCTTCGTCGCGACCTCGTCAGGGCGGCTCGACCTTCGCACCAACTACGAGCTCTTCGTCGCTTCCCGGCACGTGCAGGTGTTCCGGCCGCGGCTGCTGCTCGGCGCCTTCGCGGTGCTGATCCTCGGCATCATCCCGCCACTGATCATCTACGCGATCGTGATGGCAGCGCAGGCGCAGATCGAACGCACCCGCATGCGCCGGCTGGGCCTCAAAGATCCGCTGAAGGCCGCCGAAGCATTGAACCTGCAGAAGCTGAAAGCCCAGTCGCCGACCGCGATGATGACGGCGCTCTCGGTGGGCGGCGTCGGCGTCGGCGTGATGGCGTTGATCATCGTCCTCTCGGTGATGAGCGGCTTCGAGCTCGACCTTCAACAGAAGATCCTCGGCACCAACTCGCACGGCGTCGTCTTGAAGTACGCCGACGCGATGCCCGAGTACCCCGAGGTGATGGAAAAGATCCGCACCATTCGCGGCGTCGCCGGCCAGACCCCGTTCATCCTCAACGAGGTGATGATCAGCTCTGAGGGCAACATCTCGGGCTCGATGATCAAGGGCATCGACCCGCTGACGATCGGCACCGTCACCGACCTGCCTTCGTACATGATGCCCGGTGGCAAGCTCGAGTGGCTCACGAACCCTGAGAAGATCGTGCGGAAGCGATTGGCTCCGATGGGTGGCCCGGCCCTCGATGATCGCCCCGCGAACAGCCCGCTGCGCGTCGAAGACGACGGCGAGCCGAAGCCCGAGCGCGAGCCGTTGAAAGAAGAGCCTCAGCCCGTGCTGCCGGGTGTAATTCTCGGCAAAGAGCTCGCCGCTTCGCTGAAGGTCGTCGTCGGCGACCGGATCAACGTCGTCTCGCCGCTGGGAGGTGAGCTCGGGCCGCAGGGGCCGATGCCGAAGAGTCGCCCCTTCCGCGTCGCCGGCATCTTCTATTCGGGCATGTTCGAGTACGACTCGAAGTTCGTCTACATCGACCTCAAAGAGGCCCAGAGCTTCTTCGGGCTGAAGGGCGCGATGGGCATCGAGCTCAAGTTCGACGACGTCGACGACGCGCGCCGGCTCACCAAGTCGATCTACGACAAGCTCGAGGGCTACCCCTACCGGACGCGCGACTGGGGCGACATGAACAAGAACCTGTTCGCCGCGCTTCGCCTCGAGAAGCTGGTGATGGGCATCATCTTGAGCATCATCGTCATCGTCGCTGCGGGCCTGATCGTCGCCACCGTCATTATGCTGGTGCTCGAGAAGCGCAAAGAGATCGCGGTGCTGAAGGCGCTGGGCGTGCCCGATGGCGGCATCGTCAAAATCTTTCTCGCCGAGGGCCTTCAGATTGGCGTGGCAGGAGGTGTGCTCGGTCTTGTTGCGGGCCTCGCCTGGTGCCTCTTCATCGAGAAGGTCGGCATCAAGCTCGACCCCAGCGTCTATTACATCCCCGCGCTGCCGGTGAAGATCGAGCCCTTCCAGACTGCGCTGTCGGTGGTGATCGCGATTCTCGTCACCTTCCTCGCCAGCATCTACCCGGCTCTCAAGGCCTCGCAGGTCGAGCCCGTCGATGGGCTGAAGGCCGAGTGATGGGCGCTTTTCTCGAGGTCAACGACGTCTACAAGTCCTACTTCCTCAACGGGAAGCGCATCGACGTGCTGCAGGGGGTGAAGCTCGCCATTGAGAAAGGTGAGCTCGTCTCGTTGATCGGCGCGTCGGGCTCAGGAAAGAGCACCTTCTTGCATGTGCTCGGCACGCTCGACGCGCCGGCGGCGGGCACGATGCACTTCGAAGGGCGTTCGGTGTTCGAGATGAACGACGCCGAGGTCGCCGAGTTCCGCAACAAGTCGATAGGCTTCGTCTTCCAGTCGCACTACCTGCTGCCCGAGTTCACCGCGGCAGAGAACGTGGCGATGCCGGCGATGATTCAGCGCAGCGACAAAGCAAAGGCGCTGAAACGGGCCCGCGAGCTGCTCGAGCGCGTCGGCCTGGCGTCCCGCACCGAGCACCGGCCGGGCGAGCTGTCGGGTGGTGAGTCTCAGCGCGTGGCCCTGGCGCGCGCGTTGATGCTCGAGCCGGCGCTGCTGCTGGCCGACGAGCCGACGGGCAACCTCGACCCCACGACGGGCGAGGGAATTCATCAGCTGTTGCGAGAGGTCAACAAGGACCTCGGGATCACTGCCGTGGTGGTGACCCACAACGAGCCGCTGGCGAAGTCGATGCCGCGCCGCCTTCGGCTGACGCAGGGCAAAGTCGTCGCCGCCGAGTGAAATCGCCTTAGTTTTCGCTCGTATGGGGGAAACGTTTCGCCTAAGCAGCCCCGTCCCGTGACCCCCGGCCGTGTCCTCCAGCTGGTTGTTTTGCCTCTGCTTTTGGCGGCGCCGCACGCGTTTGCCCAGGTCGACGCTCCGCTGGCGCCCGACCAGGAAATCTCGGCCGATACGATCGTCGAGGTTCGCGTCGAGGGGAACAAGCGCGTCGAGCCAGAAGCCATCAAGCGGGCGATGCGCAACAAGGAAGGCCGGGCCTTCGACCCCCTTCGCACCGGCGATGATCTCAAGGCGCTGTGGGCGCTGAGCTATTTTTCGGACATCCAGCTGCTCGTTCAGCGCCTGCCGAAGGGCATCGCCTACGTCGTCCGCGTCACCGAAAAGCCGGCCGTGCGCGAAGTGCGCATCACGGGCAACGACGAGCTCTCGAAGGACGACTTCAAAGACACGATCGACATCCGCCCATACAGCATCCTCGACGTCGCCGCGATCCGCCGGAACCAGAAGAAGATCCTCGATAAGTACACCGAGAAGGGGCACTTCCTCGCCGAGGTCAACTACGAGCTGCAGCCGGTTCCCGACTCGGCCGGCGACATCGACGTCGTCTACGTCATTCGCGAGCACGCGAAGGTCCAGGTCAAAGAGATCAACTTCCTCGGTGCCGTTCGCGTCCCCGCGGCCGAGCTGAAAGAAGTGATGATCACGAAAGAGGGCGGCTGGCTCTCTTTCTTCGACAACAGCGGCGTGTACCGGGAAGAGGCGTTTCAGCGAGACCTGCAGGTCGTGCAGTCGGCCTACTACGACCGCGGCTACATCAACGTGAAGGTCGAGAAGCCGAACGTCTCGCTCTCGCCCGATAAGCGGTTCATCTACATCTCGATGAAGATCGAGGAAGGCGATCAGTACTCGATCGGCAAGCTCGACTACTCGGGTGACCTGCTCGCCACGAAGGAAGAGATGGGCACCCGCATGATCTCGCGCGCGGGCGAGATCTTCAACCGGTCGCTGCTGGCGCGCGACATCCAGGCGCTGTCGGACATCTATTACGACCAGGGCTACGCGTACGCCAACATCACCCCGGTCACCGCGGTGAACCCCGAGGCGAAGACCATCGACCTCACCTTCGACGTGCAGAAGGGCGAACAGGTCACCATCGAGCGCATCGACATCGTCGGCAACACCAAGACCCGCGACAAGGTGATCCGCCGTCAGGTGCGCGTCTACGAAGGCGAGCTCTTCTCGGGCTCGGGCATGCGCCGCAGCAAAGACAAGGTGACGCAGCTTGGCTTCTTCGAGTCTGTCGAGGTCTCGCACAAGCCCGGCAGCGACAGCACCCACGTCGTGGTCCAGGTCGAAGTGAAAGAGAAGTCGACCGGCACCTTCCAGGTCGGCCTCGGCTTCAGCAACGTCGAGAGCTTTATCTTCACGGCGCAGATCGCGCAGGACAACTTCCTCGGCTGGGGCCAGAGGGTGTCGGCCAGCGCGCAGCTTTCCGGCCTGCGCAGCTACGTGCAGCTGTCCTACTTCGACCCCTACTTCCTCGACACCGACTTCAACCTGCAGGCCGAGTTCTACAAGACCCAGCAGGACTACTTCGGCTTCGTGCGCGACGCGACGGGCGGCACGCTGAGCCTCGGCTACTACATCTTCGACGACCTCTCGGTGAGCTTCGGGTACACGGGCGAGTACGTCACCGTTCAGCCGGGCCGCGACTTCGACGCCGAGATTCCGCTGTCGAACCAGTTCCGCAACGGCTTCACCAGCCTGCTGAAGGTCGCCGCATCGTGGGATCGCCGGAACAACCGCCTCTTCCCGTCGGCCGGTTTCCTCATCGGCGGCCAGGCTGAGTTCGCGCCGAGCTTCCTGGGCGGCTCTTTCCTCTTCAACCGGTACACAGCGTATGGCCGGTACTACTACCCGTTACCCTTCGGCATCGTCGCGAAAGCCCAGGCGCAGATTGGGTACATCCAGCAGCTCGACCCGCTGAACCCCACGCCGATCAGCGAGCTCTACTACCTGGGCGGCATCAACTCGGTGCGCGGCTACCTGCTGCGGTCGATCACCCCGTCGATTCTGGTCGGCTCGTCTGGCCGGCCCGACGCCTCGGTGCAGAGCTTCGGCGTCGGCGGCAACAAGCAGTTCATCTTCAACCTCGAGATCGAGTTTCCCATCTTCGAGAAGGTCGGCATCCGCGGCGTCGTCTTCTACGACGCGGGCAACGCTTTCGCGGCCCAGCACAACTTCTTCCAGGAGCCGATCTACAACGTGCCCCTGGGCCTCTTTCACTCGGTGGGCTTCGGCTTCCGTTGGTTCTCGCCCATCGGCCCGCTGCGCTTCGAGTGGGGCATTCCTTTGAACCGTCGCAGCCCGGCCGATCAGCCGTTGCTGTTCGAGTTCACCATCGGCAACTCGTTCTGAGTTTTCAGACGTAGGCCGAGATCGTCACCACCAGCCCAATCACCACCAGCGCGGCTCCGGCGGCGAGCACCACCAGGTCGAAGTAGTCTTTTCCCGCGGCGGCCTTCGCGGCCGGGCGGCGAACCTGCATCACCGGGGGCTCGGCGACTGCGGTTTCTTCGGGTGGCTCGGGCGGCAGCTCGACCACCGCTTCGGCCGAGATGACCTCTTCTTCGTCGGCTTTGATCACCACCGTCGGCTCGGTCTTCTCGTCGTCCAACGCCTTTTCCGGGCCGTCGTAGCGCAGCAGCGACTGGCCCATTTCGATCACGTCTCCGGGCCGCAGCACCGTGGCTTTGCGCACCGGCTCGCCGTTGACGAAGAGGCCGTTGGTGTCGGGCATCGGCTCGATCAAGTCGCTGGTGCGCTGGCGGACGATGCGGGCGTGGCGGCGGGACACCGCGCGATCCCGGATTCGCACCGCGCACATGTCGCCGCGGCCAATCAGCGTCTCGTTCAACGCCACCGGGTGGCTGCAGCCAGCGTCGAGGCCGGTGAGGCAGGTGAGCGTGGCGGCGCGCGTGTTCGCCACCGAGAAGCTGTTGCCGACCATTTCCTTCATCACGCAGGCGGTACCTTTGAAGCTGCGGTGCGGCTCGCTCTTGGGCTTCAGCTGCTTCAAGCTGACGCCGTTGGGCAGCTGCATCTTTTCGCCGACGATGACAAGCCGCGGAATGTGAGCGGGGAAGAGGACGCCTCCGATTTCCACCGGCTTGTCGGCCGTGACCATCAGCCTCTCGCCCAACAAGTTCAGCGTTAGCAGCGACTTCGGCATCCCCGCGACGTGAATCTCGTCGTTCGGAGCGCCGCCGACGTGGATGACGCCGTCGACGAGGTCGAACTCCATCTTTTCCTTGGCGAAGCTGATTTCGATGAGCATGGCGGTGGGTAGAGCAGCCCGCAGGCCACCTGCAACCCCGCGTCACCCCATCGAAATCACTCTGGGGCATCCCTTCGGCGGGACGGCGGTAGTCTCCTGCGCCGAAATGACTTTCCTGACGAAGAGCTTAGGTTTGGCGGCGGTGCTGGCCCTGGTGGGATGCCGCGACGAGCAGGCGGGCCCGAAGAACCGGCCGCCCCCGGCCCCGGCGCCGGGCGCCCCGATTGCTGCGGCGCCCGCGGGCGCGATGCGGACCCTCGACGCTGCCCCGCAGGGCCTCACTTTCGAGAGCGGCGCCACATGGGCCGGCGGCACGATTGCGTACCTCGGCACGAAGGTCGAGCCCGCACGGCCGCAGCCGGGCCAGCAAGTTCGGTTGAGCCACTACTTCAGCGCGCTCAAGCCGCCGCCGCAGGGGTGGACCTTCTTCCTCCACGTCGTCGACGCCGCCAATGGCCAGCAGCTGGGAAACGCGGACCACGAGATTCAGAATGGTGCTGCGCCGATGGGTAGCTGGCCGGTGGGGAAGGTGATCGAAGACGTGCACGTGATTCAGATGCCGAACTACGCGGGTACGCTGCAGTTCCTGCTCGGCTTCTGGCAGGGCGACGCGCGGCTGCCGGTGGACGATCGCCCGCTGCCTGCGCCGCGCGCGCACGACGGCCAGCAGCGGATGTTCGGCCCGAAGCTCGAAGGCCCAAAAGAGCAGCCGCTGCCCGAGTACCGCACCCCGCGCGCCGCCAGGGCGCCCGTCATCGACGGCAAGCTCGACGACGAGGTGTGGAAGGCCGCCCCGGCCGTGACGCTGAACTCGAGCATGGACGGCTCGCCGGTATCGAAGAAGACGACGGCGCGCATCCTGTACGACGACAAGTTCCTCTACGTCGCCTTCGACTGCGAAGACGCCGACGTGTGGGGCAGCCTGCGAAAGAAAGACGACCCCATCTACACTGAGGACGCGGTCGAGATTTTCATCGACGCGAACGGCGACGGCAAAACCTACAACGAGCTGCAGGTGTCGCCGCACAACGTGAACTTCGACGCGGCCTTCGTCGCGCGCAGGTCTGACCTGGCCGAAGCGATGAAGTGGGAATCAGGCATGAAGTCGGCCGTCACGGTGCGCGGCACCATCGACGACGACTCCGACAAGGACGAAGGTTTCAGCGCAGAGATGCAGATCCCCCTGGGCCAGCTGATGGAAGTACCGAGGCTGCCGCCGGCGAAAGGCGACACTTGGCGCTTCAACCTCTACCGGCTCGAGCACATCGTACGCCGCCAGCAAATTGAAGGGCAGTCGTTCTCTCCGCTGTTCGCAGGCGACTTTCACCACCTGCCGCGCTTCGGAAAGCTCACCTTCGAGTAGTCGGTTAGCGGGTGCAGATGGTGAGCGCCGAGATTCGCTGCGCGCGGGGGCCGACGACTCCTGCCGGGTGCAGCCAGTTGGCGCTCGCTTCGTAGGTCTCTTCACCCGCCTGGACGGTGAAGCGGAACTCGCGGGGCGCCTGCGCCGTGAAGCCGACCAGCGACGCGGCGGTGATGTCGGTCGCCTTCCATTCGACGAACTCGACCTTCTGGCCGCCGACCTCGACGACCAGGGGCAGCTGGCCAATCTGGGTCCCACTGAGGCGCACACAAGCAACTGGCT
>JBBRAX010000021.1:0-102179 GCA_038206395.1 Myxococcales bacterium | reverse complement strand
GGGCGGCGTTCCCGTGACCGAAACGGCGACCAACAAGCTCCCCACGCCACTGAAGCTGGTGGTGATTGGCGGCTCGAAAGGAACGGGCAAGGCGATCGTCGAGGAAGCGCTCGGCCGCGGCCACTTCGTCACCGCCTACGCGCGCAATCCAGCTGCGCTCACGCTCGAGCACGCGCGGCTGACGAAAGCGGCGGGCGACGTGAACGACGCGAAGTCGATGAAGGGCCTCTTCGAAGGCGCGTCCGCCGTGGTGATCGCGCTCGGCGCGACGATGGGCGCGCTGCGCAAGGACCCGACGCTGTTCTCGCGCGGCACGACCCACGTGCTCGACGAGATGCGCGCGGCGAAGGTCCGGCGGCTCATCGTCGAGACTTCCGTCGGCACCGGCGACAGCCGCGAGCAGTTTCCGTGGTTGCTGCGGTTGATGATGGTCGATGGCTTCCTCAAGCCGGCTTTCGTCGATCACGGCCGCCAGGAACAGGTCATTCGCGCCAGCGATTCGGACTGGACCATCGTCCGGCCGACGCGCCTCACCGACGGGCCGGCGAAGCACGTGTACAAAGTGGCGCTCGACAAGGCGAAGGTGCCTTCGGCGATCAGCCGCGCCGACGTCGCCCACTACATGGTGAGCGCGGCTGAGACTGACGCGCTGATCAAGCAAACCGCCGCGCTGGGCGGCTAGCCGTTAGCGGACCTGCGCAGGACGCAGCAGGTAGAACGCTTCTTCGCCGATGAACGAGCCCAGCGATTCGCCGCGGACCTTTGCTGCGTCGCTCGAGGCCTGGGCGCACTCGACGGTGCCGTCGGTGGCGAAGTTGTTGGCGACGACGACGCGGGTGTGACCGCCGTCCGCCGTGTTGGTGCCCTGGTGGTTGACGATGATCACGTCGCCCGGCCGCGCGATCTTCATCAGCGCCGTGATCTTCGCCTGCGCTTCCTCGGGCGTTCCCTTCCCCGGCCACACTTCACCGAGCCGGATCAACGGAGCGTCGGCGCCGCGCGAGTAGTTCGGGATCTCGATCGCGATCGGGTAGTTGCCGCCCGGGTAGTGCGGGGTCTTCGCTCCGCCGGCGTAGAGGGAGTCCATGCCGAAGAGGTTGCACTTCCAGCGGTCCTTCACGCCGAGGCTCGTCTCGCCGGGCCGCGCGTTGTTCGGCACCGCGGGGTTCGGGCTCTTCCACGTACCCGGCACGCCATACTCCACGCCGCGCGCCGCAATCAGGTCTCGCGCCGCCTGCGCAATCTTCTCGCCGTTCGGCACCGGCAACGACGCGCCCATGATGCCGCCCACCGCCGGCGCAGCGTTCGTCATCATCAGCTCTTCCAGCTTCAGCGCCGTCATCTGGTCGATGGACCCCGTCACTGGAAGTCCGTTCGCCGTCTGAAACGCCGTCACCGCGCGCGCCGACTCGGGGCCGTAGCCACCATCTGCGCCGGAGCCCAGCAGCGCCCAGTCGGGCTTCTCCATCCGGTTCGCCAGCGCGTTCAGCGCCCGCTGAAACACGAACACCGCTTCCTTCGGAGCGCCCGAGTTCATCGCCAGCGTCCGCGACCCGTTCAACACCTCGGCCGCAGCACGGCTGTCTCCGATGGACCTCAGCGGAGGAGGAATCACCACGTTCGCCTGCGGCGGAGAGATCGCCTTCAGTGCCTGGCCGGCACCCGTCTGAAACAGGTCGCCGTAGCGGGTCGACAGCAGCTTCAGCTCTTCCGGCTTCACTTCCCCGCGCGCCACCGCTCCCTTCAGCTGGGTCATCTCGTCGGCAGTGAGGCGGCCGTCTGACAGCGCGCGGCGAATCGTGGTCGAGAGCGTGATGGGCATGGGGCTCGCGAGCCTAATTCTTGCCCGCGGGGGAAGCACAGAGAGCTTGTCGCGAGTCTCATAGGTAGCTTTGTCACTGCCTTGCCGTCGGCCCGCGGATTTGATTTTCAGGTCGGCACCATGTCCATCAAGACGCTCTCGTCCGCCGACGAGAAGGGCCGGCTCTATTACGAGTACAAAGATCCGGGCGACGGCGGTCGCACCGGCCGGCTCTACGTCGACAAAGACACGGGCAAGCTCTTCAAAGAAGGCGACAAGAAGACCGGCTTCGTCGGCAGCGCGGACTACGAGTTCACCCAGGTGCGCACCTACAAGGGCCTCGATTGAAGGGGACCCTGGCGACGTGTCTGCTCGCGGCGCTCGGCTGGCACGACTGGGTGCAGCTGGGTGACGTCGGCGACCAGGCGCTTGCCGCGGGAGATGCAGCGGGCGCCGAAGCGAAGTACCGCCAGGCGCTGGACCTCGGGTCGCGCCTGCGCGAGACGCCCGACGTGGACCCGCACCTCAGTCGCCTCGTCGCGAGCCTCGCTGCGCAGGGAAAGTGTCAGACACCTCGCGAAGCCGCTGCGGCGTTGGCGGGGATGCTGGCGGTCGCGCGCGGGGAAGCGTCGGTGGCCTCGGCCGAATTCGAGAAGGTCACCCTTGCCGCCAAAGGCTGTCGCGCCACCGTCACCGACGAAGTGCTCGGGCTGTTGCGCTGGTCTGCGGGCGACGCGCCGGCGGCGTTGGCGTTGCGCAAGCGGGCGCTGGCCGCCCGGTGCAAAGCGCTGAAGCCGGATCCACTCGACGAAGCAGCGATCGCACTCAACGGCGCATGGAAGGCCGGCACCGAGACGCGATGGGCGGCCGCGCTGGCGACGGCGCAAAACAACCTCGGGCCACACCACCCGCTGATCGCGATCGCGCTCGAGCGACGCGCCGCCCTGCTCGAAGCCGCGGGCGACGGCGTGGGCGCAAAGCGGCAGCGAACCCGAGCAGACGAAGTCCGGGCGACGCCGTACTGCAAATCGCATTAGTTGACCCGACCCCGGCTACACCAACTGGCGCCACCAGCGGCTGCACCTCGGTCGCCCGTCGAGCCCCGCGGCATCCGCGGGGCCCCCAAAGCACCACTACGGCCCGATGGGGAGCCGCGCCACGATGCCGTCGAAGAGCAGGAAATAGACGTGGGTCGCGTCGACGCCGGTCATCTGCAGGCCCTTGTGCTGTCCGTTGTTGTTCACGAAGGCGATGCCGAGATCCTTGCTGCCGCTGCCGTCTTTCTTGATCTTGTAGACGTAGTTGCCGGACGGGTTGTTGGCTTCCATCACGTAGACGTTGGCCGCGTCCATCACGATGCCCGCGCGGACGCCGTCGAGGTCCTGCATCAGCTTCTGCGGCACGGCGTTCGCGACGTAGGGCAGGGGCGTGCGGCGGACTTCGCCGATCCCTCCGTGGGTGTCAGTCCAGTAGAGGAAGGCACCGTCGCTGACGACCGTCGCGCTGTTGTTGCCGAGGTCCTTGTCGATGGTGATTGGGGCCGCGCCCGTGATCGGGGCAGTGACGAGTCGCGGCGATGACGCGTTGTCCGCAAGCACGATCTCGAACCAGAAGAAGTTGGCTCCGGAAACGGTGAGGCTGGTGATGCGATCGCGGTTGCCGATGTTCGGGACGAGCGTCGGCACAGCCGTCGGCCCAATCGAGGCCAGCGGCAGCTTGTAGATCTTGTCGATGCCCGCCACGACCTCGCGGTTGACGAAGAAGATGTCGGTCGCGGTGACGACGATGCTGACGCACTCGAAGGTGCTCGCCGTCACGCCCGCCGGGTAGCCGAAGATCTGCGTCGGCGTGGCGTTGCTCGCACTGAGCGGGACGCGCGTGCCGCCCTTCGACGTGCACTGGTAGAAATATGTGTCGTCGTAGGTCACCGAGCTGACGAAGTAGTTCGTCGAGGCGTTCGCGACGTCCGAAACCACGGTACCCGCAGTTGGCGGAGTGGCCGGCGTCGACGATGCGCGCAGCAGGCGGTACCGCAAGTCAGGCGTCTGCGTCGCGTCGTTGACTTTCTCCCACGCGTAGACGTTTCCGTTCAGCAGGTGGGTGCGACGGTTGAAGCCGGCGTTTACTGCTTCGTTCACGGTCGGGGACGGGTTGATCACCATCACCGCGATGGGCGCTGCGCCGCCGCCCGTACCTGTTCCGCCACCCGTTCCGGCGCCACCGCCCGTGCCGGTTCCACCACCCGTACCAGCGCCACCGCCCGAACCGCCCCCCGTGCCAGCGCCCCCGCCGGAACCCGAGGCACCGCCCCCACCCGTATTGCTCGGGCTTCCGCAGCCCGTCAGCACCGCAAGGGCGATTGTTCCGACCAGCACCGCGAAACGAGATCCGTCTGAGCCTATGGCGCGGGAGTTCAAGCCAAACGGTTGGGGGGCGACAAAGTCAGTCTCTCTGCAGTTGCGATTCATGCGGCTCCTGGATGGGATTCGGAGCATCGCCCAACGCAGCTTCCATGCCTGCATGCCTTTCGAGCAGCGCCACATCGGCCAGGGGCGTTTCTCAAGGCTCTGTCGCGTGACACGCGCACCGGTTGTCACGTGACACTCTGAAGGGGGCGCAGCTCACTTGATGTGCGTCGAAGCCGTTGGGGTTGGCGGCGAGCTTCGGAGGCGCCGGCGCCGTCAGGTCCAGCGCACCCATCGCAACTACCCTCGCTAAGACGTCATTTATGTTGGCAGCGGACGAAGTAGCTTGCGCGTCGATGCACGACCTCGCGGCGCAGATCCCCGAAGGCTGGCGCGACGCCCTCGCCGCCGAAACGACGAAGCCCTACTTCCACGCGCTGCAGACCTTCATCGAGACAGAGAGAGCCGCGGCCCGCGTCTTCCCGGAAGAAGGCCTCACCTTTGCCGCGCTCGCGCGCACGCCGCCTGCCGCCGTGAAGGTGGTCGTCATCGGGCAGGACCCGTACCCGACCGCCGGCAACGCGAACGGGCTCGCCTTCTCGGTGAACCCAGACATGCGCGTGCCCGCGTCGCTGAAGAACATCTACAAGTTGCTCGCCCTCGACGTCGGAGCGGCGCCTCCCCCTCACGGTGACCTCACCCAGTGGGCCGACCAGGGCGTGCTGCTGCTCAACACCGTGCTCACCGTTCGCGAGGGCGAGCCAAACTCGCACCGCAAGCAGGGCTGGGAAGACTTCACCACCGCCATCTTCGAGGCCGTGAACCAGGGCCCCCGGCCAGTGGTGTTCCTGTTGTTGGGAGCGCAGGCGCAGAAGCTGGCCCCGGGGGTCGACGTCCACAAGCACGCGGTGGTGACAGCGGCGCACCCGTCGCCGATGAGCGCGACCAGGTTTCTACAGAGCCGACCATTCTCTGCGGTGAACGCAGCGCTCGCGAAAAGAGGACAGCCACCCGTCGACTGGCAGCTGCGCTGACTACATCTGGTGCAGCGCGGACTTCCTTTCCTGCACCACCGTCTTCGCGACGCGGATGAACGTACGCTCGAGGCGGTCGAAGGAAGTCGAGAACAACGCCTGCATCCGGCTCGCGCCTTTCCGCACCGTGCGCTTCTGCAGCGCGTCGCGCGCGACGCCGAAGGTCGACTGCCCCATCACCAGCGCGTACTCCGAAACGAAAGAACGCGGATTCGCGTACTCGCCCGACAGAATGCCGACGGACTTCGCGCGCGCCCGCGGAGACGACGCCCAGTAACGGAAGGTGCCGGCCTGCAGCGCCTTCGCTCCGTCGTCCTGCGCGCGAAACACTTCGTACAGCGCCTCGGTGAAGACCTCGCGCGCGCGCACGAACCGGTAACGCCCGCGCTGGTAGCGCAGCAGCGCATCGTCCATCGAGCCAGGGCCGTCGAGGCAGCCCGCGAGCGTCAGCACGTCATTCACCGCGTTCGTCATTCCCGCTGCAGTGAGGGGGTGCATGCAGCCACCCGCGTCGCCGACCAGCGCGACTCCCGCGGCAGCGCAGACCTCGGTCGACACCGAGTGCGTCGCGCAGCCTTCCAGCGGGCGGTCTTGCAGCGAGGCCAGCATCGCGCTGCGCAGCGGCTCGGGTACGAACGGGCCGTACGCCTTCATCACGAAGTCCTTCAGCGCGCCCTTGCCCTTCGCTTCACCCGTCGGCACGTCGATGCACATCCGGACGCGGCCCTCGCCGTACGGGTACGCGAGAATCGGCCCCGGCGCGCCGAGGAACACGTGGCCGTAGCTCTGGTGCGCCATCACGTCGCCTTCGACCGAGACGGCGACGGTGAAAGACAGCAGCTTCACTTCGGGGTCGAGCCCCATCAGCGAACGCACCTTCGACTGCCGGCCGTCGGCGCCCAGGGTCAGCGGCGCGCGGAACTCTTTTCCGTCTGCGGTGCGGACGCCGACGACGCGGGCGCCTTCATGAATCAGCGCGTCGACGCGCTTGCCGGTGATGAGGGTGACACCCGGTCGCGCGCCGACGACTTCGCGCAACCGGCCGACCATCGCGTGGTGGTCGATGCCGAGGCCCGTGCCGAAGCCCGCCCCGTAGGGCAACAACACCGGCTCGACGTCCGGCCCAGGGTTGACCGCAAAGCCCTTCACCGCGACCCCACCCGCCTCGAAGAGAGGTGCTTTGAGCCCCAACGATTCGAGGCCGCGAACGCCGCGCGGGTGGATGAGCTCGCCACGAAAGCGAGGGTCGAAACCCAGGTGTGACTCGAGCACGGTGACGCGCGCGCCACGGGCCGCGAGGGCAGCGGCGCTGACGAGTCCTGTGAATCCTCCACCCACGACGACCACATCCATCCCGGCCATGCGCTGAGCGTGTAACCGAGTGGGTCGCGCAGGTGAAGAGGGTCTGCCCGCCGATGACAATCGTCAGCCAACGACGGCTGAGCGATGGGGCAATCGCGTGTTACGGACTTTTCGACATGGCCATGGATCTCGATGATCTGCTGATCAAGACGTCGCGCACTTTCGCGCTGGCGATTCCGCTGCTGCCCGAGCCCACGCGGCGCGCGGTGTCCGTGGCCTACCTGCTGTTCCGCATCGCCGACACCTTCGAAGACGCGACGACCTGGCCCCGCAGTCAACGCATCGCCGCGCTCAAGGCCTTCTCGGCGCTCGTGCAGCAGCCGCCGCCGCGCGCCGCCCTGGAAGAAGCGACAACGGCGTGGATGTCGAAGCCGCCCTGCGACCACGCCGGCTACCTCGAGCTGCTGACGCTCGCGCCGCAGGTCGTGGCCGAGCTCGACACGATGGCGCCCGGCACGAGAGAGATTCTGATTCGCCACACCGTGCGCACCGCTGAAGGCATGGCCGGGGTCGTCTCGCGCGCAGACGAGAAGGGCAACCTGCGGCTCCAGTCGATTCAAGAGCTGAAGGAGTATTGCTACATCGTCGCCGGAATCGTCGGCGAGCTGCTCACCGACTGCTTCCTTCACGACGAGCCCGCACTGCAGAGCATCGGCCCGACGCTCAAAGACAACATGGCCGCCTTCGGTGAAGCGCTGCAGCTGGTGAACATCTTGAAGGACGCGGGAGACGACGCGCGCGATGGCCGCGTGTACCTGCCCGCCGACGTGGACCGCGCCGAGGTCTTTGCGCTCGCGCGGAAGGATCTCGCGCAGTCGTTCGCCTACGTCGCGGCGCTGCAGTCGGCACAGGCCCCCCAGGGGTTCCTCGCCTTCACCGCCCTGCCTGCCCGCCTCGCGCACCAGGCGCTGACGGCGATCGAGCAGCGCGGCCCCGGCGCGAAAGTGCCGCGCGCAGAAGTCGCCACCCTGATGGAGCAGCTGCAGGCCGACCTCGCGGCCGGCCGCAGCCTCACCGTTTAGCTACGCGGCGTCTCGCGTCGAATCGACCGCCTTCACCGCCGCGTTCGCGTCGGTGGCGACGTCGGAAATCGAGCTGCCTGCGAGCGCGCTGCCCAGCAGCTTCACCACCGCCTTGCGCACCGTCGGGTTGTTGTACGCGCCGGCGACCTGGTCGAGCACGGGCGAAGCGACCACTGCGCGGAGTGCGAGGCCACCCATGAAGCCGACGGTGAAGCGCTTGCGGTGCTCCCAGACGTAGCCCTTCCACGCCTGCTTCTCGGTCTTCTCGCCCTTCACCACCTGGGCGACGGCGTCGGCCGCGAAGATGCCGCTCTGCATTGCCTGGAAGATGCCTTCGCCGGTGGCGTTGTGCGTGATGCGCGCGGCCTCGCCGAGGTACAGCGCGCCAGGAGCAGTGCAGTGGCCGACCCAGTTCGTGAACACGATCGGGTGCCCCTTCCACTTGCCGACGGGCTTCGCCTTCTTCAGCTGCTCGCCGTAGTGGTCGTCGAGGAACCGCTGAAAGAGCTGCCGAAGGTTGCGCGTCGACTTCTGGCCTTCGTCGTCCTGGCCATCGACGCAGATGCCGATGTTCACGCGGTTGGGACCTTCGGGAAACATCCACCCGTACAGCGGCGACACGTTCTTGTCGAAGATCATGTCGAGCTGGCCCGGCGCGTAGTCGAAGTCTTCCCACCACCCCATCAGCGTCGAGATGGAACGCTTGGGGCGGTTGTCGGTCGAGAAGATCGAGTGGGCGCCGTCGGCACAGAGCACGTAGCGGCCGGTGTGCTCTTCGCCGTCGAGGCTGCGCACGCCGACGACGCGGCCGGTGCTGTCTTTGATCAGCCGATCGGCGCGGAAGCCGGTGGTGAGCTTGACGCCCAGCGACTGCGCCTTCTCGACGAGCAGGCTGTCGAAGACGCGGCGCAGCAGCACGACGGCGGCAGCGTTCGACGCGAGCACCATCTCTTTTCCGCCAGGCGTCACGATGCGCACGGACATGATGGGATACGCGAGCTTCCGTACCTCTTCGCCGAGGCCGAGGCCGTCGAGCACCTTCAACGCGTTGGGCGACAGGCCCGAGCCGCAGGTCTTGTCGCGGGGAAACGGATCGCGATCGAGCAGCAGCACGTCTTTGACGCCGCGCTGCGCGAGGGCGAGCGCTGCGGCAGAACCACCGGGTCCGGCTCCGACGATGACGACGTCGTGGTGCATGGTGCGTCCGCGCCTACTACACAAGCTGTCCCATGAAAAAGGCCCTGCTGGCCGTCGGTGGAGTCCTGCTGTTGATCGTCCTCATCGCGGCGGTGGTGATCGTGCCCGCGTTCATGGGGCTCAAGCCCTTCGTCGACGGCACGAAGTACGCGGACGGCACGGCGACGCTGGTCGCCGATGGGTACGTCTCGCTGATGGTGCTCGACGGCGACCCGGGCTCGGTCGCGTTGATCGACTGCGGCAACGACCCGAACGGAGCGGCGATTCTCGCGGCCCTCAAAGCGCGCAGCCTCGGGCCAGAGGCGGTGAAGGCGATCTTCCTCACGCACGGACACCAGGACCACGTCGCAGCGTGTCACCTGTTCACCGGCGCACAGGTCTACGCGTTCGGCCCCGATGTGAAGCTCGCGGCGGGGGAAGCGCGCGCGAAGGGGCCGCTGCCGAAGATGCTCGACATGCCGAAGGAGCGCGCGATCAAGGTGACGCAGGAGCTCACCGACGGTCAGACTGTCGACGTCGGCGCGCTGCAGGTGAAGGCGTATCTGCTCCCCGGCCACACGGGCGGCAGCGCGGCGTACCTGTCGAAGGGCGTGCTCTACCTGGGCGACAGCGCCGCCGGAAAGTCAGACGGCAAGGGAATCAAGCCGGCACCGTGGCTCTTCAGCGACGACCCGGCGTTGAACGTCGCCGAACTGAAGAAGCTGCACGGGAAGCTGAAGGCCGACCGTGCCGAGGTGAAGACGCTGGTCTTCTCGCACGCCGGTTCGCTCGATGGGGTCGACCTGCTGCTCACCGCAGATCAGTAGCCGCGAATCTTCCAGGCTCCTCCCCCAAATGTTCGTGACGGGCCGCGTTACAAATCGAACCGTCCCGGCCGCCCAACCCCCCGCCGACGCTGCCGTTTCACTGTTCGATAGAAGTAGATCGAAGATTTCCCGACGCACTGCGGTGGATTCGATCGAGTTCGATCGAAGGTTTCGTGACGCACTGCACCAGGTTCGATCGAAGGCCGTGTGACGTGCTGCGCCGGCTTCGATCGAAGGTTCCGTGACGCACTGCTCCGGCTTCGATCGAAGGCCGTGTGACGCGCTGCGCCGGCTTCGATCGAAGGTTCGGTGACGCACTGCGCCGGCTTTGATTGGATTGAATCGACGGGGGTGGAGCGGCTACTCGCCGAGCTCGGGGAAGCGCTGCTTGTAGTACTGGCGGAACTCGCCGGCGGTGATCTGGCCGTTCTTGTCGAGGTCGAAGCCCTTGTTCACCCGGGCCACTTCAGCGCCGCCAATCTTGTAGTCGTCGCCCTTGCCCAGGGCGGCCGGCCAGAAGGTGTTCAGGTAGAGGTCGGCGCCTGACTTGAACTTGCCCGCGTTGGGCGCGAAGAACTTCTCGACGTACTTCAGCTGCTCGACGCCGCTCATCTGGGCCAGCGCGTCCGTGGTCGTGCCGAGGCCCTTCGCGGTGGCCGGCATGAACTGAATCAGGCCCGTCGCGCCACCCTGCGAATTGCGAATCGAGGTGCTCATGCCGCTCTCGTTCTTCATCACTGCCAGCAGCCACTCGGGCTTGATGCCCAGCCGCGTCGACATCTCCTTCACCTTCTGCACGAACTCCGGCCCGTGCTTCTGCAGGGCTTCGGCCTCCAGCGCCTTCGCCGTTGCGCTCGTCCCACCAGGCGTCGGAGCCACCGGCGTCGTCGGCGTTCCCGGCGTCGAAGGCGTCGCAGGCGAGCCACCCGGCGTCGCGGGGATGGGCTGACCCAGCATCGCCGCCTTCGTTTGAGGTCCCACGATTCCGTCGACCTGAATTCCCTTCGCCTGCTGGAACGCGAGCACTGCGGCGCGCGTCTTCGGGCCGAACTTGCCGTCGAGCGGGCCCGGGTCGAAGCCCGCTTCCTTCAGCCGCTTCTGAAGGTCTTCCACCTGTGGCCCGCTGCTGCCGTTCTTGAGGAAGGTCGAAGGCTCGCTGGTGACTCCGTCGAGTCCACCACCCACCGAAGGCGTCGCCGGCGTGGGCGCAGACGGATTTGGGGGCGCGACCTGCGCACCATCAATCGTGTCGAGCGTCGGGGTGAGCTTGCCCGCGGGAATCTGCGGAGCCGGCCCCGAGTGGTGCATCACCGCCATCGTGGTCCAGCCCTTCGGGACGCCCGTCATCTCGGCGACCTTCTGGCTGCCGTCCTTGTTGACGTTGTTCGAGCCGATGAACTTCGGCCGGCCGCTGCTGTCGATGCCTTCGTAAATCATGATGTGCTGCCCCTTCGGCGGCACGTTGAAGGCGACCACATCACCCGGCTGCGCGTGGGCGAGGTCGGTCTGGGTGAAGTTCGGGTCCTTCTTCAGGTTGTTGATCAGCGTGCTCACCGCTGCGTGGCCTTCGGACTTCGGAATCTGACCCGACGCCGTCAGCACCGCCGAAACGAAGTTCGCGCAGTTCACGTTGTCGGGCACCCAGTCCTGCATCGCGTTGCCGATGACCGTGCTGTTCTGCGTCTTCAGGTCGTGTGCGTTCCACCCGAGCACGCTGCGCGCGATCGCCACCGCCTCGCCGCCAGGATTCCGAACCGTAGGCTCTGCAAGCCGCGTGTTCAGCGCAACAGGAGACGGCCGCGCCGGGTCAAAGCCGCTGGTCTGTTCCACCGACTGCGCGGGGCTCTGCTGCTGCACGGCTTGAGAATCGCGAACCGTCTGCAGCGGGGTCGTCTGTCGGGGAGTGACGCGCATGCGTACGTTGTCCCGCATAAGCGGCTGAAGTTGCTTGTGTCCTCACCTCAGCGCGTGTGGCTTCCCCGTCCACGCGAAATGACTACGGCTGGCTGCGTTACTCGCCCTTCGCCGCCGTCTTCGCCCACGCATCCTTCAGCGACACGGTGCGGTTGAACACCAGCGCGCCCGGCTTCGAATCTGGATCCACGCAGAAGTAACCGAGCCGTTCGAACTGAAACCTTTCACCCGCCTGGGCGGTGGCCAGCGCCGGCTCGAGCTGCGCGTTCGACACCGTCTCGAGCGAAGCGGGGTTGAGCTCTTGCAGAAAGTCACGGTCTCCGGCGTCAGGCGTCTCGTGCTTGAAGAGCCGGTCGTACAGCCGCACCTCGGCCTTCACCGCGTGCTTCGCCGACACCCAGTGCAGCGTGCCCTTCACCTTGCGGCCGTCGGGCGAGTCACCCCCGCGGGTCGCAGGGTCGTAGGTGCAGATGAGGCCGGTCACTTCGCCCGCCGCGTTCTTCACCACTTCCCTGCACTTGATGAAGTACGCCGCGCGCAGCCGCACCTCGCTGCCCGGGGACAGGCGGAAGAACTTCTTCGCCGGCACTTCCATGAAGTCGTCGTGCTCGACGTAGAGCTCGCGGCTGAATGGAACCTTGCGGGTGTTCGCCGCGTCGTCCGGCATGTTCGCCGCGTCGAGGAGCTCTTCCTGGCCCTCGGGGTAGTTCTCGATCGTGACCTTCAGAGGCCGCAGCACCGCCATCCGCCGCGGCGCCGTCGTGTTCAGGTCTTCCCGAATCGCGTTCTCGAGCCGGCCGATGTCAATCATCGACTCGAGCTTCGTCACGCCGACGTCCTCGACGAACTTCCGCAGCGACTGCGCCGTGTAGCCGCGGCGCCGCAGGCCGCTCAGCGTCGCCATGCGCGGGTCGTCCCACCCGTTGACGTGCTTCTCGACCACGAGCTTCAGCAGCTTCCGCTTGCTCGTCACCGTGTAGTTGACGCGCAGCTTCGCGAACTCGATCTGCTGCGGGTGGTGGATGCCGAGCGCGTCGAGGAACCAGTCGTACAGCGGGCGGTGGTCTTCGAACTCGAGCGTGCAGATGGAGTGGGTGATGCCCTCGATCGAGTCTTCGAGGCCGTGGGCCCAGTCGTAGGAAGGGTAGATGCTCCAGGTGTCGCCGGTGCGGTGGTGGTGCGCCTTGACGATGCGGTACATCACCGGGTCGCGCAGGTTGATGTTGCCCGACGCCATGTCGATTTTCGCGCGCAACGTCTTCGAGCCGACGGGGAACTCGCCCGCGCGCATCTTCACCAGCAGCGCGAGGTTCTCGTCTACCGAGCGGTCGCGGTTCGGTGAGCTGCGGCCCGGCTGGCCGAACTTGCCGCGGTACTCGGTCATTTCGTCGCCGCTCAAGTCGCAGACGAACGCCTTGCCCTGCTTCACCAGCTCGACGGCCCAGCCGTACATCTGCTCGAAGTAGTCCGAGGCGAAGAAGACCTTCGGGCCGATGTCCGCCCCCAGCCACTTCACGTCGTGGATGATGGAATCGACGTATTCCTGTTCTTCCTTCGCCGGGTTCGTGTCGTCGAACCTCAGGTTGAAGGTGCCGCCGTTCGCCTTCGCCAGCCCTGCGTTGAGGACAATGCTCTTGGCGTGGCCGAGGTGCAGATAGCCGTTCGGCTCGGGAGGGAAGCGCGTGTGCACCCGCCCCCCCCACTTGTTCGCGGCTTTGTCGGCGTCGACGATTTCCTGAATGAAATGAGCCATGGCGTCACCTTCCTCTCGCACCTACCCGGGAAAAGCCACCGCGACTTCCGGGCCCAGGAAGACGCCAGGCAGCGACGCACGCGGAGCTGCTCACGTTGGTGATGAAGCCGTGGCAGCCCGCGCGTCTGACCCTGCCCCGCAGACCGCTTTAGAAGGGAGCGTCTTCGTCGCTGTGCGGAGGCGGCTCACCCGGGCCGCCGGGCCCGCTGCCCAGGTCTGCGCCGCCACCGCCCTGACGGGCGATTTCGGCTTCGATGGCCGCGAGGAGCACGCGCTCTTTGTCGTGCCAGCGGCTCTTGCTCGGGTCGTTCAGCGTCCGCTTGCAGCCGCTGGCGTAGTACTCGAGGTCCTGCATCGAGCCGCCGCGAACCGGCATGCCCTTGCTGCGGCCGTACGGCGGGAACACCATGCCGTCGCCGCCACCGCCACCGCCACCCGCGGCAGCAGCAGCGCGAACTGCGGTCGAACCGATGGACAAGTCGCCCATCGAGAGGCTGAAGCCATCGGCAGTCTTGGTAGCGGTGCCGATGCGGACCTGCTCGACGGATCCATCGTTGCGGGTGACGGCCACCGTGACGGGAAATTGTTCGCTCATGTCGAATGAAATGGCAGCCGACGGGTCGAGAGTCAACGCGTTCATGCCATCACCTCCGCCGAGTGCGGCCGTAGGAACAACGAGAACCCCTGGTGGTCGATTCGCAGCAGCGGGCGCAGGTTCAGCGCCTCGAGCCGGACAGGGGTGAGCATGCCTCCGCCGAGCACTTTGATCATCGCGCGGACCAGCGGCATGGGCGCTGGCTCGGTGAAGACGAGTGTGGCACCGGGCCGGCCTTCGACGACGAACACCAGCGATGGCGTCTCGTGCGGCAGTGCGTGTGATTGATCGAGCAGCGACTGAATCAGCGCCTCGGCGATGTCACCGTCGGCGTCGAACAGCAGCGCCGGGCCCGACGTCGGAATGTCTGCCCGCGAGATGAAGCCCCCATTGTTTTCGTGTTTCATCTTTTCCCCCCGGAAAAGTGCTGCGAGTTGGTGCGACGAAACACAGCCTACAGATCAGGGCTGACATGTACTTCTCGTGAAGAAGTGTTGAGCCCCTTGTTCACGCGCGGCGGCGGCGACACTGTGGCGGAAACCCAGAGGGGAATTCCCATGATGAAGTCGTTGACCCTGACGCTGTGTCTGTTGTTGCCGATGGCTGGTTTCGCGCAGGACGTGGTCGCGCCGGCCGCTGATCAACCGGTGCAGTCGTCGCTGGTGCCGGTGAAGGCCGCTGCGGTGAACGAGGCGACGGAAGGCGCGCGCGCGTGCGGCATGCGCGGCAAGTGTGGCGGCGCAGCGGGCCGCGGAAAGTGGATCGTGCTGACCGGCGTCATCGGCACCGTCATCACCGCCGCCGCGGTCGGCATCGCGATCGGCGTGGCGCGCTCGCAGCCGGGCAACGGCCAGGTCTCGCGCTAATCCGGGACGAAGTGGCGGCGCAGGTGTTCCTGCGCTTCGTCGAAGGCAACGCGCGCCGCATCAGAGACGCGCGTTCCGCTCTGGGCCAGCGTCGCGGCACGCAGCACGGGCCCTGAAGGCTCACCCGGCTTGCGCTCGGGCAGCAGGCGGTCGAGGCGGTTCAATCGCTGCCGCGCCTCGGCAACCAGGCTGAGCGCTTCGTCCAGCGGCGCTTCCTTCTCTTTCACCGCCCGCACCAACAGACAGTCGAACCGGCGGCAGACGAAGGGCCGCTGCGCGTAGACCTGGCAGGTCGTCTCTTTCAGCGCACCACAGCGCTGGGGCAGTCGCAGGCGGCCAGCCTCGTCGCGAACCTCGACGCTCGCCGCGCGCAGCACCCGCGCCTCGTCGGTGCTGACCGCGACGAATGAGAAGAGCGTGCCGTCGCAGCACATGCCACACGCCAGACACAGCGTGCTCGCCGCCTCGCCGTTCATTTCTGGGCCGCTTTCCCCTTCTCGAGCGCCATCTTCACGCTTTGCACCGCCTTGTCGCGCTGGGCGCCGATGGCGAACATCGCAGGCACGCTGCCGCCCGGGTCAGAGAACTGCACGTAGACGAGCTGGGTGGCTCCGTCTTTCGGCGTCAGCGTCCAGCTGCCCCAGAGCTTGTCGATGCGCACCCAGCCGTCGAGCTTCTTCGGCGCCTTGTCGTTGGCGAGCCAGTACTTCACCTGGCAGACGCGGTCGGGCGTGCGGGTCCGGCGAACGGTGATGGCGTAGTCGCGGTTGCTGACCAGCGGCGCGTCGAACTGGTCGTAGATGGTGCGCTCGTCTGGAATCGACGAAATTTCCTGGCGGGCGATGAGGCCGGGCAAGTCCTTTCCGCGCGTGCCCCACTCGAAGACGACCTCGCACAGGGCCTCGAGCGGCGTCTTCGTGACGACGGTGACGCGGAACTCGGGCGACGACGAAATCGGCACCGCGCGCTGCTCGAGCAGCAGGCCGTCATCGCTCGAGACCTTTTCCCAGGGCGCGGTGATGACCACGCCAGCGGGCTGAGCCAGAGAGAAGAGCAGCAGCGCCGTGAGCACGGCTTGAAGGCTTACTCCGGCTGTCAGCGGTTGGCGACTGCGGCGCTGGCGGCGGGCATCGAGGCGAGGACGGCGCGAATCTCTTCGGCCTGGTCACCTTCGTCTTCGACGCTGAGGAAGCGCGAGTACCGGACGCGCGCGTCATTGTAGCGCTGGTCGAGCTGGTCGCCGAAGCCGGCGAGGATGTTGGCCAGCGGGTGGTCGGGCTTCAGGGCCAGCGTCTTCTGCAGGTACGCGGCCGAGCCCTTGTTCTGCGAGAGCTCGTGGGAAGCGAGCGCAGCTCCGAAGAGCGCGTCGACCTGCCTGGGCTTTCGTGCAATCAGCTTCCGGTACATCGCCAGCGCGGCGCGGTACTGGCCGGCCGACATCAGGCGGTCGGCGCGAACCAGCAGCGCGCTGTCGACGACAGGGGGTACCGACTTCACCAGGCGGGCGCGCCGGCTGGGGACCTCGGAGTCTTCGTGGGTCGCAGCAGCGGCCGCGGCGGCGGGCGCGGCCTCGTCTGCGGCAACCATGATGCTCTTGTGAAAGGCGACGGCGCGGACGAGCTCGACGGCGTCGTAGCCGGCCTCGAACGCGGTGACGGGAGTGAAGTTCGTGCACGACGGCAGCGCGAGGATGCCGAGGCCCGCGACGGCGAGCCGAAGCTGCGAAGCCTGGCGGCGCTGGGCGGCAATCTTCTTCGGGACGCGGCGCTCGGCGACTTCGAGCTTCACCGTCGCGGCGCGGACGCGCGAAGGAATCACGCACATCGCCACCAGCTCGTCATCGGACAGCGAGAGCTCGGTGAAGCTGAAAGCGGGGGCGGCCACGGTGCGCCGCTTCATGTTCGGAGGAATCTGCATGGCTAGCTCCGCGCGACGGGCAGGGTGAGAAGAACCGCAGAGGAACCGGCAAGGCGGAAGTGGTTGAGCTTGATGCCCAGCTGTTCGGCGAGCTCGGTGAGCTGGTCGGGCAGCGAGTTGAGGAGGCGGGCGCCGCGAACCTCGAGCAGGCTGCCGACCTTGAAGACGTCGTACGTGTAGACGCGCAGGCGGCGCGGCGCCTCGGGCGCAATGAAGTGCAGCAGCGCGCTCATCAGCGCTGGCAGGCCCGGCGGCACTTCGACCGGGCGCATGCTGCTACCCAGCATCACGGTGCCGTCGACGCCGCTCGTGTCGAGCGCGCCCGTCACCACGCCATCCCAGCTCTGAACACCCCTCGACTCTGCTGCTTGCGCCCCTGGAACCATCTCGCACCTCCGCGTGCGGGAAGAGGCATTGCGAGAAGCGCGCCTGCTGCAACCGCGCGGATCAACTTCGGGAGCGGGGGGTGGTTTGTTACCCGTCGTCGGGTTCGTGACCCAGGAAGTGGTGGCGCAGAAAGTTCTCTGCCTTGAGCCACGCCTGGTGGGCATCGTCCGACACCGGGCCGTCCTGCCCTTCACGCGCGCGCTGCAACGGCGTGGCGGGCGACCCGGGCTTCGCGTCGGGCAACGCGAGCTCGACCTTGCGAATCAGCTGGTGCGCCTCGAGGACGATGGCCAGCGCATCTTCGAGGGGAATCTCTTCCTCGGTGACGGCCTCGCCCAGGTCACAGACGTACTTTCGGCACCCCTCGGGACGCGAGAAGTAGATGCTGCAGTTGCGATCTTTGAGCGCTGTGCAGCACTGGCGCAGCCGCAGTGTCCCGTCGGCGTACTTCACCGTCGGCACCTGCAGCGCCTTCAGCCGCAGCACCTCGTCGCTCGACAGCCGCACGTGGCCGAACAGCGACCCGTCGCAGCAGAGCCCACAGGTCTGACAGAGCTGGCCGAGCACGAGGGCCTTCTACGCCTTTCCAGCCCACCGTTCATCCCGACCCGGAAGCAGTGCTGGGTGAGCCGGGCTCCGCGCTCAGTGGGTGGCGCGGGGGAAGGCGCGGAGCTCGTCGCCGGGGTACGGAACCGCGAAGCCTTCGACAATCTGCTCGAGGTCGCCCCAGCGGCCGCCGAGGACGCGAACGGTGTGGGCGACGCCGTCGCGGATGACGGTGACCTCAGACTCGAGAACGGTGGAGCCCTTGCCGGGAGGAAGCGTCGTCACCGCCGACACCGTCCACGCGTCCTTCAAGAGCTGGGTCGAGGCGAAAGACGGAGCCACGAAGACGACGGCGCCGAGCACCGCCGCGAGCGCCATCGCCGCGCGCTTCTTCCGCATCACCGCGACGAGCAGCACCGCGAGCATCGCGAACGGCGCTGAGCCGGTGGCACTGCAGCCGCGGGTCACCTCTTCCGGAGTGACCGCGGCTGCCGCGCCGTACAGGTACTGCAAGCCCTGGATGTCGTCGTCGGCCAGGGCGCGCTTCGAGACGTCG
Source organism: Myxococcales bacterium (assembly GCA_038206395.1). Classification (GTDB taxonomy): domain Bacteria; phylum Myxococcota; class Myxococcia; order Myxococcales; family Myxococcaceae; genus JAGSPQ01. The sequence goes on along the minus strand of JBBRAX010000021.1, from coordinate 84,018 downwards.
CCGGGCGTACCGCTGGGGTACATCACCGTCGCCGGCAGGTCGTTGTGCGCGAGGCCAAGCGCGTGGCCCAGCTCGTGGGTCATCGTGTTCTGCACGTCGAAGCGGGCCGACTCGGGCGTCGCGCCGACGATGGTGAAGGCGGTGTGCTTCACGTTGAAGGCGATGTCGGCCTCGATGATCTGGTGGGTCGAGCGCGTGATGGTGATGACGGTCGTCGCGACGGCGTCGACGTTGTATTTCCACTCGTCGGGAGCGACGACGTCGCTGGTGCTCTTCGAGGGGTTGTCGAAGTCGTAGCCCATGCCCTGCGGCGTGCCGGACAACTGGCTCAGCTTCAGGGCAGGAATCGCGGCGCCCACCGTCTTCAGCGCGGCAGCGACGGCGTCTTCCGCGCCAGGGACCTCGAGCTTCTTCGACAGCTTCGCGTCGACGACGAAGCGCACTTCCGATTTCCAGGCAGCGGGGTCGCCCGCTGAGTCGCGCTTGAGCTCGAACGCGCTGGCAGTGGTGGACATCACGAGGACGGCGGCGAGCACGGTTCGCATGCCCAGCCCTTGAGCAATGCGCGTTCCCACACTTTTGCGAGTCCAACTGGTTGATCAGTGGGTGATGCGGGCAGGTCGCCATCACCGACCCGAGTCGGCCCACACTCAGGCCCGGGGTACGCGAAGGCTTGACGGCGCGCGGGTCGAGCGCGACTTTGCCGTTCAGAAATGACCCGTGCCCTTCTGCTCGCCCTCGCTCTTACCAGCTGCTCGTCGCCGAAGGTCGAGATCCCCTTCCTCACCGAGCACCGCGCCGCTTACGAAGCCGCGAAGGAAAAGGCGCGCGCCTGGCTCGACGGCGTGAAGGTCGACCCGGCCGAGCTGCGGGCGAACAACATCAAAGGGAAGAAGAAGCTGGTCGAGCAGCTCGACGCATACCGGCGGCTGTGGGTGGTAGCGAAGCCGGCCGAGAAGGCAGTGCTGCTCGAGCGCTTCAAGCAGGTCGCGGCCGTCGCCTACGAAGACGGGTACCACGACATGGGCAGCAACTCAGACGAGTGGTTCAAGCAGGACGCGACGTCGTACCTGCGCGCCGCGGTGCTGATGGAACGCATGGGCCTCGACACGAAGCGCTACCGCGAAGAAATCAAAAAGATTCACCCGCGGCTCAACGCCCAGATGGACCGCCGCGGCCCGCACCAGCAGCGCGTCTTTCACTGGTACTACGCGACGTTCGGCCTCGAAGAGCCGTTTCCCCTCGCCGACGCGCTGCAGAAGGGAGTGATCGCGACGCGCATCGACCCGGCGACGATGACCAGCGCGCAGATGTACGAGCTGACCCACGAGGTCTACGCGCTGTACGAGTACGGCGACGTGCTCGACATCGACCCGTTTGACGAGGCCGACCAGGCGTACCTGCACGCGACGTTGCCTGCGCTGGTCGACCGGCTGATTCAAGCGCACGACCCCGACCTGATGGGCGAGGTCGTCGAGTGTCTGCACTACCTGCGCTTCCAGCAGCTCCCGGCCTACCTCGCCGGGGTGAAGTTCCTGCTCGAGACCCAGAACGCCGACGGCTCGTGGGGCCACTACGCGAGAGAACGGAAGAAGCTGGGTGACTTCGTGAAGCAGGGCTTCGAGCTGCACACCACGCTGGTCGTGCTGGGCGCGCTGACCGCCGTCTTCGATCGCCCGATGCCTAAGCCGCGCTGAGCGCGATGACGAGGGTGTTACTCGACCCGTAGGGGCCGGCCATCGCAGTGTCAGCGTTCGAAGAAGAAGGCCATCTTCCCCTTGAGGTCCTTCTCGAAGTCGGCGGCGTACTCGGGGACGATCTCGATTCGCGCGTTCAGGTACGCGGTGGCGTACGCCTTCAACGCGGCTTCGGCCTGGGCGCGCGGCCCGTGCTCGGCGGCCAGCCACGCGGCCCACTGCGGCGCCGACTTCTCGCGCGCGAGGTGGTGGCAGCAGAAGTACTCGACCGATGAGATGAGGCTGCCCGGCACGAAGGTGTTGACGTTGGTGCAGAAGGAACAGGTGAGGTGGCGCGAGCGGAAGAAGGCCTGCCCCAGCTTCATCGCCGCTCCGCACTGCGCGCACTTCTGGTCGCGGGCGAGGTTCGCTTTGGCCTGGGCGTAAATCTTTCGCGCGGCGTCGGCGAACATCCGCACCTCGAGGGCTTCCTTCTTTTTCTCGATGTCGCGGCGCAGCGCGTCGCCCTTCTCGCGCTCGGCCTCGACTCCGGGAGTGCCTTCCAGCGCGGGCTCGACCTTCGCTTCCCACGTCTGGTCGACCTTCTGGGTGAGCTCGTGAAGCTGGGTCTCAATCGCCATCCAGGCAATCGTCATCGGCTGCGGGTCGAGCCCGTTCACGTCGAGCAGCATCGCGCAGCCTTCTTCTGCCTGCGCCAGCGTCTCGTCCGCGCGCCCACGCAGCTTGCCGAGAAACGCGTCCCACCGCGCCACCGTCTCTGCCGTCATGGGAAGCGAACGTAGCGCCGTTCATCCCAGGAGAGGTCAAGGGGTGGCCTGCGCAGGGCCACGGGTCCGCCCCGAGCTGCTATCAGCGCGGGCGATGCGCGACCCTGTGAAGGCCTGGCGTGCCGCCGCGGCGGCGCTGACGAAAGCTGAACGCACGAAGCGGCCGGCGGCCGCGCGCAAGGTGCTGCAGAAGTTTGCCAAGCACGGCGACACGCTGCCGGCGAGGTGGAGAGCACAGCTCGTCGAGCTCGCGGACGAGCCGCAGTTCGCCACCGATGCGGCGGTCGGGCTCGCGCAGGTGAAGCCGCATCGGTCGATGGTGATGCCGATGGTACGGCGGCTGGAAGCGCGGCTGGAAGACGAGCTGGCACTGGTGGTGCTGGCGAAGTGTGCGGACGAGCGGGCCGCTGCGGTGCTCACCCGGTTGCTCGAAGCACCGCTGGGTCCGCACTGGGACTTGATGTTGATGGCATGCGTGCAGACGCGGTCGAAGACCCTGGTGCGCCCGCTTCGCGCGTGGCTGCGGCGCGCGCGGAAGGACGGCGTGAGCAAGAAGTGGGACGGGTACGAGGAAGGCCGGCAGGCGATCGCTGCGCTCTAGAAGAACGCGGTGCCGCAGAAGGTGCAGGTGCGCAGGTCAGCGCCGGCGGGCCGAGCCGCTCCACAACACGCGCACTTCAGCGCCGACACGCCATCGGCCGACGCCAGGCGCACCGACGACGCCTGCGCGTTGGCAAAGATGTTCCCCAGCACCGCCTTCGGGGGCTGCGCGGCGGCGACGAACTTCAGCAGCTCGCGATCGACGAAGGTCTTCCGCTCCATCGGGTCGAGCTGCGGGTGCACGTCGCGAAGCCTTTCCAACACCACGCGAAGCTCGACGGGCAGCACGCCGCTGAGCTTCGGCGCGCCCGACTTGCGAATGAAGGTGCGCTGGTCCGCCGTCAGCGGCGCGAGCCCAAGCGAACGCACCAGCGTTTCCCATTCCGCCCCTTCGCCCGCGAGCGCGGTGCGAAAGGCCTGGTCGAGCTGTTGTTCGAACTGCGCGCTCAGAAGTCGATGTCCGAGCCGGCCTTCGCGCCGGTGAAGGCGCTGGCGTACTTCACCGAGAGGGTCGTGTACTGGTCCATGTACTGCATCGGGTTCGAGTTCATCTTCATCGCCCAGTAGCCGCCCGCGGTGCCCCAGTCGGCCGCGTTGAGGTCGTACTTCTTCAGCAGCGCGTTCGGGTCAATGCCCTGCGCGAGCGCGGCGTTCATGTGCGACTGAATCTTGATCCAATCTTCGAAGGAAATCGGATCCGTGCCGGCGACGTCGCTGCCGTGCCCCGCCTTCATGCTGGCCGAGACGTTCTTCCCAGCGGCGGCGAACTTGCCCTGGGCGGCGCCGGTGAAGGCCTGGCCGTACACGGTGGCGACGGTGGCGGTCGTGTCGCGGGACATGCGCGCCATCCACTCGGCGTTGACTTCATCCCACTGGGGCTGCTCGAGGCCGAGCACCCTGAGCACGTGAGACAAAGGCTTCGCCTGCGCGAGCTGCGCGTTGGCGCCGGCCCAGTCTTCCAGGCTGACACCCTTGAAGGGGCTCAGCTCGTTCGACAGCGCGGCCTTGTTCTTCTCGAAGCGTTCGTCGAGCGCCTTGAAGGTCTGCTTCAAGATTGCGTTGTGCTGTTCCCACGCCTTGCCCTTGGCCTTGTGAATCTTCTTCTTGAACCAGCTGAAGTGCGCGAGGTCGCGGAAGCCGTGCTCAGGCAGGCACTCGGGGTCGCCGTCGATCTGCGCGATCACCTTCACCGTCTGGTCGTAGTCCTGGTGCTGCTCGGGGAAGCCGAGGCTGCGGCCGCGCACGAAGTCGTAGTGCTCGTCGTTGAGGAGGCCGTGCTGATCCATCGCGTCGGCCCACGTGTCGCCGCCCTCTTCTTTCGCGCCGTCGAGCGCGTCGAGCAGGTCATCGAGGCCGTCGTCCTTCTTCGGCCACGACACGGGTAGACCGTACAGCGCGAACAGCCGGCGCTCTTCACCGTCGGCCATCTGGTTGAGGTCGGGAACGTGGACGCAGCTCCACTGCCTGGTGGTGTTGTAGTGCTTGGGGATCCACGGCGACGCGGCGGCCACCTGGGCGTCGGTGAAGTCCGGGAACTTCATGTTGGCGCCCGGGGCCTTCGTGTAGTCGTACGTGTCCCAGTCGACGCCCTCGAGAAACTTCGAGATCGCCGCCTTCCGTTCGTCGCTGTTCATGTGACTTCCCCCTGGTTTTGGATCAGCGGGGCGGAAGACAGCACACGCCCGCCGTTGTGGCGAGCGCCCGCTGCCCCGGGTCATGGGTGCCGCGATGTAGGCGTCAACGCCGATCTGGGCGGCGAAGGGCGAACACGGGGATGAAGTGCATCAGGTAGTTGCCCGAGGTGCGGTTTGCGAACGACTGGTCGAAGGGCCCGCGTGCCGCCGCAGCTCTCTTACTCAGGGCATGGGTCGCGCGCAGGTCACGCATGCACCTGGCGGTGGCGGGTGCTGACGAGCTGCACGCGTTCTGCTCGTCGCCGGGCGAAGCGACTCTTCGCTGATCGGCTTACGGACACCGGTAGAACTGCTCTCCCTTGCAGACGGCTTTCACGCCCTTCGTTTCCGCTTCCCCCCCGCGGTCGCTCGTCACGAAGAAGACGGTCAACGCCTCCTTCACGCGGAACGTGCCGCGCGACTCCGCGGCGGCGTCCACCATCAGCACCACGCGCCGCGCCGGGTAGGGCAGGTACTGCACGGTGATGTCCTTCTTGCCTTGAAGGAAGCGCACGACGGCCGGGTGCTTCCGGGCAACCTTCACGTCCGGGTCGGCGTCGACGACCGACAGCGGCAGCCGATACTGCGACCGCACAATCTGGCGCGCGTTCTCCGACTGGGGCACGGGCAGCTCGGCAATCGAGAGCGTCCACGCCCCTACGCGGCACTCGAAGTTGAAGTCGAAGCGCGGCGCGGCGCCGTTGAGCCTGAGCGCGCAGGTCCCGTCGGAGTCCTTCAGCAGCGCGGCCAGCGGCGGGTGCGCGGCGATGCGCGTGCCCACCGCGCTGAGGGTGTCGACGGCGGGGACCTGCGGGCCGGGGGCAGGCTGCTCTCCGACAAAGAGCGTCAGCTTCAGATGAAGGGCGAGCCGGCCCACGTTGGGCAGCGTCACCGTCTGGTCGACCTTCGCGCTTGGGCACGCCTCCTGCGGGCACGTGCAGACCCCGGAGACCGGGACGCCCAGCGCCGTCGCCACGTCGGCGTCCGCGTCGGCGGCGCGTTTCGTCATCTCCGGGCTGCAGCAGTAGTCGCATAGGCGGGAGTCTACTGCGCGAGCCATTCGGTACGGTTGTCCGCGTGAGCACCTGCGCCGTGCACACCCAGTTGGGTGCGGCATGCGAAGGCCGCGGCGACTGCGACAGCCGCCGCGAGCCTGACGTTTCGGCTCACTCGAGGTGCTTGTTCTCTTCGAAGTATTTGTGAAGCAGCGGCGAGTTCGTCTTCATCCCCCCAGGCGGTGTGAACGCCGCGGTCACGAAAAGGAAGCGGCAGGCCACAGCCTCGGCCAGAACAGCGGCATGGACTCCGCGAAGGCCTACCAGAAGCGGGCGGGCGTCACCGGCACCGACCCCTACCAGTACAACGTGCCGAACACGCCCGAGGGGAAAGACAAGGCGATCTCGGCGATGCAGAAGGATCTCGAGGCCGGCAAAGCCGTGCCGCTGGGCGCCAAGCACGAGAACGGCGGTGGGCACGCGATGCTCGCGCAGAGCTACGACCCGAAGAAAGGCTTCCTCATCTCGGATCCAATGAGCGGTAAGACTGCCTGGATATCGAAGGACGAGCTGAAGGACGGCAAGTTCAAGGACAAGTTCGGCATCCCCCAGGATCGCCTCGGCACCGTCACGGTCGACAAGCCGGAGGGCCGCAAGGAGGTCGACAAGCTCTTCGATGGCAACGAGAACTTGAAGGTGAAGCCGGCAGAGGTCGCCGAAGCCGTGAAGAAGAACCCCGAAGTGCTCGAGCACCTCACCAAGACAGAGCGCGGCATGGTCGACAGTGCGCTGAAGACGGTCGATGCAGACGCGAAGAAGCCTGAGCTCGACAAGCTGAGGAAGGGGATCGAGAAGAAAGATGACGAGGCGGTCAGCCGCGCCATCAACTACGACCCGTCGCTGCTCTCACACCTCTCTGAGGAAGAGAAAGGAAAGGCGCTCGAGCAGCTTCGCGGTGGCTCGGCCACCGACGTTCACGCGATGCAGCACATCGTCCGCAGCTGCCAGAGCAAGATGGAGCTGCGCAACGTACTGAGGCAAGCCGGTAACAAAGACATCGGGCAGGCGACTTTCCACAAGTACGACAAAGAGATGACCGCCCATCACCCGTACCTGATTGCGGATCTGCTCAACCCCGACAACAAGAACCTGCCCAACGACCCGCCGAGTCCGACCCCTGCGGTCAACCACTACCCGCAGCACATCGTCGACACCTGGCCTGACTGAACCCAGCCGTCGGTAGAAGGACTTCAAACGCTGCTTCGCGAAGGCGCACGCCTCGCAATGGCCGGCCACATCAGTCGGTCAGCGGCAGGTACTCATCCTTGTTGCCGAAGCTGACCTTGATGCTCCGCACGCTGCGCGCTTCGGCGGGCAGCTCTGCGTAGACGGCCTTCGCCATCTTCCCAATCGCGGCGGCCATCGCCTTGCGCTCCTTCGCGCTCAGCTGGTCGTACTCCTTCGGCATCTTGAACTCGGCGGTGATGCGCCCGTCGAACGCGGACCGCGCGATGTGGCCGGCCAGCGAGCTGGCGAGGGTCGCCGGGTCGATGTAGTTGCCGGCCCGCACGTCTTTGGGCTTCACGCCACTGGGAAGGAAATCGGCCGAGGTCGCCTGGGCAGTGCCCTTCGTCACCGCCCGCTCCATCACCTTTGCATCGACCATCGCGGTTTCCTGCTCGCGCCGGTGGGGGCTGCGGTTCTCGGTCTTCCCGCCGAAGTGGAAGACGAAGTTCACGCTGCCGAGGATGTCGTGGTCCTTCAGCTGCGGCGGCGCGGTGGTCTTGCGGTCCTGCGGCGTGCGCGAGCGATTGACGTCGGCGAGCTCGGGGCCAACGCCGACGAACACGCCCGGCAAGACCTTGCGGCTGATGTCCGACCACACTTCCTTTGAGTGGTGCTCGATCGAGCGCGCAGGATTGAACTTCGCTGCTTTCGTCTTCGCGTCCGGGCTGTCTACCGGCGTCACCCGATCCAGGTGGGTGTCGATTCGATCTCCCGGGCCGATAGAGATGTGCAGGCTCCCGCTCGGCGCGTTGGCTTCACGCAGGCCCGTCATGTGGTCGTGCAGCATCGTCGCCCAGCCTGGATCGATGCCGTAGTTCTTGCTGCTCAGCAGGTCGTCGACGAACGCCTTGCGGTCTTTCACCTCGTAGGCCAGGCCGCCCGTCGCGCCGTCGACCTTCACGTTGGTGCCCTTCACTGGCTTGGCCGGGGCCTCGTGCTCGCCGGCGATCTTCGAGATGTGCTTCCAGAGCCCCATCGAGTCGAGCCGATTGTATGTCTCCGACAGGCTCTGCCGCAGCGAGTTGCCGCTCTTCGCCCAGAACTCATCGGGGTTCGGAAACGACTTCTTCAGCGTCTCCTGCAGCTTCGCCGGCAGCTGGTCGAACGACATCCGCTCGCTGGCGCGCTCTGCAATCTTCGGGACGTTGGCGCCGACCTCGCCCGCCTTCTTCGCCCGGTCGGCCTGCTCCTGCGCCTGGGTCTGCGGGACTCCCGCGTGCCGCTCGAGCACGTCCTTGGGGAACAGCTCGACCTTCGGCACCTTCGCCGCCGCGAACGAGCTCGACCGAGGCCGCCGGGGAGCCGCCTTTGGCTTCGGCGCCGCCACTTCCGTCTTCACGTCCGGCACACGCTGCGCGACGCGGACTTTCGTTTCTTTGACGGGGGCCATGGCGCTCGATGAAGTTAGAGAGACTACAAGCGACCATTCGGTCACTTCTTGCATTGTCGCCTGGCGGGCTCGGTTCGAGCGTCGAGAATCGACTTCAAGCGGTGAAAAGATCCCGCGGTCGCCTTGTCCTTTCTTCTCGGGGTCGCGATGGACGACGGCGTCGGGGCCCGTGCTGGACCAGGTGCTGGCGTTCTCACAGCCAGTGTCGACGTCCGTCACCCTCACCTTCACCGACCCGAAGCAGCATTCGCACGTTGGCTCGGTGCAGATCGTCTCGGACTCGAGTCTTCACACCGCAATCTTGATGGCCGCCACTGGCCCCTGAGTTTTTCACCCACCCCAAAGGAGACACCCCCATGAAACGAACCCTGTCGCTGGCCCTGATCCTCACCCTTCCGCTGACGGCGAGTGCCGCAGTCCGCACGCTCCCCGACGTAAACGCTGCGTCCGTGAACCTGTCCCCTCGTCGAGGCCCAGCTTCAGGAATTGCGCGAGGTGCTCTTCCGACGCGCAACGAATGGTCACGGTCATTCGCGTGGCGCCAGCGTCGCGTTCAAGACGGACGGTGCCAATTGCGCCCATCGCTTCGAAGACGAGCTCGGCGGGCCGCTCCACACGCTGGTAGGTGCCCGCAAACGGGGGCGCGTGCGTCGACGCCATCGTGAAGCGGAACGCACCCCCCGGCCGCAAATCGACGGCGCAGTCGGCGAGAGGGGTCCCGGTCGGGTCCCACCACTGCTTGATCTGGTCGGGGTCCGTCCATGCGTCGAATACGTCTTCCAGGGAACGGACAACGATCGCTCGAAGGTAATCGTGAAGGTCGTCCGATCGATCCTGCTCCTGGTCTGCGCCATCATGGGCCCTACCCCTTTTTTTGTTTTGCCCGCTTCTTTCGCTCGAGAAACGAATCGAGCGCATCGAAGCGATGCTTCCATTGCTCGCGGAACGGGCCGAGCCACTCTTCGACTTCGACCAACGGGCCCCCCACCACCAAGCTGCGCGGGCGCCGCTGGGCGTCGCGGAGCTGCCGGATCAGACCGGCATCTTCGAGGACCTTGAGGTGCTTCGAGATGGTGGGCTGCGCCAGGCCAAACGGCTCGGCGAGCTCCGAGACGCCCGCGTCGCCGTGGGCGAGCCGCGCAAGGATCGCCCGCCGCGTGGGGTCAGCGAGTGCAGCGAACACTTCATTGAGCGCGCCGTCATGCATTGCCATGTAGCTATATAGCCATGTGGCGATTGAGGTCAAGCGCGCCTACGTACGCCCCCGCACATGGGATCGCTGGGCCAGTCGATGCGGGTGATGTCCGCTTACGCACCCGGCGCTCCACCGCCGGCGATCGCGAACGCCTTAGAACGTGCCCATCAACGACGCGCCGACTTCAGCGCCGGGCGAGAACGGCGCGAAGGTCACCTTGAAATCCGACGACCTCGACGTGCCGACGTACTCGTCGCGCACCAGCGTCTCGGTGGTGCCCAGGAGGCCGAGCACGAACGAGGTGATGCCGCCCGCCTGCAGCAGCGTGAAGATGGTGCAGGCGACGAACTCATGCACCCGAAACTGCGACCGGTAGCCGCCGTTCGTGGCGAGGCCGATTTGGGCCGCGAAGGGGCCGAACACGGGGATGAAGTGCATCAGGTAGTTGCCCGAGGTGCGGTTTGCGAACGACTGGTCGAAGGCGCTGCTTGCCAGCGAGCCGCCCAATACCGAGGCGTAGAGGCCCCAGAGGCCCGACAAGATGTAGCCGACGCCGAAGAGAATCGGGCCCATGATGAGCAGCCCCTTGCGGCGCGTCTTCTCGAAGTGAAACCCAGCAGGCGCAATCGTGCCATCCGCGCTGACGTCAGAGCCGGTGGGGTAAACCTTCTTCATTCGCGGGCCCTCGCGTCGCGGCCCGTCGTCCTCGGCCGACGGATCGAGCGGCGCCGACGTCATCGACGTGCACTCGCCATTCGACTGGCACTGCTCGTTCGCGCCACACGGCGGGTTGCAGGCCGACCTGCACTGGCCCGCGCTGCAGAAAAAGCCGGCGCGGCAGGCAGGGAAACACTCGCTGCCCGCTTCGGGCGGAGGCATCGGCGGAGGAGGAGGCGGCGGCGGGGGAAGGTCAGACGTGGTCGTCTTCTGCGGCGCAGCGAAGACCGCCGTGGGGGCGGCGAGGCAGCAGCACAGCAACACACTCAAGAAACGTCGCATGGGTCTCACTCGATCGGCTGGTTGGGCAGCCGTCCGCAAATGTCGTCGTCGTCCAACTCGCGCGCGACAGTATCGGCAACCGCGGCCCCGATGCTGGAAATGTCTTCGTCGGGCGGCTGGCTGCGGCAGGCAGAGCAGCACTACCGGCGGCGAATCCCCACCATCAAGGCGAGGCCCGCATCGAACCCGATGATGTGCGTCGAGTCCGAGTTGAGGTGGAAGCCCGAGGTCAACCGCACCTCGAGCGCGACGGCGAGGGTGGAAGTCACTGGCACGTCGTAGCCGCCCGCGAGGCCGAGGCCGAGGCCGGTGCCGCCCAGCGTCGCCTGGCTGCGGCCTGCCTGCGGGCCGGTGATGACCCAGAGAAACCCGGGCGAGACGTCGAAGCGGAAGTCGCCCGGGAAGAGCGTGAGGCTGGGCCCGAAGATGCCCGAGATGCCGTAAGAGACGCCGGTGAGCGTGCGCGGGCCCTGGCTGCGGTTCTCGGTGACGTTGAGAAAAGGAAACGTGTTGACGTGAAGCTGGCCGCCGATCGCGAGCAGCTGCGACGGACGGAAGGCGACGGTCGAGACGAGGTCGACGCTCAGCGCCTGGAAATCGCGCGTGCCGGTGGGGCTGGTCTTGCTGCTGCTCGTGTAGATGGACGTGCCAACCTGGCCACCCAGCCCACCCGCAGCGTGAAAGTAGAGGCGGGACGGCTCGACGTCGGCCGCTCCGAGCATCGAGGTGACCAGCAGGGCCGCAGAGAGAAGGGTCATGAAGGGAAGCGAGAATATGCGGCCCTGCCGGTGACCGGCATTCTAAAAAAGCGGGCCAGCAACGGCTGCCTACGCCTTGAGCAGCTCGGCGATCTGCTTGAGCATCTCGGACTCTTCGCCAGCCACCTTGCCATCGCTGAGGACGAGACCGCGCACGGCTTCGAGGACGTCGTCGGGGCGGGTGCGCAGCAGCTGCAGGTTCGGCTGGGGCAGGGGCTGGCCCTGGGCGAGGCGGTGAATCAAGCCGGTGAGCTCGGGCTCGGGCACGAACCAGCTGCGCGCGAGGCCAACAATCATGTCGCGCTCGCGTTCGGACACCTCGTCGTCTGCCCATGCCACCTGCAGCAGCAGCTTCACCACTTCGGTATCAAAAGAGGGGTCGCCCGTCGGAGCCTTGCTCATGGCCGCGCAGGGTACCTAAGTAGTGCCATCAATTCCCAAGGACTTTGAGCCATGAAGCCGACCGCTGCGACGCCGAAGGTCATTCTCCGCCACTGCCCCGAGTACGACGCGCAGACGATTCGCCGCCTCGTGCGCGAGGCGATGGACACGCTGGAGCTCAAGCCCTTCGGCCGCACGCTGGTGAAGCCGAACGTCGTGTCGTCGGGCCCGCTGTTCGAGCACGCGCACACGCGGGCCGAGGTGGTCGAGGGCGTGCTGATGGCAATCAAAGACCGCGCGGGGAAGCTCGACGAGCTCGCGGTCGGTGAGCGCTGCGGCATCACGATTCCGACGCGGTACGCCTTCGCGGGCGCAGGCTTCGACCCGATGCTCGAACGGCAGGGCGTGAAGCGGTACTGCTTCGAAGAAGAGCCGCAGGTCGAGATTCCGCTGACGCACCAGGGGCGGCTTCGCGACTTCATCTTCGTGCCCGAGCCGGTGGCGCGCGCGGACTTCTTCGTCAACGTTCCGAAGTTCAAGTCGCACCCGTGGACCACGGTCACCTTCTCGATGAAGAACTACATCGGGATTCAAGACGACCGGCACCGGATGATCGACCACGACCACCGGCTCAACGAGAAGGTCGCCGACCTGCAGTACGTGGTGCAGCCGCGGTTGATTGTCATCGACGCGGTGGTAGCGGGCGAGGGGCGAATGCTGACTCCGGTTCCGCGGCGGTTGAACTTGCTGATCCTCGGCAACAACCAGCCGGCGATCGACGCGGTGTGCTGTCAGTTGATTGGCGTCGACCCGCATGACGTCGAGCACATTCGCCTGCCGCACGAACGGGGCTTCGGGCCGATTGACCTGGCGCAGATCGAGATCTCAGGCGACGTGACGCTGGAAGAGGCAAAAGAACGCGCGCGCGGCTTCAAGGTCGGGCTGGTGCGGGTCGAGAAGTACTTCGAAGGCACGCACATCACGGCGTACGCGGGCCCCCCGCCCGAGAAGGAGCTCACCGATTACTGCTGGGGTGGGTGCCCGGGCGCGCTGGAAGAGGCGATCGAGATTCTCAGGCTCTTCGACACGCAGACGGACACCAAGATGCCGCGGCTCCACATCGTGTTCGGGAAGTACGCCGGGCGCATCGACGCCAAGCCGGGCGAGAAGGTGGTCTTCATCGGCGACTGCGCCGAGTGGAAAGGCACCATCGCGGGTGAGTCGGTGCAGATCGACAACGTGTACCAGGCGCGCGAGACGAAGAATCCGCACGAGGCAAAGCACGACGACATCTACGCCAAGATGGTGACCACCACGGCGAAGCTGGCGGCGTCGCGCGGCAAGGCGGTGATGCGGATGAACGGGTGTCCTGTCAGCGTCGCCGAGCAGGTGCTCGCGCTGGTCTCGCTGTCAGGCGCGAAGAATCCGTACTTCGAGAAGAGCGAGATCCTGAAGTTCAACAAGGCGTATCTCGCCTGGCGCGCCACGATGGCGGCCCGCAGGCTCAAGGGTCAGAAGTACCAGGTCCCTGGGCCTACCCGCCGCGGAGACGGCAGGCCCGAGTTCTAAAAGGCTACTGCTGCCGGTTCTTCATCCGCTCGGCGAGGCCGGCGAGGTTGGGCGCCATCAGCGATGGAGCCGCCATGCCCGACTCGAAGCCCGAGACGTCTTCGTAGTATTTCTTCGCCATCGACTTCAGCGTCGGCGAGGTGAAGACCTCGGCGCGGGGCTGTTCGATGAGGCCGGCGATGATGTCGGCGACGTCGTCGGCCATCTGCACCGACATCATCCGCGGCGGAGGCACCATCGGCGTGCCGTGCAGCGACGAGCCCGCGAAGTCCGTCGCGACCGGGCCCGGCATCACGATCGAGACGTGCACGTTCGGGTGCGAGGCCGCGAGGTCCATGCGCAGGTTGGCGGTCAGCACGTTCAGCGCCGCCTTCGACGCGCTGTAGGCCGAACGGAAGCTGGCCAGGGGCACGCGGCCCAGAAACGACGAGACGTTGATCAAGTGCCCTTCGCCACGCTGCAGGAAGTGCGGCACCACGGCCTGCATTCCGTACAGCGCCGACTTCACGTTGATCGCCATCATCTGGTCGAGGTCGTCGTCGCTGAGCTCGAGTACGCGCTTGCCGATGCCGCGGCCCGCGTTGTTGATCCACACGTCGATCTGCCCGAACTCTTTCATCGCGAACACGCGCAGCGCCTCGACGTCGGCGCGCACGGTGACATCGGTGACGATCGCCTTCGCGTCGCCACTCTCGGCGGCGACGGCCTTCAGCGGCGCCTCGCGGCGGGCGGCGAGCACGAGCTTGTGGCCTTCGGTGCCCAGCTGCTTCGCGAGAGCGGCGCCGATGCCCGAGCTGGCCCCGGTGATCACCACGACTTTGCTTTCCATGCCGCGCAGCGTACCCGCATGTCGGTACAGTCCGCCGCTTCGTGGCGTTTCCTTTTGAGTCTCTCGACAAAGCCTTCCTCGCCGGCACGCAGGCGCCGTGGGCGTCTTTTGCGCCGGTGTGGCGGCTCGAGTACCGCGGCACGCTGACCCAGCCGCAGCTGGTCCGCGCGCTCGGCTTCGTGCTCGCGCGCTACCCGTGGGCCGCCGCGCGCGTCCAGAACGAGGCGTGGGTGCTGCCCGAGGCCATCGACGCGCAGGCCCAGTTCTCGGCGATCGACGCAGATGCAGAGAAAGAGACCGCGCTGGCCGACCGCTTCCTCGAGCTGTCCACGGAAGCGCCGCTGCACCTCACCTGGGTGCGGCGCGGCGACGACGCAGGCGTGCTCGTCTTTCAGCAACACCATTCCCTCGCCGACGGGCGTGCCTTTCTCGCGCTGGTCGATGACTTCGTGAAGTGCCTCGACGCCGAGTCGTCTCCGCTTCCTTTGGGCATCGTCCCGCGGCGCAGAGAACGCGAAGCCCTGAGCTCGCGCGGGCCGCTGGTCTTTCTGCGCGGCGCGCTTCACACCGTCAAAGAGCTGCTGCTGGGGAACCTGCGGCCGCTGGCGCCTGTCTTCAGCAACGTGGGCACCGACTACTCAGGCGGCAATCGCACGCTTCACCACTTCGTCCCGCGGCAGCGGCTCGAGGCCTGGCGCGAACCGCGCACGAAAAAGGGCCTGTCGATGAACGACCTGCTCGCCGCCGCGCTCTGCACCGCGCTGTCTCGGGTGAGCAAGAGCGGCGGCATCCACAACCTCTTCCTGCCGATCGACGTGCGCCCGCGCGAGGGCTTCGAGTCGTTCGCCAACCACCTGTCGTCGATGCAGCTGCGGTGGCGCCCGATGCCCACGGTGCTCGCGCTCGCGCAGGCTTTGCGTGACGCCGCTGCCCCAATCCTCGCCGCGCGCCTTCCCTGGAAGCGCACGCTGTTTGATGCGTGGCTGGTGCGGCTCTCGCCGATGGCGCTGCTGCGAAAGACGCTGCTGGTGAAGCGCCAGCTGCTCACCAACTTCTCGTTCTCGAACCTCGTGCCGCTGGGAATCCCCGGGGCCGACGCCGACGGCAAGTGGCACACGAACTCACTGGTGATCGATCGGCTGCTGATCACCACGCCCTGCACGCCACCGCAGGCGGTGAACACGACGGTCGTCGGCTACGGCGGCGACGTCTGCTTCAACTTCAACTTCAAGGACTCGGCGGTCGCGCGCGCGGACGTCGAAGCGCTGGTGCGCGAATTCTCAGTCGCCCTCGACGAGGTCGACCGCACGCTCGGGTGCTAAGGCTTCCGCCATGCCTGATGGTACGCACCACACGTTCTGCCGAATCTGCGAGGCGCTGTGTGGCTTCCCCTTCACCCAGCCCTTCCCCGACCTCGACCACACGAACTGCCTCATCATCGTCGGCGCGAACCCCGTCATCTCGAAGTGGAGCTTCCTCCAGGTGCCCTACCCCGGCCGCACGCTGCAGCAGCTGCGCGAGCGCGGTGGGAAGCTCTACGTCGTCGACCCGCGAAAGACCGAGACCGCGAAGCTCGCTGACCAGCACCTGTTCATCCGCCCCAACGCGGATCCGTTCTTCTACCTGTCCTTCCTCAACGAGCTCGAGAAGCAGGGCGGCGTGAACCTGGAGCGCGCCTTAGCGATGGCCGACGGCATCGAGCCCATTCTCGCCTTCGCACGCGCGTGGCCGGCCGAGCGCACCGCCCCCGTCACCCAGATTCCCGACGAGACGCTTCGCGCGCTGGTGACGACCTTCCGCACGGCCGACGGAGCGGCGCTTTATTCCTCGACCGGCGTCAACATGGGCCCGAACGGGTCGATGGGTTTCTGGCTGCAGGAATGCATCAACCTGCTGTCGGGAAACCTCGACCGCCGCGGCGGCACGCTGGTCGGCAAAGGGGTGATCGACTTCCCGGCGTTCGGAAAGAAGAACGGCGTGCTGATGCGCGACGACGTCTCGCGCATCGGGCAGTTCGCCTCGGTCAACGATGCGTACCCGGGTGGATTGCTGGCCGACGAGATCCTCACGCCCGGCGACAAGCAGCTGCGCGCGCTGTTCGTCACGGGCGGCAACCCGCTGATTACGATGGCGAACGCGGGGCGGTTGAAGAAGGCGTTCGGTGAGCTCGAGCTGCTCGTCACCGTCGATATCTTCCGCAACGAGACGGGCTCGCTCGCGCACTACGTGTTGCCGGCGACTTCTCCGCTCGAGAGGCCCGACCTGCCGTTCATCTTTCCGTTGATGCTGGGGCTGCAGAAGAAGCCGTACATGCAGGCGACGCGGGCGCTGGTGACTCCCGACGGCGAGCAGCGCGATGAGGCGACCATCTACCTGCAGCTGTGCAAGGCGTCAGGGCTGAACCTGTTCGGCAGCGGCATCGCGCAGAAGTCGATGGAGGCGATGCTCGCGCTTCACACGCGGTTCGGCGACCAGGCCGCGCAGCCGTCGCTGCCGCAAGAGACGCTGCTGTCGATGCTGCTGCGCGTGACGGGGCAGCCGGGCTTCGAGTCGCTGATCGAGCACCACCCGCACGGGAAGCTTCGGGACGCGCACGAGGCCGATGACTTCGCGGGGAAGCGGGTGCTGACAGAGAACAAGAAGGTGCGGCTGGCCCCCGAACGATTGATGACGCAGGCGGCGAAGCTCGAGGCCGACTTCGAAGCGGCGCGCGGCGAGCAACACCGTCTGAAGCTGATTACCAAGCGCGCGGTGCAGACGCACAACTCGTGGACGCAC
This sequence comes from Myxococcales bacterium, assembly GCA_038206395.1. GTDB lineage: Bacteria > Myxococcota > Myxococcia > Myxococcales > Myxococcaceae > JAGSPQ01. The sequence goes on along the minus strand of JBBRAX010000021.1, from coordinate 67,100 downwards.
AACATCGCCGACTTCGTTCACGAGCCGACCAACTACCTCTATATGCACCCCGACGACGCGACGCGGGCGGGCCTCACCGACGGAACGATGGCCGACGTGCAGAGCGCCGTCGCGACTGTCCGTGTTCCGGTGCGACAGCTTGCCGACCTGATGCCCGGCACCGTCGCCCTGCCCCACGGCTGGGGCCACCAGCACGCGTCCGGCCTTTCCATCGCCAGCAAGACGCGCGGGGTGAACGTGAACCTGCTCGCGGCCGATGGTCCGGCCGGGCTCGAGAAGGTCTCGGGCATGGTGCACCTCACGGGCTTCAACGTCGACGTGCGCCCCGCCGCAGGCCCGCAAGACCCGACCAGCTGGAGCGGTCTGCCCGCGTGATTTCGCTGCTGCTCTTCGCGCTCGCGGCGGTTCCCGATGCGGGAGTCACGTGCGGGCCGGTGGCGTGCGAGGTGTTCAAGACGCCGCGGGCTGCGTTCGAGAAGGTGCTCGAGACGCCGATGGTGGTGCTGGCGATCGGCGAGTACCACGAGCTCGAAGGTGGGCCGAAGGTGGCCAGCGCGATCTCTCGTTTCACGAAAGAGCTGCTGCCGGCGGTGAAGGGCAAGGCGACGTCGCTGGTGCTCGAGACGTGGATGACGAACGGGCGCTGTGGCGAGGTCGAGAAGGCGGCGGTCGCCGAGGTGAAGAAGGTGACGAAGCGGCCCGACGAGACGGAGGACGAGCTGACGGTGCTGCTCGACAAGTCGTACGGGCTGGGCATCGCGAACCACATCCTCATCGTCGCGTGCGACGAGTACCGCGCGATGTTGGACGAGAAGGGAAAGCTCGACGCCGAGAAGAGTCTGCGGCTGGTGCGGCGGCTCGTTGAGGAAAAGGCGCTGGAGGTTCGCGAGAAGGGCGAAGGCGGCCTGCCGGGGAAGCTGGTGATTCTCTACGGCGGAGCGATTCACAATGACCTGGTGCCCCTGCCCGACTGGGCGGCGTATTCGTTCGGCCCGTCGCTGACGAAGGCGATCGGCGGGGGGTACGTCGAGCTCGACCTCATCGTCCCGGAGCACGGGGTCAACGACGACGACCTGCTGAAAGAGCCGTGGTTCGCGCCGGCGCAGAAGCTGGCGGGGACGACGCGCACGGTGCTGGTCGAAATGCACCCGAACGCGTGGGCGATCGTTTTCCCGAGGAAGAAACCGGCCAAGGCGAAGTGAGCGCGGTACAAATGCAGCATGTCCATCGTTCGCGCGGCGTTCGTGCTGGTTCTGACTCTGGGTCTTTCGGCTTTCGCTGCGGCTCCGGTCGAGAAGAAGCCGCTGAAGTTCGGCATCTCGCCCGCGCATGGCACTGAGCTGGCGCAGAAGGCGAAGACGATGATCGAGCCCTACCTGACCCAGGCGCTGGGCAGCCCCGTCACGGTCGTCATTCTTCCCAGCTACGAGGCGCTGTCGGACGCGCTGTCGACGGGCGCGGTGGATCTCGCCTGGATTACGCCGCTGGCTTTCGTTCGCGCGTCACAGAAGAACGGGTACGTGCAGGCGCTGTCGAAGGCGATGCGGTCGGGCGATGGTGGGCTGACTTACCGGTCGGTGTTCGCGGTGAAGGCGGACGCGCCGATGAAGACGTTGGGGGACTTGAAGGGCAAGAAAGTGGCGTGGGTGAACAAGCTGTCGACGTCGGGGTACCTGTTTCCGCGCGAGCTGCTGCGGAAGGAAGGCCAGGACCCCGACAAGTTCTTCGGGTCTGAAGTCTTCGCCGAGAATCACCCGGCGGCGTGCAAGCTGGTGCGCGACGGGAAGGCGGACGTGGTCGCGACCTTCGCGGCGGGCGGGTCGGCGCTGCAGGCCGATGGGTGTGCGGACGCTCCGCCGGTGACGGACTTCCGGGTCGTGGCGTCGACGGGGAATCTGCCGAACGAGGTGATTGCCGCGTCGTCCGACTTTCCGAGCCCGCGGGTCAACGATGTGATTGCCACGTTTGGGCGGATGGGGAAGAGCGACGCCGGAAAGAAGCTGCTCGCCGAGGCGTTTCGTTGCAACGGCTGGGGCGTGGCTGTCGAAGGCGACTTCGCGCCCGTGATCGAGCTGATCGACGCGAAGGATGCGAAGGCGATGGTCGCTCCGCCGGCCGAGCCGCCGGCGCGAGATCCGAAGTCGAAGAAGTAGGTCGCCCCGTTCACCCAGAAGAGTCGAGGGGTGAGTACTCCCGTACCGACGCGACCTGCGCTCGTGGGCTCGACCCACCTTCACCGCGGACAGGCAGCCGTGAGACGGAAAGTCGCTCGATTCGGTGCTCCGCGGCGCATCGGATGCGGGCACGTAGGTGCTGCGGCCGATGCAAGGCATTGATGGTCTCGCGCGTCGGCTTCTGCTCCTGGGACTGGGTACCGTTGGCAACGCGTCGTGCACGTTGGGAAGTGCACCCGGCTCGTAAGACTTCGCGCCGACCTCACGCTCCCAGGCAGGGTCTGCGAGGGACTCAATTCGTAGCGAACGCGATCCTGCACTTGTTGGTTGAACGTCGACTCGCTCGCCGAGATCGCGCTCCACGTTCCAGGCGCCTGAAGCGCGATGCGTGAATGAAAGTGCCAGGCGAGGCGAACAACTGGCACTTCATACGGTGGCAACGGCGCGCTTGCCGGCGAGCTCGCGGTGAATGAGGTAGGCGAGCACCGCGATGCTGCCGAGGAAGAAGGTCGCGACCTGGTACGGCCAGGCGACGATGCCGCGGTTCCTCGCGTCGTGCCGCAGCCAGGCCCACGCGATCGTCAACGAGATGAAGAGGTCGAGGATGACCTGCATTCCCCACCGCTCATTCAGCGCCAGCGTGATGAACCCGAAGTAGCCCTCGGTGACGGTGACGAACACCGAGTAGGCAGTAAAGGCGGCGAACAGCACGACGAGGACGGGGAGGCGCATGGGTGTTGCTCCAGTTTGGGTTGAACCCAAAGTAGTGGCGCCCCTGCACCCCCACCATGACCTGCCAGGTCATGGGCCCCACCTCGTCAAAATCAATGCTCGACTTGATTTATTCAAGTCCGTAGCTAGATAGTATCGCGTGGCTCAACAACAGCTCCCTCCCAGTGAGTGCCCGTCGTGCCAGAGCGCGATGGTGCTCGAGCGTCTGCGCTGCGAGGCATGCAGCACGGCAGTCGAGGGGCGCTTCGGCCTCGACTGGACCTCGCAGCTCTCGCGCGAGCAGCTCGCGTTCGTAAAGGTGTTCATCGGCGCGCGCGGGAAAATCAAGGACGTCGAGTCGGCGCTGGGCATCTCGTACCCGACCGTCATCTCGCGGCTGGACGCCGTCGTCGCGCGGCTCGAAGCGCCCGACCGGCCAACGCAGTCGCCCACCACGCGGCGCCTCAAGGTCCTCGAACGTCTCTCGACCGGCGAGCTCACGCTCGACGAAGCCGAACGCCTGCTGCGCGAAACCACCCCCCCAAGGAAGTGAGGTCCGACATGAAAACGCGAAAGCTCTCTTTGCCGTTTGGCGACAGCCCCATTCTCGACTTCGAGGCGAACGCGTCACAGCTGACCGTGCTGCCGTGCGCGCCGGGTGAGGCGCCGTACCTGGAGTGGGAAGGCGCGGCCGAGCCGCTGGTGAAGCGCGAGGGGGAAGTCGTCACCGTCGGTCTCAACTCGCGTGGCTTCTGGGGCGCGCTCGAGCTGGGGCACTACAAGATGACGCTGCGGGTGCCGCCGCAGCTCAAAGCGCGCTTCTCCTGCGAGATGGGCCGGATCAGCATCAGCCAGCTTGCGGGCTGCGACCTCGACGTCTCGGCGTCGGCTGGCTCGCTCGAGCTGCGCGACGTGCGCGGCCGCTTCAAGCTCAAGGCGAACGCGGGGCAAATCAAAGGCGACGCGCTGGGCGGGACCTTCGACGTCGAGTGCGGCGCCGGCTCGGCCAAGTTGAACATCGTCGCGCTCGATGTCGGCGAGCACCGCATTCACTCGAACATGGGCCAGGTGCGCATCGACCTCGCTCCGGGCCTCGACGTTCGCATCGACGCGCACACCGTGATGGGCAGCACGCGCGTGAAGTACCCCGTCAACCCGAAGTCAGAGACCATCTTGAGGCTCGAGGCCGAGCTCGGCTCGGTGAAGGTCGGCGAAGGCGCAGGGCACGAAGACGTGCGCCACGGCGACTGGCCCGACTGGAGGAAGCTGTGGGAAGCGGCCGGTGACCTGATGACGGTGCGCCCGGCGAAGAGCGCCGCCGCGAGCCCCGAAGAGCTGCGGCAGATTCTCGGCATGGTCGAGAACGGAAAAATCAACGCGGCCGAAGCCGAGCGCCTCATCCGCGCGATCAGCGGTCAGTAGACGTTGTACTGGGCCCGCAGCGCTTCGTGCTCTGCGGCGTTCTTCGACGGGTGCAGCTTCCGCGTCGAGTCGTGCAGGTAGTACCAGTACGGATTTTCCTCGGGGCGGCAGGCGGCGAGCAGCGACTCGACGGTGGGCGCTCCGATGGGCCCGGGCGGCAGGCCGATGCGGTGCCGCGTGTTGTACGGGTCTTCCTTGTCGCGCAGCTTCACCAGAAACGCTTTCTTGTCGTTCCACTCGTCGAGCTCGTAGCGGCTGGTCGCGTCGACACCGAGGCCCTGCTTCTTGTCGAACCGCTTCCACAGAATTCCCGCCACCGTCATGCGCTGCGCGGGCACTGGCTCTTCGCGCTCGAGCATCGAGGCCATCGTGACGAGCTGGTCGAGCGACCGGCCTGAGCCCTGAATCTCGGTCTTGTACGGGGTGAAGAAGCGTTCGCCAAAAGTGTCCAGCTGCCGCTGAATGAGCGCGTGCAGGTCGACCCCCGCAACCGGCACCTGGTACGTCTCGGGGTACAGGTAGCCCTCGAGCGTCTTTTCCGGCAGCGGAAACACGGCGCGGAACTTCAGCGGCTCGCTGGCGGCCTTGATGAAGTCGCCCGGCTTGCACCACCCCTTCTCGACCAGCGCCTTGTCGATGTCGCGCAGCCGCCACCCTTCGATGACCACGAAAGGCACGTCGTCCGGAATCGGCACGCCTTCGAGCGCAGTCGCAAGCTCACGCATCGTCATCCTGGCGCTGACGAGGTGACGCCCCGCCTTCGCGTTCATCACGCCCCGCTTCCACAGCAGGTATCGCCACGCGTTCGCGTCCTTGATGAGCTTGGCGGTGACGAGCTGCGGCCCGAGGCCCCGCGCGGTCGTGCCCCTCGCGACGGTGAACTCGACGTCAGGAGAAGAAGCAGCGCCGAGCGGCGTCGTGATCGCGCGCTCCATGAACAGGTACGCGCCGCCGATTCCCACCCCCGCGAGCACAGCCAGCACCAGCAGCGCCACCCCTGCTTTCTTCATCGTTTCTCCGCGCCAGACGAGTCGGCCGCAAATCCCACGAAACGTCCATCATGCGCGAGGCTGATGTCGAGGTTCACTTCGAGCCCGTCGCGAAAAAGCCTCGGCGGCCCGAACCCATTCCAGCTTCCCAGCGTGGGCTCGCGGTGAATGGTGAGGCCCGGCACCTCGAGCCGGCGAAGGAGCAGTTCGCGCGCCGCAGCGCTCGCGTCCTCGCCCGCGGGGCCGGTTCCAGAAACGGGCGTCTCGTCATCCGTCCACGCGACCGCATGCACGCACGGACCTTCGACGTCGACGCGCAGCCAGAGCACCTGGTGGTCGTAGCTCACCGAGCGCAGGTCTGCAGAGACGACGAACCGCCGGTGCGCGAACACCAGCGGCCCGTTCTTCGAGAGCGCCTTGAACGCCGCCTCCTTCGCGGCGAACAGGCTCCACAGCAACCGCTTCGGGTCGTCGCTCGCCGCCATCAACTGAAGCTCAGGAGCGCTGCACACGCGCGCCACGAACCTCTCACGCAGGTGGGTCTGCGCGATCGCTGGGTCGTCGAGATCGACGACGTCATTGCCGACCCTTCTCACGGCAGGCGAAGAACCAGCAACTAGGCCTTGGTCTTCAGAATCAGAGAAACGGCGTCGCCCACCGTCTTCACCTGGTCGGCCGCTTCATCCGTCACCGCGATGCCGAAGGCGTCTTCGATTTCCAACACGATGTCGACGAGCCGGGCCGAGTTGACCTTGAGGTCTTTCAGAATCGACGTGTCCATCGAGATGGTGGTGAGCGCAGTCGGGTTCTTCACGAACGGACGCAGGATATCGACGACCTTTCCCATCACTTCTTGCTGTTCCATGACTACCTCTTGGGTGTGCGCTGCTGCTGATTAGAACTTCCGGAAAATGACGCAGCCGTTGACGTCGCCAAACCCGAAGCTCGCCTTGGCGATGATCTCGAGGTTGGGCACCTCGACGGTGTGATGCGGGATCCGGCTGGCGAAAGCGGTCAGCGACGGGTGCAGGTCGTCACAGTTGATGCTGCCGTGCACGAAGCCGTGGTGAAGCTCGAGGATGCTGGCGACGCACTCGATGCCGCCCGCCGCTCCGAGCGCGTGGCCGATCAGCGACTTCGTCGAATGAATCAGCGGCATCTTGTCCGGAGCAAGCCCAAGAGCCTTCTGCCAGTTGGCAACCTCATGCGGGTCGGCGAACGTCGCCGTCAGGTGGCCGTTGATGGCGCCAATCTGCTCGGGGCGAATGCCCGCCATCGCGACTGCGCCCTGGATGCAGCGCTGCACGCTGGTCGGGTTCGGGGCCGTCATGCTGCCGCCCATGCGGTGACCGCCGCAGTTGACGAAGCCGCCCAGCACTTCGGCGTAGATGCGGGCGCCGCGTTCTTTCGCGCTGGTCAGGCTCTCGAGCATCAGCACGCCTGCGCCCGAGCCGGGAATGAAGCCGGCGGCGCTCGCGCTCATCGGCCGCGACGCTTCGGTGGGGGTGGCGTTCTTGGTGCGGTTCAGCACCTTCATCGCGTCGAAGCCGGCCCAGATGTACTTGCTGTGGCCTTCCGAGCCGCCCGCGAGCATGCGCTTGGCGCGGCCTTCCCGAATGCGGAAGAACGCGTCGACCACGGCCTCAGTGCCCGTGTTGCACGCGCTTGAGTTGGTGGTGACCTGGTTGCCGAGGCCCAGCAGGCCGGCGACGCGGGCGCTGTTGCCGCTGGACATAATCTGCTCGACCATCGTGCTACCGAGCCGGTTCACTTTCCCCGCGTCCGTCTTCGGGGCCAGCTTCTCGGCGATGGTGTCGATGCCGCCGATGCCGGTGCCGATGATGGCGCCGGTGTCCCAGTCAACCTCGTCGAGGTCGGCCGGCTTGCGTTCAAGCCCCGCGTCCTTGAACGCGTCGAGCGCCGCGATGGCCGCGTAGATCATGTTCGGGTTCATCGCGAGCAGCTCTTCGTCGGTGAGGTACACCTTCTGCAGCGTGTCGACGTTCTGCGGAATGCCGCCCACCTGGCAGCCGAAGTTCGCGTCGGCGAGGTGCTGGTGAAACGCAATGCCGCTCTCGCCTTCGCGCAGCGCGCCGGCAAACGCCGCGAGCCCATGCGCATTCGGAGCGAGCACACCCAGCCCCGTCACCACCACCCGTTCAGAAGTTGTCACGGCTCACTCCCATGCCTGCAACGGTGCCTTTGGCGACGGGAGTTCCGTCGGCCAGCGTCAGCACCACGTTCGATTTCAGCTTTCGCCGCCGCCAGAAAATCTTTTCTGCCGTCACGCGCACCGTGTCGCCCGGCTTCACGACGCGCTCGAACTCGACCTCGCTGTCGGTGAACAGCGTCACCGTCTTCGCGACCTCGGCCTTCGGCAGCTCGAGCCCAAGCAGGTAGATGCCGAGCGCGACGAGGCCCGTCTGGCACATCGTCTCGATCAAGATGACGCCGGGGGTCACCGGGTTGCCGGGGAAGTGCCCGGCGTAGAAGGACTCGTCGGCCCGGTAGGTGTACTCGCCGACCGCGCGCGTGTCGGTGAGCTCGATGAGGCGATCGATGAAGCGAAAGGGCTTCTGCTGAGGGATGAGCTCGAGCACTTCGGCCGAGGTGAGTGAAAACGCGCTCACGCCCCTTGTCCTCGGCTCGCTTCGCTCCTGTCCATGATGCCGCCCACGCTCTTTTCGGACTTCTTCGGGTAGTCCGGGTAGGCGATGCCCTGGAACATGCCGACCTTCGCGTCTTTCACCAGGTAGATGAGCTCGCCGTCGACGAGCACCTTCGCGCTGCCGACCGCGATCGCCGAGCCCGATTCTTTGAGCAGCGAGAAGCGGCGAATCTCGACCTCGTAGCGAACGACCTTGTTGTACGGGCGAATCTGGCCCGAGAACTCGACCTCTTTGCAGCCGAGGGCGCGGCCAGAGCCGGGCGCTCCGTTAGCGGCGCAGTAGAGGCCGACCAGCTGCCACACGGCATCGACGCCGAGACAGCCGGGCTGCACCGGGTCGCCCCGGAAGTGGCACTGAAAGAACCAGTCGGTGAGGTGAATGTCCTGCTCGCCGACGATGCGGCCGCGCGCGCCATTGCGGGTCAGCTCGACGACGCGGTCGACCATCAGCATCGGAGGCGCCGGCAACCGGATGAACTCGGGCGGCGGGTCGTCGACCAGGTTTCCCTGCGAGAGGCCGAACAGGTCTTCCTTCGAATAGGTGCTGCGCTCGATGAACTCGGCGTATTTCACTTCAGGCCCCCACGTCGATCTGCAGCCCCGCCCAGGTCAGCCCCGAGCCCACGACCACCAGCACCACGCTGTCGCCGTCCTTCAGCTTGTCCCACGCACCCGAGAGGACGCTGGGCGCTCCGGCCGCGCCGGTGTTTCCGAAATCGAGCACGTTGTGGAAGTGGTCGGCCGGGTCGATTGCCGCGCGACGAATGACGGAGTCGAGCATCAGCCCGTTCGCCTGGTGGCCGATGAACTTCACCGCCCCGCCCGTCTGGGCGACACGTGCGCGCGCAGCTGGCAACAACTGCTGAAGGCAGTGCAGCGTGGTCTTGATCGCGAACCGCTGCACCGCGCTGCCGTTCTGCGCGAAGTGGCCGAAGTTCGGCACGGTCACCTGGCCCCAACCAGCGGGCGACGAGCCGAGCATCGTGTTCACGATTTTGAGGCGCGACTTCTCGGTGCTCGAGACGACCGCCGCGGTGGTCGCGTCGCCCCACAGCACCGCGGCCGAACGGTCTGCGTAGTCGACGACGCGGGTGGTGTTCTCGGGGTTCACCACCAGCACGAACCTGGGCAGTGGGTTCATCGCGGAGAGCAGGTGAAGCTGCGCGCCGAAGCTCGAGCACGCCGAGTTGATGTCGAGCGCCGGCGCCTCGATGCCAAGCGCGTTCGCGATGCGGCACGCCTCGGAAGGAATCTGCATCTCGGGCGAGCAGCCCCCGGCGATCACCATGCCGATGTCAGAAGGCTTGAGGCCCGCGCGTTCGAGCGCGGCGAGCCCCGCGCGGCGGCCCGTCTCGACGTTGTTGTAAAGCGCCGCTTCCTGCCCCGCGCGCACGTCGGCGTTGCGGGTGGTGCGGATGTAGTCGATGGGCAGCACGGTGCGGCGGGTGCGAATGCCGACGCGTTCGACGATCCACTCGTCGCTGGTGCCGATGTCGAGCTGCTCGAGCAGCTTGTTGTCGATGACGTTCTCGGGGTGGAAGTGCCCGACGCTGTGAAGGTAGAGGGCGCTCATCCGGCGATTCTTTCTCCGCCGTCGCACACCAGCAGGGCGCCGTTCACCCAGCGCGCTTCGTCGGTGCAGAGCAGGCTGATGAAGTCTGCGACGTCGGAAGGAAGCGTGAGGCGCCCCAGCGGATTCTTCGCGCGGGCGTCGGCCTTCATCCGGTCAGCACCGGGGATGAGCCGCAGCGCGGGGGTGTCGGTGACGCCCGCCTGCACGATGTTCGAACGGATGCCGTACGGCCCGAGCTCGACGGCGAGCGCGCGAGACACCGACTCGAGGGCGACCTTCGCCGCCGCCACCGCCGCGTACCCACGCCAGGCGATCTCATTTCCTTCGCTGGTCATCCCGATGACGCGCGCGTCTTCGGCGAACAGCTTCCGCGCCAGCACGTCTTGCGTCCAGGTCACCAGGCTGGTGCCCATGCTGTGAACGGTGCGGGCGAAGTCTTCTTCTTCGAGCACCGCGTCCGAGTCGGACACGGGCACGTCGAGCAGGCCGGCCAGCGCGTCGGCCTTGCCGGTGGAGAATGCGCCGCGAATCGCGTCAGCGAGCACGGTGCGATCAAGCCCCAGCTTCTCGGCCAGCAGCGTCGTCGATACGTCGGGGGTCCCCTTCGGCGCGGCGATGGGCTTCAAGTTGCCAAACGCGATCGAGTGCATCAGCAGGCGGACCTTGCCGGTGCCCTTCATCGCGGTCGCGAGCGCGTCCAGCGACGTCTGCCGGCCTTCCGTCGACAGCGCGTCGAGGTTCAGCGAGAGGAAGCCGACCCCGGCTCGGCGAAGCGCTTCGAACTTCGGCTCGATCGCCCCCATCGCCCCCTTGCGGTCACGGTGGATGATGGCGACGTTCATGCCGTGCTGGGCAAGCTTCTGCGCGGTGGCGAGGCCGAAGCCGCTCGAGCCTCCGAGAATCAGCGCCCAGTGGTTCGAATCAAAAGTCAGGCTCACGCGGGCAACCCCTTCTCGACGGACTTCACGTTCAGAATCGAGGTCACGTCGCGGCCCAGCGTCTTGAAGAAACCGCGCAGCGGGCGGTTGGGGCCGACCTCGTAGATTTGCGTCGCGCTGGCAGCGAGCAGCTTCATGTTGGAGATCCAGTCGACCGCGCCGCTGATCTGCTTCGTCAGGCCGTCGATCAGCGCGGGCAGCTGCCCAGTGTGGAAGGCGCCGGTGAGGTTCGAGGTGACGGTGGTCGCGCGTGATGGGTTCAGCTTCGGGCCGGCCGCTTCGAGCTCGGCGCGGAACGCGGGTTCGATGCCGCGCATGAGCCGCGAATGGAATGGGGCGCTGACGTTGAGCGCGACGACCTGGTGCTCGACGCCGGCGAGCAGCTCGACGATGCGGGCGCTGGCGCGTTCGACATCGGCCGCGGCGCCCGAGAGCACGAGCTGGTTGGGCGAGTTGCGGTTGCCGATGTCGACCTGCAGGCCAGCGAGCACGGGAGTCAGGTCACGGTCGGCGATCTGATCAGCGATGACGGCGGCCATCGCTCCGGTGCCCAGCGGCACGGCCTGCTGCATCAGGGCGCCGCGGGTGCGTACGAGCTTGACGGCAATGGCGAGGGGGATGACGCCGGCCGCACAGAGGGCGGTGTACTCGCCGAGGCTGTGCCCGCCGTAGCAGTCGGCGGTCAACCCGTGCTCGGCCTGCAGCGCGCGGATCATCGCGATCTCGGCGGTCAGCAGCGCGGGCTGGGTGAACTCGGTCTGGTCGAGGCGCGGGTCCTCTTCGAAGCAGAGCGCCGCCATGTCGAGCCCGGTGGCCTCGCTGGCCTCGGCGAACACCGCGCGCGCAGCCGCGTAGCGCGTGTGGAAGTCACGGGCCATGCCGGGTTTCTGCGAGCCCTGTCCGGGGAAGACGATCGCGGTGGTCACTGCCTGGCGCGAGTAGCACGTGAAATGTCACGGGTTGACCACAATCAAAGGTGCCGCGCCTCGGCAGAACGCCTGTTGATCCGCCCAGGGTGGTCAGCATTTGAAGCGGGTCGCGCCCGAGGGTCAGCGGGTCCGCTGGCGGACTGTGCTTCGCGGGTGAGTAACGAGCCGATTCCTGAGTTTATCGTTCGCCTGCTTTGGGACGTTGAGGGGAGCTCCGTCGACCTCGATCGAGATCGGGCGCTGGTCTTCGAGAGGGTCATGACTCGAGGGACGTGGGAAGCGATGCAGTGGCTGCGTCGCCGGTACCCTCGAGAGCAACTGGCTGCTTTTCTGCAAAGTGCCGGCGCTCAACGATTGTCCGAGCGAGATCTTGCGTTCTGGGTCCTGGTCTCAGGCGCCCAGGTTCCGGCGCGCTCAGAGGGCGGCCGTTCGACGTGGGGGCGGCGGTGACCGAAGGAATCACAGCCGAACAACGAGCCGCGCTCGTCGCGCTGTCTGGTGTGCTCGACGATGGAGCTATCTGGCCGGAGGGGTCGCGATCGCCATTGAGCTACGCCATCGAATGTCTCTCGACCTGGGCGCTGTTCGTGAGGCACGACTTCGATGCTGATCGCCTTGCAGAACGACTTGCCTCCGCCGTCCCATCTCTTCGCGTCGTAGGCCGTTCGCCAGGTACCCTTCATGCGGAAGTGCTGGGCGTTCCGGTCAGCATTCTGAGGTATCGATATCAGCTGCTGTTGCCAGTGCGCACGCTCACCGGTTTTCCCGACTGCGTTGCTTCGCTCGAGGATCTCGCTTGCATGAAGTTGTCAGCGATCGCTGGCCGCGGCGCTGCAAAGGACTTCTGGGACCTCGACGAACTGCTTCGACGAGGAATCGCCGGTGGCGACCTGCCTTCGGTGCTCCACCTCTATCAACGCAAGTTTCCCACCGAGGATATCGGTCATGCGGTTCGAAGCCTTGCGTACTTCGGCGATGCGGACACAGCGCCGCTTCCACGCGGGCTCACTTCCACGCGATGGGCGCAGCTCAAAATCGACATCGCGGATCGCGTGAAGCGCCTGTGATGGGTTCGGGTCGCCAACAGTTCGACTTTCACGCCGACGCTTCCGGCCCGAGGCGCTCATCTTCCATCGCCTTGAGCTTGTAGATGACCTGCCGTGACAGGTCGCGCGCGCCGCGCATGCCTTCGAGGTCCGTCTTCGGCTCGAGCACTTCGACCTTCAGCACCACCGTGTCTCCGTACGGAGGCACCGCGCTCATCCTCTGCTGCCGCGTCCCGCGCAGGTAGGCGCAGAGCACCTGCGGCTTTTCCAGATCTTTCAGGATCTGCCCGATGCCGTAGGTGACGTTCGGCGGGTCGATGCGCCCGGTGCGGCTGCGCGTGCCTTCAGGAAAGAGCGTGCAGACCTCGCCGTTCGAGACGAGCCAGCGAATCTTGTTCAGCACGGCCTTGCGGTGCGCGTCTTCGCCGCCGCGGTTGATCGGCACCGTCTTGCCGAGGAAGACGATTGGCCGCAGCCAGAAGTTGCGGTTGAGGTGCTCGATCGCCGCCACGTTCCACGAGAAGCGATCGAAGTGCAGCAGGTACTCCCACAGCGGCGCGAAGGCCCAGTGCAGGTACGCCGAGTCGACCATCGTCAGGTGGTTCGCGCAGATGAGCGTCGGCCGCCCCGAGGCGAGCGCCGCTCTGTAGATGCGCCGCGCTTCCTCGACGCCCTGGATGCGGTTGTTGCGCAGCACGCGCATCACGAAGACGGAGCACGGCCCGACGATCGCGAAGAACAGCCAGCCGATGACGCGCTGAAAAATCAGAAAGACGCGCGCGGCGAGGTTGAGGCGAATCGGAGCCATCGGAAGCCGTCAGCCTAAAACGCGAACCCTGCGTTGAGGTCGACCTGTGGGTGGAAGCGGCCGAAGCTCTGGCCTTTGGGAAACGAGCCGGCGGCGTACTGGAGGCCAGCTCCAACGGCGAGGTGGACGTGGCGCCAGGGAAGCCAGGCCCAGCCCGCGCTGGCTCCGCCGGCGTAGACGGTGCCCTGCAGCTTCTCGCCGAGAAAGGTGCCGTTCGCGAGGCCTCCTTGAAAGAAGGGCGACAGCCAGAACCCGGTGGGCGCATGCGCGGCGGGATAGACGAAGAGCCGCAGGCGGCCGACGACGCCGGCGAGGTCTTCGGGCGTGCCGTCAGCGACGTAGGTGGCGCTGTGCGTCCACGGAACGTAGAGCGAGGCCGTCAGCTGCACCGCGAGCTGCGCAGTGACCGTGCGCTGGTACCCGACGCCCACGACATGAAGGCCGACGTCCGCGACGACGATGTTGTTGGGAGAAGCGGCCAGCAGCACCGAGAGCAGGACCATGCCCGAGGTGTATCAGCGCGTTAGCCTTCGCGGGTTCCGCCGTCACGGGGCGCAGCTGGAATTCTTCGCGGCGGCACCACCACCTGCGTCGGCAACGGACAGCGCGTGCAAGGCCCCCGCAGCGGGATGTTGAGCGTGCGGCCGATGCGAAGGTTGATGTTGGTGAGCCCGTTTGCGCGCTGAATCAGCTTCACGCCGCTGCCGTACTTCATCGCGAGGTGCCCGAGCGTGTCGCCTCCCCTCACCCGGTGGATGACGAAGTTCTCGTCTGACCGCCTGGCGAGCAGCGGCTGAATGCGCCACCCGAGCTCCTGCGAGCGGGCAGAGAAGAAGCGCACGTGGAAATGGTCTCGGTGGCGGCGCACGTGCTGCAGCAGCGAGCCGCGGCCCGCATTGAAGAGGCTGTCGAGCCAGTCGCGGTCTTCGCCGATCGACACCGCGTAGTCGTAGAGGACCTTCTGCACGCGGCGGTCGAGGAGGATGACCTGAGTGTCCGTGCGCGTCGCCAGCGCCTTCACGAGTGTCCAGTTCGCCGGCAGGTCCATCGCGTTCTCGCGCGGGCCCTTGATCTGCCCCGGGTTGAGGCCGGCCCGGTAATAGAAGCCGAGGTCGGCATCGCGACCCGACTGGTGGCTGTGGTGCGGCCGCAGGTAGCCGCCTTCTTTCTTGCCGATGTGGTTCACGCGCAGCGGAGCGACGTACGGAAACTGCTCTCTCACCGCGTTGGCAGCGATGCTCAGGTACACCACTGTTTCCCGGGTGCCCCAGGCGTTGTCGGGGTCGACCACGGACCAGGCATCGCCGGGCGTCATCTGCACGCCATTGATGACGCGACCGGCCTCGGCGAGCCCGACGGAGATCGACCCGAGCGCGGGAAGGTTGCCGGTGAACTGCTTGAGCAAGGTGTCGTCCGACAGGTCCTGCGAATACAGGTAGCCGCCGTCGGTGGGCACCGCGGCATTGCCGGCGTTGGCGGCCTCGGCTTCGGGGTCGCCGGTTTCGAGCTCTTCGTCTTCGTCAATCGCTTCCGCCTCATACTCGGCCGCGAGCACCTCGCCCGCATCGACGACGCTTCCCGTATCGAAGCCCGCATCCACCGCTGCGAGCGCGGGGACAGGCAGGGTGAGGAGTAGGAGGAGGACGGCGCGGATCATTTCCAGCTGCGACAACTGCTTCATTCCGGGAAGGAACACAACCCAGGGCTGATCAATGCCCGGCTGGGTACAGTTGCCGCCTTGACGCGCGCCCTTCGTCTCTTCGGACTGTTGGCCGTTGCGCTCGTCGCCTCTTCGACACACCTGCCCGCCGCGCTCGGCATCGGCTTGGCCCGTGTGTCTCGCGGCCCACGTGCGGTTGCGGCCCTCGAGAGGCGAGTGCCCCACGGCGCTGGCTTCGAGCAGAGCTGGCACTTCGAGAAGTCTCCCGACGGCATCGGAGACCTCGAGGTCCGCATCGCCACCGCCCTGCCCTACCGCTTCGCCGCCGCCGATGGCCTGCACTTCGACGGTGTCCGCTACGGCCACGCTACCTGGGTCGACGCGGCCGGCACGCGCACGCCGCTGCCCTCGCGCTACGAGCCCGGCGCCATTCGCCTCACGGTTCCCGAGGCTTTGCTGAAGAGCTCGCGCTTCCCCGCGGTGCTCGACCCTTTCGTCACGCCCGAATACGGGTTCGGCACGCCCGTGCGCGGGCCGCCGGCGAACTTCGACTTCGACCCCGTCGTGGGCTTCAACGGCACCGACTACGTGGTCGCGTGGGTCGACTTCCGGCGCTCGCGGCAGTGCGACCTCTTCGGCACGCGCGTCGCCACCGATGGAGGCGTACGCGACGCGGTGCTGCAGCTGATCCCCTGGGGCGGCAGCGATTGTGCAAGCCCCACCGACGCCGATCGCGATGGCACGAACGTCGTCCTCGCTTTCGACTCGGCCGGCATGGCTTCCATCGCCCGCATCACCCCGCTGGCCGTGAACCTCGACCCGAACGGCCGCGCGCTGGCCAGCGGCAGAGACCCTCGTCTCTCGCGCGGAACTTCAGAGACGCTGGTCGCCTACAGCGCGGGCTTCCCTTCTACCGAGCTGCGGATGCTGCGCATTCTGCCCGACGCGGGCATCGACACCGGCGACGGCGGGTTGGTGGTCGCCAACACGATGGCCAGCGAGAGCATCGCCGGCCGCAACAAAGACCTCGCGTTCGACGGCACCGAGTACCTGATGTGCTGGGTCGACGGCCGCGCGGACGAAGGCGACATCTACGGCGTCTTCCTCAACTTCCTCGGCGATCGACTGGGGCCCGAGTTCGTCATCTTCGCGGGCGCGGGGCTCCAGCGCCGGTGCAGCGTCGCCTTCGGAGGCACCGGCTTCCTGGTCAGCTGGGAGAACGAAGCGAGCGGTGACCTCGGCGTCCGTCGCGTTCAGCCAGGTCCGATGCTGTCGGCGACTGTCACCATCGGTACCGCCGGCACCATCGACAAGCGGCCCGCCCTCGCCTTCGACGGCGCCGACTTCATCCTCGGCTGGGAAGTTACGAACCCGAGCTCGATTCGCGCCGCGCGCATCTCGCAAGGCGGCCTTCTGTTGGATCCGACGGGCGTGCTGGTCGAAGACATGGACGTCGACACGGAGAACGGCCGCGTCGCCCTCGCCACCAACGGCGCCGGCCAATCGCTGCTCGTCTTCCTCAACAGCCGCCTGCACGTCGCCGCCAAGCGCCTGGCCGGGTCGACCCCCATCGACGCGACCGCGCTCACGTTCGCCACCACCGCCGATGAACAGCTGCAGGCGACGATGGCCAGCATTCCCAACGGCGTCTCGCTTCTCACCTGGAGCGCCAACCACAACGGCATCTCGGCCGCGCGCCTCCCCGCCGATGGCGGAGCGACCGACCCCATCGTTCTCGAGACCGGCTCGGACACGCGGTCCGGGGCGAGCGTGGCCACCGACGGCACGCAGTTCTGGGTCGCGTGGTCCGCTGACTTCACTTTCCGCGGCCGCTTCGTCTCGGCGACCGGGGTGCTTTCCCCACTGCAGACCGTCACCACGATGCCGTTTCAGTCGTTCGGGGGAGCGGTCGCCCGCGATGGCCCGGGCTTCCTCAACGTCTGGGGTGATGCGCGCACCACGCCCGCCGGCATCCGCGCCCGCCGCAACTTCCCCGATGGCGGCCTTGGGCCCGAGTTCGAGGTTTCTCCTGGCGGCGGCAGCGTCGACAAGAACGCGATCGCTGTCGCGGCGAACGACGCGGGCATCGCGCTCGTCGTCTGGGAATACAACACCGGCGTGGTGCAGGCGGTGCGGGTCAGCGGGACGACGACGCTCGACGCGCCGCCGATTCAGCTCGCGTCCAACCGCTATTACGGGCGCCCGTCGGTGACCAGCGACGGCCGCGACTTCCTCGTGGTGTGGGAGTTCGACACCTCGACCAGCGTCGCGCTGCGCGGCGCCTTCATCCCCGGCGCCGGCCCGTTCGACGGAGGCGTCTTCACCGTCGGCGCCGCCGCGTCCGACCAGGAACAGCCGGTGGCCCGGTGGGACGGCAGGGACTTCGTGGTGGCCTGGGAAACGACGGACGACGTGCGGCGCGACATCTACGCGGCGGTCGTGCTGCGCGACGGCGGCTCGCTGCCCCGCTTCCCGCTGGCCACGCTACCGGGCCAGACCGAAATCTACCCGGCGATCAGCGCGCCGGCCCCCGGGCAGTGGTGGTTCGCGCACTCGCGCTTCGACACCGCGCCGTTGATCAACTCGCAGCGCATTCACGCCCGCCTCTACGCGGGTGGCCACCCCGGCACTTCGTGCACCACCGCTTTGGCGTGCGCCGATGGCTTCTGCGTCGACGGCGTCTGCTGCACCAGCGCGTGCGCGGGCGGAACGTCGGACTGCCAGACCTGCGCGACTGGCACCTGTCTTCCCGCGCCGAACACGCTCGTCTGCCGGGGCGCGGTCGATGGGTGCGACCAGGCCGAGAGGTGCACGGGCAGCTCGGCCGCCTGCCCAGCGGATGCGCTGCAGCCGAATGGGACGATGTGCGCGCAGGGCGTCTGCAGCGCCGGGCTCTGCGCTCCGGTGGACGGTGGGCTGCCCGTCGGCACCCAGGCGCTCGTCACCCTCGACGGCGGTTGCGGAGCGCTGCTGGAGTACCAGGCCAGCGGCCGGCCGATGGTCGTCGGCGCCGGGCCAGTAGGCTACGCGTTGACCAGTCGATCGATCGCCGCGGTGCCCGCCGGCGCGGCCGTCGACGCCGGGCTCTTCGGGTGGACGCCGTCTGACCAGCAGACGGGCCACTTCGAGCTGCGCATCACCGCGACGGGAAGCGCCGGCATCGACAACATCCCGCTGGACGTCGACGTCACCTGCGCAGCGGCGCCGGACGCGGGGACGCCAGACGCTGGCCCCCTCACGCCCGATGCCGGGACGATGCCCGACGCGGGAACACCGGCGGGGCCGCGAATGCTCGCCGTCGGCTGTGGCTGCAAGGCGGCGTCGAGTCCGTTGTTCCTGCTGCTCAGCGCCGCGTGGGTGCTGCGTCGAACCGGTGCGCGGCGAAGAGCGTCGCGCGTTCCTGGTTCCGCACCCACGGCGCCTACAAGACGGTGTACGGAGCTCAGGTCGGCGACCTCTACATGAGCCTCATCCACACCGCCGAGCTCAACCGCATTGAGCCCTTTCCCTGGCTCGTCGCGCTGATGCGCAATCCAGACGCGGTCGCCACGGCCCCCGAAGCCTGGCTTCCGTGGAGCTACACCGCCACGGCCCGGTGAGCGGCAGCCGAGGTCGCGAAGCTGCTGAGCGGGATCGCCGTCGGCGCCACGGCGATCTCGAAGATCTGCTGGCGAACTCGGTGCCCTTCGTGGCTACCCCGTCGCAAACTACCAAGAGCGCTCTACGCGGCGCATCCGCCCCGGCTTCAAGCACCTTCACCGGAAGGACACACAAGGTGGAGCATCGGCTCTTCTGCCACATCACCCAGAACTGGCGCGGCAAGCCGCTGAGGACGTTCGAAGCCGTTGTCCAACTCATAGGTCACACCCGAACGACGGCCGGCCTGCGCGTCAAGTCGATGCTCGACAAGGGTGAAAACCCGACTGGTGTTGTCACCACGGACGCAGAGAGAGCCTCAAGCGCTCGCGGATCGCGGCAACGTCTTTGGGCCCAAGAACCCCCTCGACCTTTGCCCGTAGAGCCAAGAAGGCCTGCTCTCGCTTCATCAGGGCGGGCGCCTCAAGAACGGCCTCCGAACACTTTGGGCACCAGTGACCCTTGACGCGGACGGTGGCCGTCTCGCCCTTGTACTCGACGGTATCCAGCCGAGTCTCAAGCACCGTGACGGCGCCACACGCTGGGCAGCGAACGCTTTTTTCGGTCTGTGCCATGACTACTTCTCCTTCAACGAAAGAATGAGCCTCCCAAGCTCATCCACGGTCAACTTCACGTACAACACCAGATCCGACCAAGGCACGTAATAGACGTCCTGCCACACCCGATAATCCTCGAAGGCCGTCATCGACTTGTAGAACTGCCCCCGCTTCATGCTCTGGACGACCTGGACGACGTCTTCGAGAGTAAGGCCAAGGTCGAAGGCACAGTTCTGGGCCGTTCGAGTCATCCGCAAGGCGGCCACCGAACAGAACTCCAGCCGGAAGCCCTCCAAGTCGTAGTGCGCAGGCCCGTCGTCTCCGCTTCGAACGCCACCGCGCCGGCGTCGGTCTGACGCAGCAGGAAGGTCCCTTCGAACGGTGGTCCTCCCGCGTCGGGCTTCACCCTCGGCACCTGTAGGCATGAACGCACAGCTCGACCGTTCCCTCATCGGCGCACGCGCTCAGACACTCGAAGTACTGACATCGCCGCGCGTCCTGCTCGTTGAAATCCTTTCGGCCTGCCAGGCGCGTGCGACCTCCTGAAGCTCAGAGGCTGCGCGAACACACGCCAGCCTGCCCAGCCATCATCCCGGTGTCGCTGATTGCTCACCCGGCAGTTGACAAAAGACGCTTGCGAATGTGAGTCGGGATCATGCCTCACGTCTTCAACCTTCGCGTCGCCAGCGCCAACAGCTTCGCTGAGCTGCACGAGGCCCTGACGGGCGACCCACGCCTTCGACAGCCCGTGGTGCAGCTCGCCGTTCATCTCGAGAGCAGTGACCTCGGGGCCGCGCTCGGCCCCCTGACCGGGCCCGACCTTTCCTTAGGGCTGTTCTTGCAGCGCAAGGATCTGCACCGCGCCCTGAGCGTCAGGCTGCCCTACCAGGCGCTGTTGAACGCCTTCAAGGAGGCGCTGCAGAGTGGGCCCGACGAAGTGCAGCGCGATCTGACTCAGGCGGATGCGTTCGACGACCTGGTGCAGTTCGTTGAAGGAAACGACCTCGGCCGGCGACGGATGCTCGACGTGGTGAACGCGCTCGCGCTGGCTCCCAGGCTCGAGACGCGCATCATCCAGCGCGCCGCGCATCTCACCGTGCTCGAGTTTCTGCAAGAGGCCGACGACCAGCAATGGTCGGAAGGCGACTTCTTCGAGTTGCTGGACGCGTTCGTCACCTGGACTGAGCAGCAGCTCGCAGCTTTGCCACCCGCGCGCCCGTCGAACGTCATCGCGCTTCCGGTCAGCCGACCCAGACGCGCCAGCCTCGAGCAGGCGATGGAGAAGCTCGGCATTCCCGACCTCGCCAAGTGGACCGTCGGGATGCTCCAGGCGCAGCTGTCGCCTTACGACGCTTCCCCGAAGCTCTCTACCCTGCTGCAAACGAATCTGCCCGAGCTCGATCGCCAGTTGAAGGTCTTCGCCAACCGTCTCGCAGCGCTCAGAGCCCTGCCCCCGGAAGATGTCCAGCGCGTCGCCAACCCCGCGCTTGCCGCGCTTCAAGAGGCCGCGATTGCCGAGCGCGCGCGCTTCATCGAGAGCTACCCCCTTGGCCTTGGAATGGGGACAGCGCGCCTCGACTACCTCGCGCCCACCCTCGCGGTCCAGGTACTCACGCGAGGCAGCCCCCCTCCCGGCGAGCGGGTGGGGGCGCGAGACTTCTGGCGGTGGCCTCGGGCTCCGCAGCTCAGTTGCTCCTGCGGGCTGCCGATGTGCATCCACCGCATCGCGGTGCTCGACGGCCTTCGCCACCCCTGGTTGGTCGACGAGAAGGCGGCGCAGCTGCTCGTGCAAGCCCTCAGGCCACCCTGGTCCCTCGTGCTCGATGCCATCGCAACGGTCGAACCGCGCAAGCGCTGCGGCGTGCTGTCCTTTGAGGTGGGCACGGACACTGTTGACCTCAGGTTCCATGAGCAGGGCAAGCGGGGCCCTTCGGCGAAGGGGAAGCGGCTCACTCCGGAAGAGGTGTTGCCACTGGTGGAAGGGGTCGACCAGCGCATCGCCGAGCGCTTCGCGCTTGCCGACCTCTCGGGCGCGAGCCTCGAAGACCGCCACCTGGGTGACGGTCTCTTGCTGCTCGAAGGCCACCCCCGGGTGCGCTGGCAAGCAGAGGCCGAGCCGAGCCCGGTCGCGCGCGCTGAGGGCACGGTGAAGGTCGAAGAGACGCCCGAAGGCTTTCGCTTCAGGTTCCTCGTCGAAGGAAATGAGCTGGTTGTTCGCTCGACGCCGTACCGATGCACCGGGGGGGCCGTCATGCTGCTGCGCGCGGCCGATGGGCGGATCCTCGTCACCTTGGTCAGCGAACAGTTCCTCAAGCTCGTGACCGTCACCGCGCAGCTGGGGGCCGAGCTGCCCAGGGAAGCGGTGCCCCGGCTCGTCGAGCTGCTCCCCGCGCTCGAGCAAGGCTCGCTGGTCGAGCTGCCCGATGGGCTGCGCGGCGAAGAGTTGACCGCGGCCGAGCGCGTGCTGGTTCGGGTGTCGACGCAGGGCATTGCCTTGAGCCTTGCGATTCGAGTCGAGCCCCTCGAGGGCGGCCCCGTTTTCATCGCGGGCCACGGCGTCTCGGTGTCCGCGAGCTTCGACGGGCAGCGCCGCACCTTTGCCCGCCGGCGATTCGAGGTCGAGCTCGCGTGCGCGAACGCATTGGCCGGAACCCTGGGCCTCGACCCGATGGCTGCGTCCGAGCCCTACACCTGGCAGCTCGACGCTTCCGACAAGCACGTCGAGACGCTTCGGCGCTTGAGCCAGGCCGGCGTGCCGGTGGAGTGGCTCGCGCCGAAGGTCAAGTTCACCGGTGAGGCGCAGCTCGATCGCCTGAGCCTCGAAATCACGCGCAAGAAGGATTGGTTCGGGCTCGAGGGCGAAGTGACGGTCGATGACCGCCGGGTGTCGCTTGCCGCGCTGCTGGAAGCTGCCCGCGCACGGCGGCGCTTCGTCAAGCTGGGAGAAGGCGACTTCGCGCAGCTTTCCGAGGCGATGCTCGAGGCCCTGGCCCCACTGGCCCATCTGGGCGCGCCCGGCGCCGCGACGGAACTGACGCTGGGCACCGCGCCTTTGATTGAGGCCCTTGCGCCGCAGCTGGAAGCGCTGAACGCCGCGAAAGAATGGACGACGCTGATGACGCGGCTGACCGAGGCGAAGTCGGCCACGTTCGAAATCCCGCGCGGGCTCAAGGCGACGCTGCGCGACTACCAGGTCGAGGGTTTCGAGTGGCTCTCGCGCCTGGCGCAGTGGGGTATCGGCGCCTGCCTCGCTGACGATATGGGCCTGGGCAAGACGCTACAGGCGCTGGCGCTGCTGCTCTCGCGGGCCAAGAAGGGGCCGGCGCTGGTGGTGGCGCCCTCATCCGTGCTGCACAACTGGCGCTCGGAAGCTGAAAAGTTCGCGCCGTCGTTGAAGCTTGCGCTCTTTCACGAAGGTGACCGGGCGCTCGCCGAGCTCAAAGCAGGCGACGTGCTGGTGGTGAGTTGGGCGCTGCTCGCCCGCGAGGCCGTTTCCTTCGCGCAGGTGAAGTTCTCGACGGTGGTGCTCGACGAGGCCCACGCCATCAAGAACGCCGACACGCTGCGAGCGAAGGCTGCGCATCGGCTGCAGGCAGATTTTCTGGTGGCGTTGTCAGGCACGCCCATCGAGAACCACGTGGGCGAGCTGTGGAGCCTCTTCAGGGCGGTGATGCCTGCGTTGCTGGGCAGTGAAGAGTCGTTTCGCAAGCGATTCGGCTCGGGCCAGAAGGAAGCGCTCGAGGCGCTCTCGAAGCTGGTACGGCCGTTCGTGCTGCGGCGTACCAAGAGCGCCGTGGCCAAAGAGCTTCCGGCGCGCACCGAGCTCGAGGTCGTCGTTCCTCTCTCTGCCGAAGAGCGCGCTCTCTACGATGACGTGCGGCTCGCGGCGCTGGCCGAGCTGGGCGACGTCACGGGCGACTCGAAGCGCTTTGACGTGCTGGCGATGCTGACGCGCCTGCGGCTGACGGCGTGTCACCCCAAGCTGGTTGATGCCGGGTGGAAGGGCCCCACCTCGAAGCTGACGCGCCTGCTCGAGCTGGTCAAAGACTTGTCATCGGCCGGGCACCGCGCACTCGTCTTCTCGCAGTTCACCAAGCACCTGGCGTTGGTCGTCGAGGCGCTGCGCGCCGAAGGCCTCACGTTCTCGTACCTCGACGGGCAGGTACCGCTGGCAGAACGGGCGCGCAGGGTCGAGGTCTTCCAGGCCGGGGGCGGCGGAGACGTCTTTCTCATCTCGCTCAAGGCAGGGGGCACCGGACTCAACCTGACTGCGGCCGACTACGTGATTCACCTCGACCCATGGTGGAATCCCGCGGTGGAAGATCAGGCGTCTGACCGCGCGCACCGCATCGGGCAGGCCCGACCCGTCACGGTGTATCGGTTGATTGCCGAAGGCACCATCGAACAGCAGATCCTCTCGCTTCACCGAGACAAGCGGGAGCTGGTCGACGCGCTGCTCTCGGGCGCTGACACTGCCGGCAAGCTCTCGACGACGCAGCTGGCGCAGCTGATTCGCTCGAGCTGAGAGTTCCACCTTTGAAGCCATGACAACTGGTGATGCGCCCGGCAGGAGCAACGGAGGCGGCCGGGGTGGCAGCAGCCCCAGGAAGCCTCGGCGGCAGCGAGGACTTCGTTGTCATCGACCGCGACGACAAACGCCAGCACCTCTCATCACTTCGTTGCAGGACGGTTGAGCAGAGGGCCAGTGGTCCCATCGAAGCGAGCGCTGCCGGCGCGTTGCGCGTGCGCGGCGGCGGATCGGCGCCGGAGCCGTCGCCGCTGGACGCGCCTTGAATCGAAGAAGTGAAGGGCTGGGGCCTGCCCGCCTCGCTGGGTAGTTCTGCCACGGCGACAGCGCCAGAAACGACGGCTGTCTGCTCCCGATCACGAGCTGGCGCTGGCTCGCCCTTTGCTTTTTCCGGCCTCATGCAAACCGCGACTGCTCCCTTGATGGCGATCCCGAATCAGCGTTCCCTGCGCCACGATCTCATCGCGGGCGTCCTGACAAGCCAGATCGCCGGGCTGATGATGGCGGGCGCGATGATGGTCGTGTTCACAATCCTCGGGAAGGGACCCTTGTATCCGGTGCAGGTGATCGGCTCGTTGGTCTTCGGCGACGCTGCGCTGGTCGGCTTTCACCTTCCGGCGTTCCTCACCGGGCTTGTCCTCCACCAGGCGGTCGCCTCGCTGCTGTGGGGCCTCGTGTTCGCCCTGATCGCCAACAAGCTTCAGCCGCGGCACGCGCTCGTCGCCCTCGCGATCGGGCTCGCCGTCGGAGTGGTGAGCGAGCTGCTCGACGTCGGCCTGATCGTCCCGGCCGTGATGAACGCCCGCTTTGGTCACAACATCTGGGCCGAAAACGTTCCCCGCTTCTGGGGTTGGGTCGCGCACCTTGTTTTCGGCGTCAGCTTTGTCGTCTTCCCATGGGTGCGAAACCGCCTGTTCCGCAACTCGCCTGTGTGAAGGGCTGACTCGGACCTGGTCACATTGAAGCCCAACGATGACAACGGAAAGCTGCCGACCGCTCAGCGCCCCTTTCGGGTGCTGGTGATCGCCGGATCCGAGCGGCGCCAGTTCGGCTGCGCCGCGATTGACTCCAAGGCGCGCTCGCTGATGTTTCGAATGGCCGATCGGCTGCCGCAGGAATGGGAGATCGACGTCGAAGATCTCGGCAACGTCTGGAAGCGGGAGCAGATCAAGACCTGCAACGCCTGTGTCTCGACCTCGATGGCGCTCTGCGTCTGGCCATGCAACTGCTACCACAAGAACGACTCTGGCCAACCGGACCTGATGTGGAACCTCGATCTCTACGCCCGGCTCGATCTCGCCGACGCGTGGGCGATCATTGGGCCGGTCAACTGGTACGCCCCGACGAGCAACCTGAAGGCGATGTTCGACCGGCTGGTCTGCATGAACGGGGGCAATCCGCGAGAGGCGACGATCAAGCACAAGGATCCCGACCTCGCGATCGCCCTCGAGCACTCACCGGCATGGCAAACCATGAGCCAGAACCACCTCGAGGGCCGATCGGCAGCGTTCTTCAGCTACGGCGACAACGGCGGCGACGAGCTGGACGAATCGGGGCGGCCCAAGATGCTGCGCCACCGGGAGTACTTCGAGCCGAGCGACGAGCCGTTCAAGCAGATGCGCAATGCGTACGCGCCCCTGGTCTGGCAGTGCCGCTACGGCGGAATCGAAGTCCCCGATCCGCTGTGGCGCTACGAGGATTCAGGGCGCGGAAAGAAGTACAGCGACAATCAGGCCGAGCACATGGTTGCAGATCCGAAGCTGCTCCCAAGCTTTGACGAGTGGACAGATGCGTTCAGCACGCACGTCGCGGCGAAGGGAAAAGTCGAGCCGGGCGAGCACCGCGCCTACGGCTACAAGCCTCCGTCACACTTCTGGGCGGACATGTGGACGAAGTGGCGCGCGCTCCGGATAGCGTTGGGCTTTCCGAACCCCGGCACTTCGCCCGCGATCCAGCAGCAGCGTGGCCTCAACCGCGATGTGACGGTCCTCTACAAGAAGGGCGAGGGCGACAAGCTGCGCGGGAAGTAGAACTCATGTACCGACGTCGCCGCGCTTCAGCAAGAGGACGCCCGACGACGCGACGAGAACGCCCGGCAGCGTGACGAGCTTGCCACGCTGCGCTCGCAGCTTTCGCAGCTCGTCGAGACGATTGCGAAGCTGGCCCCCGACGTCGCCGACGTCGTCGAGGAGGAGAAGTTGGACGTCGTCAAAGAGCACCAACGCCGCCGGGTAGTGAAGCCCACCGCGTGCCGCTGCCGTGAAACGTGACCCGCTTCACCCGGCCTCCCGTAGCCGCCGCGCCGTCTCGCCTCGATGGTAAATGCCGCTCACAAAAGGCCCTCGAAACATCCCCTTCCGCGGGGGGAGAACCAGGCAAGGGGTCACCGTGTCCAAAAAGCTGATCGAGAACCGTGCTGCTGCACCCATCGCCGTCCCGAAGCCGGTGGTCGTCGCGAAGGCCGCTCCGCTGC
Organism: Myxococcales bacterium; assembly: GCA_038206395.1. GTDB lineage: Bacteria > Myxococcota > Myxococcia > Myxococcales > Myxococcaceae > JAGSPQ01. The sequence continues at coordinate 40,988 of JBBRAX010000021.1, read as the reverse complement.
CGAAGCCGCTGAAGAAGAGCGATGAGTTCTCGGTGGGCAAGGCGCGTGCGCTGCGCGAGCGGGTCTCGAGGTCGATGCCCACCACGGGTGGGACGGCCGCCGCTTCGACCCTGGCGCCGATGCGGGTCGGAGCCTTCGGCGCGGTGTCGAACCTTTCGTCGACCGTCGCCACGACCTCGGCCTCCGCTGTTCAGGCGGCCTACGCTTCGGGCGGAGCGAAGGCCGCCGCGATCGCCCTCGAGATTGAGGTGAAGTCGCACCCCAATGAGGCCACCGAGATTCTGCGCGCCGCGCAGCCGACGATCGCGAAGATCGCGCAGGACATCGGCCGCGACAAGGGCAACGACGACAACGTGCAGACGCTGGTCTCGCTCTCGGCTGCCGCGAGCTCGGCCGGCGCAGCAGGCACCGAGCTCATCGCCACCGAGCTGGCGGCCACGATCCCCAATGGAGACCTCGAGCGCATCGACGACGGCCTGACCCAGGCGATCGTGGCCGGCGGTGAGCCGGACCTCGCGCTCAAAATCGCAGAGCTGATGAAGGCGACGAAGCCCGGCGGCGCCGAGGACGTCGTCGACGCGGTGGTCGAGGGCATCGACAAGCTGCGCGAGGACTACACCCACGCGGCCGACGACTACGCCGCGCTCGAGGCGCGCCTGGCCGGCGATCTCGCCTCGCTCGGGCCATCGATGACGCCCGATGAACGCCAGAAGTACATGGATGCGTTCTGGGCGACCCCCGAGCGCGCCGCGGCCAAAGAGAAGGTCGAAGACCTCGCCGATCGTCTTTCGTTGGCGCTCGAGTCCTCGGGCCCGGCGCTCGAAGCGGCCGCCCTCGCGGGCCACGAAGGAGCGGGCGAAGCGCTGATCGACGCGTACGAGCAGCTGGGCCGCAGCCCCGAGCACGCCGCCGAGGCGATCACCTGGGTCGGACACGTCGGCTCGAGCCCGGACCTGTTCAAGAAGCTCGACGACTTCGGGCACGACGACCTGAAGACGCGCTTCAAAGAGAAGCTGCTCACGAACGCGATCCCGCTCGCGCAGCAGCAGATCCTCGCCGCGCACGTCGACGACCCTGCGAGCACCGCGGCGCAGAACGCGCTGCGTGAGTTCGAGGCGCTGTTGGGGCCGGTGGCGAATGCCGAGGCGTTGGGCGAGGTGGCAACGGAAGTGAAAGCCGCGCTCGAGCAGACGCGCGCGTTCGTGAACGGAGACTTCTCGAGCGCGCAGCAGCTGGCCGACGCGTTCGACGACGCGAGCCCTTTCACCCAGGCGCTGGGAGTGGCGGCGATCACCCAGGGCGTGTTCGGGCAGCCCGAGGGCAGCGATGGGCTGGCGACGCTGGGCCGGGTCATCGGCGGCACCGGCACGGGCCTGAAGCTCGCGTCGCGGTTGCTCAACACCTTCGCCGGGGCCGCGAAGTTCTCGTCGAACTTCGGCAGCTTCGCCGCGAAGATCGCTCCAGGGCTGGCGTTGATCGCCAACGTGATTCAGCTCAAGGGCGACATCGACAACCTGCGCGACGACCCGAACGCGGGTGAGTTCATCGCGGCGTTCGGCTCGTTGATCGGAGCGGCGGGCGGCGCCGTCTCATACTTCTTCCCTCCAGCCGGAGTCGTGCTCGGCCTCGCTGGCACCGCGCTGCACGCGATCGGCGATCTCGTCAGCAACCTGATCACCGGCAACGAGAAGCGCAACGAGCTGCTCGACGATCAGGCGCACCTGCTGGAAGCCGCCACGGGTCTGCAGTTCGACGCGGCCCGCGAGATCGCCCGGGCCCAGCCCCGTGCGCTGGCCCGCCTCGCCCAGCTGGGCGTGAGCCCCGAGCAGATCCGCGCGCTGGCGCTGGAAGACAACGTCGACCTCGGCAGCGCCGAGTCGTGGGTGGCGATCAAGGCCGCCGCGCTCTTCGGCCTGGAAGGCGCCGAGGTGGCGACGGTGGTCGACATGCTCTGCGGCGATGGGCGGTTCACCTACGCCGAGAACCCGCTGACCTGGGTCTTCACGACGATGGAGAACGTGGGCAGCGAGGCGGCCCGCGCCCTTTGGGACGACGAGAACTTCGGCCCGATGCAGGTGCAGATCCTCGACATCCTCCGCCGCGAGAATCCCGAAGCCGCGGCGTACCTCGAGGCGCACCGTGGCACGCCCGACATCGACGTCTACGGGCCGTTTTCGTACACCCAGTTCGAATAAGAGTGCTCCCTGGGCTTCCGTGGTTTGTGCCCGCCCGGCCTGTGTATAAGGGCGAGTTCCCCCTCTCTCGCCTGGAGCTGGTCTTATGCGCATCCTCTCGCTCGCCGCGTCGGTCGCCTTGCTGTCGTCCGCTTGCGGGAAGCCGCCGACCCCTGAGGAGCTCGCTGAGCAGACGTCGACCGATGTGGACAACTTCTGGCAGGAGGCCGTCGCCACCGCGCGCATCACCAACACGATGACGGTGCGAGACGAGCTGTTCACCACCCTCGAGGGGCTGCAGCGCTACCCGTCGTCTTCCCGGCCGGTGCTCCCTGACTCGTCGACGACCAGCGACGCCTTCGCCGACTTCAAGGTCCTCGCGAAGCGGGTCTTTTCCCAGGCCAACCTCCTCGAGAGCGGCGGCACCACCGCCCGCTTCCGCATCTCTGGCAATGACGTGTGCACCCCTCTGCGCGGGAACTTCAACGTCGACACCACCTGCGTGAAGAACGTCGACAGCCTCAAGATGGCGATTCGCGCGGTCGGCGGCACGGCGGGCGTGGATCTGACCTTCCTCGTCAACGACACGATCGAGGTGGGGACGGTGCAGATCCTCAAGGGCGTCAGCGTCAGCGCGACGGTCGACCTCGCCAACGCCCGCGCGGCGAGCGAGTTCTTCAACAGCTCGCTGGGCATGGAGTCGCCGTTTCGAAACGTGACCTTCGATGGCACCGGCAAAGTCGAGGTGAAGCTCAAGAAGTTCGGGCCCTCGGACTTCGAGGCGAGCGTGTCCTTCCTCACCGCGCTCACCGGCTCAATCACCGACAACCAGGGCTTCACCAGGTCAGGCGCCTCGGCAGCGCGCAGCCCGGTGTTTGCGCTGCGCATCGAAGGGCCGGCGAAGAGCGTGACCACCACCGTCGACGTCGGGGCCAGCGAGTTCCGGGGGCTGTGGTCCGACTTTTTCGATGACAAGCTCAAGAGCCCGATGTTCTGGGCCTTGTCAGGGGTCGGCGTGAAGGCCGCGGTGAAAGACGGCGGTGCCCGCACGGCGACCATCTGGGTAGGCGGGGGCGGCAACACGCTGAGCTTTGGAAACGACCAGGTCGTCTCGTTCACCCTCAACCCCAACGCGCAGAACCGCTTCGATCTCGACTTCTCGACCGGCTCGAGCGGCCTGTCGGCAGTCACCGTGCGCCCCGGGATCCTCGCCGCGCTGGCCTTCAACCTCCAGCCAGTCGCCGCCGCGGGCTCGATGAGCATCGACCCGGCGATCCTCAACGCGACGTATTCCTATGACCTCGCGTCGTCTGACAACGCGCCCAAGCTCGAGTTGACGAAGCCGACGATGATGCTCGACGCCTCGTGGCGGCTGACCAACGGGAAGCTCACCCTCTCGGGCAGTGGCACGCCCCGGGTCTTCACCGGGCCCCAGTGCGTCGCGTTTCGCCAGTCATCGCTGTCCACCGGGATGAATCCGCTCCTCGATTTCTGGATGAAGTGCGAGGAGTGCACCGCGGGGCAATGTGGCGGCCTGAGCCCCCAGTCGACGTCGTGCAAGAAGTACGTCAGCTGCTACGAGGCGACCGGCGGCACCTTCGGCTCGCTCGCCAGCACCTACGGCACCAACGGCACCTGCTGGACGAACACCGCGGCGACCGCCAATGCCTGCACCGAGGCGTGCATCTCGGCGCTCTCTGCTCTGCGCTCCGCGCATCCCAACGCCACCGCCTGTTTCTAGAGCACCGGCCGCGGCTGACGCGAAGATCAGCTCGCGCGCCGCGACCTCCTAAGCCCCTGCCCCCCTCGTCATCACGCCAGTCTTCAGCTCGGCCCGCAGGTAATCGAGGTTCGCGACCACCGCGCCGGCCGGGTTGTTGATCTCATGGGCCACGCCGGCCGCGAGCTGGCCGAGCGCTCCCAGCTTCTCGGCGCGCATCAGCGCCAACCGCGCTTCGTCGAGCTCGCGCGTGCGCTGGAGCACCCGCCCCTCGAGCTCGCGGCTCAGCTCGTCCAGCGCCCGGGCCGAGGCAAGAAACCGCTGGGTTACCGCCACGCCCATCGTCACCACGCACAGCAGAAAGCCGGGCCCCAGCAGGTAGGGCAGGTTGGCGACCCCGCTGCCGGCGATCGCGTCGTTGATGCTGGCCAGCGAGATGGCCGCAAGGGACAGCGTCGCCCACCCAGCCTGAGGCTGCCGATTGCGCCAGGCACGGAACAGCCGCGCCAGGGCGACGTTGAGCAGCACGCAGAACAGGCCGAACAGCACCCAACCCACCTGGGTCGTGATCGCGTCGTAGTACGTGATGTGAGCCCACGGGAGCGGGCGATAGGCGAGCTCTCCGGTGTAAAGCAGCCCCGGGACAAGGGTGCTCGTGCTCAAGACCAGCGCCGCGAAGATGAGCCAGCGCTGCGTGCGGGCGTGCTTGATTCCCAGCGTCACGCCGGTCAGCCCCAGCCAGGCGACGCTGTGGAGGCCGGCAAAGAACAGGCTCCAGTGCGCGAAGGGCACACGCCAGCCCGATGGGACGTCGATGGTGGTGATCGAATCCAGCGCTTCGTAGAGAGCCGCCGAGAGGACGACGAGCGCGAACCAGCGTTGGTCCTTCCACCCCGGGGCGGTCGAGAAGCCGAGCGCCAGCGCCCCGACGCCGAGCCCCAGGCACGCCACGGTGACCGAGATGACGAAGGGGAAGTTCATCGCGCCAGCGAAAGCGTTTCACTCTCTGTGCCAGTGGATCGGCCTGCGCTTACTGCAAGCCCCCCGGGTGCTCACCGACCCAAAGGGTGGGTTGCTACCGACGGCGACCGAGGGCGCGTCGATGTTAATGTCTCAGCGTGACTGCAGCGTTCGAGAGGCTCGCCCGGAAGTACTGCTGGTGGATGAGTCCCGAGGTCGCATCCTCTCGTCCTGAAGTGCTGCTGTGCCAGGTGATGCAGTTGGGCACGTGGGAGGATTTTCGGCTCGCCCGCGAGCTTTTTGGGGAAGCAGCGATCAAGGACGCGCTGCTGCACGCGCCACCCGGAATCCTCGACAAGCGATCCTGGAATTTCTGGAATCTCTTCTACGGCAGCGTCCCCATCCCGCCGATGCCCGTTCGCCCGCTGCCGTGACTCCTCTCTGCGCGCGAATGGACATCCTGCCGGCCTCGCAGCGCTCGCTGTGGTCCGACCTTGCGTCCGTCCCAAAGAATTTCGTGTTGTATGGCGGAACCGGAACCGCAATCGCGTCGCTTCGCTGCTCGATTTGTCGGCGACGAAGACCAAGGTGCTGCTTCAGCGAATCGAGTCCAAGGATTACCTCGACCTTGCGGCCCTTCTTCGAGAGGGTGTCTCGTTGGAGAAGATCCTGAGCGCTGCTCGCACCCTGTTTGGTGAGACCTTCAACCCGCTGGTCGCTCAGAAGGCGCTGGCATTCTTCGAGGGCGGCGACCTCTCGTCGCTCGATCCGAAGACGCGGGACCTGCTGACCGCCGAGTCTGTGAGGGAGTTCGTCGTCACTCAGGCGTCCGTGCTGAGCGCTCGTCTGGAGTAGCGAAAGTTCATCACCGCGCGGGCTTCAGCATCACTTCTTCGTCTTGTCCGACGCGAATTGGTACCAGAACATCAGATCGCCGGCCGCGAGCGGCACCAGCAGCTCATGGCCCAGGATGTAGTTGACCGCTTCGGGCCGCACCATCGAGGCGGTCACATAAGACGCAGGCATCTTGCGAAGCTCGAGCATGTCGTGCGTGAGGGTCGCGCCTTCCGAAAGATCCCTGGCCGCGAAGATCACCTCGATCTGCGGCACCTCAGCCGGGGTGAACACGCGGCCCCCACCCCACCCAACGAGCGTGACGAGCGCGACCGCCGCGGTGACGCCAGCAATCAGCCGGGGCCGCCGCTGGGCGACCCGCAAGGCCTCGAAGAGGGCATCCATCGAGGGGTACCGGTGTTCGCGGTCGACCGAGAGCCCGCGTCCCAGCGCCGTTCGGTACCGCCGAGGCCCCCCCGTGAGTTGAGGTGGCCTCGCCATCGCGCGTCGCAGCTCGTCATGGCTCTTGCCGATGAAAGGGCGACGGTGGTGGTCACCATGAACTCGGGCACGTCGCGTTGCTCGAGGTCCGCGGCGGTCACGATCGTCCCTTCGGCGAGGTCCTTCGCGGCGACCACCACCGGCACCAGCTTCCAGCCTGTGGTCTCGACCTCAACGTTCGTCTTCTCGCTCGCGCCATTGCGGGTGACGGTGATGGTGGTTCGGCCCGCCTTCTTTCCGGTGACCGTCACCACCCCTTTCGCGACCGCGACCGTGGCCACCGACGGGTCGGCGCTCTGGGCGCTCTCGCCGGGCCCGGCGTTCGTCGGCCATCCGGGGAAGAGCTTGAGGGGCTCGCCGGACCCAACCGAGGTTCTTCCGTGTGTGCATGATGGCTCCTGCTTCAGGAGACACGCCTCGCCGCTCGCATTTGCGTCGGAGCTCGAACATTTCTCTCACGGCGGCGACTCAAGCAGCCGGTGGAGGCTGACCGACATCTCGGCATCGGCTGCGCGCATGACGCTGTCGAGCTCGGCAGAGGGCAGCTGGAGCTGCGCGGCGAGGTGCTCGCGGGTCGACGAGCGCAGGGCAAGTCGAACCTGCTCGAGCCAGCGGGAAACGGTCGAGGTGTCCTTCTGGTAGAGCGCGCCGATGCGCGCCAGGGTCAGGCCGTCGAGGGTGTGGAGGCGCAGCACGTTGCGATCGCGCACGGTCAACGCGGCGACCGCGGCGGCGAAGGCCTCTTTAAACGAAGCCCGGTATCGCGCGCGCATCAGCGCCAGCTCTGGGTCGGCGGTGGCTGCCTCGACGTCGGGCGGTGACGGATCACTTGAAGGCGCAGTCATGGGGTGGCTTTGTCGGTCGCAAGAGTACGGGCTCTACGGGGCGGACCCGCGCGGCCGCGGCAGAGCTGGCTGTCGCGCTGCGGTGACGCCTTGAGCCCGACGCTGTTCGCCACGCCGACGCGGAAGCAGCAGTGTGCCGAGCATGAGAACCGTGGTCCTCGTGCTGAGCCTCCTCGCCGCACCCGTTTTCGCTGCCGACGTCTGGGACGCCCCCTTCCCCGGCGTGCGCCACCTCCACCGAACCGGGCCGAACAACCTCAACATCCACGCAGCGGTGGTCGACCTCTGCGCGGCGGGCGTCTCGGTGCGCCACACCGCGTCCGAAGAGCGCGCCCAAAGGACCTCGGCCTTCGCCACGTCGGTGGGGGCGCAGCTCGCGATCAACGCCGACTTCTCGTGCCGCCCGGTCGACGTCGGGCCGAACAGCCCCTTCCTGCCGTGCCAGGGCCGCCAGGCGTACACGACGTACGGCGTGGCGGCGCACGCGGGCCAGGCGTGGCCTTCGACGTTGAGCCTCGACGCGATGCTCGCCTTCGGCGCTGACCGCGCGCAAATCTTCGACGACGAAGAAGACCAGCCTTTCGCTCCGTGGATGTCCGAGGTCGCCAGCGGCCATTGGTCGCTGGTGCGAGACGGCCTCGCGCTGCCGAACGACTGCCCGATTGACCCCAGGTCGGCCCTTGGCCTCTCGAAGAACCACAACCAGCTCATCCTCGCGATCGCTGACGGCCGCGGCGTATGGCGTGGCGTGACCTGCCTCGAGATGGGGCAGCTCTTGATCGAGCTGGGCGCAGATCGCGGGTTCGCGCTCGACAGCGGCGGCTCGACCACGATGTGGATGGAAGGCGCCGGCGTGCTCAACCACCCGTCTGACGGCACCGAGCGCGTCGTCGGCTCTCACCTTGCGATCTACGCGAAGGGCGCGGGTCGCCCTGCGTTCTGCGAGCAAGCGCCGATGCGCTTCAACGCAGGCGCGCCGATGCCCGCGGTCTCGCCTGTCGGCCCACTGGGCCGCTTCACCGCCGTCACCCCGGTACGCCTCTTCGATACCCGCGCGGGCGGCACCTCGTCCGCGATCACAGGGCTGACCCGCGGCGCCGACGGTCGAGTCGCCGCCCAGTCGACCTTCGGCTTCGAGGCGTTCGGCAGCTTCGGAGTCCCCTCGCAAGCGACCGGCGTCACGCTCAACCTCACGTCGGACGACGCGGCCGCCCCTGGCTTCGCGACCGCGTGGCCCGGCCAACTGCCATTGCCTTCCGCGTCGACGGTGAACTTCGCCCCCGGTGGCGCTTCCTCGAACACCACCTCGGTCGGCCTCGACGCGACCCAGCGCCTCAGCGTCTTCACCCACAGTCCGACCCAGCTGATCGCCGACCTGCAGGGCTACTTCGCCCCGACCGGCGCGGGCTTCGTGCCGCTGGCGCCGCAGCGCCTCGTCGACACGCGCAGCGACGGCAGCCAGGGCCTGAAGGCGAACGTCCCGCGCGTGCTCGTGCCACCGCAGGCCCTCGATCCGCACGCGATCGTGCTCGACCTCGTCGCCACCGAGCCAGTCGCCACCGGGTTCCTCACCGTCTATCCGTGCGGCGAGGCGATTCCGACCGCGTCGAACCTCAACTTTGTCGCCGGCCAGACCGTCGCAGCGTCAGCGTCTGCGAAGGTGGGAGCGGGCGGCATCTGCGCGGTCGCGTCGGTCGACACCCACTTGATCGTCGACGCGATGGGGCAGTTCACGCCGACCGGCGGCCTCGCGTACCAGGCGGTCGCTCCGATTCGCCTCGTCGACACGCGCAGCGCGGCCAGCCCGTGGGTCGGGCGGACGACGCGCGCGACCCAGCTCGAGCTGAACCTCGCCACCCTGCCCTCGCTGCCGGCCGACGTGCGCGCAGTCGCGCTCAACGTGACCGCGACCGACGTGCTCGACGATGGTTTCGCGACGGTGTACCCGTGTTCGTCCGGGTTGCCCGCCACCTCGAACCTGAACTTCCGCTTCGGTCAGACCGTCGCGAACGCCGTGCTGGTCGGCACCGGGAATGGGTCGATCTGCGTCCAGAGCAGTGGGCGCGTCCACCTGCTCATCGACCTCACCGGAGTCTTCGTCGGCGCACAGCCTCCAGTGGTGACGGTGACGCCCGCGACCCCGCCCCCGCCTCCCGCTGCCACGCCTCCCGCTGCCACGCCTCCCACGCAGACGCCTCCCACGCCGCAGTCGTGCGCCGCCGCGCCCGGAGCGATCTGCCTGCTCGCAGCCCTGGGTGCCCTGCGACGCCGGCGCCTTCAACCACCCGGCGCGAGCCGCTATCGAGGGTGAAGGATGTCGTTCAACATCTGGTCGGCCACGTCGCGCGGATTGTTGGCGTACAACTGCAGCGTCAGCCCGACGTTCATCCCGTCGATGTCCCAGTGGCGGCGATCATCGCTGCCGTAGTCGATTCCGAACGGGCCGACCTGCGGCGCGGTCTGGTTCGACACCGCGCCTGAACCTGAATAGCCAAGCGCGGCCAGCCGCTCGCGCACGAAAGCGATTCCCTGCTCGTTCGACATCTGCCCCGGGTTCAGCGGCACGCGCTCGCCCGTCATGATGTTCAGTGAGCTCGCGGTGGTGGGCCGAGCCAGCTCTTCACGCGTCGGCGCCCAGGGGTTCGACATCGGCCGCGTCTCGCGCGACACCGACGCGAAGTTGGTGCCCGGCAACAGCCGCATCGGCGCGAAGGTGGTCGGTGCCGACGCGAACCCAGCCGGACCTCTGGCAGCCGGAGCCAGTCGCGCAGGCGGGGCCTCGTCCTCCGACGGCCGGCGCGCGTGCTGCAGGTTCGCGGCGAGCATCCGGTCGGCAACCTCGGGCGGGTTGTTGGCGTAGAGCTGCAGCGTCAGCCCGACGTTCATCCCATCGATGTCCCAGTGCCGGCGATCATCGTCGCCGTAGTCGATTCGAAACGGGCCCGTCGTCGGCGAGGTCTGGTTCGAGGCGTTACCGCTGCCCGAGTAGCCGAGCGCCGCGAGCCTCTGCTGCACGAACGCGATTCCCTGTTCGGTCGACATCTGCCCGGGGTTGAGCGGCTGGCGATCTCCGTTCGTGATGTTCACCACCGACGCCGTGGTCGGGCGCATCAGCTCGGCGTTGGTCGGAAAGTAGCCGCCGCGCGCGGGAGCCGCGCCTTCGAAGCCGCTGCGCTCGAAAGGAGAGACGGGCGCGGGCGCCGGCGCCGCGCGCGATGGCGCCACCGGAGCCGCGCCGGCCGGACGCTGAACCGAGAGAACCGCGGGCTTTTGGTTGACGATGAACATGTGCCAGAGGACGAGGCGACCCGCCAGGAGTGCGGGGTTTTCGTCTCTTGATGCTCAACCCTTCGAGACCACTGAGTCTTCGGTCTTCTCTACCGGTTGAACGCGAGCGCAGTGACGAACGCGAAGAGGAGCGCCGAGCCTATTGAGAAGCACACGTGCAGCCCGACGAAGAGCCAACGGTTCGGCGTGCCCACGCTCTTCAGCCAGAACACCAGCGAGCCTGCGAGGAACAGCAGAAGCTCGAGCGGGACCAGCAGCATCACTGCCGTCTCGCCCGCCGACATCCCCCGCCCGGCGGCGAGCGCGCCGAAGACGACCGCGAAGAAGCAGCACGCCGCGGAGCTGGCCCAGGTCACTGCGAACCACAGACCAGTCTTCATGCTTCCGATTGTCGGCAACCCACGCCGTGGCCGCCAGCCAATCTTGCTTTTGGAGACCACCATCGGCGTGGTGCAGGGCCTTCATGCGAGAGTCGCGCGCGTGAACCTCAAGGCGCTGGTGGCGTTCGCAGTGGTGTCGGCTGCGGCCGAGGCCGGGGTGCTGATCAACGGGCGGGTGTCGGTCGAGGCGCGGGTGGGTTGGGTCGTCTTCAATGTCCTGACCGGCATCGCCGTCACCGGCTGGTTCCTCGGCGAGGTCACCCAGGGGCGCCCGCCGACGCACGCGCTCCTCGGCTCGGTCGACGTTCGGCACGACCGCCGGTGCCGCGGTCGGGTACGCCTTCACCGCCAGGGTGGGCTTCTCGCTGCGTGTCCTGATCGGAGCAATCTTCTCGGATGAAGGCCGGCCGGCGGCCGGGCCGAACGCCACCCTCGGCGCGGGGTGGGTCTTCTACGGATCAAGGGTCGTCGAAACGGCCCAGGCAGTGACGATCAATTGCGCGCGAACGGCTCGTCGCCGATGTCTTCGTCCGGGCCAACCCACTCGGGGTCGTAGCCGGCCTCTTTGAGCAGCTGGTGGAGCAGCTCGAGCACTGCGCGCGACTTCGGTGAATCGGTGAGCTCTTCGTTCTCGAGCGGCTCGTCGAACAGCTGCAGCGAGCAGTGTTTGGGCGCTTCCCACGAGATGAGCCGAAGCGTCGCGGGCTTGTTCTCGATCTCGAGCTCGACGTTGCCGCCATCGAGCGCGCTGACGATCGATCGCTCTTTGAGCAACGCCTGGAGCTTCGTGAGCAGCTTGACGACGTCGCCCGGAATCACCGGGCCGCCAGGACCTGCGAAGCAGACTTCATTGCGCAAGATGGCCATGGCGCAGCCCTATAGCCGCTGGCGACCGAGGTCGCTAAGGAAGCGGCCGCGCGCCACCCGACGGCCCGCCCGCGGCCCCCACCCACCCGCGACGGGCGGGGCGCTGTCCGGGAACCTCGAAGAGCCTCAGCCGGCGTTCTTCCCCGAAGTCGCAGCAGTCTGAGCCATCGACCAACGCCCACCGGCCCTCGAGCAACACCACTGGCGAATCGAACTTCAGGACCAACCCCGAACCCATTGTGGGCAGCTCACAGGTGAACCTCGGCGCGCCGGTCGCGGTCAAGGCGGTCAGTGCGGTCGTGTTGGTGCCGGAGGCGCCCGCCACCAACGTGTCCCCGTTCGCGCCGGCCACGAGGTCCGAGACACCGTGCCAGCCCTGGTGGTTGGTCGAGGCGACGTCCATCGCCCACGACGGGGTCTCCGAGGTCGAAGGGACGGAGATCGCGGTCACGGTCCAGCTCGGCAGGGGGCTGGGCTTGGTCACGGTGGGTTGGAGAAGAACCGTGCGCTCGGTCAACGACATCAACGGATTTCGATACACGCCCACGGAAGGAGCCGCGAGCAGCTTCGCGCCGTCGCTGGTAGAGACCACCCGGCCCCCGACGAGCACCAGCTGGCGGTTGAACACCGAGAGCGGCGTGACGGGGCTCGACCCGACCTCCACCGTTCGCCACCGGTCGGCCCCGGAGGCGCTGATCGATCTCACCTCGGGTGGTGGCGACACGCCTCCGACCGCCCGGGGGTACAGCCCGAAGTAGACATCGTCAGACTCGTCGACCACCAGGCCGCTGAGCTCACCGTCGAAGAAGCGGGCGAGGACCACCGCGCCAGACGCCGAGTCGAGCTTCACCAGCGCATGGTGGCGGGGGAAGGAGGAGTTTGGAGCGTTCTCGTAGCGGCGCACCATCAGGTAGACGCTGCCTTTGCCATCGGCCGCAATCGACTGGACGAACTCAGAGTTGGCGGTGTCGGGTGCCGCCTGGAGCACCGCGCTCAACGGGCGGCTCCAGCTCGGAGCGCCCGTGAGCGCCGAGAGTGCGCCGACCTCGGAGTTGGCCACGTAGACCAGGCGGCCCTGGGTCAGCAGGTGGGTCAGCGTCGAGGTCTGGAGCGGCATCGGGCCCAGGTCCTGACGGTAGTTCTCGACTCCATCGCGGGTGACCGACACCGCCGAGCAGCGGGTGCAGCTGCCGCATTGAAAGCCAGACTCCGACCCACACTCGAGCCAGTACAGATTCTGCGCGGCGTCGCTCACTCCCCGAAAGTCGAACGTGGCCGGAAACCGACGACTCCACGCTTCCTTGAGCTTGCCCTGGGCGGGCAGATCGCAGCGGCTTTGCCGACACACCCCGCGCTCCTGGCACGGCGACGCGACTCCACAGGAGGCCCCTTCGGGAACCGGGAGCTCCTTGCACGCCCCGTTGATGCAGACGTGGGCAGTGGAGCAGTCGGCGGCACCGCACGAGGTGCCGTCCTGGGCGTCGCTCTCGACGCAGCCCTGGGTCGGGTCGCAGCTGGCGACCTTGCATGGGTTGTTGGGGGCGGCGCAGGTCTTCGGTTGGTGCTGACATCCGCCGCCGGGCTGACAGGCGTCGAGGGTGCACGGATTTTGATCCGAGCAGTCGGGGCTGGCGCCCAGGCACGCCCCGCGTGAGCAGACGCCCTCGACGGCGCAGGCGAGCACGGAAGAGCAGGCAGTGCCGTCAGCGATGTCCGTCTCGACGCAGGCCCCGGTGGTCGGGGAAAACACGCTCACCCGACACAACGAAGCGGCGCTGCAGCTCGGTGGGGCCAGGGCCTCGCCGTCGAGCGCGACGTCAAAGAGCTGCTGTCCATCGGACACCCGCAGCGTTCCAGTCGCGGGGCCGGCGGCGGTCGGAGCGAACGTCACCTGGACGGCGAGCTGCGCCCCACCGGGCACGCGCTGCTCGTCTGGGCCGAAGAACGGCGGCGCCGCGCTCAGCGTGAGGCGCTGATCGACGCGCCCGCTGTTGTGGAGCACCAGCGTCGCCTGGGTGGGGTACCCGACCCAGGTCCGCCCGAAGTGCAGCGCGCCCGGCGACACCTCGACCTCGCCCACCACGCTCCGCAGCCCAGGCCGCCCGCAGGCGAACAGCAGCAACAACCCCACCCACGGTGCACGGCGCATTTGGGCCGATTCTGCAATCCCAGCGCCAGCTGGTGACCCGTCGAATCGGTCGGTTGGCGAATGGGGTGCACCCTGATTTCTGTTCGCTGCTCAGAAATCAGCGGGCCGAGCTTCACTCGCACACGTGCGCAGTATGAAACACTCGACACGTTGAAACACGACAAGGAAACCGACCTCTCGGGCAAGAAGGTGGGGGAGTACGACGTGCTGGCCCAGGTCGGGGTGGGTGGCATGGGCGTCGTGTACTCGGGGCTTCAGCCGATGATCGGCAAGAAGGTCGCGATCAAGGTGCTGCTGCCACACCTGTCGAGCGAGCCCGAGCTCGTCGGTCGCTTCCTGTCTGAGGCACGCGCAGTGAACGCGATCGGCCATCGCGGCATCGTCGACATCTTCAGCTTCGGCGAGCTCCCCGGCGGCCCACACTACTTCGTGATGGAGTTCCTCGAAGGCACGTCGTTCGATCGGCTGATCAAAGAGCGTGGTGCGCTGCCTCCTTACGACGTGCTGATGTGGATCTCTGAGGTGCTCGATGCGCTCGGCGCGGCTATTGGTGCAACAGCAGCGTGTGCCAGGTGAAGGCCCCCACCGGCTCGGTCTGTACCGGGGGAAACCAGTGCCAGACGGGGACCTGCGCCCAGGCGCAGAGCGATCAACGCTGTTCGTCGGTGGCGTCGTGTCCCTCGTGCCAGGTCGTCAACAACGCGGGCACCGCCTGCACAGCTGCGTCGGCCAGCACCGACCCGAAGAACGAGTGCGCCCCGAACGCCGCCTCGTGTACTGGCGACTTATGCAACGGCTCGGGAGGCTGCCAGGCCCAGTCGGTGGCGGTGCAGTGTGCGGGGGCCACGTGTGTCGGCAGCACTTTCACTCCCGCGCGGTTCTGCGACGGCGTCAACGCGGGTGGGTGCCCCGCGTCGGGCGCCAGCTCATGCAGCCCGTACGTCTGCGCCGGCTCCGCCTGCGGCACGATGTGCACCAGCGCCGTCGACTGCATCAACGCCAACTACACGTGCAGTGGCGGGTTCTGCCGGCTCGGCAACGGCTTCGCCTGCAGCACCGGCGCAGAGTGCGTGTCGGGGGTCTGCGCGGATGGGGTGTGCTGCAACACCACGTGCACGGCGCAGTGCAAGGCGTGTGACCAGGTCGGCTCGGTCGGAACATGCACGAACGTGCCAATCCAGGACCCACCGCGCCACGGCACCTGCAGCGCCTGCGGGCTGTGCAACGCGATTGGAGTCTGCTGCACCTTCATTCAGTGCTCGTTCCCCAACGGAATCTGCGTCCAGTAGCGCATTCGTCAGGGTGAATTTCGGTCAAGTGAGCCGGCCCTGAATTGCCCGGGCGAAGCGCCCCACGGCGGGCGGCTGCTGCGCCAGCATGGGTGATGGCGGGCCGCGAGGCGAGGCGAGGCCGAGCTCTTTGAGCGCGGCGAAAAAGGAGCAGATCGTCTTCGTCGAGGTTCGGAAACGCGTCGCTGGTCGCCAGTGCGATCATGGCCGCGTTGAAATCCGGAATGGGCGAAGGTCGCCCGTCGCACGCAACCAGCCACGCATTGTCCGCGCGGGTCTTCATCGAGTTGCGTGACCTCGAAACTTTGTGTCGCTCCTCAATTGTTTGAGTGAGAGAGCGCGCGCTCTCCATCGAGTAGGCAGAGGCACACAGGGTGCACAGAGCGACCGTCTATGAGAGCTCTATCAATCACCTTGCTGGCAGCTGTGCTGGAAGTCGGATGCTCGCTGGCGCCGGGGGAACCGACGGCCGAAGAAGCAGAGAACGTGTTGGTCTCCGACGACTTCGTCGCGGATCCGGATCTGGCAGCGGCGTCGTCGAGCGCGCTGGCTGGCTTGACGTCGTGGGAACCGATGCTGAGCCCGACCACCCCGGTCGCTGTCGGGGCCATCCGTGCGAACGGGCACGCGATGACCTGGGATGGGCGGGTTCTCGTTCAGGGCGTTCAGGTTCCCGCAAAGCTGCCCACATCGCTGGTCGCTGAGGTCGTGCACCCAATCGGACTTGCGGTGGACCCTTCCACAATGAAGAACGGTTTCGAGCTGAGGATGCAGAACAACGGAGCACTGGTGCTCTTGATCAACGGAACTCTGGTTTGGTCGAGCCAGACCACGGCCGACTGCAGCCTTGGCTGCCGCGCGCAGTTCAACAGCGATGGGAACCTTGTTTTCTACCGGCGCGAGGACGCGGGGCTCACCCCGTATTTTTCGACTGGCCCCGGTGCGACGCAGTTGCGGATGGCCCGTGTACCGCCCTACGTCTGGCTCACTGGCCCGGCGGGCGGCACCGTCTGGCCGAGACAGTCGGCGTGGGCCGTTCGCCTATTTTCCCCAGAGACGCTGACCGCCCGCCCCCTCGAGGACGCGGATCAGGTCGGGCAGCGGGTGCACGAGGCCTTCTCGGCTCCGACGGTCTGGCTCGTGCCGGCGCAGGCTGAGCCGGCCTTCTATCCACAGCAGCACGCCTCACTTCCTCTGCTGACCTCCCTCGCTCTCGTCCCAAGGGCCGGGCAAGCCGAGAACCCGTTTCGAAGCAATGCGCTGGGTCAACCCACTGCCCTGGGCACCTTCCTCACCTACGAAGTGGACGTCTTCACCCAGCGCTACCCGACAGCGAGCGGAGGGGCTCCCGCCCAACTTGGCAAGCTCGAGGCGACCTTCATCGTCGAGGTGCCTCCCAGTGGGCCGCGAAGACTTCATCGAGCGGAGCTGACCCGCGACTTCACCCCGCTGACGACGACCGCGGATGGTGGAACTCCACTCTACGGGATTGAGCCCACCGTCACTTTCGATGGGCGGCTGCTCGTGTTTCAGCGCTTCGCGTCTGGCAACGGCGGGCAAATCGACTTTTCGTATCTTTCCCCTCTGGGAAATCCGACCGCAGGGTGGGCGCCGCAACAGAGTCTGCCTGCCATCTCCAACCTGCCTGCGCTTCGCGCCCGCTACGCGATCGCCCGGCGCCAGCTACGGGACCATGAGGGCAACCCCATCACGAACCTGATCGGGGCCTACCCCTGGATGAGCCTCGACGGGTCCGACGTCTTCTTCTCGGCAACGGCGAACGACGAAAAAATCAGGCGAGCGGGAACCAGCGTGGTTGGGTCCTCGACGCGTGGCTTGATTCGCCTGATCGACGGCGAACCCAACACTGATCGCCGCACGGTCCCGCGGCTCACGATGAGCTCGTTCGGTCGGATGCCTGGCCGATGGTCGCCGCTTGAGTTCATGGAGCGAAAGGTGCTTCCTCTGACTGACAAGCGCGCGACCTACCCGATGTTCACCTCGAACGCCGCGCGCTACTTCGAGGCGAGCTTCGAAGAGACGGTCTCTGACGACTACGACGCTTACTACGAGATGTCTGAAGCAATCGTTGCAGGTGACTACCTCGTGACGTCGGCGCCTGACGTTTCGGGCAAGTTCCATTCGGCGCGCTTCAGGGCCGGCGTCGCGTTTCCAGAAGAGACCTGCGCGCCCCAGTGCGTGCCACACCAGCCGTTCTCGGGGAAGGCGGTCTACTTCCAGGCGCACGGGGTGATGACCGCGCCTGCGCGCTCTGCAACGGGCCACACGTTGCTCGACCAGGCAACGGATCTGACGGTGTCTCTCGCAGTACGCCCGATGGGCGCCAGCCGGGCGCTCCCGCTGGTGCGCAAGGGGGGCAGCTTCGAGCTGTCGTTGGGCGCAAACCGAAGACTCGTCTTCGCGGTGACCAGAAATTCGGTGGGCGGTCCGAGGACCTCGTCGACGGGGCCGTTCGGGCCGGTGCTGCCGGCAGAGGCCTGGTCGCACGTGGCGATCACTCGACAGGCGGCCAGCGGCGAGGTGACTCTCTTCTTCAACGGGGTTCGCTACGAGAGCACCACGCTCGAGGCTGATCCGCTCGGCGTCGACCCCGCGGCCGACCTCGAGATTGGGCCAGGCCTGTCTTCGGCGTCGTCCGAGTGGGTGCTGGCGATCGACCAGGTAGGCCTTTCGGGCTTCCGGCGGCCGGCCGAGGAGCTCGCCAGGCAGGCAAACCTCGTCTTTCCTCGCCAGGCGGAGCTCTCGCAGGCACTTCCCCTGGGCCTCAAACGGAAGGACGTGAAGCAGGTCGCCGTGTTGGGTCCTGCGAACGCGCAGGTAATCGACCTCGGGCGCCGCCTCTTCTTCGATCGTCGGCTGTCAGCGGGCCGTGACGTCTCATGCGCGAGCTGTCACCTTCCGACCAGAGCACTCACCGAGCCGTTCTCACTGCACGACGACCGGCGAGCTCGGTTTGGCGGCCCGGCGCGCCTGCTCCGAAACACCCCCGCCCTGCTGAACCTCGCATTCAAGAGCCGCTTCTTTGCAGACGGGCGCGCCGATGGTCTCGACCAACAAGGGCGAGAGGTGCTCACGACCCCGGCTGAGATGGGAAGCCATCTGGGTGCTGTCGTATTGGAGCTGCGGGCTTTCCCCGACCTCGCGGAGGGTTTTGCAGCGGCCTTCTCGACCCCCGGAATCACCGAAGCTCGAGTGCTCGAGGCGCTGACCGCATTCCAGCTTTCTCTGCGCAGTGGAAACGCGCCATTCGACCGATATCTGAACGGTGATCTGGCCGCGCTCTCGCTAGCAGAGCGTCGCGGCAAGAACCTTTTCTTTGGCAAGGCCGGCTGCGCTGAGTGCCACGCCGGCAGTGCCTTCACCGACGACAGCTTTCATGTGCTGCCGTTCTTGCCTGAGTCCAACGCAGATGGGGTGCGAGACGAGGGCCGGATGCGCGTCACGGGCCTTGAGAGCGACCGCTTCAAGGTGATGACCCCGAGCCTGAGAAACGTGGCGAGAACCTCGCCGTTCTTTCATCACGGCAGCGCCGCGACCCTCGGCGCGGTGGTGGAGCGCTACGCGACGAACGATGGGGTCAGCGACCGTGAAGACCTGCTCTTGGCGGTTGAGCTGTCACTCGCCGAGCGCGCGGACCTCGAAGCATTTCTGGGTGCACTGAGCGGTGACCTGCCACCCGTCGTCGCGCCAATCGGCTCGAACGTTGCGCCCCGTGCCGCCGAGATCGTCTTTCCCGCCGGAGCCTTTCAGCTCGAGGCAGGCCAGTCGATCGCGCTCGCGCGAATGAAGCTTCGAATGACACGTTCCGGAGTCTTCGTCGTCCTCGCGCCTGACGATCGAATTCTCTTCGCGGCAGGGACGGCCGGAGACTGCGCGAGCCTGCGTTGTCGCGTCGTCTTCCAGGCTGACGGCAACCTGGTCATCTACCGTGGGCCGGTGCCAGTGTGGTCCTCGGGTACCTTCATGGGTCGAACGAAAGGGGCGACCCTTCGGATCACCGAGACCCGCCCGTGGCTTCGCATCTCAACTGCGACTGGCTCTTTGCCGTTCGTGAGCAATGAGGCCGACGGAACAGTTGTCTTCGATCGTCCATTCTCGCTGGCCGAGGGTGGCTTCGTGAGGTGGAAGCACGACGCCAGCGACGCCTTCCTCGAGCTGCGGCCAGATGGTCGCCTGCAGATCACCAAGGTGGGCCTGCCGACGGCCTTGTGGACCTCGCCTGGGCCGTCGACGAGCTGTGGTGGCGCCTGTCGAATGGCACTGCAGACCGACGGGAATCTGGTCATCTATCGAGGAACACAGCCGCTCTGGGCAACCGGCACCCATGCGCCACGGGCCGAAGGAGACACGCTGGTGATGTCGCGGCAGGGCACACCCTTGATGAGGCTGATGACGCAGGCAGGAGCAACCGCCTTCGCAGCGCCCTGAGAATGAAGGGACGTGGAGCGCTTGCTGCCTGCTTCAGTAGTTCTCGTGCGCCAGCGATTCCTCGAGGCGAGGGTCGTTGATCGCGATGACGCGGTTCTTCTTCAAGAAGTAACCGAAGACGGCCAGGAACGCGCCCATGATGCCGATGAACGCCGTCGCGTCCGTCCAGTTCGGAGCGAAGTGCACCTCGTGCCCGCCTTCGCCATGGTGCGCGCCGAAGTTCGGCATGATCAACCAATAGAGGTCGACGCACTGCATCACCAGCGTCCAGCCAGCGGCCGCGCCGAGCATCAGCCGGCTCCGCTTCATGTGCCGCGAGAGCAGGAACAAGAAGGGCACCGCGAAGTGCGCCACCGGCAGGCCGTACGAGACCCACTTCCAGGCCCCTTCCAGACGGACGATGTAGAAAATCGTCTCTTCCGGAATGTTCGCGTACCAGATGAGCATGAACTGGCTGAACGCGATGTATGCCCAGAACACGGTGTAGCCGAACACCAGCTTGCCCATGTCGTGGAAGTGCTCGGCGGTAATCGCCTGCTTGAGCACGCCGGCCCGCTGCAGGCCGATGCTGACCAGCACCGTGAAGGCCCAGAACGAGAGGATGGCGCCGGCGAAGAAGTAGACGCCGAAGATGGTCGAGTACCAGTGCGGCTGCAGCGACATCAGCCAGTCGATCGCCGCGAAGCTCAAGCTGAAGGCCCAGAGAATGATGCCCGGAGCCGCCATCTTCCACATCCGGCGGGTGATGACGTCACGCGCGGCCGGGTCCGTCGCCTCGTCCTGCTTCACCGAGTTGCTGTGGAAGAACCACGAGAGGCCAGCCCAGATGAGCAGGTAGACGGCCGCGCGGCCGAAGAAGAAGCCGTCGTTGAGGAACCAGCGCTTGCGCAACAGAATCTCGTCCGTCTCATGCGACCACGGGTACAGCGAGTGGAACCCGAGCGTGGCGATGGGGATGAAGAGAACCGCGAACAGCGGCAGCGTCACCGCCATCGTCTCGGGGATGCGGCGAATGACCGCCGACCAACCGCTGCGCGCGACGTGGTCGATCATCACCCAGCCGAGCCCGCCCAGCGCCAACGAGAGCGCAACCTCGTACGCCCAGAGGTAGCTGAACATCGCGCGGTCGCGGCCAGCGCCCATCGCGCCCGCCAGCGTCGCGCCCAGGCCAACGGCGGCCGCCACGCCACCAATCGTCGGCAGCTTCGCCCACAGGCTGGTGGACGGAATCGTGATGTCGGTCGGCTTCTGAACCACGGAGTGGTCGCTCATTGCTGCGCCTTGATGAAGAGGGTGATGCTCTCGATTTCGATGTCGCTCATCGGCGTGACAGGCATCGCGGGCGGGTAGCCGGCGACGACCTTTTCGTTCGGCTTCAAAATCGATTCCTTGATGTACGCCTCGTCGACAGTGACTTCGCCGCCCGCGGTCAGCGCTTCCTTGCGGCCGAACGCGCCCTTCCACGTCGGGCCGACCAGCCTGGTGCCGTCGAGGGTGTGGCAGGCGTTGCAGCCCTTCGCCTTGTAGAGCAGCGTGCCGTGCTCGAGCGAAGCGACCTTCGCGACCGGCACGTCGATGACGCCTTCACCCGACTCGGGCGGCACACCCTGCAGCTGACGGACATAGGCGATGATTGCCCAACGGTCTTCGACTGGAATCTGGGCCGCGTACGACGGCATGTTGCCGTTGTTCACGCCGTGCTTGATCGCCGAATAAATCTTGCCGACGACCATGCCCTTGATGCGCGCGTCGAGCAGGCTCGGTGGGACCACCATCAGCCCACCCTTCAACGCCACCGGGCCCTTTCCGTCGGCGAGCACGCCGTGGCAGGTGGCACAGTAGATGTCGTAGCGAAGCTTGCCGTGCGCCTTCACGCCTTCGTCGTCGAAAGCGATGGTCGCGGGGAACTTCTGCGTCGGAATCTGGGCCGGCAGGCCGCCGTCGGCCTGGATGCCCGCGTCGGTGGCCGCGGTGCCTTCGATGAGGGTGTCGTCGTCGTCGAGGTGGCCGATGGCGACGGTGCCTTCCACTGGCACGCGCATCTGGCGCCCGTCGGCGAAGAGGCCGGTGGTGTCGCGGCGGTAGGCCTTTCCCTTTTCCTGCGTGTCCATGTTGGGAATCCAATGCACCGGCGGCTTCTCGGACTCACCGCCACGGCAACCCGTGAGCAGCGCGGACAGCACCGCAAGGCTGAGCATCAGTTCTGAAGCCGGTTTCATGAGTTCTCCAGCTCCTCGACGGACGAGGCGCCCAAGGCGCTGAGCAGGGTCTTCGTCTTCTCGAGGTCGAACTTTGGATCCGCCGCCTCGACCATGATGAAGAACTTGTCGTCGGTGGCGCGCTCGAAGGCCTTGCTGTTGAAAGCCGGGTGGTGCGGCCGGGGCAGCCCGCTGAGCACCCAGTTGCCGAAGAAGGCAGTGAGGCAGCTGCTCAAGACGGTGATTTCGTACCAGACGGGCACGAACGCCGGCAGCGAGAACAGCGGCTTACCGCCGACGACGATTGGGTAGGCGACGCTCATCGTCCAGTTTTCGAAAAACAGCATGAACGCGCTGCCGAAGAGCCCGACGCTGAGCACGAACCACGGCAGGCGGCTGGGAGGAAGGCCCATCGCCTTGTCGAGGCCGTGCACCGGAAACGGAACGCAGGCGTCCCACTTCGAGTAGCCCTCGTCACGCACCTGCTCGCAGGCGTGAAAAATCTCGGCCGGGTTTTCGTACTGCGCCAGCACGCCCCACAACTTCGCCTTCTCGACAGATGCCATGGTCAGTGCCCTCCTTCAACGGCGGCGGCGGTAGCGTGGCCGTGCGCAGGGGCCGAGTGGCCCGCGTGCTTGCCGTACCCTTCCCAGTGCGGGTTGGCCTGCGGCATCACCGACTTCACTTCCGACATCGCGATCGCCGGGAAGAAGCGAACGAAGAGGAGGAAGAGCGTGAGGAAGAGGCCGAAGGTGCCGAGCAGGAAGAGGACTTCGGTGACGGGCACGAAGTAGTCCCAGCTCGACGGCAGCGCGTCGCGGTGAAGCGAGGTCACCGTGATGACGAACCGTTCGAACCACATACCGATGTTCACGAAGATCGAGAGGACGAAGGTCCACGCGACGCTGGTGCGGATCTTCTTGAACCAGAACAGCTGCGGGGTGATGACGTTGCAGCTGACCATGATCCAGTACGCCCAGGCGTACGGGCCGAAGCTGCGGTTGATGAACGTGAAGCCTTCGTACTCGTTGCCCGAGTAGGCAGCGACGAAGTACTCCATGCCGTAGGCGTAACCGACCAGCGAGCCCGTGAGCAGGATGATCTTGTTCATGTTCTCGATGTGCTTGACGGTGACGATGTCCTTGAGGCCCAGCCACTCACGGGCCGGAATCATCAGGGTGAGCACCATCGCGAAGCCCGAGAAGATGGCGCCGGCGACGAAGTACGGCGGAAAGATGGTGGTGTGCCAGCCGGGCAGCTGCGACACGGCGAAGTCGAAGCTGACGATGGTGTGCACCGAGAGCACCAGAGGCGCCGAGAAGGCCGCGAGAATCTGGTACGCCTTTTCGTAGGTGACCCAGTGGCGCATCGACCCGCGCCAGCCCATCGACAGCGCGCCGTAGAACAGCTGGCGCCAGCGCACCGTCGCGCGATCGCGCAGCGTGGCGAAGTCGGGGACGAGGCCCGTGTACCAGAACAGCGCCGACACGGTGAGGTAGGTGTTGACGGCGAACACGTCCCACTCCAGCGGTGAACGGAAGTTCGGCCACAGCCCCATCTGGTTGGGCAGGGGGAACAGGTAGTAGTCCATCCAGATGCGGCCGGTGTGCAGGGCGACGCACGCGCTGGCCGCGAGGACGGCGAAGATGGTCATCGCCTCGGCGTACCTGTTGATCGACGTGCGCCACTTCTGGCGGAACAGGTAGAGGATGGCGGAAATCAGCGTGCCGGCGTGGCCGATGCCGACCCAGAAGACGAAGTTGACGATGTCCCACGCCCAGCCGACCGGGTTGTTGTTGCCCCAGATGCCCGGGCCTTCCCAGATGAGGAAGCCGACGTAGCCGCCGAACATCGCGAAGACGCTGCCCGCCAGCAGGAACATGAAGATGAACGGGCGCGGAGTCTTCTTGATCTCCGTCTCGTTCACCCGGCAGACGATCTCGGTGATGTCGTGGAACGTGTGGGTGCCGCGAATGAGGACTTCGCGCTGGCTCGTCAATTCGTCCAGCGCGACGTCGCCGCGGTGCTTCGAAGTGTCTGCGATTGCGGCCGCGCTCATGCCAGCTCCTGGTTCTCGTTCTTCACCCGCGCGAGGAAGGTGGTGCGGGGACGAATGTTGAGCTCCTGCAACATCTCGTAGTTGCGCTCGCTCGATTTCATCTTCGCGACCTTCGACAGCGGGTCATTGATGTTGCCGAAGGTGATCGCCTGGGTCGGGCACGCCTGGGCGCACGCCGGAGTGACGGCTCCATCGGGCAGCGCCTTGCGGTCTTTACCGGCGCGCTTCGCCATGACTTTGGCCTCTTCGACCCGCTGCGTGCAGTACGTGCATTTTTCCATCACGCCGCGGTACCGAACGGTGACGTCGGGGTTGCGCTGGAACTTCAGCGTCTTCATCCGTTCGACCTTCGCCACGTCGCCCTTCAGCGAGAGGCCGATGGTGCCGTCCGTGCCGGGCACCAGATTTCCCGAGGTGCTGAAGTCCAGGTAGTTGAAGCGGCGGACCTTGAAGGGGCAGTTGTTGGCGCAGTACCGCGTGCCGATGCAGCGGTTGTAAGCCATCGCGTTGATGCCTTCATCGTCGTGCACCGTCGCCGACACCGGGCACACCGGCTCGCACGGCGCGTTCTCGCAGTGCATGCACGGCAGCGGCTGGTGCGCCGCCTTCGGGTCATCGACGTCGCCCTGGAAATAGCGGTCGATGCGGATCCAGTGCAGCTCTCGGCCGAGCAACACCTGCTCGCGGCCGACGGCGGGAATGTTGTTCTCGGCCACGCAGGCAATCGCGCAGGCGTTGCAGCCGATGCAGCTCGCGAGGTCGATGGTCATGCCCCACTGCTGACCCTCGTAGGTGATGTCAGCCACCATCTGAATCGGCTTGCTCGGGCGGGTGTTCGGCGTGCCCAGCTGCACCAGGTCGTTGGGGATGCTGCCCTTCTTCGCAAAGGCGCTGTCGCCCTTCGCCATCTCGGCCGCAGTGCCCGTGCGGTACAGCGGGCGTTCGCCGAGGCCCAGGGTGCGCTCGATGCCTTTCGCGTCGGTCATCTGGGCGAAGGTGAGCTCTTTGAAAGGATTCGCAGGGACGCTGAAGTGGTCTTGCGTCGAGGCGAGCACCTGCGTCTTGTCGGTGCGGGTGAGCGTCACGTTCTGCACGACGCCCGTGTTGTCGGCGGTGAGCACTCCCACGTCGACGCCGACGCCCGTGGCGACGGCGCCAGAGGTCTTCCCGTAGCCGTGCAGCATCGCCACCGTGTAGGTCGCCAGGCCCGGCAGCACGAACGCCGGAGCGGTGAGCTTCCGCCCGTCGACGTTCAGCTCGACCACGTCGGCGGTGTAGCCGTTGCGATCGACGCGGCTCATGATGCCCGCCTCTTTTGCGAACTGAGGGGACACCAGCACCGCGTTGTCCCAGCACAGCTTGCTCATCGAGTCCGGCAGCTCCTGGTTCCAGGTCAGGTTCGAGAGGCGGCCGTCGAGCACGTGGCCGTGCGTCGCGACCAGCTCGAGCGCGGCCTTCGTCGGCGCCGTCGCCTTCACGTTGCCCAGCGCAGCGGCAACCGCAGCCAGCGAAGCCGCCGACACCGCAGGGGTGCGACCGCTGCCCACGACGAGGCCGTCATGCAGCGCGCGCCGCCACTCTTTTACCGTCTGCAGCAGCCCGCCCGCACCGCGCCACGTCTCTTCGACGAGCTTGCGGTCTGACTGTTCGCCGTTGCCCGTCATCGCGGCCAAAACCGTCGAGTCGGCGCGAGCACCGAACAGCGGGAGGATGATTGGCTGCACGATGGACGCGGTGCCATTCCACGCGCGCGCATCGCCCCAGGCCTCGAGGAAGTGCGCCACCGGCACGTGCCAGGTGGCTTTGGCCGCGGTCTCGTCGGGCATCACCCCGGCGTGGACCACGGTGGCCGCCTTTGCCATCGCTTCGGCGAACTTCAGCGCGCCGGGCGCCGTGTAGACGGGGTTGGCGTGGAAGATGACCAGGGTCTGCACTTCGCCCGCGACGAGCGCGGTGGTGAGCGCAGTCAGCGAGTCGAGGTGCGAGACGCGCGCCTCGGTGCCCTTCGACACGGTCAGCACCGCGCCGGCCGGGTCGAGCGCCACGTTCAGCGCCTGCGCCAGTGCGTGCACCGCCGGGGGCTGACGCTCACCGACGAAGATCGCTGCGGCGCCCTTCGCGCCCGCGAGGTCCTTCGCCAGCGCGGCGACGAACTTCTCGGCTCCCGCGGGAACCGTCGCGCCGTCGACAGCGCCCGACAGCTCGCCGATGCCCAGGCCGTGCTTGCCCGACAGCTCTTTCGCCAGCGCCTTCAGCAGCTCGCCGCACTGGCCGCTGGACACGCGCACGCGGTGGTCGGCGTTCGCGCCGGTGCTGCTGAAGATGCCTTCAGCGACGTAGAGGCGGTTCATCTGCGCCGCGTCTTCCTTGTTCATCACGGTGCGGCTCTTGCCGAACTGGCGGGCCAGGCGCAGGTGCTCGGGGCCCTTCACGAGGAAGTCGGAGTCGAGCGAGAAGATGACCTTCGCGGCCGTCAGCTCGTAGTGGGCGCGGGCGCCGGGGCCGAACGCCAGCTGCGAACCGGCCTGGCTCGCGTCGGCGGCCAGCGGGTCCCACCGGTAGACCTTCGCCTGCGGCAGCTTGCCGAGGCCGGCCTTCAGCAGCCTTTCGAAGGTCGGGCCGCCATCTTCCTGGGTGAGGAACGCGACGCCTTTACCGCCAGCGGCGATGGCATTGTCGAAGTGCTGCTTGAGGAAGCCGTCGAAGGCTTCCCAGGTGCTGGGCTTGCCGACGTTGTGGGGCGCGCGCGCGCGGTCGGGGTCGTAGAGGCCGAGCACTTCGGCCTGGGCCCAGATGTCGCTGCCGCCCAGCGACGACGGGTGCAGCGGGTTGCCTTCGATTTTGGTGGGGCGGCCTTCGTTCGCTTCGACGACCACGCCAACGGCGCCTTCCGACCGGTTGATGGCGGTGGCGTAGTTGAGGCGCACCCCGGGAATCACCGACTCGGGCATGCGGGTGAAGGGAAGAATCTCATCTTCGGGGCGGCGGATGCAGGCCATGCCGCCCAGCGCCACCGAGGCGCCGGCAAGCTTGAGCACGTCGCGGCGGTTGAA
Organism: Myxococcales bacterium; assembly: GCA_038206395.1. Taxonomy (GTDB): domain Bacteria; phylum Myxococcota; class Myxococcia; order Myxococcales; family Myxococcaceae; genus JAGSPQ01. The sequence continues at coordinate 14,222 of JBBRAX010000021.1, read as the reverse complement.
GCCGTCGCTCTGCATCGCGGGCGATTCGAACTCGGCCGGGTTGATGGCGCCGAGCTGCTGGCCCTGGTGCTCCATCGACCGCCAGTGCGTCGGCGGCTGCGACATCTGGTCGGCAAGTGGGGCGTACGGGTCTTTCTTCACGGGTTCATCCTCACGTGGGCTGCACGCTGATCGAAGGTCGTCATGTTGTCGGGGGTCACCGGTGGCAGCCGCTGCAGCCCGAGGTCGCGAACGTCTGGTGCGTGCCGTCGGCGGCAGCGACCCGCACGGTCGAGAGGTTGCCAGGGGCGTGCAGCGTGGTGGCGATCTGCATCGCCTTGTCGCGCCAGGCGAGGTCACCCGTCCAACCCATCTTGGTGATGGCGGCGACGGGGCGAAGGTTGAGCGCGGGGTCGCTGTGGCACTCCTGGCACCACGACATCGACAGCGGCTGAACCTGCTTCACGACTTCCATCGTGTCGATGCGGCCGTGGCAGGTCTCGCAGCCAATGGCGGCGCGGTTCTCACCGACGCCGACGCCCATGTGGGCGCTGTGGTCGAAGTAGGCGAAGTCGGGGAGCTTGTGGATGCGCTTCCACTGAACCGGGGTGTTGGTGGCCCAGCTCTGGCGCAGCACCTCGAGCGCGGGGGAGTCTTTCTTGATCTGCAAATGGCAGTTCATGCACGTCTGCGTCGGAGGCACGCCGGCGTGCGGCCCGCGTTCGACGTAGGCGTGGCAGTACCGGCAATCCATCTGCAGGTCACCCGCGTGCTGCTTGTGGCTGTACGCGATGGGCTGCTTCGGCATGTAGCCGACGTCGGTGTTGTACGGGGAGGCCCAGTAGTAGACGCCGAAAATGCCAGCAGCAGTCAGAACGAGCGTCGCGATGAGGGTGTAGCGCGGGGTTTGGTTCGACCACCGCGGAAAAATCTGCGCCATGTCGTAGGGACCTCAGTTGTGCGGCGCGGTGCGTACCGAAGCTTCACCCCTGTCACAAGATTTATTCGTCTCGGAAGCGTGTTCTGCTCGTCTTCTTCCGGGTGTGCGACGACCGGGGCTAATTCGGGGAATGAGGCGGGGGCGTTCCTCGGCCGAAGGGGATATACCAGTGCCATATCTCTTCTGCGGGCGGTGGCCGATGGGCACGAAGAAAAGTGACGTGGCAAAGGTGTTCTGGTCTGGGCGCAGCCAGGCGATTCGTTTGCCGAAGAAGTACCGGCTGGCCTGCCGCGAGGTGCGCATCCGCAGAGAAGGCGACCGCCTGTTGATTGACCCTCCGCAAAAGACGTTGGATGCCCGTGGCTGGCCCACCGACTTCTGGGACTTGTTCGGCGCCGTCGACGACGGGTTCGAGGTAGGCGACCGCTCCCAGCCGCACGAGCGCAAGGACCCGCTGAAGTGAGCCGGGGGTACTTGCTGGATACCAACATCGTCAGCCTCGCGCTGAAGGGAAAGAGCCCGGCGGCGGTGAAGCGCCTGCGAAGCCACCCCCGCGCCAGGGTTTCAGTGAGCGTCATCACGGAAATGGAGCTGCGGTTCGGCGTCGCCAAACACCCACATCCTGAACGCCTCAAGCCGATGATTGACGACTTCCTCGACGTCGTCGCCTCACTGCCCCTGCCCGACGACATCGCGGGGGTCTATGGCGCGGTGCGGGCGGACCTCGAAAAGAGAGGCAGCCCCATCGGCCCACTGGACACGATCATCGCGGCCCACGCCATCGCGGCGGGCCTGGTGCTGGTGACGAACAATGCGCGCGAGCTCGGGCGGGTGAAGGGGCTGCGCTGCGAAGACTGGACTAAGGAGTAGGGCCCTGCCGGGCGAGCAGGCGGGCGGCGTTGATCGCGTTGCCGCGGCCCAGGCTCTGCTCGTTCCAGAAGACGCGAAAGGCTCCGTTCTGGTCGATGACGGCGATCGCCGGCACGTGAAGCCACTCGGCGGGGGTGGTGCCGGCGTCGTAGTCGGGGGTGAAGCCGCCGGCGTTGCGGGTGGCCAGCGCCTCCTGAAAAGTGGGCTGGAACTTCTGCACCAGTGAATCGAACTGCTCGGGCGTGCCGCTGACCACGTACCAGGCGTCACCACCAAACGGGCTGGCCTCGCCGGGAGCGACGAAGGAAACGAGCGCGACCTTGTGGGGAGGCAGGTCGTCGAAGTGGCGGAGCATGTCGCCGAACTCGGCGCGGCGAACGGGGTCGGCGGCGAAGCTTGCGAGCCAGACGCGGCCCTTCAAGTCTTCCGAGGTGAAGGTGCCGCCGTCGCGAAGCGAGCCGGCCCAGGCACCGACAGGCGGGCCGGGAGGTGGCGCCTTCAAGAAGCGCTGCTGCATGAAGGGCAGCGCGGTGAGGAAGACGACGCCGACGGCAAAGGCGATGACGAACGGGTTCTTCCAGACGGGGACTTTGGGCGGCTCGGGCGCCGCAGGAGCTTCGGCGCTCACTTCGCGGGCGGCGCAGGTGGCGGCACCGCGCGGTCAGCCTTGCGAACACGGTAGGCGATGAAGCCGACGACGCCGCCCATCATCAGCAGCGGCAGCAGCGACATCACCATCGTCATCGCCTGGTACGTGCCCTTGGTGTCGGTTTCGGCGCCACAGGTCGGGCACGCGAGGGCGGCAGTGGCGACCAGGAACCCGCCGAGAAAAGTGAGCGCGCGCATCAGAAGTAGACCCGCGCGTAGATGACGGGCCACATGCCGACGACGAAGTACCAGAAGGCCTGGGTCGTGTAGAAAACGTTGGGCACCAGGCGGCCCTGGCGCAGCTTCACGAGGGCGTACGCGAGGAAGGCGATCGCGGCGAGCGCGTGGATGCCGTGAATGCCGATAATCAAATAGAAGAACGAGCCGAGCGTGCTCGAGGTCATCGTCAGGCCCTGCTTGAGCAGGCTGACCCACTCAAGGCCCTGCAGCCCGACGAAGGTGACGCCCAGCGCGAGGCTGACCGCCATCGGCACCAGGCCCCCGCGCAGCTTGTCTTTCGCAAACGCGCGGTGGGCGGCGAACAACGCGACGCCGCTGAGCACGAGCGCGATGGTGTTGATGGCGGTGGCAGAGGCCGGAAGCAGCGGCTGGCCAGGCGGCGGCCACGAGACCGGCATGTTCGACGCGCGAACGATGGTGAAGGCGCTGAGCAGCCCCGCGAAGAACATCACTTCAGCGGTGATGAAGATGAGCATGCCGAGCACGCCGTTGGGCAGCACCTGGACCCGGCGAAAGTGGCGTGCAGGCTCAGCGGGCATCGTGCCATCCATCGTCGTGCTTCTCTAACTAGTGCTGCGGCGCGGCGCCGTGCTCTGTGCCGGCCTTCTCGTCATGGTGGGCGCCGGGGTGGAGCAGCATCCCGCGCTTCACCGACTCTTTCGCGGCCGTGTTTTCCCAGCGGGCGCCTTCGTGCTTCATCACGTCGGGCGACATCGCGCCGACCATCAGCGCCATCAGCGCGAGCATCGTGCCGAGCATGCAGGGGACGAGCTTCTTCTCGAGGTTCAGGTGCATGAACCGCGTCGCGACGAGGTACGCCTTCACGAAGGCGATGCCGAACGCGGTCACCATCGTGACGACGCGAATCTCGAGCATCGGGCCCACCACGCTGACGACCAGCAGGCCACAAAGGATGGCCCAGATCTTCACGTAGTTCGTGTGGTGCCCGGCCCCATGGGCGTCATGGGGAGCGGAGCCCGGCGGCGGAGCAGCGTGTGCGGTATCAGACATGGGTCACTTCGCGATGTAGAGCAGCGGGAAGAGGAAAATCCAGACCAGGTCGACGAAGTGCCAGTAGATGCCGATGTTCTCGACCCGCTGGAGCTCCTTGTTCTTCTTCGCGTCGGCCGCGACGAACAGCATGATGATCATGCCCGCGATGACGTGCAGGCCGTGGAGACCGGCGGCCGTGTAATAGAAAGACCAGAAGGTGTTCGAGGTGATCGTCATCCCGTGCCGGATCTCGGTCGTCCACTCGATCGATTTCACGATCAGGAAGACGAGGCCGCCGACACAGGTGAGGTAGAGGAAGTTCGCCGCCTTCTTGCCGTCGCCCTTCTCGGCCGCCTGGTGGCCGAGCACTGCCGCGAGGCTGCTGGTGAGCAGCACCAGGGTGTTGAAGGCGCCAGCCCAGGTGTTGGTGTTGGCAGCCTGGTTCGCCCAGTCGGGGTGCCCGAGCCGGTGCATGATGTAGCCGCCGAGCAGGCCTCCGAAGATGACGATTTCAGAGGCGATGACCCACCACACGGCAAGCCGGCCGGTGGGGATGCCCGTTGCACTGCGCGTCGTCGCGATTGGTCGGATCATGTTGGCTTAGTTCGGCAGGTGCTGCGGCCAGTGGTCGTCTTCGCGATCCGGCACGCTGTACTCATAGGGGCCGCGGTAGACCGTCGGCAGCACCGGGAAGTTGCCGTGCGGCGGAGGCGACGGGGCGTGCCACTCGAGCGTGTTGGCGCGCCACGGGTTGTCGACCGCCTTCGGCCCACGGAACATCGAGAAGATGAAGTTCACCAGGAAGGGCACCTGGAACACGAGCATGCCGAGCAGCGCCAGCGTCGCGAGGATTCGAAGGTCTTGCATGCCCGGCTTCATCAGGTCGGGGAAGTGCGTGTAGTCGAAGATGCGGCGGTGATCGCCGCGCGCGCCCGTGATGAACAGCGGAATGAAGATGAAGTTGAAGCACACGATCGTGCCCCAGAAGTGCACCTTGCCCCACGCCTCGTTCATCATCCGGCCGAACATCTTCGGGAACCAGTAGGTGATCGCCGCGAACACCGAGATGATCGCGATCGGCACGAACGTGTAGTGGAAGTGGGCGAGCACGAAGTACGTGTCGTGGAAGTAGATGTCGGCCGCCGACGCGCCGAGGAAGATGCCGGTCACGCCGCCGATGAGGAACTCGGAGATGAAGGCCAGCGCCCACAGCATCGGCACGGTCAGGCGAATCGAGCCGCCGTACAGCGTCGCGATGTAGACGAACATCATCTCGGCGACGGGAATCGAGATCAGCAGCGTGGTGACGCCGAAGATGTTCGCCATGCGCGGGTCGATGCCGGCGATGAACTGGTGGTGCGCCCAGACGAAGAAGCTCAGTACGCCCGTGCCCAGCGCCGTGTAGAGCACCGTCTTGTACGCGAAGAGCTTCTTGCGCGAGAAGACCGTGATGATCTCGGCGACGATGCCGACGGCCGGCAACATCACCACGTAGACCTCGGGGTGGCCAAAGAACCAGAAGAGGTGCTGCCAGAGAATCGGGTCACCGCCGCGCACCGGGTCGTAGAAGCCCGTGCCGATGGTCTGGTCGAACAGCAGCATCACCGCGCCGGCGACAAGCGGGCCGACCGACGCCATGAAGAGGATGCTCGCGATGACGATCATCCAGACGATCATCGGGACGTCGAACATCTTCATCCCCGGCGCACGCGAGTTCATCATCGTGGTGACGAAGTTGATGCCGCCGAGGAGGAAGGCGACGAACTCGATTGCAACGGCCACGAGCCACAGCGGAGCACCGTGCGGCGTGAGGTTGTACTCGGCGCGCGCAGACAGCGGCGGGTACGACGTCCAGGCGCCACCGAAGGCACCGCCTTCGACGAAGAACGAGAAGATGAGGATGAGCGCGCTCAACAGGAACAGCTGGTACGAGAGGCGGTTGAGCCGCGGGAACACCATGTCATCGCAGCCGATCATCAGCGGGATGAGGTAGTTGCCGAGCGCGGCGATCAGCACCGGCATCGCCACCCAGAAAATCATCACCGAGCCGTGGGTGGTGACCAGCGAGTTGTAGTCGTGCGCGCTGACACGGCCCCAGCCTGGAACATCGAGCCCCGGAAACGCCTGCTGCATGCGGAAGACGTAGACGGTGAACCCACCGATCAACGCCATGAACATGCCGGTGAACAGGTACTGGAACCCGATGATCTTGTGGTCGGTGCTGAAGAGGTACTTCTTGAAGAAGCTCTCTTCGTGATGCGCATGGTCCCCGTGAGGGGCGTGCGCGTCGTGCGAAGCGGGCGCGTGTGGGTCGGCGACAGGCGTGCTCATTTACGGAACTCCCGATGGATTCGCCGCGGCGAGCTGAGAATGGGCTTTCACCCACTCGGCGTGCGCGTCGGGCTTCTCGATGATGATGCGGGCGGGCATCAGGCCGTGGCCGATGCCGCAGATTTCGGTGCACTGGATGTCGTAGCCGCCGGTGAGGATCGGCTTGAACCAGCCCTTGATGGTGCGGCCGGGAATCGCGTCCTGCTTGAGGCGGAAGGCGGGCACCGAGAAGCTGTGCAGCACGTCGCGCGACTGCAGCTCGAACTCGTAGGTCTTGCCGACCTCGACGTGGAGCTCGTCGATCGTGCGGATGTCATCGGGGGTGTCGAGCTTTCCGTCGGGGCCCGCGTGAATGAAGGTCCACGCCCACTGCTGGGCGATGACGCGCACTGATTCGTCGACCACCGGAGTGGTCTGCTTGACGTCCACCCAGACCCGAATCGCCGAGACGATGATCAGCACGTCGAACACGAGCACGGCGTAGTGGGGAACCGCGACCCACTTCTTCTCGCGCCACTCTTCGCCGGCGATGTACTGCGCCTTCACCCCTTCCTTCTCGCCGAACATGACGATGAACCCGAAGAACAGGGCCTGCGCGAGCAGGAAGAAGAAGCCCGTGACCGCCGTGATCAGCAGGATGAGGTTGTCGATGTCTGCGGCGTAGCTGGAAGCCTGGTCGACGTAGTGCTGAATCATGGGGAGCTCAGAGCAGAACCAAGAAGAAGACGGCGCCGATGAAGGCAACCGCGCCGAGGGCGGTGAGCCCGAAGATGGACCACGAGAGCTTCTCGGGTGTGATGGTGGTTTTGGACATGGCTCATTGCCCCAGGGTGCTGATGTGGGCGATCACGTTCTTCATCGCCTGCTCGTCGGCCAGCGTCATCGACATCGGCCGCATCTGAGAGCCCGAGACGTCGCCCGGCGCGGTGCCACGAACTCCCGCCTTGAACTTCTTGAGCGAGCTCAGCAGGTACCAGTCGGCCTGGCCGGCGATCGGCGGGGACTTCAGCAGCTCGTTGCCCATGCCATTGGCGCCGTGGCACGCAGCGCAGACCGCGTAGGAAGTCTGGCCTGCGGCCGCGTCGGCTCCAGTCAGCGTGGCGGGCGAACGAACGGGCTTCATCGCCGCGACATACGCCGAGATGGTCTCGATCTCTGCTTCGCTGGCCATCTGCCGCGACATGGGGCGCATCCGAAGGCCCTCGTAGTCGTCGGGGTGGGCGCCGCGGATGCCCGTTCGGAACTTGTGAAGGGCCGAGGAGACGTACCACTTGGGCAGCCCGGCGATCGCCGGAGCGGCCAGGTTCTGTTGACCCTGCCCGTTGACGCCGTGACAGGACTTGCACGACTCATAGAGGTCGTGGCCGCCCTGGGGGGTGTGCGCGGCCGCGGGCGGACACCCGGTGAGCAACACCAAAGCCGCGATCGACAGCAGCGGCATCAACGTGAATCGAGATGTGACAGTCATTTTGCGTCGCGCTCCGCTGCTGGCGCAGAAGGTAAACAGGTGGCGGTCGTTTTACACAGTGGTCCGGTGGAGCCAAGGATTTTTCGGCCACCGGAAGATAGGCGCAGGGGTCGCTGGGGTAAGCGCCGCTAATTTGCCAGCCAGCAGGGCATTCTCAGCCGCGGTAGACAGCGGCCATGCGAATGCTGGCTGCGGCACCGGCGATTGGCAGCACCTTCGGGATGAAGGAGTACATCGGGCTGATCTTCATCGGCGTGATGATCACGATCATCTGGGTGGTGTTCCTGCACCTGCAGGGTCTGACCGAGCGCAACACCAGGGACGAGAAGCCCGATGTCGACCCGAAGCCGCCCGCGGCTTAGCTTGCCGGCGTGTTGTCTCTGCTTGCGGTGGTGGTCTTCAGCCAGGTGGCCCCGTCACGGGTGGTCGTCATCGACGTCTCGACGCCTGACGCGGTGTACGAGGACGTCTCGCGCGCTTTCGCCGAGCAGGTGGTGGCCGAGCTGAAGGCGGTGGGCCTCGAGTCGGTGCGCATCGACGAGAACGAGCTGCCGGAAGAGGGCTGCCGGCTGGGCCCGTGCCTCGGAGCGGTGGCGAAGTCGCGTCAGGCGCGGGTGGTGATCATCCTGGACGCGGTAGAGATCGACAAGAAGGGCAAGACGCAGGTGTCGGTGGCGGCGATGGCGGGCCACAACGGCATGCCGATCTCGGCGAAGCGGTACGTGGCGCAGGCAGAGACGAAGCCGCACGCGGACCTGAGAGCATTCGTGAAGGACCTGGCGAAGCGGCTGACGCCGCCGGACGCGGGGAAGTGATCAGCCGGCGCTGCGCTTGACGACGCGGGCTTCGACGACGGCGACCCCGTCGGCGCTGGGCGGGCCGATGGCAGCGACGAGCTGGCGGTGGCTGGCTTCGAGGCGGCCGACGTAGATGCCGACCTTCGTCTGCACCTGGGTGGGCATGTCTTCGGTGTACTGCAGGTACCAGCGCAGCTCGTCCAGCAGCTCGTAGAAGAGGCTGACGGCCTTCTGTTCAGCGGGCGGCAGGACGACGAGCTCGGCGAAGTGGATGCTGAGGAACCAGCTGCGCACGGCCTCGATCATCGGGGTGCGATCGCGGCGACGCGAGAAGAGGGCGACCATCTCGTGCTGGCGCGAGACGAGGCGCTGGATGACGTTGGCGGCGTCGATGGCGAGCAGGTGGCGCACCTGCGGGGCGCGTTCGTCGGGGGCTTTGGTCTTCCGGCGAGCCAAGGCGCGCGAGCGTACTGCGCCGAACGGCACCATTCATGCTCTGTGTCCCGGCATGTCAGCCATTTCCCGGAGGACTCCAGTGTTCGACACCTTGCGAAAGTCCCGTTTCGCCCCACCGATGCAGTTTGGCCCGTCGTCCCCCTCGCTCATGCAGGTGCTGGCGGCGGTTGGCCTGGTGGCGCTGGGCATCGGAATCGGCGCGCGCCTGGCGCCGTTGATCATGAAGTGGAACTCCGGCCGCGGCATCAACCCGCCCCGCAAGGTGCCCATGCACGAGATCGATCGCTGGGCGAACGAAGGCGGCGCGGTCTCGCCCCCCGAGCTCAAGAAGGCGACGACTACCTGAGCAGCATCGCGAGCACGACAGCGGTGCCCACCACCACGATCATCACGATGAGCCAACCGGTGGCGACCAACAGGTCGTTCTTCTTCGCTTCGCTCACCGGGCCGCTGTCGTTGCCGTTGAACAGGTGCAGCACGTTCCACACCATGTTGCGGCCGAGCACCTTGTCACTGCTCTTGTCTTTCTTCGGCTCGTCTTCGACATCGGCGCGCGACGCGATGCGCTGTTCCTTCTGCGGCTGAACCACCGGCGGCTGGGCCTGCAGGGCCGGCTCGTTGGTTCGCTGCACTTCGTTCGACTTCGTTGCCTCGGTTCGTGACGCCCACGTCGGCGCGTCGAACTTCATGCCTTCCAGATGCGCGTGCGCCTGCTGCGGCGTCTGCGACTTGAGCAGCTCCTTCGCGACCTCGACGCCCACCTTGCCCGTCGTCAGCTCGACCACGTGCTCGAGGCCCGCTTCGGCCATCGGCGTCACCAGCTTCTGTTCCACCTGCGCGCGCTGCTGCGGCGGCACCGCGTTGGCCTGGCTCAGCTCGGCGAGCTTCGACGCGTACGGCACGAGGAACTGCATCAGCCGCGTGGCCTTCTGGTCCCGCGTCATGTTCAGCAGCGAGATCAGCTCGGGAAGATGAATGCCGAGGTCGGCCGCGAGCCGTTCGGGCAGCTCGGACACGTCGTTGACGTTGCCGAGATCCGACGCGAGCTGGCCGGGCGATCGCACCGCATCGCGGCCCGTGAGCTGGGTGAGGAGCTTGCTCGAGGCGAAGCGATCAGCCGCCTGCGCCGGAGCCGTGCCCGCCGGACGCGCGGGCTGGGCGGGACTCGTGCCGGTCGTCCCCGTGGTGTTGATGACTGTCGGCGGTAGCTTGATCGACCCGGGCACGGCGAGGACTCTAACCGCAGCGGCTGCTGTCGTCGCTGGGAGTGGCGCTGTGATAACTGCTTCCGGTGTGCCGCTCTCCCAACGACAGCTGAACCGCGCCACCCTCGCCCGCCAGCTGTTGCTGAAGCGCGAGAACGTCTCTGCCCTGTCGGCGATCGACGCGCTCATCGGCCTGCAGTCGCAGCTGCCGCGGCCGCCCTTCGTCGGGCTTTGGTCGCGGGTCGAAGGGTTCGAACGCAAAGAGCTGCTCGACCTGTACGAGAAGCGCGCGGTGGTGCGGGCGACGTCGATGCGCGGCACGCTTCACCTGCTGACGGCGAAAGACTTCCTGCAGTTCCGCGCGGTGTTCACCGCCATGCTCCAGAAAAGCATCGGGCAGGTGCTGCGCGAGCGGGCGAAGGGGCTCGACGTCGCGAAGGTCTGCGCGCAGGCAGAGAAGTTTCTCGCCCAAGGGCCGCGAACCTTCGAAGAGATTCGGCAGCACCTCGTGGGCCTCAACCCGAAGGTCAATGACCGCGCGCTCGGCTTCGCAGCGCGGTGCGGGCTGCACCTGGTGCAGGTGCCGGCCGACGCGACGTGGGGCTTTCCAACCGACGCGCAGTTCGCGCTGTCGAAGGCGTGGCTGAAGAAGGCGTCGGGCACGGATGAAGACGCCGCTGCGCTGGTGCTCCGCTACCTCGCGGCGTTCGGCCCGGCGACCGTGGCTGACATGCAGGCGTGGTCGGGGCTGAAGGACCTCGCGCCGGCGTTCGAGAAGGTGCGGGCGAAGCTGAAGACCTTCGAGGGCGCGAAGGGAAAGGAGCTCTTCGATCTGCCGAAAGCGCCACGGCCCGACGAAGACGTGCCAGCGCCGGTTCGCTTCCTTCCCGACTTCGACAACCTCGTGCTCGGACATGCCGATCGTTCGCGCGTGATCGACGACGCGCATCGGCCGCTGGTCTCGACGAAGAACCTGCAGATTCTGCCGACGGTATTGGTCGACGGCCGCGTCGCCGCGACGTGGAGCGTGAAAGCAACGAAGACCGCCGCCACGCTCGAGGTCCGTCAGTTTGCAGCGGTGACGAAGGCACAGCGCGACGAAGCGAAGGAAGAAGGCCTGGCGCTGCTGCACTTCCTCGAGCCGGGCGTGAAAGAGCGCGACGTGTCTTTCGTCACACGCTGAACAGCACGCCGCGCGTCGGCTTCCCGGTGGCCCGCGAGATCGCCTGTACATAGACGGACACCTGCGACTCGTACTCGGCGCGGTGGCCTTCGAGCTCGGCGTCCGTCTTGAAGTCGACCACCACCCAGCCATCGCCTTCAGCGAACGCGAGGTCGATGACGCCTTCGGCCAGCGAGCCGTCGTTCAAGCGCAGCGAGACGGGGCTCTCACGGCGCACAGTTCGGCTGGTCGCGGCGGCGCGGAACAGCGGGTGCTTCAGCGCAGAGGCGACGGCGTCCCTTGCGGCGCGGACCTCGTCGTCCGAGCTCGCCAGCAGCCGCCCCTTGAGCTCGACGACGACGGAAATCTGCGCGGCGGTGGCGTCGAGAGGAACTTCGGCGAGGGCGGCGTGAACCAGCGCTCCGAAGCGGCGGCCACCCGGGCGGCCGGCGCGAACGCCGTCGCTCGACTCCTGACCGACGGGAGAAGTGACCGCGAGCCCGGCCTCTCGCGCGGTGACCACGTTCATCGACTTCCTGATTCCCGCCGCGAGCGTCGCGGTGCGCGCGTCGTCCCACGCGGTGAAGCCGGCGAGTCCTGCAGCGGTGTTCTTCCCCTCGGGGTCGTCGCGCAGCACCTCGTCCTGCTGCAGGCCCGCGCTGTGCGACTCGTCGAGCTCGAGCGTCTTCGGGTCCCACCAGACGACTTCGTGCGCTCCGACCTCAGGCACGTGAAGCCCGGGCATCACCGACACCGAGTACGCGGCGCGATCAGGCCGTTCGAGCACCGAGTCGCTGCCGAAAGCGGGACACCCGGGCGCCGCGCGCGTGGTCCGCCAGTCTTCGGACTTCGGGTAGACCACCGGGTGGAGCACGTCGACCCAGCCTTCCTGTCGCGCGTCGCCGACGACGGGCACGACCAGCAAGTCTCGCGCGCGCGTGGCGGCGACGTAGACGAGGCGAATCGACTCTTCGCGCTCGCGGCGCAGCACCTCGGCCGAGTGCTCGTTCAGCTCGACAGGCGCGCAGTTCGCCAGCGGCTCGGCCCACAGCTTCTTCTCGGGGTCGACCCAATGCGACGGGTGCTTGCGGCCGCTGTGGGGCGCCGTCGGGTCGGCGAGGATGACGACGGGGAACTCGAGCCCCTTCGCGCCGTGCACGGTCATGATGCGAACGCCTTCGCTTCCTTCTTCGACGATGGGCGCTTCGGGCGCGGTGCCACCTTCCGCGTCGGCGTGAAGGCGATCGACGAAGGCACGGAAAGAGCGGCCGCCGCCCGCTTCGAAGCGCCGCGCGAGGTCTGTCAGCTGCGAGAGGTTCGCGAGCGCCTGGTCTCCCGCCGTCCAGAACGCGACACCCGCGTGGGCACGCGTCTTCTCGAGCAGCTGCGCGATGGTGTCGGCGATCGGCCGGCGATTGCGGCCGACGTGCAGGCCGCGAAGCACGTGCAGCCCTTCGAGCACCTCGAGCGCCGCGGGCGGATAGTCCTTCGACTCGTACGGCCGCAGCGGGTGCAGCTTCCCCGGCTTGCCAGCGACCGAACGGAAGGTCAGCAGCGCGTCGTCGGACAGCGCGAAAAACGGCCCGCGCAGCGTGGCGTAGACCGAGAGCTCGTCGTCGGGCCACTCCACCGCGGTGAGCGCGTTGCGAAGGGCGAGCACTTCTTCGCGCGCGTGGAAAGAACGACCGCCGACGAGCACGTGCGAGATGCGCCGCGCTTCGAGGGCGCGCGTGTACTTGAGGGTGACGTCGGCGCCTTCCCACCCCTTGAAGCGCTTGAAGAGAATGCAGATGTGTTGCGGCGCGATGGGCACGGGGTTCGGCGACCCGGCCTCCATCACCTTCCAGCCGCTCTTGCGAACCAGGAAGTCGACGAAGGCCCCGACGGCCTGCGGGTATGAGTCGTCGATGCTCTGACCGGTGATTTTCCCGTACGGCGCGTACGGCTTCGGCACCGGCAGCGCGACCAGAGACGGCTGGTTGGGAATCGGCTCGCGGAACCTCGTCAGCGGCACGTAGCGCGCCTGCGTCTGGGTGCCGGTGCCCATCTGCGGCGCGAAAGCGGCGTTCACTGCCTGCTGCACGATGGGCGCGGCGCGGAAGCTGGTGGTGAGGTCGAGCAGCGATGCTCCGGCGACGAGCAGGCCCTGCTTCACCCGTTCGTACAGCGCCACGTCCGCGCGGCGGAACCGGTAGATGGACTGCTTCGGGTCACCGACGATGAAAAGCTTTCCCGGCACCGGAATGGTGAGGTCGGGCTCGGTCACCGAAGGACTCGACGAAGAGAGCAGGCGAAGAATGTCGGCCTGCAGCGGGTCGGTGTCCTGGAACTCGTCGACGAAGAGGTGGGTGAAGCGGCTCTGCAGATCGACGCGAACTTCGGTGTTGCGCTGAAGCAAGTCGCGCAGGCGAAGCATCAGGTCGAAGAAGTCGAGCTTGCCAGACTTCGCCTTCACCGCTTCGTAGCCAGCGACCAGGGGCAAGAGCTCGGCATGAAGACAAGCCGCGAGGTCCGCGTTGCTGCGCAGCAACAGGTCGTCGAGCTCTTTCTTCACTGCGTCGCGCTTCGCGAGCACGTCGGCGCGGGGCACGCCGCGGGCGTAATCGGCGCCGAAGCCTTTGTAAGTCCAGCTGCGGTGGCGCGAGAGCTCAACCAGCGCAGCCTCGAGCCCGTCGTAGTCGCGCAGCGCCACCGCCTCGCGGTGATCGAGATCCATCACGAAGCGGTGAAGCTCGGCGAGGTTGTGGCGAAGGTAATCGTCGGGCGCGCCCTGCCCCGCGTACGCCCCGAGCTCGCGGAGCACGGGCACGACGAGCTCGAGCGCCATGTCGCGGTCGAAATCGTCGCGGCGCCAGGCACCATCGAAGTCGCGGTGGTCGACCAGACGGAGCGCGGCGTTGCGAAGCTGCTGCCGCGGTGACAGCTGGTCTCGCCGGCGCGACCTGCGCCGCAGCAGACGCCGGATGCCCTCGGGCGGGTCGCGCAGCACGCCGGGAAACCAGGCATCGAAGGCGACGTCGAGCAGGGCCCCCGAGTCTTCTTCGGACGCGACCTCGAACAAGGGGTCGACTCCCGCGGCGACGGGGTGCTCGCGAAGAAGGTCGGCGCAGACTTCGTGAATCGTGGCGATGCG
>JBBRAX010000020.1:0-104236 GCA_038206395.1 Myxococcales bacterium | reverse complement strand
ACTATGCGGTGGAGACGCCGTGATCGGCTCCGTTCATCCCGAGAGAAGTCGAGGGATGAGCATCCTCCGACGCCCGGTACAGGCTTCTGCGACCCCGATAACCTGCTCTGTAGATGATCCTCCCTCGACTTCTCTCGGGATGAACGGAGCGCTCCTCTTCCTCCTCGTCGCCCCGTCGCTCGCCTTCGCGCACTCGGCCGGAATCGGGACGGCGAGCATCCGCGCGCTCGACGACACGACCTTCGAAGTCCGCGTCCGTCTGCCGGCCGCCGCCGCCCCCGTGCGCGCGTCGTCCGGAATAGTCTCTGCCGCCGAGGTCATCGGCGCGGCCGCCGAAACGCGAATCATCACCACCGAACCCACCCTGCGCCTCGACGTCGGTCGGCACCCCCTCGTCGCGCGCTACCCGAACGAGCCGCCGCGCGTGCTGGAAGAGCTGGGCGGCTGGGTCGAAGTCCCACTGCGCACCCCGCCACGGCCGTTTCACTTCTTCCGCTGGCTCCGCGACGGCGTCGTTCACATCCTCAGCGGCCCAGACCACCTCCTCTTCCTGCTCGGCCTCTGCCTGCTCGGGTCCACCAGCAAGACGAGCCTCATCGCGCAGGTCACCGTCTTCACCGTCGCCCACTCGCTGAGCCTCGCGCTCGCAGCGTTCGACGTCGTCCGCCTTCCCGCGCCGCCCGTCGAGGCCTGCATCGCGCTGTCAATTGCATGGGTCGGCTGGGCCGCGCTGCGCCGCGAGTCGCACGGCCTCCCCGTCGTCTTCGCGTTCGGCCTCTTCCACGGGCTCGGGTTCGCCTCACTGCTCACCGAGGCCGGCCTTCCGCCTTCCTCCGCGGCGCTCGCGCTCATCGGCTTCAACCTCGGCGTCGAGGCCGGCCAGCTGCTCGTGCTCCTCGCGCTCGTCCCTCTTCTCTCTGCCGCCACCCGCCAGCGCGCCGTGCTCGCCTACATCCTGGGTTGCAGCGGCGTCGCGTGGACCCTGGTCCGCGTCACGGAGCTCTGGTCATGAAGAGGTCTCTGCTGCTCGTCTTCCTCGCCGCGTGCCCGGCGCCTCCCGCCGTCTATGACGCCGGCACCCTCACCTATTCCGAGGCGCGCGAGCCGTGCAGCGATCGCAACCCGCTGCGAAACCCGTACTTCGGCGATCTGCACGTGCACACCAGCTTGTCCTTCGACGCGTGGGCAAACGACGTGCGCACGACGCCAGCCGACGCGTACCAGTTCGCGAAGGGCGAAGAAGTGACCGTTCTGCAGACGCCCCTCTTCAAGGCGAAGCTCGCCCGCCCGCTGGACTTCACGGCCGTCACCGACCACGCCGAATTCTTCGCCGAGACAGCCGCGTGCGTCGACCCAGCTGCCGCCGCCTACGCCTCGAGCGAGTGCATCACCTTCCGTGGGGCCGGCGCCAAATCGGTGTTTCTCTTCGGCTCGCAGCTGACGGTTGCCGACCCCGGCCGCTTCTCTCAGTGCGCCGGGAACGCGTGCCTCACCCGCCTCGACTCCGTCTGGAAACGCGTTCAGCGCGACGCGCACGAGGCCTACGACCGCACGGCCGCCTGCCGCTTCACCACCTTCGTGGGATACGAATATTCCGCGGCCCCCGGAGCGGCAAACATGCACCGCAACGTGCTCTTCCGGAACGCCAACGTCCCCGCCACTCCCACCAGCTTCTACGAAGCGCCGACCCCTGCCGCGTTGTGGAAGGGACTCGAGGCGACGTGTCTGGCCGATGCGGGCTGCGAGGCCGTCGTCATCCCGCACAACTCGAACCTCTCGAACGGGCGCATGTTCCTTCTGCAGTCGGCCGACAACGGCGGCCCCGAAGACCAGGTGCGGCGCGCGAAGCTCGAGAAGCTCGCCGAAGTCTTCCAGCACAAGGGCGACAGCGAGTGCATGAACGGGCTCGCCTTGAGCATCGGCGGCAACGACGAGCTCTGTGACTTCGAGAAGACGCGCGACGCGAAGGAAGACTGCGGCACCGGCTTCGCCACCGGGGGCCTCGGCGGGCTCGGCTGCGTCTCGGGCCGCGACTTCATTCGCCGCGGCCTCGGCGAAGGGCTCACCTACCAACAGGCGAAGGGCTTCAACCCGCTGAAGCTCGGACTCATCGCGTCGACGGACACGCACAACGGCACGCCAGGCGCAGTGGAAGAGGACCAATGGAAAGGCCACGTCGGCAAGTCCGACTACCCGCCCAACAACCGCATCGACGGCCCGACGCTGCCGCCCGGTGGCGTCGTCTTCAACCCGGGTGGGCTCGCAGGGGTCTGGGCGCAAGAGAACAGCCGCGACGCGATCTTCGATGCGCTCGAGCGCCGTGAAGCGTGGGGCACCAGCGGGCCGCGCATCGTGGTGCGCTTCTTCGGCGGCGACGCAGTGGACGCCTCGCTGTGCGCCGACGCGAAGCTGGTCGAGAAGGCGTACACGGCCGGCGTGCCGATGGGTGGCGACCTTCCGGGCGGCACGAAGGCTCCGAAGTTCCTCGTTCAGGTGCTCGGAGATCCGAATCGATCAGTGCCCCTCGCGAAGCTGCAGATCGTCAAAGGCACCCTCGACGCCAACCGCAAGCCCGTCGCGAAGGTGTTCGACGTCGCGAGCGGCACCGGCGACTTCGCGACCAACGCCGACACCTGCAAGCCAACGGGCGCCGGTTCGCTGAGCCTCTGCGCCGGCTTCACCGACCCTGAGTTCGATGCGACGAAGCCCGCCTGGTACTACGTGCGCGTCGTCGAGGCCGAGACGTGCCGCTGGAGCCAGCTGGTGTGCCTCGCCACTCCACCCGCGATGCGGGCGTCCGCGTGCAGTGACGCGCGGGTGCCAAAGATGATTTCCGAGCGGGCGTGGAGCTCGCCCATCTGGTTCACTCCGTAGTGGAGTTCTGGGCTTAGATGCCGCCACTTTTCGCGGGGGTTTCATGAAGCGTCGTGACTTTATTTTCGGTGGTGCAGCGAGCGTCGGGCTGGTGGCAGGTGAGTCAGAGGCCGCGACGCCCGCGACGTTGAACTTCGACCCGGCCGCGCTCGAAGCGACGCTAAACAAGATCGACGAGCGCATGGGCAGTTTCCGCGAGATGGACTTCGCTCCGCGGGAAGCCACGAACACCGCCGAACAAGAGCTCTTTGCCTCGCGCACCCGCGTCACCCGCGCGGCGATTCGCACCCTCTACTTCACCGGCCAGTTCATGGAGCTCAAGGAGCACGAGCGCCTTCACCCCGGCGTCCAGGCCCGCATGGCGCGCATGCAGCCCGAGATGGACGAAGCGGTCGACGGCATGGCGACCTTCCTCGAGGCGCTGACGCCGGCCGATCACAAGAAGGTGCAAGACGACCTCAAGGCCGACCCCGAGCTCAGCGGGCGCATCGGAGATCTGCTGCAACAGGTGGCGAAGGAAGACGGCATGTCGTTCTCTCGTCGCTTCGACATGCGCGTGGCGATCGACGACTTCACGCGCCGCATGCAGACGCAGAACCCGGCGATCGTCATCGACCCGTACGTGCAGAAGACGCGCAAGGTGCAAGCAAATGCGGGCACCCTCGAAGAACGCGAGCGCGCGCTGCAGGTGCGTGCCGGCGAGAAAGCGTTCTGGGAATTTCAGCAGCGCAGCAAGGCCCACGTGAACGCGTGGGACGAGGTCTACGAGGCGCGGCCGCGCATCGACCTCGCGCAGCTCGAACGCATGTACCCGGAAGACGCCATGGAACGCGTCGACCGCACCGCGAAGCCGTCGAAGCTGATGCGCATCGGTGGGTACCTGATGGGCGCGGGCTTTGGCAGCGCGGCGCTCGGCGGCATTTTCTATTTGATCGCTGCGGCCAACGCGACGTCGGCCAGCGCCAGCGGCTTCTTCATCCCCGCGTTGATCTTCGGCGTCACCATCGGCCCCGGGCTGTTGCTCGCCGGGCTCATCGTGCTGATCATCGGCGGCATCTGGTACGCAGCCGTCAAGGACTGAGCCTGCAGGTGCGCCCCGACATCGTCATCTCGGGGGCCGGAGTTGCGTGCGCGGTCGGAACCGGCTGCGACGCGCTGTGGGAAGCGCTGCAGGCCGGGCGCGATGGGCTGCGCGGCGTCGAACGCTTTCCCGTCAACGAGTTCAACACGCGCGTCGCTGGGCTGTGGCCGCAGTGGGACCACACGAAGCCCGAAGCGTGCACGGCGCTCGAGCTGGCGACCGCCGCTGCGCGCGAGGCGTGGAGGAAGGCGAAGGTCGATGGCACGCGCCGGGTGGCGGTCATCGTCGGCACCTGCTTCGGCGAGCAGTACACGGGCTTCAGTGAGCTCGCGCAGAACGTCGGCAAGGCCATCGGAGCGACCGGCCCCTGCGTCACCGTCTCTACCGCCTGCTCGTCATCGACGACGGCGATTGGCCTCGGGCGCGACCTCATCGAAGAAGGCGTGGCCGACGTGGTGATTGCGGGCGGCGTCGATGTGCTGACGCGCCAGGTGTTCGCCGGGTTTCATGCGCTGGGGACGTTGAGCACGGGCAAGTGCGCCCCGTTTGGCGACCCGCCGGGGATGACGCTGGGCGAAGGCGCGGGCTTCGTGGTGCTCGAAGCGAACGCACCGGGGCTGACCCCGATGGCGCGCGTGCTGGGCTACGGGCTGTCGGGCGACGCGCACCACGAGACGTCGCCGGATCCATCGGGCAGCGGAGTCGTTCGCGCCATCCGTTCGGCCCTCGCCGACGCGCAGCTCGACGGCACCACCATCGACTACGTCAGCGCGCATGGCACCGGCACCGACTCGAACGACGCGGCCGAATGGCTTGCCGTGCGCACCGCGTTTCCGCACCAGCCGCTGATCAGCTCGACCAAGAGCTTCTTCGGCCACGCGCAGGGCGCGGCGGGCGTGATCGAGGTCGCCGCGCTGCTGCTCTGCCTTCAGCACGGCACCGTGCCGCCGACGTTGAGGGCGAAGCCGCCGCGCGCTGGCGCTCCTTCCGACGCGGTGGCCGATGGCAAGCCCCGCGCGGTGAAGGTGCGCCACGCGGTGAAGTTGAGCGCCGCTTTCGGCGGAGCGAACTCCGCCCTCGTGCTCGGCGAACAGCCGTGGCAACGGCAGCAGCTCGAACGGCGCCCCGTCTACGTCGCGGGCCTGGGCACCGTCAGCGCGCTCGGCCTCGATGTTCCTTCGTTGGTCGCTGCGTTCGAGCGCGGCCAGCCGCTGGAAGGCGCGGTGACGGGGTTGGATCTGCGCGAGCTGGTCCGTTCGGCTCCGGTTCGCGACGTCGATCTCTCTGCCCAGTTCGCGACCGCCGCGGCCGCGCTGGCGCTGGCCGACGCGAAGATCAACGTCCGCGGCCCGCTTCGCGATCGCACCGGCCTCTTCACCGGCAACACGCAGATGCCCGCGAAGTCCGTGGACGCGTGCGTGTCGAGCATGGACAAGCGCGGAATTCTCGGCATCGCCGCCGTGCCCTTCACCCACATGGTCCTCAACGCGCCCGCCGGCCTCGCCGCGAAGCTGCTGTCGCTCAAAGGGCCGCTGCTCGTCCTCTCGGCAGGGCGAAGCAGTGGGCTGCTGGCCATTCTTCGCGCGGCGCAGCACCTGTCGATGCGCCGGTGCGCCGACGTCATCGTCGCGGGCGGAATCGATGAACGGCCGGTGAAGGATCCCGGCATCACCGCCGAAGGCGCTGCTTTCGCCGCGCTGACCTGCGAGCCGCGCGACGTCGTGCTCGAGGGCTGGGGGACAGCAGGACCCAACGACCCAGCGACCGCGATTGCGCGCGCGGGTTGCGGCCCTGTCGACTTCACCTTCGACTGCAGCTTCGCGGGCAGCGCGGAGGCCGCGTCTTCTGCCTTTGCCTTTCTTCTCGCCGCCGCGCGCGTTCGCAGCGGCACGGCCCGCCGCGTGCTCGTCGTGAGCGCCAGCGATTCTCTTTCATGCGCCGCCGTCCTCGCGGCGCCCGGAGCTTGACGACCATGGACAGCGAGCTCGGCCACTACATCGCCCGGCGCACCGACGTGCTGGCGAAGATCCGCCGGATGCTCGTCATCAGCCTGAGCCTTCGCCGCAAGCCGGAAGAGATAGACCCCGACACGTCGCTGTTCGGCACCGGCCTCGGCATCGACTCGATCGACGCCGTCGAGATCCTCGTCGCGCTGGAAATCGAGTTCGGGGTGAAGCTGACGGATCCCATCGATCGCCGCCGGCAGCTGCGCAGCGTCAACTCGCTGGTCGACCTCGTGCTCGCCAACGAAGGGGTGAAGGCGTGACCGCGGCGATCGAAGCGCTTCGCCACTCGGCGGCGGTGACGCGGATGGACCACGTCCACGTCTTGCGCCTCTCAGGGCCCGGAGCCCAGGCGCTGCTCGATGCGGCCACCACCTCTCGGCTCTTCGCGCGCGAGAACCAGATGCTGCAGACGCTGATGCTCGACGCGAACGGGCTGCCTTTCGCCGACGCTTTTGTCTGCCTCGAGGAAGACGCGTGGGTGGTGCTCGCCGAAGGGCCGACGCTGCCAGCGCTGCGCGAGCACCTCGAGCGCGTCCGCTCGACCCGTACCCCCGACGCCGAAGTGTTGGTGACGGACTTGCTCACCGACAACGTGCTCTGGAGCGTCGACGGCCCCTTCGCCTGGGAAGTCACCGCCGCGCTGCTGGGGCCAGAAGTGCTGGGGGCTCCGTACCTTTCGTTTCTGACGTTGAAGGGCGTGCAGTGTTTTCGCGCGGGCAAGACGGGCGAGTATGGGTACCTGCTGCTGGTGCCGAAGGCGGCGGCGGACGAGACGTGGCAGCGGCTGCTCACGGTCGGCAAGGACCTTGGGCTCGTGGAAGGGACTCTCGCGGCGCTCGATCAATGCGCGCTCGAGAACTGGCACTTTTCCATCCGGGCGCTGGGCGGCGAGGCCCTCATTCCGCACGAGCTGCAGCTGCAGTGGCGCGTCGATGCGAAGAAGGAATTCGAAGGCGTCGAGGCGCTGCGGAAGCGGCTGGTGGACTCGAAGGTGAGGCTGACGTGCTTCGTCGCGAGACATGCGGTGACGCGCGGCGAGGTGGTGACGCTCGACGGCGAGAAGGTTGGCACCGTGCTCGAGGTTGGGTTCTCGTCGACGCGCGGTGATTGGGTCGGCTGGGCGGTGCTCGAGGTGGCGCTGGCGTGGCCGGGCATCGACAAGTTCCGCGTGGGCGAAGGGCCGATGGCGACGTGCTCCCCACCGGTGATCGACAACCGCAGCCTCTTCGTCGACCAGCGCAAGCACAGCTACCGCACGCGCGTCGAGTCCGAGTTTCCGCCGCTGGTGTCGCGGTGAGATTTGAAGGTCGCACCGTCGTCGTCACCGGCGCGTCTCGCGGTCTCGGCCGCGCCATCGCCGCCGGCTTCGCTGCCGAAGGGGCGTACGTGTATGTGGCGTACCAGCGCGCGGATGACGAGGCGGCGCAGACGGTGGCGTTGTTGAATGGCCGCGGCGAGGCGCTGAAGTTCGACGTGTCGAAGCCGGATGAGGTCGAGGCGGCGTTCGCTGCGGTGCACAAGGCGCGCGGGCGCGTTGAGGTGCTGGTGAACAACGCGGGCATCAACCGCGATGCGCCCGCGATGCTGCTCGACCCGGCCGATTGGGACGACGTGATTTCAGTGAACCTGAGCGGCACCTTTCGCTGCTGCCGCGCGGTGCTGGCGCCGATGCTTCATGCGCGCAGAGGGTCAATCGTGAACATCGCCAGCGCGACGGCGATTCGCGCGAACCCGGGCCAGGCGAACTACTCGGCGGCGAAGGCGGGGCTGCTCGCGATGTCGCGCACGCTGGCGGCCGAGCTTTCGCCGAAGGGGATCCGCGTGAACGCGGTGATTCCCGGGCTCATCGACGCCGGCATGGTCCAGCGCATGGACCACCGGCGCCTCGAGAAGATGAAGGCGCTGATTCCCATGGGCCGCCTCGGGGCGGCCGAGGACGTCGCCCGCGCCGTGATGTTCCTCGCCTCCGATGACGCCGCGTACATCACCGGCGCCGAGCTCCCCGTCGACGGGGGGCTCATTCTATGATCCGTTCATCCCGAGGGAAGTCGAGGGATGCGCGTCCACCGACTCTAGGTGTCGGGCTCTGCGGCGGCCCATCCCTCGACTTCTCTCGGGATGAACGGGGTTCACCCACTTCCGGTGCCTGGCTCTGCGGCGGCCCATCCCTCGACTTCTCTCGGGATGAACGGGGTTCACCCACTCCCGGTGCCTGGCTCTGCGGCGGCCCATCCCTCGACTTCTCTCGGGATGAACGGGGTTCACCCACTTCCGGTGCCTGGCTCTGCGGCGGCCCATCCCTCGACTTCTCTCGGGATGAACGGGGTTCGATTTGACCACCGCGTACCTCTTTCCCGGGCAGGGGTCGGAAGGGCCGGACATGGCGGGCGACGCGTTGTCGCGCGCAGGCCCGGTGCGCACGTTGATCGAGCGTGCCTCGCGCGCCCTCGAGCTGGACCTCGAGTCGATCATCCGCCGCGCCGACCCACAGCTTGCGCGCACCGAGGTGGGCCAGCCGGCGTTGATCGCGATCAGCCTGGGCCTGGCGCTCGAGACGAACGCGACGCCCGCAGCCACCGCCGGCCACAGCGTGGGAGAGCTCGCCGCGTTCTGCCTCGCCGGGTGCCTGAGCCCCGAAGACGCGATCGACTGCGTCGTCGAACGTTCGCGGCTGATGGCCGAGGCCGCGCGCAAATTCCCGGGCACGATGGCCGCCGTCCGCGCGCGCAACGAAGAAGAGGTCGAGCAGGCAATTGCGCTCGGCTCGCAGGCTGGCACCGTCGAGCTCGCCGCGCACAACGCTCCGGAAGAGTGGGTGCTCACTGGCGACCGCGCCGCCCTCGCCGCCATCACCTCGCGCTTCGCCACCGTGCAGCTGCCCGTCACCGGCCCCTGGCACAGCCGCGCAATGGCAGACGCCGCGACGAAATGGCGCCTCTGCCTCGAGCGGCTCTCGTGGAGCCCACCGCGAATTCCCGTCGTCGCGAACGCCACCGGCCGCTTCATTCGCGAAGGCGACGACCCCATTGGGCTGCTCGTGGGCCAGCTCACCCAGCCCGTTCGCTGGGCGGCCACGCTGCAGACGTTGGCCGCAGCCGGCATCACCACCTGGAAAATCTTCGGCCCGGGCCGCGTGCTGCGTGGCCTCTGCCGCGCGAACCTCGGCACCACCGCGCACGTGGAGCTCAACCCATGATCGACCCGACCCGCTTTCAGCCGATGGCGCTCGACGCCGCTGCCGTGCGCGGCCTCATCCCCCACCGCCCACCGCTGCTGCTCGTCGATGGCGTCGACGGCCTCTGTCTCGACCCGCCCGCACTTCGCGCGCACAAGCTCCTCACCCCCGAAGAGCCTGTGTTCGCCGGCCACTTTCCGCAGCGCGCCGTCTGGCCCGGCATCTACACCGTCGAAGGCCTCGCCCAGACCTGCGCCGTCCTCGGAGCCCTTCAGGCCAAAGACAAGACCGCCCCCATGACCGCCGCGCTCGCTGCCGCGAACGTGAAGTTCACCTCACCTGCCGTACCGGGCGATCGTCTCGACTACCTCGTTCTGTGGACGTTTCGGCTCGACGCACTTCACCGCTTCGACGTCGAGGCGACGGTCGCCGGCCGGCCGATCGCGAAGGGCACGCTGACCCTGGTGGTCGGGCCCTGATGCGTTTCACCGCGCTGCTCATGCTGCTCGCCGGCTGCGCCACCCCGCGGGTGGTTTGGGTCGGCCGAGATCCCGAACGGCACGTGCGCGTCGAGCTCGTCTCCACCGGCAAGGCGCAGTGGCTTCGCATCGGCGACGCAGAAGGTGAGCGCTTCGATTCCATCGGCGCCGAAGGCCTGGTCTTCGCGGCCGACGGCGCCACCCTCGCCTACCCCGCGATGCGCGGCGGCCAGTGGTTCATGGTGCGCGCGAAGAACGTGCTCGGCCCGTACGAGTCGATCTCTGAGCCGCGCTTCTCGCCCACCGGCACCCGGCTCGCCTTCATTGCGCAGCTGCCCGGCGGCTTTTATGCCGTCGTCGACGGCGAGCTCAGCAAGGCGTTCGAGCGCATCCAGCCCGGCACCCTCACCTTCAGCGCCAACGCCGACCACTTCGGCTTCGTCGCCTCGAACGGCGCCTGCGCCCTGACCGTGATCGATGGAAAGGAAAGCGGCTGCCGCCAACGCATCCGCGCCCTTCGCCTCGCCGACGACGGCACGCCCGTGGTGCTCGTGCGCGAAGACGGAAAAGATCGGCTGATCCACAAGGAGCTGAGCCCGCCGTACGACGAAATCACCGAGTGGCGCCTCGCCGAGAACGGCCGCCTCGCCTACGCCGCGCGCACGGGCTCGCGGTGGACGGTGGTCGGCGCCGAGCCCAACGACTGCGCCCGCGCCCAGCACCTGCGCTTCGGCAACCAGGGCGCCCGCTTCGCTTTCGTCTGCTGGGACGATGGCGCGGCGTCCGTCATCGCCGACGGCGCGAAGGGGAAGCCGTTTCCATCGATCTCCGCTCCGATTCTGGCGTCGAACGCGACCGACCTGGGCTACCTGGCGCGCGACGAGCGCGGCGCCTGGGCCGTGATCAACGACGTCATCCGCGGCCCGTACTCGCAGGCCGTCGACCTCGTGCTCGCGAAGAACGGCAACGGCTCGGCCTTCATCGAACGCAGCGGCGGCATCACCCGCATCGTCCACAACGGCGCGTCCCAACCCTTCGAGGCGATCGTCGAAGGCACCCTGGTCATCTCGGACGACGGTTCGCACTGGGCCGCGATCACCGGCCTCGACGCCGACCAGTCGCTGTGGATCACCATCGACGGCAAGCGCACCCGCCGGCTCGTCGCGGCCGAGGTCTTCGGAAACACCACTGTTTCTTTCGAGCCCTGGCTCGAGCGCGAGCTGCGGCAGGCAAGAGGAGAACCGAAATGATCGATGCCCGGGCGTGTATCCGGTGCGCGGCGTGCGCGACGGTCGCTCCGGCGCACTTCGTCGTGGGCGCCGGCGTGGCGAAGGTGGTGCGGCCCCCCGCGACTCTCGGCGAGACGCGCCTCTGTGAAGCGGCCGCCGCGCTGTGCCCGACCCAGGCGATCAGCGTCGAGCCCATCACCGGCACCGACCTGGCTCCAAAGTCGCCTGAGCTGTACCCGTCACTGGTCGAGGTCTCGGAAGGTGTGCGGTGGAAGATTAGCGACCTGCCGTGGGCCCGCTTCACCCTCGCCTCCGCGACGCCGGCGCTGCGCTCGGTCGTCCGCGAGATGGCGTACTCCGAGCAGACGACCTTCTCGGCCACGCAGCGCTTCATGCAGGCGTTCGGTGACAACGCCGACTTCTCGCAGTGGATCTCGATCTGGTTCTACGAAGAGACGCGCCACCCGATGGTGCTGATGAAGTGGATGGCGCTCGCGAACGAGACGCTCGAAGCGGACTTCGTGAGCCGCGGCCGCGTGTCGGCGCCCTTCATGAAGTCGTTGATGGGCACGCTGGTGACCAACGTCATCAGCGAGATGTTCGCCGCCGAAGCGTACCTGGGCATGGCGCAGACTTCTCCTGAGCCGCTGCTGGGAGCGATCGCCCAACGCATCTGCGCCGACGAAGCGCGCCACGGCGCCGGCTTCTTTACCTACGCGCGGCAGATCCTCGCCCGCTCGCCCAACCCGGATCGCGAGCGGCTCGACGCGCTGAAGGTGCTGCACTTCTGGTTCAACGAGAACCACGCCGTGGCCCACCCCGTGAACGAGACGATGGACAAGGTGAAGACGCTGCTGCCCGAAGGCGGCCCGATGGCCTCATTCCACCCGCCGCTGGAAAGGGTCGCGATCGCGATCGGCCGGCTCACCGACCTGCCGATCGACAAGCCCGAAGACCTGCCCGCCCAGCTCATCGATTTCACCCGGCGCGTGCACGCGGCGGCGAACGTATGACCGAGAAGCGCGCGTGGGGCCCGAAGGCTGCCGACGGCAAGTGGGACGTGATCGTGATCGGCGCTGGCATTGGCGGCCTCACCACGGCGAACGTGCTCGCCCAGCTTGGCAGGCGCGTTTTGGTGCTCGAGCAGCACACGATTCCCGGCGGCTTCACCCAGTCCTTCCGCCGCGGGAAGTGGGCGTGGGACGTGGGCCTCCATGTCGTCGGTGAGATGGGGCCGGCCGGCATGCTGGGCCGCGTGCTCGCCGCGCTCTCGGGCGATCGCCTGCGGTGGACCACCATCGAGGGCGCGTACGACGAGGTCGAGCTCCCCACCGGCCAGCGCGTGCCGATTCCCGGCCGGCTCTCGCAGCTGCGCGACAGCTACAACGCCGCGTTTCCGCGCGAGCGGGCCGGCATCGACAAGTACTTCCAGAAGCTGCGCGAAGGCGCCGCGGGGATGCGCGACTTCTTCGTCGCCCGGTCTCTCACCCCGTGGACGCACCGCGCCGCTGTCGGCCCGAACCGCGCGCTCGCGCTGAGCCGCACCGCCGAAGTGCTCGACTCCGTCACCGAGGACCCGATGCTGCGCGCCGTGATGGGCGTGCACTGGGGCTTCTACGGCACCCCGCCCAGCCGTTCGGCCTTCGGCGTTCATGCGCTGCTCGCCCGCCACTACCGCCACGGCGCCTACTACCCGGTCGGTGGAGCGATGAGCATCCCCCGCGCCCTCTCTTCCAGCCTCGCCGACCACGCTGGCTGGGTGCAGACGAGCACCGACGTCGCGCAGATCACCGTGAAGCACGGCCACGCGACAGGCGTGCGGTTGAAGTCGGGCGAAGAGCTGCGCGCGAACGCGATCGTCAGCGGCGCCGGCATTCTCAACACCCTGCGCATGCTGCCCGTCGAAGAGCAGCGCGAAGAATGGGTCGAGCCCGTCGCCGCGCTGCCCAGCTCGTGCTCGAACGTCTGCCTGCACGTCGGCTTCGACGGCGACATTCGATCTGCCGGTGCGTCGCAGACGAACGCGTGGTTGATGTCCGGAACGCCAGAAGAGGTCTGGTCGACCGAAGGAACGCCACTGGCCTGCTACGTCAGCTTCCCGTCGCTGAAAGACGGCGAGGCGCACGGCGGCGCGCACACGGCGGAAGTGGTGGTGCTCACCGGCTGGGAGCCCTTCGAGCGCTTCAACGGCCTGCGCTGGCGCCAGCGCGGCGAAGAGTACGAGGCGCTGAAGCAGCGCATCACCGCGACCCTTCGTGGCCTGATGCTGAAGCGCTTCCCGGCGCTGGCGGCGATGATTGTCTACGAAGAGCTGTCGACGCCCGTCTCGGCCGCCCACTTCGTTCGGGCAGATCGCGGCGCTGCCTACGGCCTCGAGGCCAGCCGCGGCCGCTTCGAGAACCGCTGGCTGCGCCCGCGCACGCCGGTGAAGGGCCTACACCTGGCCGGCTGTGACGTGTCGATGGTCGGCATCGGCGGCGCCCTCGTCGGAGGTCTCGCCGCCGCCGTGTCGCTGGAGCCCGAGCCGAGTGCGAGGTGGCTACGGCGTGCTGTCCGCCGGTAGCGACGGCTTTCGCAGCTGACCTTCCGCGGCGCGCAGCGTCTCGAGCAAATCGATGCGCGTCTCGATGCGCGATTTGATTGGCACCTCGAACGGCGGCATCTGGACGATCACCTCTTCCTTCAGGTGCACCGGCAGGCCCGCGGACTTGACCCGAATCTTCCCGACGATGGGCAGCACGAGGTCGATCGGCAGCTGCGCCCGAATCGGAATCTTGATTGTCCCGAGCCCGAACACCGACGTCTCGATGTCCGTGTCCAGCGGCAGCACGACCCGAATCGGCACCGAGGTCTCGATGTCGATCAGCTCGTCCACCGCCATCTTCGTGTGCAGCTCGACCGGCACCTTCAGTGGATGCTCGATCACCACCGGCACCCGCACGTCGACGTCGACGAGCACCGGAATCTGCCGGTTCTGCAGCAGCGTCGCGACCAGCTCGCGCACCCGCTGAACCTCGACGCCCGCCCGCGCCGCGCGCTGCCACGTCACCACCGCGATCACCGGCACCGCCCAGATGACGACCGACGGCACCAGCAGCGCGTAGCGCCAGTCGAGCTCGACGAGGCGATCAAGGCCGTTGGCGCCGATGGTGATTGGCGGCGCGAGGATGATCCCCGCGATCAACCCCAGGCCCGCGATCACATGGACGGCGAAGACGACCCACAGCACGCGGCGAACTCGGCTCATCCCGCCCGTGTACCCCCCCGCCCCAGACCAGACAATTCTCCACTGTGGCGACCGCGCGCACGGCCCTCTGACCCTGCGCAATTGCTGTGTTTCCCCCGGGGCACAGCGCTTGAAGAACCTGGGCTCGCTTAGCACCCATCAAGGAGCTGTCATGCATCTCGATGCGAACGACACCGTCCCCGCCCTGCGAAGCAACCTGCTCTTCAGCCACTCGCCGCACGGGCTGGGCACGGGTTTCCTCACCTTAAAGAACGTCGACAACGGCGACGAGCTGCGCCTTCACGGCTTCGAAGTCTCGCTTGCGCGCATGCTCGACGGGCACCGCACCGCTGGCGAGTTGTTGAAGTCGGCGAACCAGCTGGGCATGCCGGTGACGCCGGAAGACCTCGACGGCTTCGTGACCCGCCTCGAAGACCGCAAGCTTATCAACGCCGGCGACGTCGAACCCGATGCGGGTGACCTCCAGGTTTTTCCGAAGCGCCAGGTCTGGGAAGAGAAGTCGCGCGACCTCTACCGCCTCGCGCTTCGCGAGGGCCGCCTCGGCAACCTGAACAGCGCGCTCGTCACCCTCGACTGCCTGCTTCACGACAGGCCCGACCTCGACGAGGCCTACCTGCTGCGCGAGCGCCTCGAGAAGCTGAAGCGCGAGCCGGCACTGGCCGAGCAGCGGTTTGATCGCGTCTTCGCCGATGCCGAGCAGCAGTGGAAGCCCGAGCCCGTCGAGAAGGTCGGCCTCAGCTGGAAGACTTCGAAGATCGCCGCCGCCGCTTTGATCGCGGTCGGATCCATTGCGCTGGCCGCAGCCTTCGTGCCGCTGCCGCACACGGTGACGAAGGACGCGATGCTGGTGCCGGCGGCGTCGGCGAAGCTGGTCGCGGCCCGGTCTGGTGTCGTCGCAGCCGTCGACGTCAAGCAGGGCCAGTGGGTCGACCAGGACGCCGTGCTCTACCAGTACGACGTGACGGAACAGCAGGCCCAGCTGGCTGATGCGGTGAAGGTGCTCGAGCGCGCGAACCGCGGGCAATACGACCGCCTGCCGAAGACGCCCGAAGCGCAGGCCGCGCGTACCCGCTACGACGTGGCCGGAGCGATGCTCGGCGCCGCCCAGGCCGACCTCGAACACCAGCGCGAGCTCGAAAGCGACTCTGTCTACCAGGCCGAAGACACGCTGAACTACGCGCTCAATGAAGTGACCGCTGCGCGCATCGAGCTGGACGAGATGGTGCCGGAAGAAGATCGCGAAGAGCTGCTGGCCGCCAAGTCCGAGGTGCAGATGCTCGAGCTTGCGATGCTCGAGAGTGAAGTGCGCGCGCCGCTGGCCGGCATCGTCACCCACGTCGGCATCGAGCCCGGGCAGGCACTGACCCAGGGTGCCACCGCGATGCAGATCGACGACAGCCGCCAACTGAAGGCAGTGGCCACGCTGACCCCGCGCGAGCGCAAAGGTCTTCACGTCGGTCAGCCGGTGCTGGTCCTCTCGAACGGCCGTGCGCTGAACACCACCATCGAGAACACCTCTGCGGGCTCGGTCGAGATGCGGTTCGAGAACCAGGATCTCGCTTTCGCCCCTGGCGTGGCCGAGGTGCAGATCCGCGGGAACCCGGTGCCGCTGATTCGCTAACTTCGTGGGCGATGGGCAAGGCTCCCCGCCTCGGCGATGTGTTCTGGGTTCAGCCCGAAAGGCTGAGCCCTTTCGTCGTAGGGGAGCCCCACCCGCACGTCGTGGTGCAGGCCGACGTCTTCAACGAGAGCCGGATTCCCGCCGTCGTCGTCTGCGGGCTCACGACGCAGCCCGGCAAGGCGACCGAGCCGGGAAACGTGCTGCTCGACGACGGTGAAGGCGGGCTGCCGAAGCGCAGCGTCGTCATTGCGTCACAAATCTGCACCGTCGAGAAACTGCACCTCGGCGAGCACCTCGGCACCTTGTCCGACGCGCGGGTTCGCCAGCTGCTCGACGGGCTCGAGTTTCTGCAGCGGTCCTTTCAGCGCCAGCCTCCGACTTGATGAATTTTCTGCGTTCGTGCGCCCAGCAAAACGCGAGGCGGAAGTCACCGCTCTTCGCCGTCGACTGGCCGCATCACCAAGCCCGGTGCCAGCGAAGCCCGCGAGGGCCGTCTTGCCTGCTGCGGCATTACCGTCTTCGGCGATGGAGAAGTAGACGGCCTACCAGGTGGAGAGCTGCCACATCGTCCAGCTGTTCTTCGACGCGCTTCCCTCAGTGAGGACTTCCCAACGCGTCTCATCGAAGGCGACCACGGCCTGCGCGACGATGTGGGCCCGCAGGCCCTCCCACGCGGGCTTCAGCTTCGCGGCCAGCGCATTGACCTCGTCCCACAGCGTCTGGCTCGTCATCACCAGCCCTTCGCTGCCCATCTTTCGCGCTGCCGGCCCAGCGGCAGATGGTTGATGTACTTGTCGGCGGCCGTCTCGATGGCGAAGTCGTTCGAGTAGCGGCCACCCGGAATGATGCGCGGCTCGAGCAGCGGCATCTCGATGCAGCCGCACTGACAGCGGTACTTCTGCCGCAGGTGCTTCTTGATGACGAAGTGGCGCTCGATGACTTCGACTTCTTCGCTCTCGTCGGCATGTTCGGGCCCACAGCTCATCTCGCTGCCATCAGTCTCCCTGCCGCCGTAAATTTTCGCGGCCCTTCTTCGTTGGTGGGTTCCCCAAACTCAGCCAGCACCTCTTCAAGCGTTGGTTCGTTCATCCCTCTCAAGTCTCATGACTGGGAAACTGGGTCAGGAGGGACGCGGCGAGCATTCACGATCAAGCCTGACGCCGCCAGGGCGAACAGGTCGAGCACCTCGTCCTGCGTCCTCTCTTGCGCGTCGTTCCAATGCGCGACGGCGGTGGGCGCGTGGCGCGACCCCAGCCGGCAATCGAGGTGCTCCACCATCGCGTTGCTCATCCTGCGCATCGCGGCGTCGTAGAGCTGCTGGGCGGGACCTTCGAACCGCAGGCTCCCCACCATCGCCTGCGCTTCGACCCGGAGCGCCCCCAGACAGTCCCAGTGGCGCGCCCTGCTCGAGCGGGGATGGGTGTCCTCCCCTCCTTCGGTTTCCGACTGCGCGTGCTGCATCCAGGCATCCGGCGGCCGAAGGCGAATCGCGCTGCGCTTCAACAGCTCCCGGACCTTCTCGAGCGACGGCGGCGGAGGAGGGGTCTTCATGGTTGGTTTCTCGTCGAGTCCAGTGGGAACGGCGCCTTTCAGAAGCCGAAGAGGCCGCCAATGAACTTCAGCGGCGCGCTGAGGCTTTCCTCGAGGCCCCGCTTCACCAGCTCGGCCGCCGAGGCGATCATCTTTTCGAAGTCGTCGCCCTTCGGCGCCTCCGTCGGCCCGGGCGGCGGCAACTGGGTGGTCGCTCCCGGAGTCTGCGCGTCGGCCACTTCGTCATCGCCGTCATCGGCGTCGTCGACGCCGTCGACGCCGTCGACGTCATCGCAGTCATCGGCGCCGTCGACGCCGTCCATCGCCTCGCCATTGGCTTCCGCCACTTCGGCGTCGCTCATCGCTTCGAGCTCCTTCATGTATGCGGCGAGCTGGTTGTCGACGCGCGACTTCACTTCGGTGTGGCAGGCCTCCAGCTTCTTCTTCGCATCGGCAAGACCCGCCTTGTCGCCGCGGAACTCGGCAATCGCCGCGCGGGTCGACTGCAGGGTCCACTCTTTGTTGAGGGCTTCGTTCGACATCTTCTTCACCGCGCCGCCGTACTTCGTGGCGGCGGTGAGGTCGGTGGGCTCGTTCGGCACGCCACGGCCCTTGAGCGTCTCGCCAATCTGATGGAGCTTCATCATCAGCTTGGCGACCTGGCTCCCGTCGCCGCGGAGGATGGCGACGGTCAGCTTCTTTCCGAGCTCCTGCGCTTCGCTGCGGAGCGAGGCGGTAGACTGGCCCATCCGGTCCCACTGCGCCCGCACCTCCGGCGCCTGCATCTGGTAGCGCTGGCCTGGCGCGGACGGGGTGAAGGTGCTGGTGCAGACCTGCTGGCTGGTGGCGCGCTTCGGGGCGGCGCCCCCGCGGGACTGCTGCATCTCACGGGCGTAGCGTTCGAGCTGCGCCGGCGTGGGGATCATCGCGCGGCCGTCGTCGACGCGGACCACGATGTCGGTGCCGGCAGGCGGACGGGGCGCGCAGCCGTTGGCGGGAACCGGGGTCGCGCGGTGGGTCAGCTGGGGGCTGATCGCGCGGAAGATTGGGCCAGAAGTGAGAATCGACATTGGGTGACTCCGATGGGCTGCGTTGTTTGTTTCGACGCAGCCCTACAGAGCAGGGCGGATGCCGTTGTTCCGGCGAGTTGTTTCAGTGGGTTGGGTGGGTGGCGCCGTCCGGATTCGCGGACTGGGTCGTGGGGTGGAGACCACCGACATGTGGGTGGCGGTACTCGTATCGTCGAGGGGTCGGAAGCTGGCGCCGGATGACAAGCGCGCTCGACCGCGGGGTAAGAGCTCATCGTCCGGCGACACCTGGCCGTAAGTAGCTGCGAGTCCATCGCGGCGGCCCGTGGTCGACACGCCAATCTACGCATCGAAGATGAACGTCGTCAGCGCGGCGTGAAGAAGTTCCCACTCACGTCGGTCGCCGAGTACATGCGGTCGACGTGGAAGATGCGGGTGCCCGCGCAGCACGCTGAGGTTTGCGCGATGACGTGGCGATAGCTCGACAAGAGTTGGTGCCCTCGGGATCGGTCGTATACCTTCTGGAAATGGCCCAGACAATTCGCGCCCTTCCCCTGTTGTGTACCGCTCTCGCCTCCCTCGCCCTTGCTGGCTGCACCGTCGAGGACACCACGCCGCTCAGCTGCCGGGCACTGTTTGACTGCATCGATGCCTGCTCAGACTCGAGCTGCGAGGACGCCTGCATCGCGCGCGCGACGCCGGCAGGGCGGACGCTCGCGATCGCGCTCGCGGCGTGCTCGAACAAGAACAGCTGCACCACCGAGCAGTGCCTCCTCACGTCGTGTGACGGCGAGCTGCGCGCGTGCGCTGCCGTGGGGCCGGCGGACGGCGGAGCGGGCGGTGGAGCCGGTGGAGGCGCGGGCGGTGGCGCTGGCGGTGGCGGTGGCGCTGGCGGTGGCGGTGGCGGTGGGGGCGGCGGTGTCGACGCTGGCTGCGCCTTCAACACGGGCATGCCGCAGCTCACCGCGGGCCTTGGTGGCATCGCGGCGTCGTACGCCAAGGGCGGTCAGATGATGGTCAGCGTTCCGGTCGACGCCGACACCCGCAGGGCGACGATCACCATCTACGACTACAACTCAACGCTGCAGCTCGGGAGCAGCGCCCTCGAGGTCTCCCCCTCGAGCACCGCGACCATCCCCATCCTTGCGGGCAATGCCGGCTCGGCACCCACCGGGACCTATTACATCTCGGTGGAGCTCTGCTCGACGAGCCTGTGCACGACTCCGCTTCAGAAGAACCTGCACGAGCGGAAAGCGGCGGGCGCCACCGTGTACACAGAAACCCGGACGATCACTGGGATGGGGGTCGTCGAGACGTGCTCGACCGGCATTCCGATTCAGACCTTCCAGATTCAGTGAATCCTCGGTGCCTCGAAGATCTGCAAGGTCGAGGAATGCGCGCGCGGGCCGCTTAGAGCTCACTTCTCGACTGGGAGCTCGTCGATCGCCTTCTGCAATTCGTGCCGCCGCTGCCTCCTCCCACTTCCATTCGACCTCGGGGAACGGAAGGCTACCGCACTGCATGACCAGCTGGACGTGGAGCTGGCCCACGAGCGCTGATAGCTGGGTGGCGGTGATCGCGGAGCCGAGGCTGCGCTCCTTCAGCGCGTTCATCATCAGCTCCGCCATCGCGCGCACGACCGGCTCGGGTTTGCTGCCTAGCACGATGAAGAAGATCTTCCCTCCGGCCGAGCCGAGGTCCGAATGGCTGGCGTCGTCGACGAACGGCTCGACCATCGCCTCGGCGGGGTCGACCCACTCCAGCGTCAGCGTCGTAGGCATCGCGAGGTCGAAGGGTTGCAGTGGAGAGCAGGAGCCCTCCGTCCAGCACACCTTCCTGCCCAACCAGTACTTTCTCGTCTTCTCCCGGCCGTAGGCCAGCTCGCCCTCGAGAGCTAGAGGCTGTGAATGGCGACGGCCATCGCGGCGGGCTCGGAAGTCAGCGAGCCGTCGGACACTTCGAACAGGAACTCGGTGCGCGAGTTGGTCGAGCCATCGGTGGCGAACTCGAAGTCGCCCGTGCGCTCGTTGAGCAGCCTCACCCGGCCAAACTGCGGCTGCTCGACGATGCGGTAGGTGACCTGCTTGCTCTCGCGATCGAACCCGTGCAGCCGGCCCGTCACGGTGCCGCGGAACGGGGCCGTGATGCCATCGGCCGCCGCCACCGGCGTGTCATCCACCGGCGTCACGTTGATCCGCACCGGCGCCTGGCTCGACGCCTTCGACGCATCCGACACCGCGAACTCGAACTCGTCCTCGCCGTAGTAGTCGGGCGCCGGCTGGTACACGTAGAGGCCCGCCCTCGCGTCGGTGACCGTCACGGTGCCGTGCATCGGCTGACTCACCACCGTGAAGGTCATCGGGTCTCCGTCGACGTCGCCCGCCTGCAAAGCGCCCATCAGCGCAATGTCCTCGGCGGTCGAGACGCGCATCGCCCCGGCCAGCGGCGCATCGTTCTGCGCGGCGATCGCCACCAACACCTTCACCGGCGCAGACTTGAGCTTGCCGTCGCTGACCGTGACCATGAACTCGGTCGACCCGTTCTGGTCGCGCGCCGGCTCGAACCGCACCACGCCCTTCGTCGCGTCGACCACCTTTGCCGTGCCCTTCGCCGCCTTCCCAACCACCGTGTACGTCAGCACGTCGCCGTCGATGTCCTTGCCCAAGAGCTGACCTTCGACGCCCACGTCTTCCAGCGTCGACAACGACAGCCCGACCAGCGTCGGCGCATCGTTGACCGCGGCGACGAGAATCTTCACCGCGCCCTGCACCGTCGTCGTCCCGTCGCTGACGTCGAACCGCAGCTCGTCTTCACCGTTCAGGTCGGCGCCCGGCGTCAGCTTCCACGCGCCCGTCGCCGCATCGACCAGCACCGCCGCGCCCAGCCTGGGCTGCGAGAGAAGTCTAAAGGTCAGCCTGTCGCCGTCGGGGTCCATGCCTGGCAGCATTCCCGTCTCCGCGGTGTCTTCCAGCGTCTCGAGCACCGCCGCGCGCACGCGGGGGATGTCCGGAACCGCCGCGACAGCCACGCTCACGGTCGACGTCGCCGCCAGCGCGCCGTCTCGCACCTCGACCACGAAAGCATCCGGCCCGTTGTAGTCGGCCGAAGGCACATAGCTGACGGCGCCC
Source organism: Myxococcales bacterium (assembly GCA_038206395.1). Taxonomy (GTDB): domain Bacteria; phylum Myxococcota; class Myxococcia; order Myxococcales; family Myxococcaceae; genus JAGSPQ01. The sequence continues at coordinate 82,838 of JBBRAX010000020.1, read as the reverse complement.
GTGCGCGGCTCCACGCTCGCCTCGCCGTGCTTCGCCGGCACCTTCACCGCGTACTGCAGCGCTGCATCGTCGACGTCGCTGGCCAGCACCGCGCCCTTCACTGCCGTGTCTTCTGCCGTCGCGAGCACCAGCGCCTTCGCCGTCGGCGCGTCGTTGACTGCCTTCACGTCGAGGGCGATCGGCACTTCCGTCTTCAGCTTCCCGTCTGACACCTCGAGCGCAAACGCATCGGCCCCGAAGTAGTTCTTCACCGGCATGAACACGAAGGCGCCCGTCGCGGCATCGAGCTCGAAAGCGCCATGCGCCGGCTTCCGCACGAGGCGGTAGGTGAGGGCGTCGCCATCGACATCCATCGCCGTCGCCTTGCCGATGAGCTTCGAGTCTTCGTCGAACGAGAAGCTGCCCGCCGCCACCCGCGGAGCGTCATTCACCGCCGCGACCGCCACCGACACTTCGGACACTGCGGTCGCCGCTGCGTCTCCAACCACCACGGTGAAAGTGTCCGCCCCGTTGTAGTCGGCCGCGGGCAGGTAGCTGACCTTGCCGCTGCGCTTGTCGACCGAGGCCGTGCCGTGCGCCGCGGGCTTGCCGATGTCGTAGCCCAGCGTGTCGCCGTCGACGTCGGAGGCGAGCACGAGGCCCGAGACCGCCACGTCTTCCAGCGTCGACATCGACAGCGCCCTCGTCACCGGCGCGTCGTTGACCGCCTCGACCTTCACCGCCATCGCCGCGCTCGCCTTCTTCTTCCCGTCGGTCACCTCGAGCACGAAGGCGTCTTCGCCGTGAAAGTCTTTCGCCGGCACGTAGGTGAAGGCGCCCGTCGCGGCGTCGGCCTCGAGCTCTCCGTGCTTCGGCAGCTTCGAAATCCGGTACGTGAGGGCGTCGCCGTCGACGTCTGTCACCGAGGCCTTGCCAGCAAGCTTCGCGTCTTCCTTCACTGACAGCGCCGCGTTCGCCGCGACGGGCCCGTCGTTCACCGGCGTCACCTGCACCGAGACCTCGGCCATCGCGGTGAGGCGGCCGTCGGTGACTTCAATCGAGAAGCCGTCCGCGCCGAAGTAGTCGGCGGCGGGCTGGTAGCTGACGGCGCCCGTGCGCGCATCGACCATCGCCTGCCCGTGCTGCGGCTCGCGGCCCACCATGAAGGCGACCGTGTCCTTGTCGGCGTCCGTCACCTTCACGTTGCCGCGCACCGCGGTGTCTTCCGCCGTCTTCAGGCTCAGCGCAGCAGCAACCGGAGCATCGTTCTCGCCCTCGACGTCGATGCGCACCGCCGCCTTCGCCTTGCGCTTGCCCTTGGTCACCTCGACCGCGAACGTGTCATCGCCGCTGAAGTCCCTATCGGGCGTGTACGTGAAAGCGCCGGTGACCGCGTCAAGCACCGCCTCACCGTGCCGCGGAGCCGACTTCAGCTTGAACACCGACGCCGCTTCTGTCGCCACCACCTGGCCCTGCACCTGGCCGTCTTCCTTCACCTTCAGGTCGACGTCTTTCGCGCCGAAAGCCAACGCGGGCGTCGTCAGCAGCAGCGCCAGCAGGCCGAAGGCGCCGGGTCGCAACGCACCCGGGATGTAGAAGTTGACCGCGCGCCGCGAACGTCGTTCAGAGGGAAAGTAGGTCATACCCACCGCTCTGTGCAGTTAGCGTGCGAGCGCGCGGTACAGCTTGCGCACATTGCCCTGCCGCGACGTGATGAAGAGCGTCTCGAGCAAGGGGTACTCGGGCAGCGTCACCAGCGCCGCCGTTTCGTCTTCCGATTTTCCCGCCGCGCGCGCCGCCCGAACCGCCGCTTCGAGTGCGACAAGGTAGTCGGCCAGGCGCTGCACCTCGGCGCGCGGCATCACCTCGCCGTGCCCCGGCACCGCAAAGTCGAAGTCGAGCTGCATCAGCCGCGGCACCGTCTGCGCCATCTGCAGCAGGTCACCGCCGTACCTTTCGTCCGCGTACGGCTCGAGCCCCTGGTTCACCAGGTCGCCGGCGATGAGCAGCTTGCGCCGCGGAATCAGCGCCACCAGGTCTCCATTCGTGTGGCCGCTGCCCAGGTTCAGCACGCGCACCTCTTCCCCCCCAGCGTCAGGCGAAGCTCTTGTCTCACTTCGACGAAGGGCGCGTCGATGGCGAGCCGCTGCCGAGCATTGGGGTGAACGAGCACCACGTCTGCGCCACGCCAGAGGCCGAGGCCACCCGTGTGATCGCCATGTGCGTGGGTGAGAAGAATGCGGCGGACTTTTGGAATCGTGCCGATGGTCTACGCGAAGAACCTCTTCGAGGTGTTTCGCACGCACGGCATCGACGTCACCCTCACCACCGTGCCAGGCGGCCACATCGCCCACCAGGCCCAGGCGCCCGCCGTGAATGCGCGGCTGGTCGAGGCGATCATTCCGTTCATCCCGCGAGCAGCCGAAGGGTGAGCCTCCTCGCTGCCTACTGAAGCGGCGAATCGAAGCTCAGCAGCTGGCTCAAGTCGTTGGTGTCTTTCGCGCCGCTGATCGTCACCGTGCCGCGCCCATCGAGCCCTGCGGGCACGGTGATGATGACGTTGCCGCGGTTGGCGGTGCTCCACGCAAAGACGGCCGAGGTCGCCGGGTTGGGCAACACGACCTGGGGCAGCACCTCGGTCGCCATCGGCTCGCTGAAGGTCACCTGCAGCACGACCGTCGCCGCCGACGCCCCGTTGACGTTGAAGGCGCTGCCGCTGAGCTGGGTCAGGTTCGACACCGTCGGCGGTACGGTGTCCGCGAGCTCGAGCGTAGAAGTGGTGGCGAACGAAGTCTCATTGCCGACGCGATCCACCGCGACGATCGACAGGCTCACCTTGTTCTTGTGCCCCATCGGCGTCAGGAAAGGGTCCCCTGAGATCGAATCGAAGAGCGCGATGTTCATCGAGGCCTGCGTGGTGAGCCCTGACTGCACCGACGACACCAGCAGGTAAGCGCTCGCCGTGGTCGAATCCCTTCCATAGACCCGGTACCCACCCGCGTTCGCCAGGGCATCCCACGCGAGCGTCACCGTGACCGAGGTCGAGTCGGCCGCCACCGGGCTCGTCATCCGGAAGCCCTTCACCGTGCCCAGCGGAGGCAGCCCCCCCGGCGGCCGCACCACGAAGGTCAGCTGCGAGTTGGTCGCCGCGCCATTCGTCGCCCGCACGTTGTAGTTCACGAGGTACGCCTGCCCTTCGACCAGCGGCCCGCCCACCGGAGTGAGCGTCGCGGTGGTCTTCGTCTCGTCCCACTTCACCGTCGTGCCCACCTGTACGTTGCCCACGTTTCGGGTGAGCGTGATCGTCGACTGGTTCGTTCGCGCCGCGCCGCTGAAGGTCAGCGTGATCGCCTCGGTTGGCAACAGGTCGTTGTCAGAGACGTTGCTGGTCACCAGCTGCAGGCCGAGCGCGAACAGGGTGATCGTGCTGTACGTGGTCGCCCCCGGGAACAGCGAGAAGGACCGCTGCTGGCTGTTGTAGTCGGGCGAGCCATCGTCGTTCTCGTCGTACGGTGCGATGAACATCGTGACGAACTGGCCGAACGCCGCGCCTGGCAATCCGGAAATCTTGAACTTGCCGTTCTCGTCTGTCTTCGCGGTGACCACGAGCTCGAAGCCCGACTCTCGCAGGTCGATGAAGAGCTGCGCGCCCTTCGCGATTGCTCCGGTGTTGGTGAGCACCTGGCCTTCGATGGTCGCGTCGGGCCGCGCCATGTCGACGTCCTGGGTGACGACCGCGTTGCCCACCGGGAACTCCCTGGCGCCGTTGGTGCCTCCGATGGTGACGTTGAACGAACGCTTCAGGTACCCGCCCGCCTGGTAGAGCACCCGAAAGCTGCCCGCAGGAATCGGCCCCATGCGGTAGCCACCATTCGCATCAGAGATGACCGTCACGGCCGTCGCGTCCTGCACGGTGATGGTCGCGCCCACCACCGGCTTTCCGTCGGCCGCGTCGAGGATGCGCCCCACGATGAAGCCGGTCGGCTTCGAGTTTTCCTGGATGTTGGTGACCGTGTAGTCCGACTTCCCTTCGGGTCCACCGCAGGCGGCAAGCACCAAGAGGCCCAGCGACATCAGTGAGCGGCGCATCGGTTTTTCGACTCCTTACTGCTGTGAGTACACATACGCGGCGCCGCTGTTGAGCGCCGCGTTGTCGGCCTGAGACCCATTGACTGTGCGCGCGGCGCTGTCTTCGCCCGCTGCGCCGGCGGCGATCGTCGCGCCATCACCCGAGATCGCCACGCTGTACCCGAAGCCGTCACCTTCGTCGGTGTTGGTCGCCTTCAGGTACGCCTCCTGCGCCCACGCCATCGTGCGGCGAAAGAGGAACATCGCGCCGCTGTCGGGAGCGTTGCTGTTGAAGGGGTGGCCATCCACGCCCGTCGACCCGCTGTTCTCCCCGAACGCGCCCACCGTCAGCGCTTTCCCATCGGCCGACAGCGCGACCGCAAACCCGAAGCTGTCTCCCACCTGGGTGTTCGACGCCTTCACGTACGCCTCTTGCGCCCACGCGACGCCGCGGCGGTAGACGTAGACGGCGCCGCTCTGCGAGGCGAGGTTGTCCGTCTGGGTGTGGTTGATGCCCGTGTCGCTGCTGTCTTCGCCGTACGCGCCGACCGCGAGGCTCGCGCCGTCGCCCGAGAGCGAGACGCTGATTCCGAAAGCGTCGCCGGCGCCCGTGTTCGACGCCTTCACGAAGACGTCTTCGACGAAGGCCGCGCCGGTGAAGACGCGCACAGCGCCGCTCTGGGTCGCGCTGTTGTCGCTCGCGTCACCTCCGATTCCCGTCGCCCGGCTGTCTTCTCCCGGAATGCCGACCGCGAGCACCGCCCCGTTGCCCGAGAGCGCCAGCGAGAAACCGAATTGATCCCCCGCTTCGGCCACCGAAGAGCGCAGCACACCGTCGGCCGCCCAGCCGTTGCCGGTGTCGGCGAACAGGTAGACGGCGCCCGAGTCGTCTTTGCTGTTGGCCGCTCCGTCTTCGCCGGGTGCACCCACCGCGACCTTCTTCCCATCGCCGCTGATCGCCACGCTGGTGCCGAAGTAGTCGTTCTGCTCGGTGTTCGTCGCCTTCAGGTACGCGTCCTGGGTCCACGTGTTGCCGCTGCGATGAAAGACGTAGGCCGCGCCGCTGTCGTGGGCCGCGTTGTTCTCGCCGTTGCCGTCGATGCCCGTCGCGTTGCTGTCTTCCAGGTGCGCGCCGACCACCAGGGTGTTGCCGTCGGAAGAGATCGCAATCGCGTAACCAAACGAGTCACCCGAGCCCGCGTTCGACGCCTTGAGGTAGACCTCTTGTTGCCAGCTGCCTCCGACCCGGCGGAAGACGTAGACCGCGCCGACCTGGCTGCCGAGGTTGTTCTGCTGGTTCGCGCCGACGCCGCGGCTGGTGCTGTTCTCGACGAAGCTGCCCACCGCCAGCGTGTTGCCATCGGCCGAGAGCGCAAGCTTGCTGCCGAAGCCATCGCTGCCCTGCCCATTCGACGCCTTGAGGTAGCCGAAGAGGTTGAGGCACTCGTTCGTCGGCAGCGCGCGCTCGACGCAGGTGGCCGCGATGCACACGTGGGTCGTCTTCGCCTGGCAGCTGCGCGGGCCGCACGGCGTTCCGTCGATCGCTTCGGTCAGCTGGCACCCCTTCTTCGGGTCGCACGACGGCACCCCGCACTTGTTCCCCGGCGGCGACGGGCAGACCTTCGCCGCGTGCGTGCAGCCCGTCTCTTCCCGGCAGCCATCGTCCGTGCAGAGGTCGTCGTCGCTGCACTCGGCAAAGGCGCCCAGGCACGCTCCCGCTGCACACGCGCCCTGCTTGATGCAAGCGGTCGCGCACGCTTCGCCGTTCGGCTTCGGCGCCGTCACGCACTGGCCCGCGCCCGGGTCGAAAGCCGTCGCGCGGCAGGCCTCGGCCGGCGCCAGGCACATCGGCACCACCACCCCATTCCCTCTCAGCGCGACTTTGCGGCCGCCCACTTCCAGGCTCGCCTCGGCTGGACCTTCGAGCGCGGGCACGAAGTCCACGCTCACCGCCGCGCTCGAGCCGCCTGCCAGCGACATCGCCCGCACCGTCTCGAAGGGCACCGCCGGCGCCAGCGCCACCTGGACGTCGAGCTTCCCGGTGTTCGTCACCTGCAGCGAGAGCGACGCGCGCTGCCCGAGGTAGACGTCGCCGAAGTCGAGCACTTCGGGCAGCACCCGCAGCTCGCTGTCACGGGTGCTGAAGAGGCCCCTTTCTCCGCAGGCGGCCACCAGCACTCCAAATGTCAGCAGCAGCCCCCTTCGCATCCCCCATTGAATAGTCCGCCCGCGGGCTTCGACGCCAACCTCGGAAAACTGAGGGTGAAAAGACGAAGACCGGCCGATCCACCCACGGATCAGGCCGGCCCCCGCAAAGTCAAAGCCCAGGTTGGACCCGTTACTGCTGAAGGTGCAGGTGCGGCCCGCTCCAGGCAGCGTTGCCGCCGCGGCGTTCGTCGATGACGGTGTAGCCGGCGGCGCGTGCCTGGCGCATGAACGCGTCGACCTGCGCGGGGGTGTGGTCGCGGGTGCGGACGTCGACCGCACGGCCTTCACGGTGGGCGCGACCGAGGTGGCGGCCGCCGGTCGTCGAGGTCACTGCGAAGCCGCGCTCGCTCGCGAACCGCGCCATCGCCTGGTACGGACGCTCACCGCGGCGCGCGCCCGTCGTCCTCGCCGCCGGAGCAGGCTCGAAGGAGTCGCGGTTTCGCGCGGCGGTCAGGGCAGCTTGCGTCTTCGTGCCGACCTGCGCGTCCACCGACAGGCCGCTGGCCCGCTGGAACTCACGAACCGCGTTGGCCGTACGGGCACCAAAGACGCCGTCTGCGGCACCTGGGTTGAAGCCCTTGGAGCGAAGCTGGGTCTGGAGCGAACGAACTGCCGCGCCGCGGTCACCGGTCTTGATTGTCGACATGGTTAGGTTATCGACCACTCGTGAATAAGAGTTGTCATTCCGCGATGTTGCGCATGAAGCGCAACCGAGTTGTCCGAACTTTAGTCACTGAAGGCTATAGGCCGACCATGGATCTGGGACTGACAGGCAAGACGGTCTTCATTTCGGGGTCGACGGCCGGAATCGGGTACGCGACGGCCCTGCAGTTCGTCAAAGAAGGGGCGCTGGTCGTGGTCAACGGGCGCAACGAGGCCCGGGTCAGCAAGGCGGTCGCTTCTTTGAAATCCGAGGTGCCGTCGGCAAACGTCCGCGGCGTCGCTGCCGACATCTCTTCGGCGCCCGGCATCCAGAAGATTGCTGCCGCGGTTCCTGCGGTCGACGTGCTGGTGAACAACGCGGGCATCTTCGAGCCGAAGTCCTTCGAGCGGATCTCCGACCCCGAGTGGATCCGCTTCTTCGAGACCAACGTGATGAGCGGTGTTCGCCTCTCGCGCCAGTACCTGCCCGGGATGCTGAAGAAGAACTGGGGCCGGATCCTCTTCATCTCCAGCGAGTCGGCGATTCAGATTCCGGTCGAGATGATCCACTACGGCGTCACCAAGACCGCGCAGCTCGCCCTCGCGCGCGGCCTCGCCGAGTCGACGCGTGGTACGGGCGTCACGGTGAACAGCATCCTGCCCGGCCCGACGCGCTCAGAAGGCGTCGCCGAGTTCGTCGCGTCGCTGGCGAAGCAGAAGGGCATCGGCCTCGCGCAGATGGAAAAGGAGTTCTTCGCCACCGCGCGCCCGTCGAACCTGCTCGAGCGGTTCGCGACGCCTTCGGAAGTCGCCAACCTCGTCGTCTATGCGGCGAGCGCCGCGGCCAGCGCGACCAACGGCTCGTCGCTGCGCGTCGACGGCGGCACGATTCGCAGCATCGCTTGAGTATGCGGCTCGACCTTCACCGGCACCTCGAAGGCTCTCACCCGCCTGCCGCTCTCGCCGCGGTGGCGCAGCAGTTCGGCCTCACCGACCCGTTCTTCTACGACGCAGGGGCGAAGCGGTACCGAACGCCAGGCGAGCTCACCTCGGCGCTCACCTTGTCCGCGCCTTCCGACGACGCGCGGCTGTTCTACGAGTGCATCGTGAAGGCGCGCGCGACGTACCTGAGTGAAGAGGCGATCGGCGAGCTGTCGCGCCTCACGTTCCTCGAGGCCGCCGCCGACACCGATGGCTTCGAGATGCGGGTCAGCTTGTTCTCGATGACGCGCACGCTGCTCGAGAACGAGAAGAAGGTGTGGCGCGACGTACCGCCGCTTCAGTTCGCCGAGCGCGCACGGAGGCTGTTGCGCGTCGTGCTCGCGGCGCGCGATGCGGCTTCGGCCGAGGCGAAGAAGCCGATGCTGGTGCGGGTCGGGTTCTCACGCACCTTCGAATCCGAGCCGCACTACCGCGCGCTGGCCGACCTCCTTCCCGAGCATAAGAAAGAGGTGTGCGGCCTCGATGTGCTGGGCATCGTCACCGGCGCCGACACCGAGCCGATGCCGGTGGCATTGCGCGAAATCCTCGTGGGGCTTCGCGCGCACCTGCCCGACCTCACGATTCACGCGGGCGAGTTTGCAGATCACCGCTCGGTCGATCGCATGCTCGAGCTGCGGCCTGATGCGATTGGCCACGGCGTTCATTCCGTCGAGAGCGACGAGACGATGAAGCGCCTTCACGACGACGGCGTCACGCTCGAGGTCTGCCCCACCAGCAACCGCCTGCTGATTCCCACCGCGCTCGCCCGCCTCGAGGCGCTGCGGGGGTGCACGCCGCTGGTCGCTCTGCAGAAGGCGCACGTGCATTGCGTGCTCGGCAGTGATGACCCGACGCCGATGGGCACGGGCTTCTCGAAAGAGTGGCAACTGGCCAGAGAACTGGGCGTGGATCTCGCCCGGCTCGAGAGCGATACGCAGCGCCGTTGGGCGCAGCTCAATCCTTCTCGGCGATCGCCTTGATCTGCTTCAGCAGGTCCTGCCAACCCGCTTCGCCGCCTTCGAAGTGCTTTGCGCCCTGGCCATCTGCGCGCGTCGCGAAGTTTCCCTGCGTCACAGCCAGCGCCACGCCATCGCCCTTCGGCGTCAGCGCGTACGTCACGGTCATGTAGTTGGCGGGGATGTCTTCCAGCCCTTCCATCGGGCCGAAGGTCGTGTAGTGCAGCACGTGGGGCGCTGACGAACCGCGTGGTGCCGGTGTCGAGGGTGTTTGGCAAAGCGGGCACTGCGTTCGCGCGCAATGCCGACCCGCCATCGGCGTCAGCGTTCTTTCGTGATCTGCTGCCACAGCGAGACCTGCGCCGCGAGTCGCTGCGAGACCTGGTCGAACGGATGGCGCGCGATCGGTCGATCATCCGGCTGCAAGACGTGGTCACCGCCTCGGGCCTTTCGCTTCGCCTCCTGCAACGGCATTTCCTTCAGTACGTGGGCGTGAATCCGAAGTGGGTGATTCAACGCTACCGCCTGCACGAAGCCGCCGAGCGCCTCAAGGCCGGCCCAGTCGACCTCACCGCCCTCGCGCTCGGCTACTTCGACCAGGCCCACTTCACCCGCGACTTCCGCGCCATCGTCGGCAAGCCCCCCGGCGCCTGGTCCCGCCAGTTCCGCCACCCCTCCCGGCCGCCGCCAGCCTGAGCGATTCGAGCGAAGGTGTTTGGCGCCCATCGCGAGCATCACCGCGGTCGCAGGGTGCCCAGCCCGCCGTCGACTCCGAAGACCTGGCCGGTGATCCACGCGTGGGTGGCCTCGAGGAGCCAGTCGATCAGACTCGCGACGTCGTCTGGCTCGCCGATTCGTCCGAGGGCGTGCATTGCCTGACTGGCCTTCAGCGCCCCCTCATTGCTCACGATGCGGTCGGCGAGCGGTGTTCGCACCAGCCCCGGAGACACCACGTTGATGCGGACGTTGCGAGGGGCGTAGGTCGCAGCAGCCGAGAGCGCGAGGCCCGCGACGCCCGCCTTCGCCGCTGCGATGGCGTCGTGGTTTGCCAGCCCGACCCGGGCCGCGGCCGACGACACCAGCACCAGCGAGCCTCCCCCAGACCTGCCGATCGCCGGAGCGGCGGCGCGCACCAACGCAAACGCCGTTCGCAGGTTCGTCGACAACACGTCGTCCCACTCCTCCGCCGACGTCAGGTGCGCCGGCTTGAGCAGAATCGAGCCCGCCAGGTTGACGGCGCCATCGAGACGTCCGTGTCGCTCGACGGTGCGGGCGATGGCTTCGTCCACCGCGCCGAAGTCGCGCGCGTCGAGAGGGCTGACCTCCCCGTGCACCTCTTCGGCGAGGGCCGCCAGTCGCCCGGCATCACGACCAGCGAGCACCAGGGTCGCGCCACGCTTCTGAAGCCGGCGGCACAACGCTGAACCAATGCCACCGGCTGCACCGATGACGAAGACGACAGGAGACAGCGACGCCGAGGGTTCCATGGGTCGCCCTCAAATGCACTCGACCTCGCTGCCCTGCACGAGATTCGGAGGAACTGCTCGGCGAGCACGCCGTACGCCTTCCGGTCGACGCGGCCCAGAAGCGCACCGACTCGACGACGCGCGGCCACCTTGGGCCACCACCTCTTCAACCACCACCGCACTAGCAAACCCACAGCATGTCCATCGCCCCAGCCTAATCCGGGCGACTATCTGCGGCTTTGGAGGTGGAGGTCGGCGCCACTTCCGGTCGCCTTCACGGTGCCGTGAGTCGTTTCTTAGGCTTGCTCGAGGGGTCGATGCGCTGCTGCATCCGCGCGACGAAGTCGGACATCCGCTCTTCACGGCCGCTCACTTTCCACGAGGTCCCCAGGTCGGTCGGCTCGAGCATGGGGATGCGGTCGTACCCGTTCTTCGGTTTTAGCAGTGCGAGCTGCACGCGGGCTTGCTTCAGATCGGATGCTTTGAGCGCGCGGAGCAGACGCCACTGCACGACGCGGTGGATCAGGACCTTGCCCGTGTCGTGCTTCTGAACGCCGCACGCCTTCTCGGCGAGCGCGAGCAGCTCGACCACCGATTGCGGCGCCGCGTGCTCGGCCCATGCGACGAGCTCCAGGTAGATGAGCGGAGTCGAGTACTCGGTGGGCTCCAGCCGCAGGCCGCGCTGGATCGCCGCCGCGACGGTGGCGTGACGGGTGGCATCGGAGGCGTCGCCCAGGCAGCGGCTGATGGCTGTCGCCGGCGGTGTCGCGCACCTCAGGATCCGGATCCGTGAGCGCGGCCTTGAGCATCGGCCCATAGCCGCTGCTGCCGTCGCGCGCGCGCGTCCCGACCTCGTGGGGTCTTTGAAGACGCGCTCAGCCAGAGATCGCCTCGGCTCACCGTCCGGCAGGTCCCACAGCAGCGGCGCTTCCCAGCCGGGCCGCGCCAGGATCACTTCGACGAGCTCCCCGGCTTCTGCGGGAGGCACGGCGCCGACGAGCCGAGCAGCGGTGTCGAGCTCGGGTGGGGTTGCGTCCGCCGTCGCGAAGACACGGCGAATGAAGGGCGAGAGCTTCGCGGCCTGCGCCCGGCCAGTCTCGGTCGAGCTCAAGCGCGCGATGCCTGCAGCGAGGTCTGCGCGCGCGGGCGAGGCAGGGCCTTTCCATTGGTCGGCGAGCTTGATCACATCGACCTCGAGCACCGGCGTCCTTGAGCGGCGCCGGAGAGCAGGGCCAGGCGATCGACCCGAGAAGAACCGTCACGAGGCAGGCAGCGCGGGTGAGCATCCGCGGACAGTAGCCGTTCAGCAAGATCTCCCGCTGCGCGCGTGGGATAACCGAACCCATGGCTCCAACGCTTCTGTCTGTCAGCCTTCCGCGCGTCGTCCTCTGTCTGTTCTTCACGTGTATGGGACTCGGCGGCGCGTCCTGCGGGGCGCTGGTTCCGAGCGCTGACGGGGGACCTTCGACTTCTGACGGCGGACCCTCGACCTCCGACGGCGGACCCTCGACCTCCGACGGCGGCCCTTCGACTTCCGACGGGGGACCCTCGACCTCCGACGGCGGCCCTTCGACTTCCGACGGGGGCCCGCCTCAGCTGACGACCGTGGCGCGCACCACGACGATCCCGACCTGCACTGTGTACGTCGACCCCACTGGCACCGGCACGCCAGGGGGAACCGTGACCAATCCCTATCGAACCATCGCAGCCGCGATCGCCGCCGCAACCAACGGCGCAGTCATCTGTGTCGCAGAAGGCACCTACGCCGAGTCGCTTGCGCCGGGTGAAAAGTACTTCACGCTGGCCGGCGGGTTTCAGTCGCAGAAGGGCTTCGCGGTGCGCGACTCGGCGCTCTACGTCAGCAAGGGCAAGGGCAACGGCACTGGCTCGTTTCTTCTCGTGGTCGACCCGGGGCCGATGGGGGATCAGCTGATCGCCGTCGACGGCTTCGAGCTGACCGGGTACTCGCAGGCGATCTCGCGCGACATCTACTACTCCGCGCGCTTCGACCTGACGAACAACAACATCCACGACAACACCTGCAGCACAGCTGGGTTGACGGGCGCGGGCTTCTCGCTCAACAACGTGTCCGGCACGATCCGCGGGAACGTGATCGCGAAGAATCGCTGTTCGCGTGGCGGAGCGGGTGCCCTCGGCGACAGCACCAACGCCAACGCGATGACGATTGAGAACAACCTGATCGACAGCAACACGGGCGACGAGCCCCAGGCTTCGCACGGCGGTGGCCTCTACCTCTTCAGCCACACGCTCACGATCACGGCCAACACCTTCCTCAACAACTCGGTGACGGGCTGGGGCGCGGGGCTCTACGTCGGCGCATACACCGGCGGCGGCCAGACGACGAAGGCGACCCTCTCGTGGAACGTGTATCGAGGCAATCGAGCGGGGAACATGGGCGGCGGGCTCTTCTGCGACGACTCGGCCAACTGCAGCAGCGATCACGAAATCTACGAGCGCAACTGCGGCGGCAACATCTTCCTCGACTGCGGCCCCGACGGGTCCGACCCCACGCTGGCGAGCTTCGACCACCTGACGAACACCTACGCGCTCGACGAGACGTGCAACGCGCCGGGGCCGGGCGTGATCATCAACAAGGCGAACACCGCGAGCGACGCGTACACGTTCAAGAACGCGATCTTCTGGGGCAACGCGACGGGCGCAGACTTCAACGCCTCGTGCAGCTCGGGCTGCGCCAAGGTCTCGGTCTCGGTCACGTACTCTGACGTGCAGACCACCTACGTGAACGGCGGCGTTACCGTCTCGTTCGGCGCGGGCAACGTCGCCTCGGTGGATCCGCTGTTCGTGAACGTCGCCCAGCACGACTTCCACCTGCGCTCGACGAAGGGTCATTTCACGGCGACGGGCTACGTGAACGACGCGGTCGACAGCCCGGTGCTGCGCTCGGGTACGGGTGGCATCGAGCTCGGCGCCTATGGGAGCAGCGCCGAAGCGTCGCGCTGACGACTACCCCTCGTAGCGCGCCATGATGTTGCGCACGTAGTTCTGGGTCTCGCGGAATGGAGGAATCCCGTTGTGGCGGCGCACATTGCCGGCGCCCGCGTTGTACGCGGCGAGCGCAAGGCGGGGATCTCCGTTGAAGGTGCGCAGCTGCTGCGCCAGGTAGCGGGCGCCGCCGTCGATCGCCTCGGTCGGGTTGAACGGGTTGCGCACCCCCAGCTCGGCCGCAGTACCCGGCATCAGCTGTGTCAGCCCCTGGGCGCCAGCGGACGAACGGGCATTCGGGTCGAACCGCGACTCCTGCTCGATCAGCGCCTTGAGCAGCCGGGGCGGAACGCCGTAGCGCGCGGCGGCCGCGTTGATCTGCGCGTCGTAGCGGTCGGTGCTGAAGCCCGACAGATCAGCGGCGCGCGTGCCAGCCACCGGCTGCTGGCCCACTGGAGGCTCGGCGCCCGCGGGTGCTGGAGCAGCAGGAGCCTCGGCGCCAGCCGTCGCGGGCGTGGCGGCCGCCAGCAGCGTCTGCAGCTGCTGCTTCGTCGCGTCATCAAGCGTGTTGCTGTTCAGCAGCGTCTGCATCGCGGCCTGCGTCTTCGGCCCGAGCATCCCGTCGGCCGCCAACGGGGGGTTCGCGCCGAGCGCATTGAGCTGGGTCTGCAGCTGCGACACCTCGGGGCCCTTGTGACCCAGGTGCAGCGCCTCGCCCGCAGCGGGCGCCACGTAGCGGCCGTTGAACTCCGCGGGAGCGGCGGCGGGAGCAGTCGCGCCCGGAGCAGTCGCGCCCGGAGCAGTCGCGCCCGGAGCGGTCGCGGGCGGATCGTACCGGTCGCCCGCCGCGCTGCTGCCTCCGGTGAACGTCCGCGCCGGGCCCGCGCTCTGGTAGGCGGCGCGGCCGGGCGGAGGATTCTGTTCGACCAGCCGACCGTTCTGCTCGCGCAGGGTGATCTGCCTTCCGCCATTCGGATCATTGGCGGTGTAGACGCTGTTCCCCTGCGCATCACGCGTCCGGCCGGTGAGGGTGATCCAGTGATCGGTGCCGTTCGCGCCACCGCGGCTGCCCGGCTTGTAGTCGACGCCGAGCACCACCGGCCGACCCGCGTCGAGCTGCGCGTTCACCGCGGTCATCCCCGCCGGGTTGCGAATGTCCTGCTGCTGCACGCCCAGCCCGTACTGCGCCGCGGCGCGATCCCAGTTGAGCGAGTTGCGGGTGTAGCCGCCGTTGCGATCGAGCGCGGCGTCGAGCTGGCCGGGGTCAATCTGCCGCCCGGAGATCTGCGAGGCAGCCATCGCCGTTGCCGTCATCGCGCAGCCCGCCGCACCAATCGACGAGCTGGTGCCGAGGGTCCGGCTGGCCCAGCGGGCATCTCCCTGGCTCCAAAGCGGGGTCGTCGCTGCAGCGCCACCAGAGCGCCGATCGAACGTCGAGGCGTCGGCGAACCCCGGTCGGCGCTGCTCTTGTTGGGCCCTCGCCCGCGAAGCCGGGCTGGAGCCCTGGCGCATCGAAGGGAGGATTGTCGACGGGTTGCGGCGGGCGGCAGTGCGCTGGATGACCAAGGGTGACTCCGAGAGTGTTGATGACTTCGATTCTCAAAGGACGAGAGGCCGGGCGAGATCGTGCGGGGCAAGAGAGTCCTCTTTCTTTTCAGTCGGTTACGGTGTCGACGGGGCGCGCCCAGCGCGCGCGCTTGACGTGCGCCGCTTTGGCAACGCCCTTCTTCTGCGTGCGCAGCTGGGCGAAGAGGCTCAGCCGGTTCTGCCGCAGAGGGGCGGGACTGGAAGAGGGCGCTCTTGTCTTCCGTCTTCCGTCTTCCGTCTTCCGGACGACACGCGTCGAACTCGCCCGGGTCGTGGCCAGGCGGAGGCCTCGCACGGGGCACTGTCGTCCGCCGATGAACGCCCTGCGAGCTTTCCGAGTTTCAAACGGCTGCGATGGCCCTGGGTGCTTTCGGGGACCTTGCGTCGCAGGCTGCTGACGGGCCGTTGTGGAACATGGCGAAGAACAATATAATCATCATATGCAGACCATCGCGATCACGATTGAAGAAGACCTGCTTCGGGGGCTCGACAAGCTTCATCAAGGCCGAGGCCGCGCCAATCGATCAGAGCTGATCCGGCGCGCCGTCCGCCTGTTTCTCGAACTGACCGCCCGACAGGCGCGCGAAGAGAAGGAGCGCCCGATTGTCCGCCGGAACAAGAAGCGCCTGAATGCTGAAGCTGCTGCACTGATCACCGATCAGGCTGAGCCATGAATCGCGGTGAGATCTATCGAACCCGCGAAGAGGGGCCCGAGAGAGGCCACAAGCCCGGTTACTATCTCGTGGTCTCGCGAGGCTTCGTCGCAGGAAACGAGGATCTGGCGACTGTGATCTGTGCACCAGTCTACAGCCGAAGGCTGGGCCTCGACACGGAGGTCGAGCTTGGCCGCGCGGATGGGCTCGATCACGACAGCGCCGTACGCTGCGATTTCCTCACCCTGATCTTCAAAGAGCGCTTGCGGCACCTCGTCGGAGCGTTGCGGCCGTCGAAGATCCACGAGTTGGATCGCGCACTTTCGGTCGCCCTCGAGCTGCCTTCGCTGAGGCGCTGACAACGTGCTGCTTCAATTGTCTGCGACCGAGCTCTCTGCGTTTCACAAACTCGAGCATCGTCACCTGCTGCGGCTCGCGCTGTTCGTCGTCCTCTACCTGTGCGCCGCGACGCTGGCGGTCGAAGCGCCGTCCTTCCTGCTGCGACTGCCGCTGTACCTGCTGGCCGCGGCTTCGCTTCACGCGATCAGCCTCTTCACCCACGAAGGCGTGCACGGGACGCTGCTGCCAAACCCGTTCTTGAATCGCGCGCTCGCGGCGCTGTGCGCGTGGCCGGTGCTGCAGAACTTCTCGGCGTACCGCGTGCTGCACCTGAAGCACCACGCGGATCTCGGCGGGCCCAGTGACCCCGACCACTACCCGAACTACTCGCGCCGCTGGGTGATGGCGATGCACTGGGGCCGGTTGATCGCCGGCTACCCTGCCTACGTCACCGCGATTCCGCTGCTCGCGCTGCGGAAGGCGACTGCGCGCGAACGCCTCGCGATCCTCTTCGAAGTCTTTGCGGTGATGGGCATCGCCGCGGCGCTGATCTCGGCTCCTGCGCTGCGCCCCTGGCTGTTCCACGGCTGGCTGTTTCCAATGCTGATCGTGAACACGCTGGTGAACGTGCGCGGCATGAGCCAACACACGCTGCTGCCGAACGAACGCGACGCGGTGCTGGGCACGCGCAGCATTCTCGCGTCGCCGGTGGTCGCGTTCTTCATGTGCAACGAGAACCTGCACCTCGAGCACCACCTGTATCCGCGGGTGCCCTGGTACCACCTGCCGAAGCTGCACCAGCGCCTGGCTGACGAGCTTCGGGCGCAGCACGCCGTGTTCATTCCCTCGTACCGCAGCTTCGTCTTCGGCTTCGCCCGCGCGTGGTGGAAGGGCGATGCGTAGGCCGTACTGGCACGAGCTGTCGCTGGGCGGGTTCGCGCTCGCCACCGGGCTCGCGCTGCTGCTGAAAGACTCGGTGCCGCTGGCGCTGCTGCTGCTCGGAGGAACCGCCGCGTTCACCGTCGCCGCCGCGCTCAGCCCGCCGCGGGTGAGGTTGGCGCTCGCGTACTTATTCGCCCTCGGCCTTTATCAATCGGTGCGCTTCGTGGTGCCCGCACTCTCGCGCACCGTCATCGACGCCCAGCTGGCGGAGGCCGACCTTTGGATCTTCGGGTCGGCGCCATCGACGTGGATGTCACCAGGGCCGGTGCTCACCGAGCTGCTCAGCGCCGCGTACCTCTCGTACCAGCTGTACCTGCACGGCGCGCTCGCGCACGCGCTGACCCGCCCGATCGCCGAAGCGACGCACCTGTTCGAAACCGTCTTCGCCGCGATGGGCGTAGGCTTCGCCGGCTACGTGCTGTTTCCCGCGCTGGGCCCGGCCCACGCCCACTTCGACGGCGGGCCGCTGACGGCGATCAACGCGTGGGTGGTGTCGAACGGCAGCTCGGTGTTCGACGCTTTCCCGAGCCTGCACGTCGCGATCACCGCGATGCTGCTCGCGCACGACGCGAAGTACGTGCGGCGCAGGTTCCTGGTGATGCTGCCCATCGCGGTGGGCCTGGTCGTCTCGACCCTCTATCTGCGCTACCACCACGCGGTCGATCTGCTCGCGGGAGCGGCGCTCGCCACCGCTGTCGTTCTTGCGCTGCGGGCTCAGGGGCCGCGCAGCAGCCCGGCGTAGAGCTCGGCCATCAAGCTGACTCCTTTCACCAACCCCTTCACGACCTGCGGCGAAGCGGCATCGTCGAGCGCATCGAGCTCACGGTACAGGGCGTCGGCGTGGGCGCGATCCAGCGTCTCGTGCACGTTGTAGTGAACGACCTCTTCCCGCCCGAGCCAGCCGCGGTTGACGATCGCGTTGCCGAGCTCGCGCGAGATCGAAGTGAACAGATCTTCGATCGCCGCCACCGTCGCCAGGCCAGATTCTTCAGGCGCGGCGCCGCACGCTTCCTTCACGCCCGCGTTGAACACGTCGACACACGGCCAGTGCGGCGTCGCGTCGGTCTCGGCCGCGGTGACGCCCAGCTTCTCGAGCAGGCCGCGGAAGGTCTGCGCGTGCGAGTGGGCCGCGTGGCCTGCGCCCTGTTCATCTCTCACGTTCTCTTCGAGCGTCTTGCGCGCGCCCGGCGCTCTTGACCGCGCCGCCAGCGTCGCGAGGTGGCTGGGATACGCCTCGACCGCGAAGAAGAACTGCAGCTGGGTCTGAACGAAGTCGTGCTGAGACACGGCGCCGTCGACGACGCCGCGCACGTACGGAATCTCTGGGTGGGTCGCGCGCTGCTTCATGCCGGTGCGCACCTTGCCACTAGATTTCAGAGGTCGCGAGGTGGGCGAGGCCCGAACCCAGACGCGTGAGCGCCAGGCCATAGACGGTGCAGCCGGCTCCGGGCGTGATGCCGTGGTCGCGCAGCCAGCGGTGATGCTCAAGCAGCCGGACATCAAGCGCGAAGCAGCCGAGCTCACCGGGCTTCAAAGCCGCACGCAGCGAGCTGGCCCACGACGCGTTCCACGGAGCGTCCGTCAGGTGAACCAGCGGCCACGGCGACCCCGAAGAGCCGAGCCGCAGCTCTTTTGCGCCCGTCGTGCGAACCGGGCCTGCGTCCGACCCACTCAAGCAAAGCCTCGCGCCCGGCGGAAAAGTCGGACCTTCGCCCGAGAGCGCGGCGAGCTTTTCCGCAGGCACGAAGTAGAGCTGAAACGACGCGAGCGTGCCGGCGAGCCGCAGCGGGTTCGAGCCTCGCGCAGAGCGCATCACATCGCCGGCCGAGCCGCGCATCGCCGCTCCGTAGAGCAAGCGGGCCTTTCGTCCGCGCGGGTGCTTGAGGATCTCGAGCAGCCCCCGCTGCAACATGCGCCGCGCGAGCCCCTGCCCTCGCAGCGTCGCGGCGACCTTCAAGTCACACAGGTAGAGCGCCGCGACGCTGCGGCCGCCGGCGTCGATGGGCCGCAGCACCCCGGCGATGGAGCCCACGACCTCGTCGCCCTGCAGCGCGAGCAGGAAGTGCGCTTCGCCCAGCTGCGAAAAGAAGGGGTGGTACGCGGGCCCGTGATCGATGGTGAAGAAGTCCGCGCCGTCGGCGATGGGGTAGCGAATTCCGCCCTCGAGCGCGCGCAGCGACTTCAAGTAGGGGCCGAGCCCGTCGCTCGTCACGTGGACGAACTTCACACCCGCACCGCGATCTGCAGACGTTCGTAGAAGAAGCTGCGGTCGGAAAGAAGCAGGCGCTTGGCCAGGCCGTCGTCGAAGGCGAACGCGGGCTCGAAGAATTTTCGCAGGGGCCGGCGGTTGTTCAGCTGCCGAATCACGACGTGCGTGCCCGGCCGCGTCTGCGCGATCAACCGCTGCGCCCACTGCGCGACGAGCGCGTCGGACGACCAGTCGAAGATGTTCGACAACGAGATCACCTCGAACCGCGACAGCGCCGGCACGTCGAGCAGCGTGCCTTCGATCAGCTGCGGCGCGTGGGTTGACGGGGCAGAGATCCACGCCGGAGCGTCGGCGCGCAGGTAGTGCCCGAGCAGGATGTGCTGCAGGAATGGGTTCCTTCGCGCGTCGGGCTTCGTCAGCGCCGCCTCGAACGCAGCCTGAAAGTAGCCGGCGTAGGAGCCGGGCACCGCGTGCTGGGTCGCGTCGGGGCCGAACATCGCGTTCAACAGCTGCGGGCTGAACGCCGTCGAGAACGCCACCGGCCAGTACGCAGAGTCGAAGTGGGGAGTGAAGACGTCGGGCGTGACGAGCTGGACGATCATCGACCGCAAGACGCGAAAGAGCCGTTCGAACTCGCCGCACTGGCTCAGGCCGTCTTCGCGCGCGTCCTCGACATTGAGCAGGGAGGTTTCGCCTCTCAACGCGGCGGCGTGGCGCGCGCGCACGTGGGCCAGCTGCACTGGGTTGAAGTCGAACGCGCTGACCTCGAGCGCCGGAAACTGCGCGGCCAGCCCCAGCGCAGTGCAGCCCCCCGACGCCACCACCAGCGCCTGGCGCGCGCCGGTGATCTTTACGAGCTCGGCTTCGATGCCCGCGTCTTCGCGAACGACTGCGAACTTGAGTAGGCGCCCCATCGGCGGGTGGAGCGTAGGTCGAGTTGTGGCCTGCGCGGCGACATCTGCCGAAAACGACTCAGTCTTTCGGCGAATTCGAGAAACCTCGCGAGCATGGTGCGGATAACCCGACCATGACTTCCATCCTCGGCGGATTCCTCGGGCAGGTTCGCGCAGCAGCCACCACGGTCGCCGAGGCGGTCGAGGAGAAGGTTCCGGAGCAGCTCAAGGCCCCGGTCGCGAAGGCCGCGGCCTCCGTCGACGCGTTCGTCTCGAACAAGCAGGTCCTCAACCAGCTCGGCGTCCCCACGCCCGCCGCACTGCCGAAGCTCGAGAATGAGCAGCAGGTGAAGGCCGCGTACGTGAAGGGCGCCAAGCGCGACCTCACCGACCCGGCGACCCTGAAGCAGCTCAATCAAGAGCTGAAGGCGCGCGACCCCGAGGCCAAGCCGCTGACCGCCGCGGAAGTGAACTCGATCATCGACAAGACCGACGTGCGCTCGTTGACCCCTGCGCAGTACGCCACGCTGAAGGCGGCGACGGGCGGAAGCCGCGAGAACCCGGCGACGTCGATCGATGCCGAGAACCGGGGCAAGATTCAGGAGTCGGGCCCCGAGAACCTGGCGCGCTCGCGCCTCCGTTCGACGGGCTCGGCCGCTGAGCCGACCGCCGAGCAGATCGCCACGGCGAAGGAAGATCTGCGCGCGATCGACCCGGGAATCTTCGCCAAGCCGCCGAAGGACGTCGTCTACGTGAACCAGAAGCACATCGAGGGGCATGGCGACCCGCGCCAGACCAAGGTCGCGAGCCACGAGCTCCTCCACACCGTGCTCAACCACCGCGGCGTGCCCGAGAAGGACGCCAACGGCACCGACCCCCAGCACGCGATCATCGGGCGGCTCGGCTGGAACCAGAAGCTCGGCACCTCGGGGACCATCATCCCCGGCGAGACCTCGAACTGGGCCACCCCGCCTGGCTCGGGCCTGCCGCCGAAATAGCCGCAGGCCGCTGGGCTGAACTCTTGAGCAGCTAGCTGACCGCCTGTACAGTCCGCGCGGTGCAGACCAGCGACGGGGAATTCGAGGGGAAGCGGGCAACTCCGTGGCAGCGCAACGGCGGCCTTTCGCAGCAGGTCGCGCGTTGGCGCAGTGACCGCACGGTCTGGCCGAACATCGTGCTCGACGCGTCGCTTGAGGCCCGCGACGCGAAGTTCGCCGACATTCCTGAGGCGTTGCATCCCAACGTTCGCGCGGCGCTGACCGCCCGCGGCATCCACTCGCTCTACACCCACCAGGCCGAGGCCTTCACCCTCGCCTCTTCTGGCCGCGACGTCGTCGTCGCCACGCCGACCGCGTCCGGCAAGAGCCTCTGCTTCAACCTCCCCGTGATGGATCGCCTGGCCCGCGAACCCCACGCGTGCGCGCTCTACCTCTTTCCCACCAAGGCGCTCTCGCGCGACCAGGAAGAATCGCTGCGCGGCCTGATGCGCGCTGCCGAGCTTCCCCACGGCGCGATCACCTTCGACGGAGACACCCCGGCCGATGCCCGCAAGCTCGCGCGCGAACGCAGCGGCGTCATCTTGAGCAACCCCGACATGCTCCACAGCGGCGTGCTGCCCCACCACGCCAACTGGGCCCGCCTCTTCGCAAACCTTCGCTACGTCGTGCTCGACGAGCTGCACACCTACCGCGGCGTCTTCGGCTCGCACCTGGCCAACGTCCTTCGCCGGCTCGATCGCGTCGCCCGCTTTCACGGCAGCACCCCGCAGTTCATCTTCGCTTCCGCCACCATCGGCAACCCGCGCGAGCACGCCAGCAAGATGCTCGGCCGCGACGTCGCGCTCGTCGGCGAATCCGGAGCCCCCACCGGTCAACGCCAGGTCCTCGTCTACAACCCGCCCGTCGTGAACCCCGAGCTCGGCATTCGCCAGAGCTACATCAAGGCGACCGCGCGCCTCGCCGCCGACCTGGTGCGCGCCGAGGTGCCGACGCTGGTCTTCGGCCAGTCGCGAAACACCGTCGAGGTCATCCTCAAGTACCTGCGCGATCACCTCACCGAAGAACGCATTCCCGCCGACACGCTGCTCGCCTATCGCGGCGGCTACCTGCCGAACATGCGCCGCGACATCGAGCGCCGTCTGCGCGCCGGCGAAATCCGCTGCGTCGTCGCCACCAACGCGCTCGAGCTCGGCATCGACATCGGCGCCCTCGATGCAGTCGTCTGCGCGGGCTACCCCGGAAACCTCGCTGCTCTCTGGCAGCGCTTCGGCCGCGCGGGCCGCCGGCAAGACCTAAGCCTCGCGTTGATGGTCGCGTCCAGCGCGCCACTCGACCAGTACGTCGCCGGCGACGAAGGCTTCTTGCTGCGCTCACCCGTCGAGCAGGCGCGCATCGACCCCGACAACATCGAGATCCTCGTGCAGCACCTCAAGTGCGCCGCGTTCGAGCTGCCCTTCGAAGCGGGTGAGGGCTTCCGCGAAGTGAGCGCGCAGACCACGACCGAGACGCTCGACTTCCTCACCGAGCATCGCGTCCTGCACCCTGGCGCCGGACCTTCGGGCGCGCGCACCTGGCACTGGGCCGCCGACGCCTACCCCGCGAACCACGTCTCTCTGCGCAGCGTCGGCTGGGACAACATCGTCATCATCGAGCAGCCGATGGATCGCACGCTGGCCGAGATGGATTGGCGATCGGCCCACACGATGCTGCACGAGCAGGCCATCTACCAACACGACGGAGACCAGTACCAGGTCGAGAAGCTCGACCTCCAGAACCGCAAAGCCTTCATCCGCAAGGTCGCGCCCGACTACTTCACCGACGCGATGAAGCACACCCGGGTCGAGGTCATCTCGGAAGCGAACGCAGAGGTCCGCCCGAAGGTCGTCTTCGGCAGCGGCGAGGTGTCGATTGTCGAGAAGGTGGTCGGCTTCAAGAAGATCAAGTTCCACACGCACGAGAACGTCGGCTACGGCGAGGTCGCGCTGCCCGAGCTGCAGATGCACAGCACGTCTTTCTGGCTCACGGTGCCGGAAGAGGTGGTCGAGCAGATCGCCGCTCCGCGCGTCGAGGTCGTCGATGCGGTGCGCGCGCTGGGCGTCGCGATGCATGCGGTCGCCTGCGTCGGCTTGATGATCGACCCCCGAGACCTGGGCCGCGCGCTCGGTTCCCGATCCGTTCCGGGCGCTCCTCCGCGCACGGGGCCCATCATCGACCCCACCCTCTTTCTCTACGACGAGATTCCCGGCGGCATCGGCCTCGCGCCGCGGCTCTTCGAGGAAAAGGTCGAGCTCGTCGCCCGCGCGCGCCGCCTCGTCGAAGGCTGCGGCTGTGAAGACGGCTGCCCCGGCTGCATCGGCCTTCAGATGGGGGTCGGCCTGCCCCGCCAGAAGTCCCGCCGCCAGCTCGTGCTCACCACGCTCACTTGTCTGGGGCTGTGAGGAGCCTTCGCGAGAGACTCTCGCAGCTGACCGGCATCGGCCCCGCGCCCGCTGCCGAACCGCCGCGCGCCGAGTCGGGCTTCCTTCCTGCGACGCAGACCCCGCACGGCCCGGTGCAGTTTCTTCAGCAGGTCCACGGCCCCGATTGCGTGCAGGGCAAAGTTCGCGTCGCTGGCGCCCGCGTCGCGCAGTCGGCGACCGTCGCGGCGCTGGCTCTCGACGAGACGCTGGCCGACGTCGACCTCACGCAGATGTTGATGATGGACACCGAGACCACGGGGCTTCACGGCGGGTCGGGCACGCTGCCCTGGGTGGTCGGCGTCTCGTGGTTCGAGCAGGAAGATCTCATTGTTCGCCAGCTGTTCCTCGGCCGCCCGGGGGCCGAACGCCCGCTGCTGAAGATGCTCGCCGAGAAGATGGACGCGTGCAGCGTGCTGGTGACCTTCAATGGCAAGTGCTTCGACTGGCCGCTGCTGCGCACGCGCTTCATCATGAACCGCATCACCCCGCCGGCGCCGAAGCCGCACCTCGACCTGCTTCACTGCTCGCGGCGCATCTTCAAGCGCCGGCTGGGCGGCACGCGGCTGCAGGACCTCGAGGTGGCGGTGCTGGGCTTTCAGCGCGTCGGCGACATCGCCGGGGCCGACATTCCGGCTGTCTATTTCGACTGGCTGCGTTCGGGCGTCTCGGCCGAGGTCGAGCGCGTGCTCGAGCACAACGCACAAGACCTCGTCAGCATGGCCGCGATTCTGGCCGAGCTGTGCCGCCGCTTCGAGGGGCTCTCGCCGGACGACGCCGCCGAAGACTGCCTTTCGCTCGCCCGCGTCGCGCTGCGCTGCGCCCAGCCGGATCGCGCCCACGCTTTCGCGCGCGCCGCGGTGGAACGCTCGATTCACCCCCAGGTGGCCTTCGAGGCCCTCGTGTTGCTCGCGCAGCAAGCGGCCCGCGCGCGGGACTCCATCGAAGCCGCCAGCCTGCTCGAGAAGGCCGCCGCGCTGCCCGGCCTCGGCCGCGCATCACAGGCCGAAGTGCACCTGCTGTTGGCGAAGGTCTACGAGCACGGGCTCAAGCGGCCCGACCGGGCGCTGCACCACGCGCGGCTGGGCTCGATGGCCGAAGACGCGCTGGCGAACGTCAAACGCATTGAACGCGTGCGCCTGAAAATCGCCACTGCCGAAAGGCGTGGCATCCTCCCTGGCTGAAATGGAGAGCCACGACGATCGGCGAACACATCAGCGGCTGACGGTGCCGCATGTCCTGGTGAAGATTTCAACCCCCGAGCGGATGCGGGTCGCGTATCTGAAGGACCTCTCGCGAGGCGGCCTCTTCATCAAGACCTCCAGCCCGCTCGCCCTCGAACGGCTCGTCGACGTCGACCTGCTTCCTCCCGGGCGCGCCAGCCCCATCCGCGTGCGCTGCAAAGTCGTGAGGGTGAAGAACGACGCCGCCGCGATTCAGAGCAACAGCCAGGGCATGGGGCTGCAGTTCGTCGACGTCGACGCCGAGATGATGTCGCAGCTCGACGCAGTGCTCGACGAGTACAAGGCGCAGCCGCCGGCGGTCGCCGAGCCTGCGCCGAAAGAAGAGACGGTACAGCTGAAGCAGGCGCTGGAAGACCTCGCCGCGCTGACGACTGTGCTCGCCCAACGCGACCGCGAGCTGGCAGAGGCTCGCGACCGCCGCAGTGAAATCGAAGCGCGCGTGATGTCGGACGCCGGCCCGGCTGACGAGCTGCAGCGCGAGCTCGAGACGGCGCGGGCAGAGATTGGGGATCTGCAGACGCGACTCTCTGAAGCGCTGGGCGACGCCGAGGCGTACCGCCACGAGCTGGCGGTGATGGAACAGGATGACGCCGGGCAGCGCCGCCTGGTCGAGTCGCTGGAAGAAAAAGTCGAAGCCGAGCGCAGCCGGCGGCTCGACGTCGAAGGCCGCGAAGCCAATGCCGCGGGTTCGCAGGTTCACCTCACTTCCCGCATCAGCGAGCTCGAGGCGCTGGTCACCGAAGCGCAGGGCCCCCTGGCGGAAGCGATGAGCGAGGTCGAGGTGATGAAGGCGCAACTCGAGGCAAGCCGCGCGCAGATCGGCAAGCTCGAACGTTCTTCGAAGAGCAATGCCTCGCTGGTCGAGACGTCGAACACGCAGATCGTCAGGCTCGAGCAGACGGCGCGCGAGGCGCTTCACGAGCTCGCGTCGGCGAACGAGGAAATCGAGAAGCTGACCCGAGACGGCAGAGACCTCGCCTCACAGCTCGACTCGGCGCGAACGCGGCTGGCGGTGCTCGAGATGCCTGCGGCTCAACCCCCGAGGCCCAGCGCTCCGGCAGGCCCCGCGGGCGAGCAGTTCCTTCGCCGCCTGCGCGAAAACGAGACGCTGGTTCGGCTGCCCCGCTTCAACACCTTTACGCCGTCGGATCCCCGCGAAGGCTCGGTGATGGGCCTGCTCGAAGGGTGCGATCGATTCTCGGACCTCTGCGTGCTCGCCCGATCGATCGCCTCACCGGCGCAGCTCGAGAAGATGCTCGCCGGCTTTCAGCAGCTGAATCTGATCGGGTTTCAGACGAGCTAGAAACAGACGTTCATGCCTGCGTCGAGCTTGCAGGTGTTCGGTGCGTTGCAGTCGTTGAAGGGCAGCGTCGTCGACGGGTTCGTCGCGAGCCGGCAATCGATCGCACAGGTGAAGGTCGTGCGGTTGCAGTAACCCTTCGCCGCCGAGCCGGCCGGCAGCGCGCACTCGACGTCATCCATGCACAGCCCGGCGCCGCGGCAGCGCATCACCGAGACGCCCGCATCGGTGAGCTCGGCCGCGCACTTGAGCGAAGCACCTCCGAAGGGGTTCGCCGCCGTTGCCACGTCGCAGTCGCTGTTGCCGACGCACGCAGGGCGGCAACGGCCGAGGCCATAGATCGAAGAGCCGGCCGCCAGGTTCGCGTTGTCGACCCAGCACACCTGGCCCGCGGGGCAGCCCGGCGCGTCTTCCCGGCCCGTCACGAAGTTCCACCGGCACCGCGGCTCGCACGCGCAGACGGGCACCGGCCGGCACGACAGGTCGCCCGGGCACTGCAGGTCGTTGTCACACGGGGCCGTGGCGCAGCTGCCAGTCGTCGGCACGCAGAACCCGGCCGCGTTTTCCGTCGTGTTGCAAGGGCACATCACTGCTTTCGTCTGCACGCAGACCTTCGCCGCTCCGCCGTCGAGCGAGAAGCACGCACCCAGCGGCGAGAAGCCCGCGTCGGCGCCACAGTCGAAGTCCGTGCTGCACGGGTCGCACGGCCCCAGGCGGCGGCGGCAAACGCCGGCGAGGCCCGCGTCGTTCGGCCCCGGCACGCAGAGGCAGCCCTTGCCGCCCGTGAAGCAGTAGTCGGTGGTCGCCGCCGAGCTGCAGTCGGCATTCACCGAGCAGTTCCGCGCCGCGACGCACAGCCCGCTGCCTTCGGCGCACCGCTGGGCCGAGCCCACGCAGTCGCTGTCGCGGTGGCAGAAGAGGCCAGCGTCGGAAAACCCGGCATCGATGCCTGCGTCGACTCCGGCGTCCATTCCCGCGTCCACGCCCGCGTCCACGCCCGCGTCCACGCCCGCGTCGAACCCGGCATCGAACCCGGCATCGAACCCGGCATCCGTCCCTGCATCGAACCCGGCGTCCGTGCCTGCATCGAACCCGGCATCCGTGCCTGCATCAAACCCGGCATCCGTGCCTGCATCGAACCCGGCGTCTTCGCCTGCATCCACGCCCGCGTCTTCCTTTCCACCATCGGGCGGGTCGATGCCGCCGCACACGCCGTTCACGCACGACAGCGTGCTGCCGCAGTCACTGTCGGTGACGCACGCATATTTGTGCTCGTCGATGGGAAGCGGGTCGCACGTACAGGCCCCGGCGACGACCACGAAGGCCAGGGTCACTGCGCCAAGCCGGAAAGTCATCGTGCTGCCTCGTCAGGCCCGAAGAGGGCGATCGCGAGGCCGGTGATGACGAGGGCTCCCGCGGAGATCCACAGCGTGTTGGCGATGGTGCCGCCGTTGCGCGCCTGGCTGTCGAGCTCGAGGGCGCGCTGCCGGGTGAGCCCGAGAACCACGCTGCTGTTGCCGGCTCCGACCCCGCGAGAGAACTCGCTGCGGGCGCTCGATGACTGGAGGCCGAAGTAGGTGCCGACGCCAGCGGCCGCGACGCCTGCTCCGATGAGGAGGATCGACGCCGGCATCACCCAGCCCGCGCGCTTGCGGCCCGACTCGACGACTTCGAGATCGTTCGGCTTGTCCTCAGGCAGAAGCTTCACCTCGTCGCGCCGCGGAGCGTCCAGCGTCTCGACGGGCGTCGGCCCCGGCGACGGCGCCACCACCTCGGCAACAGGCGCCTGGTACGTGTGGCTGATCGGGGTGTTGATGCTGCGGATGCGAACCATCTCGGCGTCGTTCGCGCCGAGCACCGTCGCGTACCACTCGACCTTCTCGGCTGCGTCGACCTTCGCCGCCACGCGCCCCATCGCTGCCGGCACTGCGCGGACCTTCCACTTCGCGCCGCCGACGCGGTAGTTGAAGATGACGGTGCGCGCGAGCTTCAGCGCATCCGACTTCACCTCGACTGCAATCCCACTGATGCGCCCGGTGCTCATGTCGGGAGCGGCGGGGATGATGGTCAGCGGCTCCGAGCCCGCCCGCGCTTCGGCGAAAGCCTTCAACACCGCGGGAGGCCCCTTGCGGTTCATCGGGTACGCGGGAGCCAGGCTCAACAGCTTCTGGAATGCGGCCTTCGCCGGGCCCGCCTTCTTTAAGCCCGCCTGACAGGTGCCCTGCAGCTCGAGCAGCTCGAGCGTGGTGTCGAGGTCATTGCCCGCTTCGGCGATCGCCTTCTCGACCAGCTTGAGGCCCGGCGCGAACTTGTTCTGCCCGACCAGGGTGCGCGCCTTCTTCAGGTTCTCCTGCGCGCTCTGCGCCGAAGCGGCAGTGGCCAGGAGCAGCAGACAGAGGGTCACGCTTCGAAGAACCGGCCCCTTCAGTCCTGACATAGGCTGCGCAGCCTACTGCGGCGGTTGCCCAGGCAACGACAAACCCACCGCCTTTTCAGCACCGCGCGAAAGATGAACCCCCCCATGACCACCCGACACGTCGCCATCACCGGAGCCAATCGCGGAATCGGCCGCGCCATCGCCGATCGTTTTCTTCAGGAAGGCTGGGATGTGTGGGGCCTGGTGCGCTCGCCCGATTCGTTGCCAAAGCACGAGCGGCTGCACGCGGTGGAGTTCGACGCGGCCGACGAGGCGAGCGTGCTGAAGGCGGCGGCGGCGCTGCCCGTGCTCTACGCGCTGGTGAACAACGCAGGCATCTCGCTGTCGGCGCCGCTGGCGAAGACGGACCTCAAAGAGCTTTCGCGGATGATGGCGATCAACTTCACGGCCCCTTTCATTCTGTGCCAGCAGCTCTTGCCCGCGATGGTGAACGCGGGCGGTGGGCGGGTGGTGAACATTGCGTCGTCGGCGGCGCTGAAGGGCTTCCGGTACACCTCGGGCTACTGCGCGTCGAAGCACGCGATGCTGGGGATGACGCGATCTCTCGCGCTCGAGTTCGCGACCAAGAACGTGACCGTCAACGCGGTGTGCCCGGGGTGGACCGAGACCGACATGCTCTCGGCTTCCGTCGACAAAATCGTCAAGACGTCAGGCCGCAGCAGCGAGGACGCGCGCAGCACGCTTGAGAAGATGAACCCGCAGAACAGGTTCGTCAGCGCCACCGAGGTGGCCGACGTCGTCTGGTTTCTCACCACTGCGCCGGGAGCAAGGGCAGTCACCGGCGCGTCGTACGTCGTCGACGGAGGCGAGACGCTTTGAGCTCAAAGCAGCTTCTGCCCGAAGGCTGGGCGCGGCCGAAGGGCTACAGCAACGGCATCGCGGCCGAAGGAAAGATGATCTTCGTCGCGGGGCAGATTGGTTGGGATCCGACCAGCGCGACGCCGAAGTTTCCGCCGACCTTCGCGGGCCAGTTCGACCAGGCGCTGGCAAATGTGATCGCGGTCGTCAAAGCCGGAGGCGGCGGCGCGGAGCACGTCGTTCGGCTCACCGTCTACGTCACCGACAAGAAGGAATACCTCGCGGCCTTGAAAGAAGTCGGCGCCGCATGGCGCACCCACATGGGGAAGAACTTCCCGGCGATGGCGCTGGTGCAGGTCGCGGCGCTGGTCGAGGACGAAGCAAGGGTCGAGATCGAAGCGACGGCCGTGCTGTGAAACGCGTCGCGCTCGCGGTCGTCCTCTTCACGCTCTTCGGCCTCGCAGGCCTCGTGCTCAGCCGGCCTCCTTTCTACGTGGTCGAGCGCACCGTCACTGTCTCGGCTTCGCCCGCCGTCGCCTTCGAGAAGCTCGACCACGTGCATGGCTGGCCGGCGTGGAGCAAGTGGGGGCAAGACCGCGTGCCCGGCTCTGACGCGCTGTCGGGGCCATCATCCGGCGTCGGGTCCACCTGGTCTTGGCAGTCGAAGCACCAGCAGGCGCGGTTCGGAATGGAGCTGTTGGAGTCGGCAGCACCCCAGCGCCTGGTGTTCAAAGTATTGGGCGACTCGCCGGCCAAGCCGGTGATGACCTTCGACCTCGAGCCCGATGGCGCCGGCACAAAGGTCGTCGCGCGCTTTCGCGGTGACCTGGGCCTGAAGGGGAAGTTCTTCAGCTTCATCCGTTCGCCCGAGGCGATCATCGGCCCGTCGTTGGAGCGCGAGCTGATGCTGTTCTCGTCGAGTCCTTTTCCCTGATTGCGCCGGGTGCTATCCGCGCGCCCATGCAACAGCCCACGTCTTTTCGGTTCGAAGTGCAGGGGTCGGTTGGCGTCATCACCTTCACGCGCCCCGAGATGCTCAACGCGCTGACCTTCGACGTCTACCGCGAGCTGACAGACCTGTTCTTCGCGCTCGAGAGAGAGCCGGCGGTGAAGTCGGTGGTCATCACCGGCGAGGGCAAGGGGTTCTGCTCGGGCGGCGATGTCAACAGCATCATCGGAGAGCTCTTCGCACGCGACATGCCTGGCCTCGTCGACTTCACCCGGATGACGTGCGACCTGATCAAGAACATGCGCGCGCTGCGCAAGCCGATCATCGCGGCGCTCAACGGAACTGCGGCCGGAGCAGGCTCAGTCATCGCGCTCGCCGCCGACCTTCGTGTCGCCAGCGAGAAGGCGAAGATTGCCTTCCTCTTCGTGAAGGTGGGCCTCGCCGGCGCAGACATGGGCGCGGCATACCTGTTGCCGAAGATTGTCGGCCTCTCGCGCGCCACCGAGCTCTTGTACTTCGGCGACGCGATCGACGCGCCAACGGCCGAACGGTACGGGCTGTTCAACAAGGTCGTCGCGCCGGAAAAGGTGCTGCCCGAGGCGATGGCGTGGGCGACGCGGCTGGCCGAGGGGCCGACGTTTGCGCTGGGGATGACGAAAGAGCTGCTGAATGGCGAGCTCAACTCAGACCTCTACGGTGCGCTGGACAACGAGGCGCGCGCGCAGGCGGTCTGCATGCAGACGAAGGACTTCCGCGAGGCGTACGAGGCCTTCGTCGCCAAGCGCCCGGCGAAGTTCATCGGCCGATGAAGCCGTCGCTGCTCGAGCCGTCGCACCACGCGCTGGCAGTCGAGGCCAGGGCGGCGTTCGCAAAGATGGAAGTCGCGGGGCCGATGGACGACCCGACGCTTTCCTGCAAGGTCGCGGGGCTCGGCTACTACGGGTACCTGGTGCCCGAGGCGCACGGCGGAAAGTTGCCGAAGGTCGACGTGCGGAGCATTTGCGTGCTGCGCGAAGAGCTCGCGTACCGCAACGCCGCGGCCGACTCTGTCTTCGCGGTGCAGGGCCTGGGCAGCCACCCGGTGTTGCTCGCGGGCTCGGTGCTGCAGAAGACCGAGCTGCTGCCGAAGGTGGCCGACGGCAGTGCGCTGTTCGCCTTCGCGTTGACGGAGCCCGAAGCGGGCAGCGACGTGGCGGCGATCTCGACGACGGCGCGGAAAGACGGCGATGGGTACGTGCTCGACGGGAAGAAGCGGTTCATCTCGAACGCGGGCGTCGCGACGCACTACACGGTGTTCGCGCGCACGGGCGAAGGGCCGAGGGGGTTGTCGGCGTTTCTCGTGCCGGCGAAGGCGCCAGGCTTCTCTTTCACGAAGATGGAGATGATGGGAGATCACCCCATCGGCGAGCTGCAGTTCGACGGGTGCCGGGTGCCACTCGATGCCCGGGTCGGTGACGAGGGCGCGGGGATGAAGCTGGCGCTGTCGACGCTGGACGTCTTCCGCAGCACCGTCGGGGCCGCGGCCGTCGGGCTCGCGCGCCGGGCGCTGGAAGAGGCGATTTCCTACGCAAAGACGCGGAAGCAGTTCGGGAAGCCGCTGGCGGAAATTTCGGCCGTGCAGGCGTTGATCGCCGACTCGGCGGTGGAGCTCGAGGCATCGCGGCTGCTCGTGCACCTCGCCGCGGCGACGAAAGACGGCGGGCAGGAACGCGTCACCTACGAGGCCGCCGTCGGGAAGCTCTTCGCGACCGAGGCGGCGCAGCGCATCATCGACCGGTGTCTGCAGGTGCACGGCGGCAACGGCGTGGTGAAAGGAGCCGTCGTCGAAAGGCTGTACCGCGACATCCGCGCACTGCGAATCTACGAGGGCGCCAGCGAAGTGCAGCGCCTCGTCATCGCCAGACACCTGCTCGCCTGACTACGCGTGGGTGTCCTCGGCCCACTTCCCCTTGCGGTCGTACGCCTTCGACAGCTGCTCCTCGAGCGCGGCGATCATCCGCTTGTTGCCGTCCTGCTCGTAGCTTTTGAGCGCCTCGG
The DNA here is from genome assembly GCA_038206395.1 of Myxococcales bacterium. Taxonomy (GTDB): domain Bacteria; phylum Myxococcota; class Myxococcia; order Myxococcales; family Myxococcaceae; genus JAGSPQ01. The sequence continues at coordinate 50,732 of JBBRAX010000020.1, read as the reverse complement.
CGCACTTCGGCACGCGCGACAGGAACTCATCGAGCACGGGGCGATCGAGCTTCGTTGCGTACATGCCGTAGCCGAGCTGCTCGAGGTACAGCGCGTTGATTTCCTGCTCGAACTGCCCGACGACGGGCACCGACAGCAGCGGCTTATGCAGGTAGACGGCCTCGCTCATCAGCGTGAAGCCCCCCCCCGCAATCACCGCGCGCGCCGTGCGCAGATCATCGATGAACCCCTTCTCTGAGAAGGGCATGAACGTCAGGTTCCCCTCGACCTCGGGCGCCTTCAGCTCGCGGCGCATGCCGTAGATTTTGCACGGCAGCCCGCCGGCCTTCAGCCCGTCGAGCAGCGCGGTGTTGGTGGTGCTCGTCTGGTACACGAGCAGGTGCTCACCCGGCTCGCTCTTCGCTTCGAGAATCTCGGGCCTCAGAATCGAAGGCAGCAGGGTCGTCCGTTCTTTGCGCAGCTGCGGGTAGAAGAACGTGGTGATCAGGTAGTGATACGCGCCCGGCAGCTTCGTCTTCACGATGCTGCGGGTCATCTCGAACGCGTCTTCGTGCCCCGCGAGCAGCGCCGGCTCGTGCTTGCACCGGTTGATGATCTGCATGTTGTCGACGCTGATCACCGGGATCATGTGGTTGCGCGCAAACAGGTAACTGAAGGTCTCGAAGTCACTGACCACCACGTCGGGCTCGAACGACTCGACGAGCTCGAAGTACTTCTTGATGTTCTGCGGCCAGCCCGTGAAGGCGCCCTTCAAGTTCTGCAGCAGGGTGTTCCACTTGCTGACCGAGTTGCCCTCGTAGTTGATGGTCAGGCCCCAGATGTTGTGAACGTTCTCGAAGCGCTTGCTCAAGAAGTCCCGCGCGCGGCCGGACACGACGATGTGCACGTCGTGCTTCTTCGTCAGGTGCTCGAGCAACACGGTCGACCGGGTTGCGTGCCCCATGCCCTCACCGACCACGCCGTAGAGGATCTTCATGAGGGGCAGGTTAGCCCGGCGCCTTGATATAGGGACGCCGGATGTCGACCCGCCCTGCCCTCGCGAAGCCTGCCCTGCTCGGCCTGTCGGGCGGCTTGCTGATCGGCGCCCTCTACCTCGCCGTTCGCGCGGTGATGATGTCGCGCTTCGAGTGCGACCCGTCGTTCTCCTCTGAAGAGTGCAGCCTCGAGGCCGACGTCGCCGCCGAACTGAGCAAGCTCTTCTATTTCTCGGCGATCGGCATGCTGCTGGTTGGCCTCGGCGTCTTCATTCTCTTCCGACCCCGCAAAGAGGCGGCTCGATGATCAACCCGCAGAACATCCCTGAGCAGCTGAACCTCGCCGAGTTCTTCCTCTACGCCCAGGCCCGACAGCACCCCGACCGGGCCGCCATCTTCTACGGCGACGAGACCATCACTTATGGCCAGCTCGTCGACCGCACCGACCGCGCGACAGCGGTCTACAAGTCGCTGGGCCTCGAGCCCGAACAGCGCGTGTTGCTGATGCTGCCCGACGTGCCGCAGTTCGCCTCTGCCTGGCTCGCCACCGTCAAGATGGGCGGCGTCGTCAGCGCGGTGAACCCCGACCTCAAGGCCGACGAGGTTCGCTACTACCTGAACTACACGCGCGCGAAGCTTCTCGTCTGCGACGCCATCACCCTGCCCACGCTCGACGAGGTCCGCGCCAGCTGCCCGCACCTGAAGCACGTGCTGGTTGTACGTGGCACCGAGGGTGCTCATCCCTCGACTTCTCTCGGGATGAACGGGACGGATGCTCTCGGGATGAACGGAGCGGGCCTCGACTACGACGCCGAGCTCGCGCGCGCCACGCCGGATGAAGCGTTCGCCGACACCCACCGCGACGACGCTTGCGTCTGGCTCTACACCTCGGGCTCCACCGGCTTTCCGAAAGCGGCGGTGCACAAACACCGCGACTTCGTCTTCAACGCGCTCACCTACGCGCTGCCTGTGGTCGGCTACTGCGCCACCGACATCTGCGTCTCGGTGCCCCGCCTCGCCTTCGGCTACGCGCTCGGCACCAACCTTCTGTTCCCGCTGCTGGCCGGCGCAGCGACCGCTCTGTTCCGCGAGAAGCCCACTGCCGAAAAGCTCTTCGAGGTGATGAAGAAGCACCGGCCGACGGTGTTCACGGGCGTGCCGACGGCGCTCAATCAAATCGTCAACGCAGCCGGCGTCGACGGGGTCGACTTCTCGAGCCTGCGCGTCGCCGTGTCTGCTGGCGAGGCGCTGCCCGCCGAGCTGTACAGCAAGTGGAAAGAACGCACCGGCGTCGAGGTGCTCGACGGCATCGGCTCGGCAGAGATGTTCCACATCTTCATCACCAACCACCGCGGCGACGTGAAGCCCGGCTCGCTGGGCCGCGTCGTCGAAGGCTACGAAGCGAAGGTCTGCGACGACGACGGGGCCACGCTTCCCGACGGCGACATCGGCACCCTGTGGATCAAAGGCGACTCGATGGCGCTCGAGTACTGGCAGCAGCGCGAGAAGAGCCAGGACACTTTCCGCGGCCGCTGGTGCGTCTCGGCCGACAAGTTCCGCCGCGACCCCGATGGCTACTTCTATTTTTGCGGCCGCGGCGACGACATGCTCAAGGTCAGCGGCAAGTGGCTCTCTCCGCTCGAGGTCGAGAACGAGCTGCTCAAGCACCCGTCGGTGCGCGAGGCGGCCGTCATCTCTTTCCAGGACAAAGACGGGCTCGACAAGCCCAAGGCCTTCGTCGCCCTGCACCCGGGCCAGACGGGTACCGAGGAGCTGGGCGAGGCCTTGAAGAAGCAGGTGCGCGACGCGCTCGCTCCGTACAAGGCGCCCCGGCTCGTGGTGTTCGTCGACGCTCTGCCGCGAAGCGATCGCGGCAAGGTCTTGAAAGGAGCGTTGCGCGGATGACCACCTTTCGCGCCGCCACGCTCACCTGGCCAAAGACGAAAGCGTTGGCCTCCTCGGGAGCCACCGCGCTGTTGCCGATCGGCAGCACCGAAGCGCACGGCCCTCACCTGCCGCTGTCGGTCGACGTGGTGATCGCCGAAGAAGTCTGCCGCCGCGTCGCCGAACGGCTGAACGCGCGCGGCCTCGACTCGGTCGTCTTTCCTCCCGTCGCCTACACCCTCACCGATTTCGCCGCCGCTTTCGCAGGCACGGTCAGCCTGCACGCTGACACCGCGCGGGCGCTGATGCGCGGCGTGATGGAAGGCATCGCGCGCGCGGGCTTCAGCAAGGTGCTCGTCATCAACCACCACCTCGAGCCGGCGCACTTCAAGCTGGTGCACGAGGCAGCGAAAGAGGCGCGCGCCACGACGGGAGCGAAGATTCTCGTCGCCGATCACCGCCGCAAGCCGCACGGCCCGCGCCTGGGCGACGAGTTCATGCACGGCGGCAGTCACGCGGGCGGATACGAGACGTCGCTGATGATGGCGGCTGCTCCGCAGCTGGTCGACGAGGCGACGCGCGTTGCCTTGCCCGACCTCGAGGTCGACTTGCCCGGTCGCATCAAGGCAGGAGCCAAAGACTTCCTCGAGTGCGGCGGCGTCGACGCGTACTTCGGCACCCCCGCCCGTGCCACCGTGGAAGAGGGCCACCGGCTCTTCGAGATTCTGGCCGAAGTGGGTGAGGCCGCGCTGGAGGGCGAGTGAAGGCGTTCGCGGTCGCCCCCGACGAGCTCACCGAAGAAGAGGCGCAGGCCGTTGGCGCGCTGAGCCTCTGCTGCTGCGCGGTGGTGATGCTCGCGATCGCCGGCGTCGTCGTCTGGATCGTGCGCCGCAAGAAACCGGCGGCCTCGCGCTCGTCGCAGCTGACCGTGTTCGCGATCGCGCTCGAGCCCCAGGCCCGGGAGACCATCGAAGACCAGCTGCAGGCCGCCGGCGTCGCACCCGTGCCGACGACGCCTGGTGCCCGTGCGCGGCTGGTGCGAGAGACGGCGCGGTTGCTGCTCACAGTGCAGCCCAGCTGGCGGCAGTTCGGCTACGGCGAGAAGCCGGGCCTTCAGAATCTCGCCGCCGCCGAACAGGCGTACCGCACCGCGTCCGATGATTTCCGCTGCCGCTCGCAAGCCGTGACCCCGGGCGACGGTGGCCTGGTGGTGCTGTCGCTGCTCATCTGTTCCGCACGGACGCTGGCCGGGGTGTCCCGCCTCGATGATCCGAGCCAGGTGCGGCGCGCGCTGGAAGATCGCCTTCGCGCCACCGACGGCGAGCTGCTCGGAGCCGAGCTATTGTGGGCGCCTTCCGCACGGGCCGGCGGTGTGACAGAGGCGGAAATCGCCTTGCGGTTTCCCGAGATGCTTCCGCTTAACCGCCCGGGCAATTAACTCCCCTCTTCGCGCGGGCCGCTGCAAGATGCGTGGCTCGATGCGACGACCACTGGTGTTACTTGCCTTCGGAGCTCTGCTTTCCGGCTGTCCCGGAGCTCTCGCGAATCCCGAACGTTTTCTTGTCGCCACCGATGCAGGCATGGACGGCGGCATGCTGTGCGGGGACGTCGAGAAGACAATTCTGCTTCCGTCCTGTGGAGGCGCCGGCTCGTGTCACGAGAACCCGGGCGCAGCCAGCAACCTCGACCTCGTCGGCGCCGGCATTCCCGCGCGCATCCGGGCCCAGACCAGCACCTGCCAGAGCAAGTCGATGACGGCCTTCATCCTCGAAAAGGTGAAGCCGAGCCCCAGCTGCGGTGGCCCGATGCCGCTGGCCGCTGACCCGCTCAGTGACTTCGCGATCTCCTGTCTCGAGAAGTACCTCGCCGACGTGGTCGACGGAGGCATCTGATGAAGGCCACGGTGGTTGCGGTGGTGTTGCTGGCGACGGCGGCGATTGCCGCGCCGAAGCCGAAAGTGATTCTCGATGCGCCCGGCCCGATGAAGGCGGTGCTGACCAAGGTGCTGAAGAAGAAGTTCACCCCCGTGCCGCCGAAGGGAAAGCTTCCCAACGACCCCGGCGCGAACGCGGTGCGCGAAGCGGTGCGTGCGACGGGTGCAGTGGCGATCGTCACCGCCCGCCTCGAGGCCGGCGTCTGGTCGGTGATGGCGCTCAACGGCGCCGACGGCACCCCGCTGGAACAGTTCAAGTTCAAGGCGCCCGCCGGCAAGAAGCCGCTGAAGGCGCTGCCGAAGGGCACCGACAAGCGGCTCGAGAAGGCGCTGGGTGATGCGAAGGCGCCTGCTAAGGAAGATGTGAAGAAGGACGAGCCGCCCCCGGTGAAGAAGGACGAGCCGGTAAAGGATGAGCCGGTGGCGACCGCGCCACCTCCGAAGAAGGGGAAGACCACGCCTCCGCCTCCGTCCGAGCCGCCTCCGCCCACCGAGCCACCACCGCCCGCCGAGAAGCCGAAGCCGCCCCCGCCGGCCGCTGCTGACGACTCCGAGTCGCCGCAGGCGTTGAACCTGGGCGTCGGGATGAAGTGGGCGAGCCGCCGTCTCTTCTACACGGACGACATTTTCAAGGCCCTGAGCAAGTACTCGCTGCCTGTCGGCCCCTCCATTCAGGCTGAGCTGGATGTCTTCCCGGCGGCGTTCTTCACCAAGGGCGTGCCGGCGCACATCGGCCTGTCGCTGGGCTTCAGCTACATGCTGGGCGTCAGCTCGGTGGCCAGCGATGGCTCGCGCTACAGCACGTCGGCGCTTCGTTTCCGTGCAGCGTTGATGGGCCGCATTCCTTTCGGCCCGCTCGAGCTGCGGCCCCACTTCGGGTGGTCGTTGCAGAACTTCAACATCGCGAACGGTGCGGCAGGCGCGGCGAAGCCGAACATCCCCAACGTCTCGTACAGCAACCTCCGCGCGGGCCTTGGCGTGAAGGTGAACCTCATCGGGCCATTGGCGGTGAACTTCGGGTTCGCGTACCAGGCGCCGCTGTCCGTGGGAGAGATCAGCTCGACCCGTTACTTCCCGCGGCTCAAGGCGGGCGGCCTCGACGCCAACGGCGGCATCAGCTTGAGCTTCTTCAAGCGCGTCGAGCTGCGGCTGGGCGTCGAGTACATCCGGTACTGGTACTCGATGAACCCCGAGCCGGGAGATCAGTCGGTCGCAGGTGGCGCGCTCGACGACTCCTTCGGCGGCGGGTTCATTCTGGCCTTTACGCTCTAATTCTTGTTGTCGAAGGCGATGCCCTTCTCGACCTGCTCGATCGCCTTGTTCACGGCCTCGAGCGCCTTCACGCGGTGGCCCCCCTTGTCGGGGGTGGCCTTCTCGAGCTGCTCTTTCGCCTGACGCAGGCTCTCGAGCGCCGCCTTCATGTGGGGCTGGGGCTCTGCGATGGCGACGGAAGAAAAGGACATCGAGAAAGCGAGAACCGCGGCTGCCAGGGTCTTGGTCATGCCGGCATTCTACAGCGAAGCGAGCATCGACCTCCGAAGCGTCTCGACCGCCTCGCGTTCGCGGCGCAGCGTCGACAGCTCGTCTTCCAGCTTCAGCAGCCGTTGGCCCAGCGCGTCAGCAGCGTTGCGCGCATTCCCCTTCCCCGCCGCGGCCAGATTTTCCCGGGTCCGCGCCAGGTCCGCTTCGATTTCCCGCATCCGCGCGTCGACCTTCACCTGCCGCGCCTGCGCCTCTTCGAGCTTCACCAGCTCGCCCCGCAGCGCGACCACCACCGGCTTCACTTCCGCCGGCAGCGCGGTGGCGAGCAGGCGATCGAGCTGCGCCGAGCTGAGGCTGTCGACGCGGACGCGTTCGACGATCGCTCCTTCTTCCACGACGTCGAGCTCCTTCACTTCGCGCGGCTTCAGCTTCAACCGCGCGTAGCGCGCCTGCCCTGGCGACCGGACGTCTTCCTCGCCACCCGCGACCACGCGATAGCCCTCGTGCGGCAGTTGCACCAACAGCGTGCGCGGCTTCAGCGAACGGCTCGTCAGCTTGAGCCCGTGCAGCTGCTTGTCGATGCGGTGCAGCTCGAGCATCGCGGTGCCGTTCAGCTTCGTGCGGCGCACCTTCTTCACCACACCCTCTTCGCGGCGCGTGAGCCGGCTGACCTCGAGATCGAGATCTTCGCCGTGCACGACGATGCGCACCTCGCCCGGCTTCACGCGATCCAGCTGCGCCTCACCTGCGTACGTACCGCCTTCGAAGATCGATACGGTTCCGCCCTCGAGCGTGAGGCCCGTGTCGTTCGAGAACCGCATCGCCAGCGTCGCGCTGCCGTTGGCGTCGATGACCGTGACCGCTTCCACGCCCGCGCGGGAATCGATGATCGGAAGCAGCGCGCTCTTCCGCGCGCCGAGGAACACCGGCTCTTTCACCGTGTAGAGGAACAGCTCGCCCGCTTCGCTGACTGCCGCAGCTTCGAGCGGTGAAGGGCCGTCCTCCAGCAGCTCGGAAGGCGCCGTGCTCGGGACGTTGAGGTGCGCGCCGGCCCGCCCCACCATGCCACCGACCACCGCGCCGTAGCCGGCGCCGCCGCTACCCGACCCGCGCAGGCCGAGGCCGCCCGAACCGTAGGCCGAGCCACCCAGCGATCCGCGCAGGTGGTCTCTGGCCTCAGAGGTCGACAGCTGCGCCACCGCGTCCAGCCCGTCTTCCGGCGTCACCAGCTCGCGGCGGCTGTAGCGCGGCCCGGCGAGCGGATAGAGAAAAGACGACGGCCGGCCGGACGCGAGCGTGACCTTCACGCCTTCCCACGCCTCGTCGCTGTCGTTGTGCACCAGCGCGTAGCCCTGCAGCCGCGGCCCGTTCTTGTCGACCACCATCCGGTACGTCGTGCGCCAGACGGCTGCCTCGGTGGTGTAGCCAACCGTCACGTTGCCCGCGCCCGGAGCGCCGCGCACCCTCAGGCTCTGGCGATCTGGCTGCTGCGCCGCGCTGCCGGCCGCGCGATCCCACGCGAGCTGAACTGAGGGGTCCACTGGGCGCACCGCAACGATGTTCCTCAGCCGCACGCGCTGCAGCCCCGTCGCTCCGAAGATCATCAGCGTCGGCGACGGCACCGCCTTGTCGTTCTTGTCGATTTCTTCTTCTTCGCTGCTGATCTCGATCACGCGGCCGCGCAACACGGCGCCCACCCCCTGGGTCACCGCGACGTCCACGCCCTGCAGCCCCATCAGCAGCGCACCGAGGGATTTCTGCTGCTCGGGCGCCGGCATGCCCGCCATCGCCCGTGCCGCTTCGGCCGCCAGCGGCGGAGCGAACTCCACCGACGCCACCCCGCGATCGCTCACCACCACCAGCGACTTCAGCGCGTCGTCCAGCTGCCCCGGCTCCAACGGAATTTCCGCCACCGTTCCTGCCGCCACCGGGCCCTTCCGTTCGAAGTAGCCGAGCCCGTTCTCGTAGAGAACCAGCGCCTTGAGGGGAAGGCGCGACGGGGCAAGCGGCGCTGCAGTCAGCACCGCGACCAGCGAGAGGAGTGGGAGCACGAAGGCGACTGACACCGCCTCGGCGAATCAGGTTCTTTAGAGCACTTCCGAGAACGCCTTCAGCTCGACGTTCGCCGGGTTGAGCGTGCTCGACGCTTTGATCGCAGCACACGACGTTCCCAGAACCTCGACCTGGCCAAGCGACGGGTCGAAGCGGTAGCCGTTCGGCTGATCGCGCAAAAGCTTCAGCCCTTCCAGCGTGACCTCGAGGCCCAGCAGGTTGCGCACCGGCTCGTCGAGGGTGAACAGGCACGGCGCGCACGAACCAATGCTGCCCTGAATGGCGGTGAGCGCGCTGGCGAGCTCGGCGGCATTGCCGGCCTGGAAGAAGCGGCGGGCGCAGGTGCGCTGCGGCATGCCGCACTTGTCGAGCGTGGTGGCCGCGCTGCACGAGTCGCCCGCGCCGCAGTCTGCGTCCGACAGACATTTGCGCTCGAACTCGCCCGCGGCCGCCATCTTCGCGAGCGTCGCCGGCCCGAGGCCGATCGTCGTCTCGGCGCCAAAGCCAAGGACGATGGTGGTGATCTTCGCATCCTTCAGCCGCGCGATCTCAGCGGTGGTGGGGTCGTCATCGAGGCAGAGGTTCGCGCTGCAGCCGGAAGGGCCGAGCGCGGCAGTGCAGGTGCAGGTGGCGGACGACGCGGGGTTGTTGCAGTTGGGGAGACCGTCGGTGAGCAGCAGCGCGAAGTGGTTGCGATCGATCAGCGGGTCCTGCGCGATGGGCGCGTAGCTGAGCAGCGCCGAGAGCGTGGTGCCCGTCGGCGTGCCGCCAACCGGCGTGATGCCTTGAATCTTCGCAAACACCGCGTCAGCGCCGGCTTGCATCGCGACGAGGTCGGTGTCGGGCGAGCGGTTCACATCGACGCCGTAGTTCGCGATGTCAGAAGCGACGGCGCCCGTGCAGGCCTGCGCGTCGATGGGTGGGTACGGCACCATGCCGAAGTGCGCGATGGTGCCCTGCGTCGAGAGAAACGGACCCATCGCGGCCTTGAGCTCCGACCAGCGCGTCGGGCAGCCAGCCGGACACGACCCCGTCGGGCAGTTGCAGCCCGGCGCGTCGACGCCGAAGCCCATCGAGCCGGACTTGTCGACGACGAGGAAGAGGTCGGGCTTGGGCAGGTTCTCGGTGCGGCGGAACTTGAGTTTGTTGAGGCTGCTCGTCGAGGGCACCACCGGCTCGAAGTCGTAAGAGACGCAGCTGCCCAACACCACGGCGAACGAAGCGAAGACGACGGCGCGTGACAGCATTTCGGACTCCGAAGGGTTCGAGCTCCCCTTTGACGCTCGAAACGGCGCGCAGTGTACGGCGCGCGGGCTGTGGGCTGCTTGACCACCCATCAACGCCACTTGCGCTAATACCTGTCGGACATTATCAGCAGCACATCTACTCACTGGAGGAAGCTTGCAACTCGAGTCCCTGAAGATGTTCTGCGACGTGGTCGAGACGGGGTCTTTCTCACGCGCAGCGCAGCTCAACCACGTCACCCAGTCGGCGGTGAGCCAGCAGATCCGCGCGCTCGAGAATCGCTACGAGCAGCGGCTGTTGTCGCGCAGCGCGCGGCAGGTGACGCCGACGCCGGCAGGCGAAAGGTTGTTTCGGGGGTGCAAGGAAGTCCTGACCCGCTTCGGCGAGGTCGAGTCAGAGATTCGCGAGCAGGCGTCCGAGGTGTCGGGCGCGACCACGGTGAGCACCATCTACTCGGTGGGGCTGCACGAGCTGCAGAACATCCAGCGCGAACTCTTGAAGACGCACCCGAAGGTGAACCTGCGGCTCAACTACCGAAGGTCGGATCAGGTCTACGACGACGTGATTCTCGGCGCGGCAGATCTCGGCCTGGTCGCGTACCCGCAGGCGCGCGCGGGCGTCGACGTGATTCCGTTTCGGGAAGACCGCCTGGTCGTCGTCTTGCCCTCGAACCACCCGCTGGCCTCGAAGGCGAAGGTGACGATGGCGTCGATCGCCTCCCTGCCCTTCATCGGCTTCGACCGCGAGGCGCCGACCCGCAAGGGCATCGACCGCATGTTCCGCGACAAGGGCTTCGAGCTGCACCCGACGATGGAAATGGACAACGTCGAGACCATCAAGCGCGCTGTCGAGCTCGGCCTGGGTGTCTCGGTGCTGCCCGTGCCGACGGTGCAGCACGAGGTCTCGAACGGAACGCTGGTCGCCAAGCCCTTCGCCGAGGGCGTGTACACCCGGCCGATCGGCATCCTGGTGCGCAAGGGCAAGTACCTCGCGCGCTCGTCTCAGGCAGTGCTCGACTCGTTCAAGCTCGCGACGAAGGACGAGTAGGTAACCGGAAAGCGGCGGCGTACCGAGACTCGACTCGCCCGGAGGCAACACCCGCCCCCAGGAGGAACACGCGGGCCTACGGGTCGACAGGCTCAGACGCGCGGTCGCGCTTCTTCAGTTCCTGCTCGAGCAGCATCTTGTAGAGCTTCAGCAGCGTGCGGTCGGCATCACTGAGCTCGCCGCCCGCCTCGCACGCGCAGGAAATCCGCCGGGTCAGCGCGTCTTCCGCGAACGCACAAGTCCCGGGGCACTGCTGCAGCGGGCCATCTTCGTAGAGAGAGAAGGTCGCGCCCTTCGCGGCGGCGAAAGCGGCAGCGCACTCGGGCATCGACTCGGTCATCCGCGCCCAGGGAAACACGAAGTGCGCGCTGGCCCCGCGGTCAGACGGGCCGAAGCTGAACCCGATGCGGCAAGGCGGCAACGCCTCGGCGGTGACATCGAGGTACAGCCGCCCGCCCATCGGTAGAGATCGCCACAGCGTCACCGCCGCCTCGAGGCCCTGCGGCGTGCCGTTGGCCTGCAGCTGGTAACAGCCTTCTTCATCCGTCGTCTCGCCGCGCACACAGCGCTGGACCAGGCCAGACTCGAGCACGCGCGGCCGCTCGAGCCACAGCAGGCCCGCCTGCACATCGATGACGCTGTCGAAGCGGCCCCAGACGTCGCCGCCAAGAACCCCCGCCGCGCCCTTGCCCTTCCACGTGGGGTCGAGCCGCAGTGCGTGGGACGCAACGCCGAAGCCGGGTGACAGCTCGAGCCCATCGGTCGCGACGACATCGGTCACGACCAGCGATGGCGGCAGCTTGATGCCTTCCGGCACGGGAAGGCCCTCGAAGAGCTCGCGGCCGACCTTCAAGCCCGCGCCGCGCACCGCCTCGGCCGACACCCGCGTCTGCGCTTCACGCGTCGACAACACCATCGGAGCGACCAGCGCCTCTTCTGCCTGCTTCACCCGCAACGCCAGCATCGGGTAATCGCCCACGGGGTCGCGCGTCAGCTCGAGCCGGTGCGATTCCCACCCGTCATTCGCCCGCTGCAGCGCCCGCGCTTCGTAGTCCTGCGCCGTGCCCGACTTCCGGAACGTGAGCGCGCGCTTGACGAGGTTGACCTCGAGCGCCCATGGGAAAAGCAGGTCGATGCCGAGCACCACGTCGCAGGCCTTCCCTTCTTCCAGCGCCACCTTCACCGGCACGTAGCGCTGGCCGCCAAACGTGAGCCCCTTCAACGTCAGCTCGGGCAGCGCCCGCGTCACGCCATCGGGAAAGTGCACCTCGACCTGGCCTTCGACCGATGGGCCGTCTTCGAAGCAGCCGGTGGTGGCGGTCGACACGGGCGAGCCGACATCGAAGAACACCTGCGCCGGAACACGAAAGACCTCGCCTCTGGCCATCAACCGCATCGGGCCGGCCGCGAGCGAGAGGGTTAGCTTCGACAAGTCATCCGACGGCGCGGGGCGCGAATCGCGGGCGCACGCGGCGAGCAACACCACCGCGAGCGACAAGCGAAACGTCACGGTTTCGCGGGGGCCTGTGGCTTCAGGTTCGTGTAGTCGATGACCTGGGTGCCCGGCGGAGGGCTCAGCTTGAACTTCGCCGCATCGACGCCGGTGTTCTGCTTCATCGTGCCGAACGAGATCGCGTTCTCGCTGCCATCGGGGTCGATGACGGTGCTCTTCATCACGGTCGCCGACTTCGGCTCGACCTCGAGCAGCACCTTCTGGAACCGCGGGTCGGGCTTCAGCGGCGTGAGCTCGAGCTGGGTGCCCTTGCAGGTCGCGCACTCTTTCTTCACGATCGAGAACTCGTCAGCAAGCTTGCCCTGGCCCCAGAGGAAGGTGACCGAGGCAGACAGCTGGCTGGTCGACATCGCCATCGTGGTCATCGTCATCGCCTCAGGGTCCAGCGCGACGACCTTGTCCTTCGCGAGCACGAAGGTGCGGGCCGACGGCTTCTCGTAGTCCCACCGCATCTGCGCCGGCTTCGCGTAGGTGACCTTGCCGCTGCTGCTCTGGGTGCGCTTGAAGGCCTTGTAGGTGTAGTCCTGCTTGAAGTCGGCGGTGAAGTCGGTGGTCTTTTCGTAGAAGGCCTGCATGCGGTCGACGAGCTCTTTCACGTCGGTCGTCATCGGCGCCTTCACGCTGGCGGCCGGCTTCGCCTCGGCGGCGGGCTTCGGTTGAGACAGCAGGAGCAGCATCAACACGTGGACCATGTGGCCTCCGGATTAACAGACGAACGCCTCCGGAAGACCTTCATTTCGCTGGTATTCAGGGGCCCATGACACGACTGCTGAGCCTGGGGTTCCTGGTGTTGCCGCTGGTGGCGGGCGCTGCTCCGAAGGGTGGCTTCCTGTGCAGGCTCGACGGGAAAGAATGGAAGGCGCTGATCGACACCGCGGTGGTGACGAACGACAAGACGATGGGCAAGCGGCTCGGCCTGTCGATGGGCACCGAGGATGCCTCGTATCCGCGGCTCGAGCTGACGATTGCGTGGAAGGTGCTCGAGGGAAAACCCGAAGGCACCGTGACCGCCAGGAACGCAAAGCTTAGCGATGACCTGCAGGCGTTCTTCACGCCCGCCAGCGGCACGAAGCCGTACTACCTCGAGAAGGGCACAGTGAAGGTCTCGGACATGGGTACGACGTCGGCCAACTTCACGCTCGACCTGCTGTTTCGCGAGGGCAACGCGTCACAGGCGGCAAAGAACGGGGCGAACCTGTTCCGGATCGTGAAGTGCGCGCTGCTCGAGAAGGTGCCGCTGAAGATTTAGCGGGGCCAGAAGATGTAGACGGCGAACAGCACGAACAGCGCCGCGCCGATGAAGATGCGCGGGTAGAGGAAGGTGCGGGCGCCTTCCTTCAGCTGATCGATGTTCGGATCTTCGCGCTTCACTTCGGTTCGGCCGGGTAGAGGCGCTTGTGTTGCTTCACCGACAGGCGGAAGAACCGCTCGCGCAGCTCGGCGGTCTCGGCCTCGGTGAGGTCACCCACTTTCCCGGACTTCTCGAGCCGCCACGCCACCGCGCGGCTGAGGCAGGCGCTGGCCGCGGCCGAGATGTTGAAGCTCTGGGTGAAGCCGAACATCGGAATCCAGAAGGTGCCGTCGGCGAGGTCGAGCACTTCTTCCGAGACGCCGTAGCGTTCGTTGCCGAACACCAGCGCGACCTTTTCGCTGAAGTCGACGTCGAACAGGCTCTTGCCGCCCTCGCGAAGCGCCGACACGAGCACCTTGAACCCGCGGGCCTTCAGCGCGGCGCTGCAGGCAGCGAAGTCGTCATAGCGGTGAAGGTCGAGCCACTTGTCGCAGCCCTGGGTCACCTTCCAGTTCGGCGTCCACGGCACCTTCGGGTTCTTGACGATGTGCACTTCCTGAATGCCCAGGCCCTCACACGTGCGCAGCACGGCGGCCATGTTGAAGTGGTCTTCGAGGCGATCGAGCACCACCGTCAGGGTGCGCGTTCGGTGGGCGAGCACCACTTCGATGCGCTCTTTCCGCGGAGGCAGCACCAGATCTTCGGGCATCGGCCCGAGCGCGGCTGGTTCGTAGCGAGGTCCTCCTCCGGGCATGGCGATTACCGGTTCCGGGCTTTGGCCTTTTCCTTGGGGTGGATCCGCTTGCTCGCGTTCTTCGCCTTCTCGCGGGCCTTCTTCCGCAGCGGGCGGCGCGTGCTGTGCCGCGACTTCGCTTTCGGAGCGGCGGGCACGGCGTAGAGCACCTTCGCGGCGGCATCGAGGACGGCGGGGATGCCTTCACCTGTCGCTCCCGACATCTGAAGCACGGTGATCTTCTTCTTCTTCATCGCGGCGACGAACTTCGGCAGCGCCTCGCGCGCGAAAGGAAGGTCGAGCTTGTTGGCGACCACCACCTGCGGCTTCTTCGCCAGCGCGGGGCTGAACTTCGCGAGCTCTTTGTTCAGCGTGGCGAAGTCTTTCGCCGGGTCGCGGCCTTCGGCGACGGACGACATGTCGAGCATGTGCACCAGCACCCGGCAGCGCTCGACGTGACGAAGGAACTGCAGGCCGAGGCCGACGCCTTCGCTGGCGCCTTCGATCAGGCCGGGGATGTCGGCGACCACGAAAGAGAGGCGGTCTTTGTACTGAACGACGCCGAGGTTCGGGACGAGGGTGGTGAACGGGTAGTCGGCGATCTTCGGGCGCGCGCGAGAGATGCGGCTGATCAACGTGCTCTTGCCCGCATTCGGGAACCCAATCAGCGCCACGTCGGCGAGCAGCTTGAGCTCGAGCTGCAGGCTCTTGAGCTCACCCTTCGTGCCGTCTTGCGCGAACCGCGGCGTCTGCCGGGTCGAGGTCGCGAAGTTGATGTTGCCCAGGCCACCCCGCCCGCCCTGCGCCGCGACGAAGCGTTCACCGGCCACCGAGAGGTCGGCGAGCAGCTCTTGCGACTCGAGGTCGCGCACCAGCGTGCCGACGGGGACGCGAAGCACCAGGTCTTCGGCGTTCTTGCCGTTGCAGTCGCTGCCCATGCCGTGCTGGCCACCGCGCGCGTGGTGGTGCTGCAGGTACCGGAAGTCGAGCAGCGTCGTCAGTTGCGGGTCGGCTTCGAAGAAGACGCTGCCGCCGTGGCCTCCATCGCCACCCGAAGGTCCGCCCTTCTCGATGTACTTCTCACGGCGAAAAGCGACGCAGCCGTTGCCGCCGTCGCCGCCCTTCACTTCGATTCGCACTTCGTCGACGAACTTCATGGTGGTGACGTACCCCAGAAACACCAAGCGGGCCGGCCCGGAAGACCGGACGCGACCCGCCAAGAGGCGCTTCGATGTTGCGGTTTAGCTCTTGGCTTCCGCGGCCTTCGCCTTCGGAGCCTTGACCTGCTTCACGGCCTTCGCGCGCGTGGCAGGAGCTGCCGTCGCCGCAGGGTCGCCTTCCGGGTAGACCGAGACGCGCTTGCGATCTTTCGAGTAGCGCTCGTACTTAACGATGCCGCTGATCGTCGCGTACAGCGTGTAGTCGCGGCCGAGCTTCACGTTCTTGCCCGGGTGCACGACGGTGCCGACCTGGCGAACGAGGATGCTGCCCGCGGGGATGTTCTGGCCACCGTAGACTTTGACGCCCCGGCGCTGCGAATTCGAGTCACGCCCGTTTCGAGTCGAGCCCTGCCCTTTTTTGTGAGCCATGGTTTCTCCTTAACCCTTGATCGAGGTGACCTTCACCTCAGTGAAGGGCTGACGGTGGCCGCGAGCGCGCGTCCAACCTTCTTTTTCTTTGCGGAAGTGGAGGACGCGCTTCGCCTTGTCCTGGCGAACGATCTTCCCGCCAACCGACGCGCCACCGACGAGAGGACGGCCAACCTTCGCCGTGTCTCCGGCACCGACCATGAGCACCTGGTCGAAGCTCACGTCTGCGCCAACGTCGCCGAGAATTTTCTCGATGCGCAGGAGGTCGCCCTCGGCCACGCGGTACTGTTTCCCACCGGTTTTGATCACTGCGTACACGGTTTGATCCTTGGAACTTGCGGGCAAAGTCCGCCCGGAAAAGGAACGGCCGGATATGGGAGATCAGAACCCAAGTCAAGCAACCCTCGTGGATCAGGATTCGGCGCGTGTTATTCGCCGGACGATGAACCGCACCCTTACCTTGTTGGCCAGTGTTCTGGGGTTTTCAGGGGTGGCGCTGGGCGCTTTCGGGGCCCACGGCATCAAGGGGATGCTGGCGGCAGACCCCGACCTGGCGCTGAAGCTTAGCTGGTGGGAAACGGCGTCGAAGTACCACCTCATCCACGCCGTGGTCGTGGGGCTGACGGCGGTGCTGGCGGCGCAGGTCGGGGGGCTGCCGCCCAAAGCGGCTGCTGGGTGCTTCACCGGGGGCATCGTCCTCTTCTCGGGCAGCCTGTACGTGATGACGGTGACGAACCTGCGGATTCTCGGGGCGGTGACTCCCATCGGCGGGCTGCTGCTGCTCGCCGGGTGGGCGCTGGTCGGCTACAGCGCGCTGCAGCTCTCGAAGCAGTGACGGGCGGCTACAGCGACGGCTGTGCCGTCACCAGGCTCATCACCCGCTGCCCTGGCACCAGCGGCACCTTCCCGTCGAGCGCGATCACCACCTCGAGGATCTTGGTGTCGTTCTTCTCGATCGGATCATCGGTGCGGATGTTCTTCCGCCCGAACCGCCGGCCGATTTCGACCACCGTCCCGGTGAACCGCCGCGTCCCAAACGCATCGGCGGTCACGTAGGCCGCGGCGCCCTGGGTCACCCGCGCGAGGTCGCGCTCGTCGACGTCCATCCGCACCCGAAGCGTGCGGGTGTCTCCGAGGATCAACAGGGGCTCGGCCGAACCCTGGAAGTTGTAGAGCTCGCCCTCGCGCACCTTCACCTGCAGCACCTCGCTGTCGGCTGGGGCCTTCACCGCCAAACGGTCGAGCGCCGCCTGGGCCTGGGCGACCCGCGCCTCCGCGGACAGCACGCGCGCCCGCGCGAACGCGGTGTCTTCCGCGCGCGAACCCGCCTCGGCCGCCCGCAGCCTTGCCGCCGTCGCCTTGAAGCTCGCCTGGTCTGCCTGCGCCTGACGACGCGCCCGGTCGAGCTCGTCGGGGGTCACTGCTCCCGACTTCGCCAGCTGCTCGGTGCGCCCGAGCACGCCCGTCGACAGCTCCGAGCGCGACTGCGCCACCTGGCTCTCGGCCGCCACCGCCTCGCGGTCTTCGACGCGCAGGCCCTTCAAGGTTCGCGAGAGGGTCGCCTTCTCGGCCGCCAGGTCAGCCACGGCCCCCTGGAGGGACGCAAGCTCACCCTCGTTCGCCAGCTGCACCAGCAGCGCGCCCTGCTTCACCCACTCGCCTTCTTTGACCAGCACGCGCCGGACCACCGCGCTCACCTGAGCGGCAAGGCGGGTCTCGCGGTCTGCCGGCTCGACCACGCCGTTGCCGCCGACGCGGTCTTTGGCTTCGGGCAGCGCAGCGGTGACGTCCGTGCCGCCGGTGCGAGAGATCGCCGTGCGCTCGGCCTTCACCCCGTCTTTGGCCAGCGGCGCGGTCACCGGCGGCGCTGTCGCAGCCCGGACGATCTGGGCGCCGCACGTGCCCAGCGCGAGAAAGAAGACCACCAGCCCTGCGCTCTTGCGAAGTGTGTTCATGCCGCTTCTCCTTGCTTCAGTTGCCCGTCTTCGATGTTCACGATGCGATCTGCGAGGTGGAAGATCCGGTTGTCGTGGGTGACCACCATCACGGTGTGACCGCGCTCGACCGCCAGCTTCTTCAGCAGCGAGCTGACCTGCGCCCCCGACTCGGCGTCGAGGCTGGCCGTTGGCTCGTCGGCGAGGATCAGCGGCGGCCTGCCGGCGATCGCACGGGCGACCGCGACCCGCTGCCGCTGACCGCCCGACAGCTCTTCTGGCCGACGCCCGAGCTTGTCGGCCAGGCCCACCGCGTCGAGCGTCGTACGCGCTTCCGCCAGCGCGGCGCGGTGGGTGTAGCCACGCAGCTCGAGGGGGAAGGCGACGTTCTGCTCGGCGGTGAGCGAGGGCATCAGGTTGTGCCCTTGAAAAATGAAGCCGATGTACGAGAGCCGCATCGCGGGCAGGTCGCGCTCTTTGCGGCCGTGCAGCGGCTGCCCGAACAGGCGGCCCTCGCCCCCGGACGGCGACAGCACGCAGCCGAGGATCGACAGCAGCGTCGTCTTCCCGCTGCCTGATGGCCCGACCAGCATCATGAACTCGCCCTGCGGCACGGTGAGGTCGATGCCCTTGAGCACCTGGAGCGCGAGCGCTCCCTCGCCGTAGACCTTGGTCAGCCCCTTCAGCTCGATCGCAGGGGTGCTCATCGGAACACCATCGCGGGCTCGAGCTTCCGCAGCCGCAGCAGCGCGAGCACCGAGGCCAGAATGCAGACGCCGACCATCACCACCGCCGAGATGCCGAACGCCTCGATCGGCAGCACCGGCGTCAGCTGGGGGTTTCGCATCCCCGAGACCATGCCGCTGACCATGCCCAGACCCACCAGCGTGCCGATCAGCCCGTAGAGCACCGCCTGCACCAGCAGCAGCCGGGCGAGATCGGTGTTGGTCGAGCCGATCGCCTTCAGCGTCCCGAACTGCCGCATGTTGTCGATCACCGACGAGAACATCGACAGCGCCACCGTGATCAGCCCGACCAGCAGCCCCATGAACGTCGAGATGCCGAAGCTCAGGCCAATCTGGGTGGCGGTGATGATGTAGACGAGGATCTCGTGCAGGTACTCGGCGCGGGTCATCACCCGGGTGTCGGGCAGCACCTGCTGCAGCCGCTCTCGCACCGCGATCGCGTCGGCCCCCGGCGAGACTCCGACCATCAGGAACGTGTGCTGATCGGGCGGGATCTTCAGAATCTCGCGCGCCAACCCCTGCTCGGCGAACGCGTAGGCCGGAGCGAAAGGGAGCAGCCCCCAGGTGAAGCCGACCACCTGCACCTTGTGACCCGAGACCTCGCGCAGCGAGCCGAGGTTCAGGCCGCCCATCTTCTCGCGCTCGGCGTCCTCGAAGAACATCGCGTTCGGCTGGTCGAGGTCCGTCGTCGCACCCCGAACCATGTTCCACGGGCCACCGACGTACCTGGGCGCCCGCGCCCCAACCACCGAGACGGGCTCAGACCCGCCGTTGGGCAGCTGCACCTGGGCGGTCTGCAGCACCAGCGGCTCGGCCCACGCCACGCCTTCGGTGGCGCGCGCCCGGTTCAGCTGCGCGTCAGTCAGCGGCTTGCCTCCCTGGAACTGCCGCGTCCCGGGGGGAGTAATCCAGATGTCGACCTTTGCGTTCTCGACGAACATCCGGTTCTTCCCGAGCAGCGCGAGGAACGTGCCCGACTGAAAGTTGCCGAGCACGACCGCGAACACCACCCCGAACAGGGTGCCCGCCAGCTTGAGCTTCTCGTGGAACATCATCTTCAGCGCGATGCCGGCCATCGTCCGCCACCGGCCGAAGAAGCCGGCGCGCCCGGTCAAGGGTTGCGCGAAGGTGGGTTGGGTGAGCTTCGTCATCGGGTCGCCTCGAGATCTCGGTTCGCGCCAAGCTGCAGGGTGGCCCGCGCCGAGGCGAGCTCGTAGCGCGCGAGAATCGCGTTGACCTGGGCCTGCAGGTGGTCGCGATCGGCCGAGATCAGCTCGAGCTGGGTGCCGACTCCCGCCCCCTGGCGCTCGCCCGCCAACGCCGCGGCGCGGCGCGAGGAAACCACCTGACTCTGGGCAGCTTTGAGCTTGCTGGCCGCGGCGCTCGTGCGCACCCAATCTGCGTGCAGCTGGTCGGCCGCGGCGAGCCGCGCCTTTGCCGCGGTGAGCGCCGCGATGTCGGCCCGGGCGTTGGCCGCGCGGAGGCCCTGCACGCCGGGTGCGTCGAGGCGCCACGACAGGTTCACCCCCGCATTCCACAGCGCGCCCTGCCCGGCGAACCCGGTCGCGTTGGTGAAGCGCTGGGTGAACTGGGCATCGACCCGGGGGAAGAGGGCAGCCACCGCCGCCGCTGCGGTGCGCCGGGCGCCGGAAGCGTCTTCTTCGGTCGCACGCACCGCAGAGAGCGACGAAAGGTTGCCTTCGAGCTCGGAAATCGGCGGCTCGGCCTGAAGGTCGTCGGGAGCCAGCGAAGGAAACGCCTCGGCCATGAGCCCCGTCAGTGAAAAGAGGGTGCGCCGGGCGTTCGCGTCGAGCGCGCGGGCGTCGGTGAGCACCTGCTCGGTGCGCTGAACCTCGGCCTCCGCGCGCACCCGCTCGAGCTCGGTGGCGACGCCGGCTTCTCCGCGGGCTTGTTGCTGCCGCAGCTGCGCTTGCGCCACCACGAGAGACTCGGCACCGGTCGCGAGCAGCGCCTGCGCCGCGGCGGCTGCGTAGTACGCCACCACCACCTCACGCCGCACCTGGGTGCGGGTCGCCGCTGCGCGAAGGCCCGCCGCGCGCTCTGAGGCGAGCGCGCCGGCGGTCTGCAGCCAGCGGTTCACGTCGATCAACGGCACCTCGACCCGCACCGACAGGTCGAGCTGGTTCAGCTTGGCGATGGTGATCGTGTCGCTGGTCGTCGGCCCGGTTGGGACGTCGATCGACGTCTCGACCTGGTTGCGCACGAACGCGCCCGCCACTGTCACTGCCGGCAGCAGGCCGCCCCAGACCTGGCCAGACTCTGCCGAGGTGCGAGCTGCGTTGGCCGCCGCGAGCTGGACGTCGAGGTTGGTCTGGTCAGCGGCCTCGAGGAACCGATCGAGCGGCTGGGCCAGGACAAGGGTCGGAACCAGCGCGAGATAGATGAGCACGATTGCTCTAATCAATAACCGTGGCTCGGGGCGCTTCCAGCTTAAATTCGGCATATTGGATATTACGAATGGTTCAAGTTATTGTTTCTTTCGATGGCTCGGACCCCTGGCGCACGGAACGCGGACTTCGAAGAACGGCGCTGGGCGCTGGCGCGCAAGGTCAGGCCCACTGTCTTCTCTGATCGAGGCGCCCGGGTGAGCCTGCGCGAGCTGGCAACCGCGGGCGAGACGAGTGTTTCGACGTTGAAGCATTACTTCCAGAATCGATCGGGCGTCCTTCAGGCGGTGCTCGAGAGCCAGCGCATCGACGCGGCCCCGTTTCTTGCGATGGCGTCGATTCCCACGGACCCGAACCTGCGCCGGTCGCTCGAGCAGTACGTCGCCGGGTTGCGCGAAGCCTGGTTCGTGCACGGCGTGGGAAACATCGAGGCGCGATCGCTGGCCGCCGGGCTTTCAGAGAGCGCGCTCGGGCCCGCCTACGTGAACTCAATCCTCGAGCCGCTGCTGCAGTCGTTCGAGCAGAGGCTGCAGGCCCATGTTCAGCGCGCGCAGATGGCGCCCTGCAACGAGCGCTTTGCGGCGCTTCAGTTTCTCTCGCCAGTGGTCCTCGGGCTGCTTCACCAGGACTCGCTGTCGGGCAAGACGTGCCGCCCGTTGGACCTCGACGCCTTCCTCGCGAAGCACCTCGACGTCTTCGTCTCCGCCTACGCCTGACGAGAGGCTCTCGTGAAATGGATGCGCTTCATGCGCGCAATGTTGGTTGCTAAAAGCGCTTGAAGCGCAATCGACCGGTTTGGCCGGCGACCACGGAAACTTCGTGGAACAGCGAAAGGACAATTGAGCCATGCCCACTGTCAATCGCCCTTCCAATATCCCCGCTTCCCCTGCTGTTGGGACGATCGGACCCGGTGCCCGGGGTCCTGAAGTTCGGGAGCTCAAGCAGCTGCTGCACGACGCCGGCTTCTACCGTGGCGCGATCAACGACGAGCTCGGCCCTCAGGGAGTCCAGGCCCTGACGGAAGCCAAGAAGGCCTTGAAGCTCGGAGGTCCGCCGACCCTCGCGGGTCCGACCACGATCGCTGCGCTGCGGAAGGCGGTCGCGGCGCGCGGGGCCTCGGGCGACTTCGGGGCTCAGCTGGCGAGTGCACAGCTGAGCCAGACGCCAATCTACCGGGCGATTGGGATGGCCGAAGGGACCATCTCCGCCAACGGAACGCCCACCGACGCGTGGACCTCGCACGGCGACCCCGGCAACGGAAAGCTCAACAAGGGCTTCGGCTCGTACCAGGTGTACCAGCACCCGAAGGGTGCGCAGCTCACCCCGCAGGAGGCCGACCGGGTCCAGGCCGATCGCCTCGCCAAGGTGTGGCCGTCGGTCGATCGCGCGCTCACCGCCGCCGGAATCCCCGCCGGGGCCACGCGCGACCTCGTCGCCGCGAACGCGCTCGACGCGTGGAACCAGGCGCCGGCTGTGCACGGGGGCACGAATGGGCTCCTCAACCCGCAGCGGCTGGCCGAGCTCAAGGGCGCGCTCGACCGTGGCGCGAACCCCACCGACGCGATCGTCGAGTGGCGCGCGAACGGGTACCGCACCGACTCGGGCGCGCTCGACGCCCCCGGTCTGGGCAACTCGATCGGCCGCGTTCGCGCGGATCAGCGCCGCCGCGCCGAGGCGGTGCAGGCTGGCCTGACCGCCACCGGCTCGCAGTCCGCGACTGCGGCGCCGAGCACTTTCGACGCGACCCCCGTGGCCCCGAACCGGCTGCCGTCGGCCGACGTCGAGAGCACGCGGCAGACCGCGCGTGGCGACGGCGGGCCCGAGGTTGAGAAGCTGCAGCAGACGCTGAACTCGCTGGGCGCGAAGCTCGACGTCGACGGCGACTTCGGGGCGCAGACGCAGGAAGCGGTGCGGCAGTTCCAGCAACGGTCGGGGATCGCGGCCGACGGTGTGGTCGGGGCCGACACCCGCCGCGCGCTCGAAGCTGCGGCCGCGCGCAAGACGTCTGGGGGGAACACCGCCTCGCTGCCTGCGCTCAACGCCGGCACCCTGCGCAACATCGACACCGGCAGCCAGACCGCGCTCGAGGTGCTCAAGCCGGGGTCGCGCGGGCCGCAGGTCGAACGGCTGAAGAAGGCGCTCGCTGCTGGCGGGTTCTACCAGGGCGCAATCAACGACGAGCTCGGCCCGCAGGGAGTCGAGGCCTTGGTGCGCGCGAAGGAGAAGCTGAAGCTCGGAGGCGCGCCGGATCAAGCAGGCGAGTTCACCATCAAGCACATCGAGGCGTACGCGGCCAGCCGAGCGAGCGGGAACGTCGACGCCGGAAACCGCACGCTACAGACCCTGGCCACCAGCGCGCTGCGCAACGGCGAAACGGGGATGTGCGTCACCGCGACGCTGGACAACATGGAAAGGCTCGGGGTCTCCAACTTCCCGGGGGGAACGTCGAACGACCCGAACAACCCGCGCGGCGCGATGGTTCGTTTGCTGAAGACCGGCAACTGGGAGTCGCTGCCCTTCGCGGACTCGAAGCCCCGCACGATTCAGAGCCCGTACGGCACGGTGCAGGCGCAGGTGATGTCGGCCGACGCGTACGAGAAGCTCGCCAAGGCAGGCAAAGTGCCCAGCGGCGCGATCATCTTCCAGACCCGCCATGGCTGGGACTACAGCGGCGGGTCGAGCGGCAATGACATGGGAATCGTGCGCGACGGTGGCCGCGTGACCCACAACTACCAATCGATGTCTCCGATCATCTACGGCGACGCCAAAGAGGTGGTGCTGCTGGTGCCGAAGGGGTCGGTGAACCCGGGCTAGCAAACGGCGAGCGGCTCCGCGGGGAGGCTGCTACTGGTTCCCGATGCCGAGGAACTTGAAGCCCGTGCTGCTGATGACCGCGATCGCCCTCGGGGGTTGCGCGTCGACGACCGAACGGCTGCGGCTGCCCGCCCTGGCCACCGTCGAGAAGGTCGAAGTGAACCGGTACCTCGGCACCTGGTACGAGATCGCCAGCTTTCCGCAGAGCTTCCAGAAGGGCTGCACCGCGACGACGGCCACGTATTCGCTTCGCCCGGACGGTGAGCTCAACGTCCGCAACCAGTGCCACCTCGAGAAAGTGGACGGCGAGCTGAAGGTCGCCAACGGCCGCGCCCGGGTGGTGGACCTGGTCACCAACGCCCGGCTCGAGGTGAGCTTCTTCCGCCCGTTCTGGGGCGACTACTGGATCATCGAGTTGGAGCCCGACTACCAGTACGCGGTCGTCGGGCACCCTGGTCGCGACTACCTCTGGATCCTCAGCCGCACGCCGACGATGGACCCCGCGCGCTACGACGCGATTCTGGGCCGGCTGACGGAACGCGGGTACCAGATCGAACGGCTCAACAAGACCGAGCAACCCGAGCAACCCATCACCCCAAGCGTTAACGATAGAGGATGACGCGTTCACTGCTGCGAGGCGCCGCTGCTTTCGTCTTCCTGTGGGGAGGTTTTGCGATGGCCATCGAAACTCCGAAGCATGAAGTGTTGAAGCGCTACCCGGACTTCGAGCTGCGTCAGTACCCGGCCTACCTCGTCGCAGAGACCGAGGTCAGCGGCACGCAGGGCGACGTCGGCAGCGAGGCCTTCTCGCGGCTGGGCGGCTACATCTTCGGAGCGAACCAAGGCGCGAAGAAGATCGCGATGACGGCGCCGGTGACCCAGGCGCCTACCGTCGGCGAGAAGATCGCGATGACCGCGCCGGTGACCCAGCAGAGCACCGGCCCCAAGACCTGGAAGGTCCAGTTCATGATGCCGTCTGAGTACAGCCTGCAGACGCTGCCAGAACCCACCGACCGCAGGGTGACGCTGCGGGTGGTCGAGCCCCAGCGCGTGGCCGTGATTCAGTACTCCGGCACCTGGTCGCAGGCGAACTACGACGAGCACCTCGCGAAGCTGCAAGCGGCGATGAAGGCGCAGGGGCTGTCGGCAGCGAGCGAGCCGACGTGGGCGCGCTACGACCCTCCGTACAAACCGTGGTTCCTTCGCACCAACGAGATTCTGATTCCGCTCAAGGCCGCGCCCGGCGATTCGGCCCCGGGGCGAGACGAAGCCCCGCCTCAGCCGTAGATTTCGCCGCTTTTCGGCGCCAGCAATCACGACACGTCCGTCGCTTTGTCTTCGAGGCTGCGGAGCCGCCGCCACAGCGATTTGCGATCGATGCCAAGCAGCCGGGCGGCGAGGGACTTGTTGCCACCGGTCGCCTGCATCACGCTCTGGATGTAGTGCGACTCGTTCTCGACGAGGGTGACAATCTGCGACGCGTCGATCGCCAGCGGTGTCGGGCGGTAGCCGCGCACCTTCTCGGGGAGGTCGTCGACCAGCAGCTGCTCGAACGCGGCGAAGACCACCGCACGCTCGACGCAGTTCTGCAGCTCTCGAACGTTTCCCGGCCAGTTGTACGCGAGGAGCCTCTGCGCAGCGGCCACCGAGATGCTCGCCACCTTCTTGGACGTCCTCGAGGCGCAGGTGTCGAGAAAGTGCTGCGCCAGCAGCAGCACGTCGTTTCCACGCAGGCGCAACGGCGGCATGTCGATGCTGATCACGTTGATGCGAAAGAAGAGATCCTCGCGGAAGCGGCCCGCCTCGATTTCGGCCTCGAGGTCCCGGTTGGTCGCCGTCACCAGCCGCGCCTCGAACGGGATCTCGGCATTGCTTCCGATCGGGCGAACCACTCTTTCCTGAAGCGCTCGCAGCAGCTTCGGCTGCAGCGACAAGGGCAGCTCGCCAATCTCGTCCAGAAACAGCGTGCCCCCATTGGCCTGGGGGAACAGCCCCGTGCGCGGCGCCCTGGCATCGGTAAAGGCGCCCTTGGCGTGCCCGAAGAGCTCGCTCTCGAGGAGCTGCTCGGGCATCGCGGCACAATTGACCGCGACGAAGGGTCCGCCCTTGCGCCGGCTCAAGTCGTGGAGTCTGCGAGCCGCGGCCTCTTTTCCTGTTCCGGTCTCGCCGGTGATCATCACCGCCGCGTCCGAGTCCGAAACCCGCTGAATCACCGCGAGGGCCTTGAGGAGCGCCGGGCTCGCGCCGACGAAATCTGCGCCCTGCGCAGACGCGGCGACCTCGGTTCGCAGGCGCTTTACCTCTTCGCGAAGCTGCCGGTGTTTGGTGGCCCGCTCGACCACCAGCACCAGCGCCGTCTGGTGAATGGGCTTGGTGACGAAGTCGTAGGCGCCCGCGCGGATCGCGGCCACCGCGGTGTCCATCGTCCCGAAGGCGGTGATCATGATCACGGGAACATCAGGGCGGTTCATGGTGACCCACTGACAAAACTCAATGCCGTTCATCCCGGGCATGTTGAGGTCCGTCAGCACCACATCGATCGGCTCTACCTCGAGCACGCCCAGCGCCTGCTCTGCCGTCGCCGCCCACTGGGCCGAGAAGCCGTGCCGACCAAGCCCGTCGACGGTCAGTACCCCCATCGCACGATCGTCTTCGACCACCAGCACGCGTCCAGCCATGGGCCTCACTCCGCCGTCATCGGGGCCGGCAGGGCCAACGTGACGAACGGCGACGCGAACTTCGGCGCTTTGCGTTGCGACTGCAATGCTCGACGTGGGTGGGTCAACCCGCTCTGTCGATTGGAGCCACCGGGACAGCAGAAGGCGGGTCGAGGTCGGCAGGTCTGGGCAGGTAGACCGTGAAGACGGCGCCCTTTCCCGGCTCGCTCTTTGCGGCCATCCAGCCGCCGTGTTCGCGCACGATTCCGTAGGCGACTGAGAGGCCGAGCCCGCTGCCTTCGCCGACGGGCTTGGTGGTGAAGAAGGGTTCGAACACGCGGGGCAGCACGTCCCTTAAGATTCCCTTCCCGTTGTCCTTGACCTCAATCGCCAGCCAGCTGTCGTTCTTGCTGCGGACCTCCATCGGAGCGGCGACGCGTACCGGGCTGACGCGAACCTCGACACGCCCCTTCTCAGCCGTGGCCTGAATCGAGTTCATCACCAGGTTGACCAGCACCTGCTGCAGCTGGGCCACGTCGCCTACGACGGGAAGCGGCGCGCCGTCTTGAAGCAGCACCTCGACCCGCTTCTTGCCGGCGGCGAACTTCACCAGGCTCAGCGCCGCACCGACGACGTCGTACACATTCTGGCGGCTGGGGTGTGGCTTCTGCGCGCGGGCAAAGCCAAGCAGCTGGTGGATGATTCGCGTCATCGTTTCGGTTTGCTCCCGGATGATGCGGGCGCCATCCACGGCCTCCGCCCCGGTGACCGTGCCGGCTTCGATCATCTGGCTGTACGTGCTGGCCACGTTGAGCGGTGTGCCCAGCTCGTGGGCCACACCGGCGGCGAGCGTGCCAACGGTAATCAAGCGGTCCGAATGCTCGAGCTGCAGTCGGGCGGCGAGGGTCCGTTGTTGCTCCGCTTCCACGACCGCGCTTTCCACCAGCAGTGCGCTGCGGAGCGCGCCAACCAGGAAAGAGACCGAGCCGAGGACCATCAGCTTGATCCCGAAGTTCCAGACAACCACCGCCCACATCGAGGGGGCTCCATTCAAGCGTCCCCAGAACTCAGCGGCCTCCCATGACAGTGCGCAGATCAGCGCGACCCGCAGGCCGGTGCGACCCGGCGAGAGCCAGCTGGCGACAGCGATGGGGAGCAGGTAGAGCCCCGTGAAGGCGACCTCTGCCCCGGTGACGAAGTCGCCCACGCCGAGCACGGCCACCACCAACACCATCAGCCCGGCCTGCGCGGGGCGAGGAAGGCCATCGAGGCGATTGAGGCCTTTCAGCAGCCAGTGATGGTCGGGGGCCTGCTGACCGTCTGAACTCTGTTTCATCGCCTCCGTCCTGAATCGCAGAGTCGAGCGGGCGAGCATGGGCTGGAGCATGGGCTGAGGTCTTTCTGCATCTTGCACGCCGCTGCGGCCGCCGAGATTGCTGGGTCGGCCGACAAGCGGGGGTGTGGCGCTGGGCCACAGGTGCGCCCGTGGCCGCGGGACACCAGCACGGTCGAGCCCGGCAGCTCGTCCCCAGCAGCCCGGGAGCGCTCCCTGCCAGTCGCCGCTGGCACGTTCACTGCTCTGCGGTCGAGCGCCCGTTCGTGAAACCTCCGCAGGGCACGGAAAAACCCCAGGGAGCCTTCATGCAGACCAGACGCGCCATTCACAACACTCAGATTCTCACCCAGGGTGGAGTGCCGAGCCTAAGCGATGGGCTGACGAAGCCGAAGGTCATCGTCGCCGAAGACCAGCCCGCGATGCGGGCGCTGATCGTGAAGTATTTGCGCGAAGCCGGATACGAGGTGGTCGAGGTCGAGGATGGTACGGTGCTCTGGGAAGAGCTTCGCGCGCAGATTCTGGACGAAGACAACGCCCGTGAACCCGACCTGATTGTCAGCGACGTGCGGATGCCGGGCCGCAGCGGCCTCGAGGTGCTGAGCCTGATCCGGCAGACGGATTGGGCGACGCCCGTCATCCTGATCACCGCGTTCGGCGACAAGGAACTGAAAGAGGAGGCGTACCGGCTCGGTGCGGCACACGTCTTCAGCAAGCCGTTCGACATCAATGAGCTCGTCGCGACGGCGCGCCAGCTCGTCGACCCGGCGTGAGAGTCGAAGTGACTTGCTGATCTTCGGCGCAGCGCCTACGCCGCGCCCATGACCAACCCGGCTCCGAACAAAGGCCTGCACATCGCGCTGTGGGTAGTCCAGATCCTGGTCGCGGGAAGCTTCATGTTGGGCGGCGCCTTCCGCGGCTTCGCGCCGATGGAAGTGCTCGCCGAGAAGATCCCGTGGGTGGCGGCGGTTCCCGCGTGGGTGACGCGGCTCAGCGGAATCTCTGAAGTGTTCGGAGCGCTGGGGCTCATTCTTCCGTCGGCGACGCGCATCAAGCCGATGCTCACCCCCATCGCGGCCTGCTGCCTGATGGTGGTGATGGTGCTTGCGGCCGGGCTCCACGTGAGCCGCGCCGAGTACCCCTTCATCGGCGTCAACGTGATGTACATCGCGTTGCTCTCGTTCATCGCCTGGGGCCGATTCAAGAAGGCGCCGATCGCGCCGCGGTGATGGCCGCCCAGCGTTGCGGTCGATGACATGTCCGACAACTTTCTACAGCGGGTCCTCGAACCACCGCCGTACGGCTGGTCGCGCGACGGTGCGTTCTACGCCCCGACGCAGCGTGAGCTGCTCGCGCACTGGCTGTCGCGCATGAACCTCTTGCGGTCGCGCAAGAACTGGCTGGCGGTCACCGGCTGGGCGTGGACGCTGGGCCTGATGCCTTTCGCGGCCCTGTTTCTCACCGAGTACTTCTCGTGGAAGCTGGCGTTGGTCGGCTTTCTCTACGCGATGGTCGGGCTGGGCACGGTGAACATCGTCTGGCTGCACCGCTATTCCACCCACCGCGCGTTCACCTTTCGCCACCCCATCTACCGCTTCGTCATTCGCAACCTCACCCTCCGCCTCGTCCCCGAAGAGGTCTACGTCGTCTCGCACCACGTCCACCACGCGTACCCGGATCAGGCAGGAGACCCGTACAACGTCAAAGGTGGTCGGCTCTATTGCTTGCTCGCTGCCGAGCTCCATCAGGGGATCGCGCAGGACCTGAGCCCGCTCGACTACGCGCGCACCGTCGCCCTCGTGAGCCACACCGGAGTCATCGCCAACAGCCATGCGCAGTACCTGCGCTGGGGGTCAATCTGCCACCCGGCCTGGACCTGGCTGCACCTCGGCCTCAACTGGGGCTTCTGGTACGGAGCCTTCTTCCTGTGGGGCGGGCACGCGCTGGCGTGCGCGATCTTCGGGATGTCCGCGATCTGGGCAATCGGGATCCGCGACTTCAACTACGACGCGCACGGGGCGGGCAAGGACAGGCGGAAGGTCGGAGTCGACTTCAACCGCAAGGACCTCTCGATCAATCAGCTCTTCGCCGGCACGGTCTCAGGCGAGTGGCACAACAACCACCACCTCTATCCAACCGGCGCACGCTCGGGCTTTCTGTGGTGGCAGCTCGACACCGCGTGGTGGCTGATTCAGCTGATCAGGCTGCTGGGCGGCGTCTCGTCGCACCGCGACTTCAAAGACCGCTTCCTCGAGCTGCACTACCGGCCATTCTTGCAAGCCAGAAAGAGAGATGACCGCGCGCCGGCGAAATGACGCCCGCGACCGATGTCGGTGAAGCAGCCCGACGGCGGCGTGCGCGCGGTCGCAAATCGCGACATCAACCTCTTCCCTTCCTTGAGCAGCGCGCGGGGCCTGACTTCAGGCCCTCGTCGGCGAAACCCTCAACCCACCAGCGGGTCGACCCGGCGGAAGGTCTCGACGAGGTGGGCGACGAGCGCGCGCACCGCGGGCGCCCGGCTTCGCTCGGGAGTGGTGAGGGCGTGAATCGGAGGCCCTGGCGCCGCCCAGGTGCTGAGGATCTCGACCAGCTGCCCGCGGGCGATCAAGTCTCCGAGCATGAAGTCGAGCACCTGGCACACGCCCATTCCCGAGATGGCCGCCTCGAGCAGGTGCTCACCCTGATCGATCAGCAGCCGCCCCTTCACCGGGGTGCTCATCACCGACCCCGAGCGATCGACGAACGACCACGCGCGCGATCGACGCGACGGCGCGACGAACTGCAGACAGGTGTGCCGCGACAGCTCGTCGGGGTGGCTGGTGGGCCCGTGCTGGGCCAGGTACGTAGGCGACGCCACCGTCACCCATCGCGAGCCGCGCAGGTGCCGGGCGATCATCGACGAGTCTTCCAGCGCTCCGATCCGAATCGCCACGTCGACGTTCTCTTCCAGCAGGCGGACAAGGCGGTCGGTGGTGGTGATCCGGAAGGTCAGCCGGGGGTAGCGGGTGGCCAACACCCCGAGCCGGGGCGCGACGATTCGGCCGACGATGAACGGCAGCGTCAGGTGCAGCTCGCCGCTCGGCTGTCGCTGGGCCCGTGACACGAGCTCGCGTCCGGCCTGCATGCTCCCGATCGCCTCCCGGCAGCGGGCGGCGAACAGCGCTCCTTCCGGGGTGACGACGACGGTTCGCGAGGTGCGCGCGAGCAGCTTCACCCCCAGCTCGTCCTCCAGCTTCAGCACCGCCTTGCTCACCGCGGCGGTGCTCACCCCCAGCCGCTCGGCCGCGCGCCGAAAGCTCCGCTCTTCCGCCGCATGGAAGAAGGGCAACACCCCGCTGAACAGCCCGTCGGTCGCCATCGTATACCTCAGGTTGATGATGCCTCGCCGAACCGGCCATTGTCGCGCTGGCGGTTGATGTTTACTGTGCAGTCCTCAACCAAAGGAGCACGCCATGAAGCTCGCAGTCCTTGGAACCGGAGCAGTGGGAAGCACGATTGGCAGCAAGCTGATTGCCCTGGGCCATCAGGTGAAGATGGGCGCCCGGCTGGCGACCAACGAGAAGGCACAGGCGTGGGTGAAGGCCGCGGGGCCCAGCGCTTCGGCGGGGACCTTCGCTGACGCCGCGGCGTTCGGAGAGCTCGCCTTCAACTGCACCTCAGGTGCGGGCAGCCTCGAGGCGCTCGCGGCCGCCGGCGCGGACAACCTGAAGGGCAAAGTGCTGATCGACATCGCCAACCCGCTCGACTTCACGAAGGGGATGCCGCCGACGCTCTTCTCGGGCAACACCGATTCGCTGGGCGAACAGATTCAGCGCGCGTTTCCCCAGACGCTGGTGGTGAAGACGCTCAACACCATCAACTGCTTCTTGATGGTCGACCCTGCGCGGGTGGCAGGCGCTGATCACGACGTCTTCGTCAGCGGCAACGACAGCCAGGCCAAAGGGCGGGTGACCGAGATCCTGCGCGGCTGGTTCGGCTGGAAGAACGTGATCGACCTGGGCGACATCAGCACTGCGCGCGGCACCGAGTCGTACCTTGCGCTGTGGGTGCGGCTGTACGGCGCGCTCAAGACCCCCGACTTCAACGTCAAGATCGTGCGCTGAACAGGAGACCGCCATGAACACCATGACTGGAAAGATGTGCGTTGTGACCGGTGGGACCTCTGGCATCGGAGGCGCGATCGCAAGCTGAGCTGGCCGCGCTGGGTGCGCAGGTGGTGCTGGTGGGCCGCAGCGTCGACCCAGGCCGAGCTGCCTTCCTCGACTCCTCGCTGTTCGCGCGGCTGGGTCTTCCGCATCAGCCAATCGATCGGCCAAGCATAAGGCCTCAGGGGGTTGAAATCCCAAGAATACCCAGCTAAATAAGACGCATAGCCAATGCGAAGCTCAGCCAAACAATCAGCCCCAATGGGCTACTCTGAGCCCCGGCAATTCGAGCCGCTGCTGCCCTCGGACCCGCGCAACGAGCTCGCGACGAGCGCCAAAGAGATCGCGCGCGAGTCAGCCCGTCTTTCTGCCAGGGCGCACCCCACGACCCTGGCCCGGCTGCGCGAGCTGCTCCGCGCGATGAACTCGTATTACAGCAACCGAATCGAGGGCCAGAGCACGCACCCGCTCAACATCGAGCGCGCCCTGAAGAAAGACTTCTCTGCGCAGCCGGACACGGCGCGCCTCCAACGCATCGCGCTCGCCCACCTCGAAGCCGAGCGCCAGCTCGAGACCTCTGCGGACGAGCCGCTGACCGCCGCCTTCACGCTCCAGGCGCACGCGGCGATGTACGGCCGGCTGAGCGCGGAAGAACGGACGACTCCCGACGGCATCGTCGTCGCTCCGGGAGCGTTGCGGACCCAGCAGGTCACGGTCGGGCGCCACCTGCCGCCCGTGCCCGAGGCGCTCGAGAAGTTCCTCGCCCGCTACGAAGAGGCGTACCGCGGCAGCACTTCGGCCGAAGCCCGGCTGATCGCCATCGCCGCCGCGCACCACCGCCTCGCATGGATTCACCCGTTCGTCGACGGCAACGGGCGCGCGACCCGCCTCGTCACCCACCGCGCGCTGAGCACCATTTCAGGCGGGCTCTGGTCAATCTGCCGGGGGCTCGCGCGCCAAAGGGACGACTATTACGCCGGCCTGCGCGACGCCGACGCTCCCCGCCGCGGCGATCTCGATGGGCGCGGAAACCTGAGCGATGAAGGGCTGCGCCGCTGGTGCAGCTTCTTCCTCGGCATCTGCGCCGATCAGGTCGGCTTCATGGGCCGGCTGCTCGACCTCGACGCGATGAAGACCCGCATCTTCGCGCTCGTGTCCTTCCGCGCTGCGACGCTCCACGTCCTCAAGCCCGAGATCGCCCTCGCGCTGCATCACGTCTTCGCCGCTGGCCCGGTCACCCGTGGAGAGTTCAAGCAGCTCACCGGCATGAGCGATCGCACCGGCCAGCGCCAGCTGCAAGCCCTGCTCGCCGACGGGCTGCTCGAGTCCGACTCTGCATTGGGCCCGGTGCGTTTCGGCATGCCACTCGATGCGCTCCAGTTCCTCTTCCCCGATCTGTATCCGGAAGCCGCGACGAAGCCTGAGCGGTAGGGTCCGCACCGCGGAAAAGCCACGAACCTTTTGCCGCCCGCGGTTCCTCTCTGTGAAACGCAGCAGACACGGGAGGTCGCACATGGGTCAGTTCTTCGCAGAAGGTGGTTTCGGAATGTTCCCCACCGCCATCTTTGGGTTGTTCTTCTTCGCCCTGGCGGTGCTCCACGCGATGCGGCCCGACCGAAAGCTTGGGACGGTGGTGGTGCTCCTCGGAGCGATCACCATCGGCGCCGGCCTGCTCGGCCTCTGCATGGGCCTGTCGTCGACCACCCGCTACCTCTCGCAGGTGCCGCCCGCGGATCAGCTGATCGTGTTCGCCGCGGGCACCTCGGAGTCGCTGAACAACCTCATCCTCGCGTTGCTGGTCTTCATCCCTTCCGGGTTGGTCGGCGCGATCGGGGCGTACCGCGCCTCTCGCCGGATCTCAGCGGCTGTGGCAGCCTGAGCCCCGCGTGGTCTCTGACGAGTCCTTGTATGAACGGCTGCTGCTGGGCGACCTGGCGGCGTTCGACGCGCTGTACGAGCGCTACGAGCGTCCCTTGTTTGCCTTCGTCTACAAGCAGCTGTCAGACGCGCGAGAGGCCGAGGACGTGATCCACGATGCGTTCCTGGGGCTGTTGAAGGACGGTCAGGTGCGCCGCTCGCTGCACAGCTTCCGCGCCTGGCTCTACCAGTCTGCCCGCAACCTGTGTCTGAACCGGGTGCGCTCGAGCCGAAGAGAGGCGCGCGCTCTCGAGGTGGAAGCGCGGGGCGAGCCCGTCGCCGCGGCCCACCCCGAGGCCGAGCTGCAGCAACGCCAGCTGGTGCAGTCGGTGCGCGTCGCGGTGGAGAAGCTCCCGGCGCCGCTGAGCGAGCTGTACCATCTGCGCGCGAGCGGACTTTCGTATGACGAGCTGGCGCACGTGCTTCAGGTGCCGATCGGCACGGTCAAGTCGCGGATGCACGAGATGGTGAACCGGCTGAGAGAAGGGGTCGCGACATGAGCTGTGTTCAGATCGAGCCCGAGCTGATCGCCTACCACTTCGGCACCGTGTCGCCCGAAGCGCGGCTGGCGATCGAGGGCCACCTGCCTGGCTGTGCGAGCTGCGTGACGAGCTACCTGATGCTCAAGCGCGAGCTCGAGACAGATGACGTGGTGCCCGCGCCGTCGGCGGCGTCACGTGCGAGGCTTCGTCGGGCGGTCGCTGCCCGGGTCGTCGAGCGCCACGCTCCAGCGCCGTGGCAGTGGTGGCAGCGGCCGTTCGCGTTCGGTTCGGCAGCGGTCGCGGTGCTGGTAGCGATGGTGCTGACCTACCGAATCGCGACGAGAGAGCTCGGGGCGCCGCTGTCGATCGCGAGCCGCCAGCACACCGCCCAACTTCGCAAGGTGTAGCGCCGAACGGCTCGACCACTACTGGCAGGGGCTCGAGGTCGTCACCCAGCTCGCTCCGTTGTCGAGCAGGCAGCTCACTGCCGTACCAGACACGCCATCTGTGCCGACCCAGTCGTGGTCTGAGCGCGCGGACTGGTAGGCAAACGCGCTGTTCTGGCGCAGCGCCGCTTCGGCTTCGATTCGCACGTAGCCGCCCACCTCTGCAAAGCCACCGTTCGCCTCGATCCGGGCGACGTTCGTGTCCGGCGCCTCCTGGCCGGGTTCTGCGGGCAACGGGGAAGCACAGCGGGTCAGGCCAATCAGGCTCCACAAGAGCCAGCTGACGGGGGCTTGCGGCGGGTTCTTCCGAAGGGAGTGGATCAAGGGGGCGCCTCTGGTGATCGGCTCTTCTCGAGAAACGGACGAAGCGCGGAAACTTCCAGGGCTCGATTCGTAAAGAGGATGTGCTTCGTCCTGCGCAGAGCTGCAGCCCGTCGCATTTGCGACATCGGGAGTCGTGAGCACGACATCGCGGCGGCGACGCCTGGGCGCGCACGCGGGGTAGCAGTGCGACATGAAAACCGCCTCCCTCACCGGCGTCGTGTGTGCCACGCGCGCTCGCGTTTAAGGCGCAGCCAGGCGGTACTCGCCGTCCTTGAGGTTGGTGCCCTTGCTGACGAGGGTATCCCCGCTCCAGGTCAGCTCGCCGAAGTGGCCCTTGGCGCGGCCCAGCTCGTCGCGGCTGTTGCTGCCGAGCGAGACGTGGGTGACCGCGATCCCCGAGGAGCTCTCGAGGAAGAACACCGCCGCCTGGGTGTCGGTCATCCCTGCGCTGGAGACCATGCGCGCGTGGATGCGGACGTCGAGCGCCTTGCCGTGCGGGCTGATGCTCTCGATGTTCATCGTGGTGACGCCGCTGCGGCCAGTCGAGCCGATCGCGCCCATCGGCTCGTAGACGAAGCCGCCCGCGGCCTTCAGCTCGAAGGAGACCGAGGGGCCGCCGCCGAAGTTGTCGATCGCAGAGGCTTCGATCAACACGAACCGATAGTCGCCCAGCGGTGAGGTCCCCGGCTTTCCGTCCGGCCACTCGCCTTTGCAGGTGGCACCTCGCAGCTGCGCGCACCAGGCCTCATGAGAGGCGAAGCCCTTCAGCGCGCGCGACGGCAGCTTCTCCGCGCAGCCCGCCAGCAGCAGGGAAACGAGTCCGGCCGTCGAGAGAGCGCGCATAGGGAAGACCCTGGAAATCCGACTCGAACGTACACCCGCCACCTGACGTTCAGGTCCATTGAGGTGATGGCCTTCGATTTTCCGCCCAACTCCCCGCTGCACGCCTTCACCACTGAAGAGGTCGAAGCGATCTTCGCCGCGGGCACCCTGTGCACCTCGCCGGTGAGGTGATCGTCACCGAGGCCGAACGCCGAGGCACGGCTGCAGAGCGGCAAGGTGCTGCGCAGCTACGGCCCGTAGAGCTATTCCGGCCGCAAAGAATGTCGAAGCGTAGGAGCGTGCGCGCAGCGTGGAAACGAGAGCTTCAGGGATCCACCCCAGGGAGCAGAGGGGCCGACAGCGCACCGGGCTACTTCGGCGGGTTCACTGCGATGATTGCGTCGCAGGTCGCGGTGTTGCAGCTGTTCGCCATCAGGTCGAACGAGTAGTTGCGCACGTTGAGGTAGTAGACGTTTCCGGCCACCAGCTGCACGGCCTGGATCGCCGTCCCGGTCACGGTGAAAGAGATCGACGCGGTGTTTCCGTACGAGACGCGCATCGGGCCGTTGGCGCCGGTCGGATCCACCGGGCGGAAGTCGCAGGGCAGCGTCGAGACCGTCACCATTCGCGTCGTGGGCGGGCCCTGGTACTCCGCCGTGTTCATCGTGCCGACGTTCCCACTCGTGCTCGTGAAGTTTCCGGGCACGGTGATCCGGCCGACAAAGATTCCGGCCGATTCGAAGCCGCCCAGCGCGCTGGAAATCAACGTCCCGCTCATGCCGAACGGCGCGTCGCCGGTGATCACGTTGGGGTACTGCGCGCAGAGGTTCGGCGTGCCCCCGCCCGCGCCACCACCGGTTCCCCCGCCCACTCCGCCGCCAGTTCCCCCGGCGCCTCCGCCTCCGCCACCACCACCAGTGCCAGTACCAGTACCAGTACCAGTGCAGACACACGCCCCGAGGACTCCGACCCGGCACAGCTGTGCCCCAGACCTTCCGTCGGTGCACGCGCACGCGGTCGACGCGCCTTCCCGACAGGGATCTGCTGAGCAAGCGGCGAGCACGAGGGCCAGCGCCGCAGCGAAGGCCGGCTTCAGAAGGGCGCATCTGCGCGCCCGATCGGAATCCGGAAGGGTGGAAAAGAGGGGCCGAACGCGGCGCAGGTGTGAGTCGTCGTGCATGGGCGGGCAGTATCGGCGAATCCGCGTGCGCTGAAGACCACGAGGCGACGACGATGAATTCCTCGATGGCGGGCCCGTTCGCATTCCGTGTCTTCAACACCGCAGCTGCTGGCAGTGGTGATCACCCTCGCGCTGGCTGGCTGCGCCACGACCTCCGAGCGCTACCGTCTCGGCTCGCCCGAGCGTCTGGCCGACGGCAAGTTCCGGCTCGTCGAGCACATCCACTCGGGCCTGCTTCGCAAGCAGTGGGTCGAGGTGAGCACGGAGGCCGACGGAGTGCTCGCGTTGAGCGGACCTGTCGCCGAGCAAGACTTTCAGATGCGCGCGTCCCTCGGAGCGGTGGGGCCGCTGCTCGCGCAGGCGACGCTCCAGAAATTGGGACCCAGGGCCGAGGGCAAGCCGGTGGAGCGGCGCTCAGTCCCGCTGACGGTGAGCCTCGACCTGCTCCTGCCGGCCGTCGGCGCCGCCTACGCACTGCCGGGCTCGCCCTACACAAACGGCAGCTGGGGCTCACACTGGGGCTACTGGGTGGGAACGCATGCGCTGCTCGACGTGCTGTCCGGCATCAACCTCGGGCTGGGCGTCGACTACTACCGGCGCGGCCGACAGCGGCTTCGTGCTCGACCGGGCCCTCGCCCCGCAGCGCCTTCCCGACTGATCCCGCGCTCACGGTCAGACAGCTCTTACGTCGACGGCACGATGGCCGAGCGCGCTGCGCAGCGCTTCCTCGAACGCTGCCCGCTTCGGATCCGCGGCGTCGGCGTCCGTCCACACCACCGCCCGCTTCACTGACGGCAGCGCGAAGTTCTTCAGCAGCGCCCGCAGCACGGTCTTGCGCATCGGGGCAGCGTCCTTCAGGTGCCCCAGGTGCGCCTCGAACTCGCCGCACGGCCCCACCACCATTGGGACGCCCCAGAAGAACTCCGCCCGCAGCTTCGGCCGCACCCACAGCTGGTAGCGCCCGGTTCCGCTCGCCGGCACGAAGCGACAGCCCAGCCTCCGCTTGTGGGTGAACAGCCCGTCGTTGAGCAACGCGCGGCAGAAACCCAGATCGACAGCCTTCGCAGAGAGCTCCTGCGCGAGCTGAAACACAGCCAGCTCCAGCGCCGCCGTCCGCTCGGCCAGCAGCAGCGGCCTCTCGAGCGCATCAAGCCGAAACCCGTTGCGGTCGTAGTCGAGCGACGCGCGCCGTTCGAAAAGGACGGCGCCACACACGGGGTCGCCCTTGTGCGTCACCGTCAGCACGTGCCCGCCCTCCGCGAACCGACGCGCCAGCGCAGCGAGCGAGTCGATGCGGGCGTGCGATCCGAAGCGGGCCTCGACGTACGGCCGGTGCACCTCGTCGAAGAACCGCACCAGGTCTTCGCTGCGCTCGCCCACCGACCACTTCCAGTCGCGCGAACGGAAGACTCGGCGCAGCCGGCGCCGATGCGCCTTCGATCGCACCGCCCTGATCTGCTCTTCCACCGACGACTGCACGTCAAGCACCGCGTCGAAGAACGGGTGGTAGCGCAGCGCGCCCTCGAGCGGCACCGGCAGCGGCTCGGCCACCAACACCACGTCCGGATTCACCACGCCGAACAGACTCACCTGCGGCGTGTCTTCGAAAAAGCCGCTGGACTCTTCGGCGTGCTTGCTCGCCCCGACGAAGGTCATCGAGAACGCGCGGCCGCTGCCCTTCAGCTTTCCCTGCACGAAGCGCAGCCCGACCCCGTTCCGGACGAGGGCACGCGCATCTCTTGCAGCCCCCCGAAGACGGTTTTGCATGGCCGGCCGCATTCTTTGGGGGCGCGCGCCACAAATCGAGAGAAACTCTGCGGCCGCCGAACCTTTTCGTAGCGAATGACATGCTCTTCAACTCGCACATCTTCCTGTTCGCGTTCCTCCCGCTCGCGCTGCTGGCCGTCTTCGGGCTGGGCCGGTTGGGTTTTCGGGGCGCGCTCTTCGGGCTGACGGTCGCGAGCTTCGCGTTCTACGCGTGGTGGGACTGGCACAACCTGCTCATCCTCGTGCCGTCGCTGCTGGTGAACTTCGGCTTCGGTCGAAGGCTCACCGCGAGCGCGGCGAAGGGCGAGGGCCGGTCGTCGAAGCTGCTGCTGACGATCGCGATCGCCTTCAACCTCTGCCTGCTCGGCTACTTCAAGTACCTCGACTTCGCGATCGCGACGGCCAGCACGCTCACCGGCATTCAGTACGCGCTCAAGCACATCGTGCTGCCGCTCGGCATCTCGTTCTTCACCTTCGAGCAGATCGCGTACGTCGTCGACTCGTCGCGCGGCAAGGCGCGGCCCTACGGCTTCCTCGAGTACTGCGTCTTCGTCACCTTCTTCCCCCACCTGATCGCTGGGCCAATCATCCAGCACGACGAGCTGCTCGAGCAGATGGACGCGCGGACTCAGCGGCCCAACCGCGAGAACCTGTCGCTGGGCTTCACGCTGTTCGTGATCGGCCTGTTCAAGAAGGTCGTGCTCGCAGACACGATCGCGGTGCACGTCGGGCCGGTTTACGACGCGGGCCTGGGCGCACCAGTGCCGACGCTGTTCGCCGCGTGGCTGGCGACGGTCGCATACTCGGTGCAGCTGTACTTCGACTTCTCGGGCTATTCGGACATGGCGATCGGGCTCGCGCGCCTCTTCAACCTGAAGCTGCCGGCGAACTTCGACTCGCCCTACCGCGCGCACAACATCATCGACTTCTGGCGCCGCTGGCACCTGACGCTCTCGCGCTTCCTTCGCAACTACCTCTACATCCCGCTGGGAGGTAACCGCGGCAGCAGCTTTCGCCGGTACCTGAACCTCTTCCTCACCATGCTGCTCGGCGGGCTGTGGCATGGCGCCGGCTGGGGCTTCGTGCTGTGGGGCGGCCTCAACGGGCTCTTCCTGCTGATCAACCACCTGTGGCGCAACACCTTCAAGCTGTCGAAGGACAACCCGCGGCCCGTGAGCCGGTTCACCCTGGAGGTCGGCATCACCTGGACCTTCCTGTTGATCATGTTCAGCCGGGTCTTCTTCCGTGCTCCGACGTTCGATGGGGCGGTGCGCGTGCTCAAGGGGCTCGTTGGGCAGGGAGGCATCGCAATCGCCGAAGGGCTGCGGGCCGAGTCGAAGGGCGTCGCGATGTTGATCGTGCTCTATGCGTGGTGCCGCTACGCGCCCAACAGCCAGCAGTGGCTCGCCGCGATGAAGCCGGTGCTCAAGCCCGTCATGAATCCATCGCCCTGGCAGGTGCAGCTCAACCCACGCTGGGCGCTGGTGTTCGCGGCGATGGGCCTCACGTCGCTGTTGCTGTTCAACCGCGTCAGCCAGTTCTTGTACTTCCAGTTCTAGGCATGACCGCGCCCCAACCCACTCCGGCACCGCCGCCTTCGCAGTGGTACCTGAGGATCCTGCTCGGCCTGCCGCTGCTCGGCCTGGCCGGCACGCTGGTGTTCTGCGCGCTCGTCGACCCGTTCGGGGTCTACCGATGGCTGCCTGCGCGCGAAGGCTTCAACCTCAACAAGCCCCGCCAGCAGAGCCACGAGCGCATGGTGCGCGCGGCGGATCTCACCCGGTTGTCCCCCGACGCGGTCATCCTCGGCACCTCGCGGGCGCAGGTCGGGCTCGATGGCGAGGCTGCGGCGTGGGCGGGCATCGCCGAGAGACCTGCGAACGCGGCGTTCTCCGACGGCACGCCGTACGAGGCGCTGCGGTACCTCGAGCATGCGCACCGTCACTCGAAGGTGAAGCTCGCCGTGTTCGGCGCCGACTACTTGAGCTTCGTCGGCGCCACCCGCCACAGCCCCGACTACACCGACGATCGGCTCGCGACGTCGAAGGTGAGCGAGCCTCAGCCGTTCTACCGGTGGGCCGACGCGCCGTCGGCGCTGCTGAGCCTCGACGCGCTCCGCATCAGCCGCCGCACCGTGCTCGAGCAGGATCAGCCGAGCTACTTCACCGACCGCGGCCGCCGAAACACCGACACGATGGAAAAGCGCATCGTCGACCAGGAAGGAACCCGCGGCGCATTCCTCTGGTCCGAGCGCGACTACGCCGACAGCTACGTCTGCGCCAACACCGCCCGGCTCGCGACGCACCTGAAGGACTTCGAAGCGTTCGTCGCCTTCGCGAAGGCCGAAGGAATTCGGCTGATCGTGATGACCTCGCCCTCGCACGTGCGCAGCCTCGAGCTGCTGCGCGCGGCTGGCCTGTGGTCCGAGGCCGAGAAGTTCAAGCGCGAGCTCACGCGCATCGCGGGGGACGCGGGCTTCGATGTCTGGGAGTTCGGCATCCCCGACCCGCTCACCACCGCCGAAGAGGTGCCCGCACCCGGCGAGAAGACCACGCGGATGAAGTGGTACTGGGAATCGTCGCACTTCAAGAAAGAGCTCGGAGACCTGGCGCTCGCGCGCGTGCTCGGCAAGCCGATGCCTGAAGGCCTGGCCAGCTGGGGGCAGCGCGCGACGAAGGACTCGCTCGAAGGCGTGTTGGCGAAGGTCTCGGGTGGAGTGCAGGCCTGGGCCAGCGCGCATCCGGCCGACGTGGAAGAGCTTCGCCGAGCGGTCGACCAGGCGCGCGCGGCGCAGGTCTGCCGCCGACAGGGAGCCACCGCACCATGATCGAGGTCCGCACCCACGCGACGCTCGCCGAGCTCGACGCGAGGCAGCTGGAGGCGCTCAACCGCGCATCCCGCAACGCCTCGCCCTTTTCCTCGCCGTACTGGCTCGCGGGGTTTCTCAAGTTCGATCGCCAGCACCTCGAGCATTCGCCACAGGTATTGATCCTCGCGGCCTACGAAGGCGCCGCGCTCACCGGCTATCTCCCGCTGAAAGCGACGGTCGATGGCAACGGCCGCAAGCTCAGCTGCCTCATCACGCTCGAGGTCGAACGGCCCCAGGTGGTCGCGCTGCCGCAAGACGAGCAGCGCGTCGCGCAGGCGTTCTTCCGCTACCTGGTGCACAAGCGCGACGGGTGGGATCTGCTCGAGATTGCGCAGCAGGATCCGGCGTCTGCGCTGTATGCGGGGCCCGACTTCCCGCTTCACCACCATTGGCTGCGCCGGCTGCCGGATCGTGAGAACAACGTGATGCAGGTCACGTACGCCGACCCCAGGGCCTACGTCGCCGCGATGTCGCAGAAGATGCGGTGGAACGTGAAGAAGCAGTTCAAGTCGCTGTTCGCCGCGCCCGGCGTCTCGGTGTTGGTCTCGAGCAAGCCGACCGCGCGCGCGACGCTGTACGAGCTGTTCCTCGACATCGAGCGCCGCAGCTGGAAGCAGCGCGGCTCGGCCGGCGTCGGATCTCGCGAAGACACCTACCGCGCGCTGCTCGCGGATCCCGCTGCGCCGCTCGAGCTCTTCGTCGCGGTGCTGCTGCTCGACGGGCTGCCAATCGGCGGCTCGGTGTGGGGCAACTACGGGCTCAACGCGTATTACTTCCAGTCGGTGTACGCCGAGTCGCACCAGGCGCTCTCGCCGGGGACGCTGATGACCTGGCTGCCGATTCAGTCGGCGTTGGCCACGCGACGCGCGCAGCTCAACATGCTGCCCGACTTCA
This sequence comes from Myxococcales bacterium, assembly GCA_038206395.1. GTDB lineage: Bacteria > Myxococcota > Myxococcia > Myxococcales > Myxococcaceae > JAGSPQ01. The sequence continues at coordinate 8,251 of JBBRAX010000020.1, read as the reverse complement.
GCTACTACAAGCGCCGCTGGCTGGCCGCGACGATTCAGACCGAGACGCTGCAGCTGTTCCGCGTCGGCAGCCGGTACCACCTCAAGGCCCTGGTCGGGGGCTTCAAGCGGAAGATCTTGAAGGGCCACGAGGCGGGCAAGGTGCTCGCGAACCCGTACAAGGAAGCCGCGGGCAAAGCGGGTTTCCCGGCGAGCGTCGACCGGGCACACATCGACGCGCTCACCGCCGCCGCGCGCGCCGCCGGAGCCACTGAGCTCGACGCCCCCGCCCTCGAAGGCCTCAGCCCCTTCACGTGACCTCGACGATCTGAACGTCACTCACCCTTTCCTCCTGCTGGGCGATCTCTCGTCCAGCGCACGCTAGTCTCTTGAGTCCATGAGCCCTTCTTCCGATTTAAGCAGGAACCACCTGAAGGCAATCGCGCGCCGGGCAATGACCGAGCGCGGCTTGTCGCCGGACTTTTCGCCCGAAGCCCTCGCGCAGATCGCGCGGTTCACCTCGGCCGCCAGTGAGCCCGATGCTGCGATCAAAGATCTGAGGACGATGCTGTGGTCGTCGATCGACAACGACGACTCGAGGGATCTCGATCAGCTCACGGTCGCCGAAGCGGGCAAAGGCACGGACGTTCGCGTGCTGGTGGCGATCGCCGACGTCGACGCGCTGGTGAAGAAAGACACGCCCGTCGATGCGCACGCACGCACCAACACCACCTCGGTCTACACCGCAGCGCAGATCTTCCCGATGCTGCCCGAGCGCGTCTCGACCGACCTGACCTCGCTCGGGCAGGGCGTCGATCGCCTCGCGATCGTCGTCGACATGACCGTCAGCGCAGACGGAGCGGTCGGCGCCTCCAGCGTCTACCGCGCGAACGTCCGCAACCAGGCGAAGCTCTCGTACAACGGCGTCGCCGCCTGGCTCGAGGGCGCTGCAGCGCCTAAGCCCCTGGCCGCGGTGCCCGGCCTCGATGCACAGCTTCGCCTTCAGCTGAAGGTGGCGGCGGCGATGAAGGAGCTGCGGCACGCGCACGGGGCGCTGACGCTCCAGACCGTCGAGGCGCGGCCGGTGTTCGACGGCGAGGCGCTCACCGACCTGCGCGCCGAAGAGAAGAACCCGGCCAAAGAGCTGATCGAAGACTTCATGATCGCCGCCAATGGCGTGGTGGCCGGCTACCTCGAGGGGAAGAAGTTTCCCTCGATGCGCCGGGTGCTGCGGTCGCCCGAACGGTGGTCGCGCATCGTCGATCTCGCCAACACGCTGGGCGAGAAGTTGCCGGCGGCCGCCGACGCGGTCGCGCTCTCGAAGTTCCTCGATCGACGGCGGGCTGAGAACCCGGCGGGCTTCGCTGACCTGTCGCTGTCGGTGATCAAGCTGCTCGGCCGCGGCGAATACACGATGGAGCTGCCGGGAAAATCCGTCGCGGGCCACTTCGGGCTGGCGGTGAAGGACTACGCGCACTCGACCGCGCCCAACCGCCGCTTTCCAGATCTGCTGACCCAGCGACAGGTGAAGGCTGCGCTGCGCGAAGAAGGCCCGCCGTACTCTGCTGCCGACCTGGCCGCGCTGGCCACCCACTGCACCGCTCAGGAAGATGCCGCGACGAAGGTCGAGCGGCAGGTGCGAAAATCCGCCGCGGCGATGCTGCTGACGGGGCGCACTGGCCAGGCGTTCGACGCGATCGTCACCGGCGCGGGGCCCAAAGGCACCTGGGTTCGCATCGAGCACCCGGCCGCCGAAGGGAAGCTGGTGCGCGGCGCAGAAGGCCTCGACGTCGGCGATCGGGTGAAGGTTGAGCTCGTCAGCACCGACATCGAGCGCGGCTTCGTCGACTTCGCCCGCGGCTGAGGACGCTCAAAAATAAGAGCCGCGGGCTTTGGCCTTAGATGCAGATCGACGACAGGTAGCTGACGCACTTACCGGACGTGCACGCCCCGAGGTTGCAGACGTCTGAAGTTGTGCAGTTCGCTCCGTCGGCGAGCTGGGCGAGGCAGGTCTGGCTGCTGCGGGTGCAGAACAGGCCCGAGGCACAATCACTGGCCGTCGCAGGCGTGCAGGCCCCGTTGAGCGGGGTCGGCTTGTGACAGGTCTTGTCGGTTGCGCCCGCAGTCACCTTGCTGCAGCGCAGGTCGAAGCCGCACTCGGAGCCCTTGCAGGTGTTGCCTTCTCCGAGCCGCTGCGCGCAGGTGCCGCTGCTGCCGGAGACATTGCAGAAGAGCTCGAGCTTGCAGCCGAGCCCCGACCCGGCGGCCTGGGCCGCAGCTGGCGCCGACATCGCCGGGGCGGGTGCACTTGCCGCTGACGCAGCTGAAGTAGGTGTCGCAGGGAGCGGTGGTGCTGCAGCTGTCGCCCTCGACCTTCGGCTTGACGCAGGTCTTGGAGTCCGACGCGCAGGCCAGCCCGGGGGCACAGCTGCCGATCAGGGTGGCAGTGCTGCATGAGCTGCCTTCCTGTGGCGGCTGGCTGCAGGTGCCGGAGATCACCACCAGGCCGTAGCCGCAGGCGCTCCCGACCGGAACCTGCCCGACGTAGATCGCGCGGCAATCGGCGTCCGTGGTGAGCTGCGCGTTCAACGCGCAAGCGGAGCTGGAGTAGCCGCTCAAGCATCGGGCCGCAGCGGCCCCGTCGTACTTGATCTTCCGCAGCTCGATCGCCTTGTCGTAGAAGTTCGTGCCCACCGTCCCGTAGGCGCCCAGCGCCGACTGGTAGTAGTCGAACTGCGCGATGCCGCACGAGGCGTAGTGGGCGCAGATCGCCTTGCACCCTTCGGTGTTGTACTGCTCTTGGGGGACGTTGCCTCCGACGACGCCTCCCGTGCTTCCCGAGCAGCCAACCACCACCAGCGCCAGCGCCAGCATCCTCATCATCGGGCTTTCCCACTGCGAAAAGAGACGGCCCTTAGCTGGCGAAGAGCCCTGAGTCCCACCGCCACCGACCGCGCGGGTGGGGTCACTGCGTTTCGCGGTGGAGTTGCTCTCGTGCTACGGCTTCACGGGTGCGTTTCCAAGATGCGCTCTGCCTGCTCTGCGCCACCTGGGTCGTCTGTGGTTGCGTCGCGCCGTCGAGTGTCCCCGACGCCGGCCCCCGAGCGGTCTGTGTAGACGGCGGAAGCGTCGATGGTGGGTATCCTGCTGCGCCGTTCGGGATCAATTTCGGCATGACCCTGCCCGACCTCTCATTCCAGACGACGAACGGCAGGGTCTCACTTGGCAGCTATTTCGAGCCATGCGCCCCGCAGTCGCGCCTGCTCGTCATCCGCGTCAGTGCCGCCTGGTGCGGAACCTGCCGGTGGGAGGCCGCTCATACGGCAGAGCTCCTGGCGCTCGACATCGGCCATAGGCTCCAGGTTCTCGAGCTGTTGATCGCCAACGACGACAATGGTCCCGCCGCGGTGGCGGATGTTCCTGGCTGGCAAGCCCGGCTCAACGCACCGACGCAGGTCGCGCTCGATCCGCTGTTCCGTCTCGCGGCCGTTCGCTTCGTCCGCGCGCCGCTGCCGCTGTATGTGCTGGTCGATACGCGGACGATGAAGCTGGTCGATGCGCTCGACGATCCGCATCGACAGACGCTGATCTTGAGCCTGAGGCAAGCGCTGGCGAAGCTCGACGGAACCGCTCCACCTCAGGCCACCGCGATTCAAACCGTGGATGGGTTCACGCCCCGCGAGACGGACATGTTGCGCGAGATGAGCCTGCCCGAAGCGCCGCCGCCTGACCCGACCAATGCGAAAGCAGATGATCCCGACGCCGCCCTGCTGGGAGCGCTGCTGTTTTCCGACCCGTCGCTCTCGCCCTCGGGAACAGTCGCCTGCGCCACCTGTCATGACCCGAGCTTGTCGTTCGCCGACGGCCGACCGCAATCGCTTGGCGTTGCCCTTGTCGATCGCAATGCGCCTTCGATCCTCCTCGCGTCCCATTCTCGCTGGCAGTTCTGGGACGGCCGCGCCGACACGCTCTGGGCACAGGCGCTGGGACCCCTCGAGGACGCGAAGGAAGTCGGGTCGTCGCGGCTGTTCATCGTCCACGCAGTCTTTGATCGGTACCGCGCGAGGTACGAGGCGATCTTCGGAACCCTGCCGCCGCTGTCGGACGCCGTGCGGTTTCCACCCAGCGGTAAACCCGGCGAGGCCAGCTGGGCCTCGATGACCGCCGTAGACCAGGCCGCGGTGACCCGGGTCTACGTGAATGTCGGCAAAGCCATCGCCGCCTTCGAGCGCACCCTGCGGGTCAAACCAAACGCATTGGATCGCTACGCCGCGGGCGACCTTGCCGCGCTCAGCGCTGCCGAGAAGAAGGGTCTGCAGATGTTCTTCACCGCCGGCTGCGTTCAGTGCCACTACGGGCCGCGCCTCACTGACGACGCCTTCCACGTCGTTCGATTTCCAACCGGCCGCCAGGATGGCAAGGCGGACGACGGCCGCGAGGGCGGCATCCCCTCACTGCTCGCCAGTGAATTTCGTGCCGACGGTGTCTTCAGCGACGCGCCCGCATCGCGCTCGCACGTCGGGCTCGTCGCGGGCGAATGGACGACGGGCGCGTTCAGGACTCCGGCCCTGCGCGGAATCACGTCCACTGGTCCGTACGGGCACGGAGGGACGTTGGCCACCCTCGCCGAGGTGCTGAAGAACTATTCGACCGGCGGTCTGGCGGCTGGAGATCCGCGGGCGACCGGCAAGATCGAACCCTGGGTTCCGCTCTTTTCCCAGTCCCATGCCGACGAGCTGCTGCCGCTGATCCAGGTGCTTTCGGGCGATCGGCGCTAATGCAAGTGGCTGCGCCGAACGGCCCTCCGGATCTACGCTCGACTCTTTGGTCGCAAGAACTCGCGGTCATTGGGCCGCTCGCCCTGAGTCCCTGCGCCTCTCATCCGGTTTCTGTTCGCGGCTCGCGGTTGGTCGCTGCGACCAGCTTCCTCAGAGGGCTTTCACCTCCTCGACACGCCCATGCTGGGCACACCAAAAGAAGGCGGCGGGCCCCTGTTGAGAGCCCCGCCGCCGAGCTGCGTGCGATTGGCCTTTGCTACTGCTGCACGGAGATCACGAAGCCGCCCGCGCGGGTGGTGCTCGTCGTCGAGGTCGAGAAGTGGTCGACGATGATGGTGTACGTGGTCCCGAGGGTGGCGTTGAAGGTGAGGCTGTCCACCTCACTGGTCCCTCCGGTGTCTTCGGTATCAATGCAGGCGTTCTGGACGCAGGACGAGAGGACTGCGACGGCCGCATCGAAGCCACGCTGGGGATTCACGGTCACCGTCGCTGGGCCGGTGACGGTAGCCGTGTACGTGTAGACCACGTCGGCCCCGCCGCCAGTGAGGGTGCAGCCCGCGGCGCCGGTGTACCAGGCGTTGGGGCTGTCATCGTAGTTGCTGACCGCGCCCAGCGTCGTGCCGGGGGTGCTGGTGTTCGCAGTCAGCGCGATTGCGCCCGCGCAGACCTCGTTCACCGCCGGAACAGGAGCGACGTCCACCTCGAGGGAGAACGCGCCTGCCGGGGTGGTGGTGCTCGCCGAGTCCACCACCACGAAGTACTCGGTGCTCGCCAACGCGGCTGCAATTCCAAGCGCGTGGTGCGGCGAGCTGGTGGTGCCGTTGCATGCGAGCTGGTCGGCGCTGAGCGTGCTGGCGCAGGTCGCGCGGACGTTCACCAGAGGCGAGTACTCGTTGGCGTTGTGGCTGACCACGATCGCCTTCGTCGCCCAACCCGTCTGGCCCGTGCCGAATGCGCCGGTCGTGAACTTGTAGAACACGTCTGGGCCGACGGAGGCGGTCGCAAAGCAACTGGCGTTGGTGGTGTCATTGATCGCGCCGCGGGTGTTGCCGCTCGCGGTCGCCACGCCCTGCGAAAAGGTGAGGGCAGCCGCACTGGCGCAGGTCTCGTTGGAAGCCACCGCAGCGACCGGGTCGTAGGAGACATCGAGGCTGAAGTCGCCGTTGGTCGCTGAAGCGCCATCGACGATCAGGAAGTAGGTGCCTGCGGCCAGGTTTGAGACGATCAGCTTTCCGTCGCTCCCGATCGCCGGGGCGTTGACACACCCGAGGCTGCCGGTCGAGGTGATGGAGGCGCAGTTGGCCGAGTCACGCAGGTAGACCGTCGGACGCAGGGTCGGCGCGGTCACCTTCGGCGTTACCCTGGCGGTGAGCTGCCCCGCCGTGGTGGTCGTAAAGGTGTAGACCACGTCGTTGCCAGTGGTGCTGCCACAGGTGTTGTCGTAGTCGTCCGTACCGTTTCTGGTGCTCCCGTTGATCACCGCCGGGAAGGTGGCGATGGTCTGGGCGGTCGCGCAGGTGCTGTTGGCCGGCGGCGGGGTTGGCGGCGCGAGGGTCAGCGTCCCGGTGAAGGTCCCCGAGTTGCTCGTGGTCGACGTCGCGTCCACCCAGAGGAAGTAGGTCCCCGCCTGCTGATTGAAGAGGGTCAAGTTGACCGGGGAGTTGCTGAACACGGCGGCGCATCCGCGCTCGTCGGCGAGGGTGGTGCTCGCGCAGGTGGAGCGAACGTAGACGCCCGGGTTCAAGCCAACGCCAGGGGTGACGCCGATGGTCACGTCCTGCGCCTGGGCGAGGGTGTATTGGTAGACGAGGTCCTTACCGGCGCTCCGCATCGTCGTGCTGCAGGAAGGGGTCGCGTCGGCCGAGAGGTTGTTGTTCGTCGCGGCAAGCGTGTTCCCGCTGAACGTGCCGGTGGTCCCGGTGATGGTGATCGTCGCGGGAGCGCTGCAGGTGTCGTTGGCCGGGGTGAGCGTTGGCGGCGAGAGCGCCACGGTGCCGGAGAACGTCCCGACTGGAGTGATCGTCGAGTTGCCGTCGACCCAGAGGTAGTAGGTGCCCGCCGGCTGGTTCACCAGCGTCAGGTTGACCGGGGCGGTGATCGCAGCCCTGCAGCCCATCTCGTCTGTCGTCGCGGTGCTCGTGCAGGTGGTCGAGCGGACGTAGATGGCGGTCGAGAAGCCAGCGCCGGGGGTTACGTCGATCGTCACGTCCTGCGCCTGGGCGAGGGTGTATTGGTAGACGACGTCCTTTCCGCTGCTCTTCGCCGTCGTGCTGCAAGTCGGGGTGGCATCTGCGGCGAGGTTGCTGTTGTTCGCCGTGGTGTTGCTGCCGCTGAAGCTCGCAGTGCCGGCCGTGAACACCAGGGCCTGGGGTGCGCTGCAGGTGTCGTTGGCCGGTGTCGGGGTGGGCGCCGAGAGCACCACGGTTCCGGTAAAGGTCCCCGAGGTGGTGCTCGTGGAGTGAGCGTCGACCCAGAGATAGTAGGTGCCAGCCGGCTGGTTGTAGAGCGTCAGGTTGACCGGGCTGGTGAACGCGCCGATGCAGCCCCGCTCGTCAGCAATCGCGGTGCTCGTGCAGCTCGTCGCGCGGACGTAGATGGCGGGCGAGAGGCCCGTGCCCGGAGTGACGTCGATGGTCACGTCCTGCGCCTGGGTCAGCGTGTACTCGTAGACGAGGTCTTTGCCACTGCTCCGCGCCGTCGCGCTGCACGACGGGGTGGCGTCGGCAGCGAGGTTGTTGTTGGTCGCCGCCGTGTTGTTGCCACTGAAGCTGGCCGTGCCCGCGGTGAACACGAGGGCCTGCGGTGCGCTGCAGGTGTCGTTCGCAGGAGCGAGGGTCGGTGGCGAGAGGGTGACCGTCACGTTCGTCGGGCCCGCAGTCGTCGCCGAATAGGCCTCGATGAAGATGAAGTAGTCACCTGCAGGCTGGTTGATCAGGGTGACCGATTCCGTCCCGCCAGTGAAGGTGGCGTCTCTGCAGACCAACTGGGTGCCCGTCGTGCAGTCGCCGGAGCGGACATAGATGACCGAATCCATGTTGCTGGCTGCCGAGGGGATCGAGTCGATCTTGAGGTCCTGCGCCGTGGTGAGAGTCAGCTTGTACACAGCCTCCTTGCCAGGCGCGCTCGTGCTTCCACAGGTCCCCGACGTGGTGCTCGTTCCCTGAGAGACGTCCACCGAAAAGGTGGTGGTCCCACCAGGCGGTACCGTCAGCAACCCCGCAGTCGCACAGCTGTCGGGGAACGAGGATCCGCCGCCCGCGCCGCCGCCAACTCCGCCGCCCGCGCCGCCGCCAACTCCCGCGCCGCCGCCAACTCCCGCGCCGCCGCCAACTCCCGCGCCGCCGCCAACTCCCGCGCCGCCGCCGACTCCCGCGCCGCCGCCGACTCCCGCGCCGCCGCCAACTCCCGCGCCGCCGCCGACTCCCGCGCCGCCGCCGACTCCCGCGCCGCCGCCGACTCCCGCGCCGCCGCCGACTCCCGCGCCGCCGCCGACTC
>JBBRAX010000019.1:0-104266 GCA_038206395.1 Myxococcales bacterium | reverse complement strand
CCTTCACTCATGCGCGATAGTGGATTCGAACCACTGGCCTTCGGCTTCGGAGACCGACGCTCTATCCAGCTGAGCTAATCGCGCGTACGTCTTCGGCACTCGTAGTCGACCCCACCTGCTCAAGCAAGTGTGCTCACACGGCGGGGAGCCGCGGAGCGAGGCGCCGGAACGACCGCCGCGAAGACTCGACCCCCGAGAGCGCCGCGATCGCCAGCCAGTCGCAGCGCACCGTCGACGCGGCGCTCGCCGTCCTTCCCGTCAAATACCGCGAGGCCCTGCTGCTGGTGTGCGTGGAACACTTCGAGCCCACCGAAGCCGCGCGTATCATCGGCGTCACCCCGGAAGCCTTCCGGCAACGCCTCTCGCGCGCCCGCGAGCAACTGCGCCTCGCGCTCCACGCCGGAGAAAAAAATGAGCGCCAAAGATCCTGTCGATGCCCTGCTGGGCTCGCTCGCGCCCGTCGAGCCCCCCCGTGGCGCCCAGCCGCAGCTGCATCGCGCCTTCGAGAACCACGCGGAGGAAGCGAAGAAGACGACCGCTCCGGCGTGGCGCGCCTGGAGCCGCTGGGTCGAGCCCGCCCTGGTCGCGATCTTTGCGCTCATCCTCCTCGTCTGGGCCATCAGCAAGGTGCTCGCTGGATGATCAGCCTCGCCGGCAAGTTCGTCAGCCTCGTCCCCCTCGAGGCCTCCCACGCCGACGCGCTGCTCGCCGCCGCAGGTGAGGATCGTTCGACCTACGCGTTCACCATCGTCCCCCGCGATGTCGACCAGATGCGGCAGTTCATCGCGATCGCGCAGGGCGAGGCGACCCGTGGCGTGTCTGTTCCGTTCGCCACCATCGATCGCCGCAGTGGCAAGGCCGTCGGGTCGACGCGCTTCATGGCGCTCGATTGGTGGGGGCCGTATTTCGGGCCGGCGCCGTCGAAGGAGCTTCCGCCCAGTGGGGTGGAGATCGGCAGCACCTGGCTGGCCGCGTCGGCCCAGCGCAGCGTGATCAACTCCGAGGCGAAGCTGCTGATGCTCCGGCATGCGTTCGAGACGTGGAAGGTCGAGCGCGTCACTCTGAAGACCGACGCGCGCAACCGGCGGTCTCGCGATGCGATCATCCGGCTCGGCGCAACGGAAGATGGCGTGCTTCGCGCGTGGCAGCTCGCCAGCGACGGCGGCCCTCGCGACACCGCCATCTATTCCATCCTTCGTTCTGAATGGCCGGGCGTTCGCGATCGGCTCGTCGGGAAGATCTAAAGGGGCACCGAGGCGGCTCCTCTTGCTCCTCCCTACGTTCCGCCCAGCAGCTCTGACACCGTCACCGCGGTGAGGCCGCGGCGCTGCAGTTCCTCCAACAGCACCGGCAGGTTCCGCACCGTCGCCTCTCGTACCGCGGCCGGCGTCCCGCGCAGCCCGTCGTGCAGCACGAGGATGTCGCCCGCCCTCGCCGCACTGGCGAGCTTGATTGCGCGGGCCTCATCGAACGCCCATGCGCCGTCACGCGCCGCGCCAGACCACATCACCACCTCGACGCCCACCGCCCGCGCGGCCGCATGCACCGGAGGGTTCCGGATCCCCACCGCCGGCCGGTACCACCGCGGCGCGGCGCCGAACGTCGCCAGCAACGTCTGACACCGCCTCAAGTCTTCCGTGAGCGCCGGCGCCGAGAACAGGTGCCGCCCCGTGTTGTGGCTGAACGTGTGGTTCCCGAGCTCGTGGCCCGCGGCGATCAGCGCCCGCGCGACGTCCGGAGATTTCTCGACCAGCTCTCCGATGCAGAAGAACGTCGCCCGCGCTTTCGCCTTTGCCAGCGCCTCGGCGATGCGCGGCGTGAAGTCTGGATGCGGCCCGTCGTCGAACGACAGGGCGATGCGCGCACCCGTGCGCGGTCCGTGCGAGTGCTGGGGCCCGAAGAGCGCCAGCTGCGGGTGGAACATGCCGAACCCGACCGCCGTGAGGCCGGCCCCGGTTACCGCGCCCACCAGCGCTTCGATCATCTGCGGCGCAGCGCGACGGTGCCTTCGCCGCCACCCAGCGAGAACGATCGCAGAGCCGCGCTCTCGCCCGGCTTCAGCGCGCGCGCGGCCTCGACCACCTTGATGATGCCCGCCGATGGATTCACGAACGCGCCCTGCGGCGGCTTCTCTGTCCACTCGAGCATCTGCTTCGAACGGCTGGTGAGCTTCACGTCGCTGATCTGCAGCTCACCCGGCTCGAGCGACAACAGCACCGCGCCTGCACCGTCCGACGGCGTCCACGGTGCTTCCATCAACTTGAAGGCCGCCTCGAGCGCCGGCACCGTCTCGTCCGAGCACACCACCAGCACCTTGCTGCAGCGCTTCATCGTCAGCAGGTCGATGCCTTCTTTCAGCGCCGCTTCCGACGAAACTTCTCGCGCCGTGCACGTCAGCGATGGGCCCGTGATCTTCAAGCTCAGGCTGATCTGCCCCGCGAGCGAGTGGTGCACCGACTGGTGAAACGCCGTCGGGCTGCCGAACCCCGCCCCGCGCACCGCGATGCCTTCGAGGAAGTCGACCGTCGCCTGCAGCCCGCCGTAGCCCGTGCCGACCACCAGGCCCAAACCGTCCACAGAATGCGAGCCCAGCGCCTGCCGAGCGACCTGCAGCGCCATCCGGTCGACCCGCGGCAGCCGCTTCGCCGCCTTGTCGGCCTCGTCGCCAATGGTGGTGACCCGCGTTGCTCCTTCGGGAGGCGCGATCGCCGCGAGCCCGAGAATCGTCGCCGCCGTCATGGCGCCCGCTCCAGGACCAGCACCGTGTTGTTGCCCCCGAAGCCGAACGAGTTCGACATCACCTTCGACACCTTTGCCTCTTTCGGCGCCGGGCCCATCACCGGAATCGACACGTCGGGATCCGTCTCGCCCAGACCCACGTTGCCGGGGATGAAGCTGTCACGCATGCAGAGCAGGCTGATCGCGGCCTCGAGCGCGCCGGCCGCTCCGAGTGAGTGGCCCGTGACGCCCTTGGTCGAGCTCACCGGCGGCACGCGAGTTCCGAACACCGCCTTCAGCGCGAAAGACTCGGCCTTGTCGTTCGCCGGCGTCGCCGTGCCGTGCGCGTTCACGTAGTCGATCTGCGACGGCTCGACCTGCGCGTCCGCCAGCGCCGCGCGCATCGCCGCGATCGCCCCCACGCCTTCCGGGTGCGGCGCCGTCATGTGGTACGCGTCGGCCGAGAGTCCCCAGCCGGAAACGAGCCCGTAGATCGTCGCTTGCCGCGCGCGCGCAGCGTCCAGGGGCTCGAGCAGAAGGAACGCCGCCGCCTCGCCCAACGACAGCCCGTTGCGCGTCTTGTCGAACGGTTTGCATGCGTGGCTCGACAGCAGCTTCAGCGCGTAGAAGCCCGCCCAGGTGAGGCGGCACAGGGAATCGACGCCGCCCGCCAATGCCCACGGCGCCCCCGCTTCGACCCGCGCCGCCGCGTAGCCAATCGCGTTCGCGCTCGACGAGCAGGCCGTGGCGAAGGTGTGCCGCTCGCCCTCGAGCCGAAGATCGCGGCAGAGGCGATCGGCGATCGTGCCGACCGCGTGGTTCACCAACAGCTGCCGCTGCGACGCCCCTTCGGGTCTGCCCCGGTGTTGCAGGTAGTGCTGCTCGGACTCGTAGATGCCGCCCGTCGTCGAGCCGATCGCGATTACGCCTTCACCGGCCGGCTTGAACCCGCCCAGCGCATCGATCGCCGCCGACAAGGTGAGCCGTTGGCTGCGCGAGTAGTTCGGCTTTCCTTCGAGCAGCGCGTCTTCGACCTGGCCCACCGGCCGCGTCTGAAGGCCTTCGGTCTGGAAGAGCGTCAGCGGCTTCAGCGCCGTGACGCCCGTGCGAAGCCCGGCGCTGTGCGCGTCGAGCCCGCGGCCCAGATCCGACACCATTCCGATTCCGGTGATTGCGACGTTCTTCACTGCATTTCTCCCATCGATTCGATCTGCGCCCAGAAGCCGAGGCGATCGGCCGAGGTGAGGCTGAACGGCTGGCCACTGGCGACCGCAGCGGCGAGATCGAGCAGGTCGCCGCGCGGACCATCGGGCGTCTCGCCGTAGCCCGTGGAGCCTGTGATCGTCACCGGCCCCTGCGCTTCGATCAAAAAGAGGCAGATGAAGTCGGCCTTCGTGCCCCACTCGAAACCGCCGCAGAGCACCGCCGGCGCGCGCCCAGAGTCGACGTCGTCGATCGCGGTCGCAACAGCGGTCAGCCCACTCGCGGCGCCCGAGCTGACGGTGGTGATCGCTCCCTTCGCGTTGAACGCGACGGCGAGCTCTCCGAGCGGAGCAGACGGCAGGGTGTAGACGAAGAGCGACGGCCCGCCGAAGCCCAGGCCCTTCTTCGTAAGCTCTTCGTTGAACTCGCGATCGGGTCCAGCGCTGCCGCTGGCCGAGCCAAGGGTCAGCGCGAGGCCTTCGATCCGCTTGTCGTGCAGCACGACGGACGCCAGCTGAACCAGGGCCCTGGCCTGCGGATGCGGGCGACGCGCCTTCGGGTGAATCTTCGACAGCGGCGGCGCCTCGGCCCAGGCGCCCAGGGGGCCATCGGCGAGCTCCGGCGGGTCGCCTCCAATCGTGACGCCCTTCGCCGTCCACGCGGCCCAGCGCGAAATGCCGGCGGTCATGGGTCGTGCCTCCGCACCAGCAGCGCGGCGTTGATGCCGCCGAACCCTGCGGTCGCGATCAGCGCACGGGGCGCCTCGTGCTGGCGGATGACGGTGACCGGGTCGATGCTGAGCTTCGGGTCGAGCCGATCGAGCCCGACGATGGGCCAGAGCTCCCTTGCGTCGAGCGCGGCGAGGCAGCCGATGAGGTCGAGGACGCCGGCAGCTCCAAGGGTGTGGCCAATCGACCCTTTGCTCGCGCAGACCGGAATTCCTTTGGGCCCGAAGAGCCGCGCGCACATCGCAGCTTCCATCGCGTCGTTCTGCACCGTGGCGGTGCCGTGGGCGTGGTACCGGCCGATGTCCTTCACCGTCAGCTGCGACGACTTCAGCGCCGCCTGGCAAGCGCGCAAGAGCCCATCGCCTTCGGGGTGCGGCGCTGTCTGATCGTTCGCGTCCGACGCCGCGCCGAACCCATCGATCCACCCCAGCGGCTTCCGGCGATTGGCGGTCGCGCTTCCCGCGCTCTCGAGCACCAGCACCGCCGCGCCTTCGCCCATCGACAGCCCCATTCGGTTCGCATCGAACGGAGCGGCCGGCTTTGCCGACATCGCCTTCAGCGCATGAAACCCGGCGTAGACGAACGGGTGCAGCGCTTCGACGCCGGCCACCACCGCCTCGTCGACGACTCCGGCATCGATCAGCTGCAGCGCGGCACCGATCGCTGCGCTGCTCGAGGCACACGCCGCCCCGATCGCGCGAACCGGCCCTCGGGCCCGAACGCGCTCGGCGAGAAAAGCAGTCAGGTGCGCGAAGGGGTCGACCTCGCCCTGATCGAGCACGCGGGGCAGGGAGCCCTTGGTCGAGCCGAGCAACACCGCCCGGCGAGGCGAAGGGGCCCACTCGCGCCAGCCGACCGCTTCTTCAGCGGCGAGCTTCAACAGCCCGAGCGCGCGATCGCCCTTCGTCTCGACCGGGACCTGGGCAGCCAGATCGCTGCAGAGCCCTTCGGCAGGGAACGCGGTGAGCTTGCGCACGCCGGTGCGGCCGGCGCGCAGCTCGGAGGCGAGGGCCTGCAGTCCCTGGCCGTGGGCGCTGACGATTCCGTAAGAGGTGATGGCGACTGGCATGGTCACTCGGTGGCGCGCTGCAGGGCGACCTGCTTCGCCACGATCTCCCGGGCTCTCTGGGCGGCGGCTTTGGGCTCTCCGTCGACGGTGAATCCGGGAAGTAGCGTGATCTGAACGCGAATGCCCTTGAAGAAGTAACGAAGGCTGCGGTTCTTGATCACGCTGGGAGTGCCGGTGATCGCCACCGGCACCACCTTCACCCCGGCCTCCTTTGCCGCGACAAAGGCGCCCGTCTTGAAGCGCTTCACTGCGCCGTCGAAAGAGCGGTGCCCTTCGGGGAACCAGAGCACGTGGCAGCCCAGTTTCAGCCACTTGCGACAGGCGTGCAGCACCCGGGGCGCGTCGGATTCGTCACCGGTGCCCGCGCGGATGTAGCCCGCCAGGTAGAGGTGCCAACCGATCGGGGGGATCCAGAACAGCGGCGCCTTGGCCATGAACTTGAATTGGGGCAGGGCGGCCAGCAGCATGATCACGTCGCTGATCGAGCTGTGGTTCGGCACCAACATCACCCCACCGCCTTTCAGGTGCTCAAAGCCGCGGGCCTCGATGGTGATTCCCGGCAAGACCCACATCACGCCGCGCCCCCAGGCCTGGCTCAGGTAGCCGACCACGACGCGCTTCGGATCCGTCCACGGGTTGAACGGGACGCTGAGGATCACCGCGAGGGTTGAGAGGGACGCGCCGAGAATCCAGACCCAGGCCCAGAGCAGAAAGGAACCAATCACGGATGGCTGGGGTTAGTATGACGCGCCATGGCGAGCCAGCCGCAAAACGGTGCCCAGCCGAGATTCCTCGGTAGATACGAGCTGATGTACCTGCTGGGTCAGGGAGGAATGGGCGAGGTTCATCTCGCGCGGCTCACGGGCGCTGCTGGCTTCGAGAAGCTCTGCATCGTCAAGACGATCCTCCCGCAGATGATGACGGATCCCCAGTTCGTCGATCGCTTCCACCACGAGGCGAAGGTCCTCACCCACCTCACGCACAGCAACATCGCGCAGGTGTACGACATGGGGGACGTCGACGAGACCCTCTACATGGCGATCGAGTACGTCGCGGGCGTCGATCTTTCGCGGGTGGAAGATCGCGTGAAGGGCATGCACGCGATGGTGCCGGTTCAGATCGCGGTGCTGATCGGCCAGCAGATCACCGAAGCGCTGGGCTACGCGCACCGCAAAGTCGGAGCCGATGGCGCGGCGCTGGGCATCGTTCACCGCGACGTCTCGCCGCAGAACGTGATGGTCAGCTACGAGGGCGAGGTCAAGGTGATCGACTTCGGGCTCGCGAAGAGCACGGCCCGCAGCAAGCACACCATGCCGTCGACGGTGCTCGGCAAGCTCGGGTACATGTCGCCCGAGCAGGCGAAGGGCGAGCCCGTCGATCACCGCAGCGACATCTATTCGGCGGGCATCGTCCTCTGGGAACTGATCGCGGGCCGGCCCCTGTTCCTCGGCGGCACGGTGGGCGAGATGGTCGCCCAGATGGCCTTCCCGAAGGTCGTCTCGCTGCGCTCGATTCGGCCCGAGGTTTCCGAGACGCTGGATCGCACGGTGATGCGCGCGCTCGCCGCGGATCCATCGGCCCGGTACAACCGCGCGGACGATTTTTCGCGCGCCCTCAACGAGCTGCTGGTGCGCGAGAACCTGTCGGTGTCGTCGGAAGACGTCGGCAACTACGTGCGGTCGATGTGCCCCGAAGAGTTCGCGGCCGAACGGAACCTGCAGTCGAAGCTGTCGAGCGATCGCAAGAAGGGCAGCTCGCCGAAGGTGCAGTCGCGTCCGGCCGAATACGCGGGCACGGCGATTCGCCAGTCGTCACGCGACCTCGACGCGGTCGCTGACACCGGCAAGAGCGAGCGGATCAAGCTTGAAGGCACGATGCTGCGGCCTCCTGCCGCAGTGCAGCCGCTGACGGGCCCCCAGCGCGCGCTGTCGGGCTCACTGTCTCCAGCCCCAAGGCCGTTGCAGCTCGATCGGCCGGTGACGCCGCGGCCAGCGACTCCCGCGCCGATGCGGCCGCCCTCATCGCCGATGCAGCAGCCGCGTGAGAGCTTTGTCGGGGTCGACGCGACGGAAGACGAGCTGAAGATTCAGAAGAGCAACGGCCCGCTGATCGCCGTGCTCGCGGTGGCCTTGCTCGCGCTGGCCGGCGGTGGCTACCTGTACACCCAGCGCGGTGGCGACGCGGTGGTGGTGGAACCGCCGAAGACGGAAGAGCCGAAGGAGCTCATCGTCGCGAAGCCGGAAGAAGAGAAGCTCGAAGCGGTGGAAGTGAAGCCGGAAGACAAGCCGGCCGAAGAGAAGATCGAGACACCGACGAAGACGCCCGAGCTGATCGCGGCCCCCCTGACGCGCACGGAAGTGCAGGGCGAGACGCTGGCGATGTTCCGCGACAAGGGCGAGCTGTGGGTGCGCCCGAGCAAGAAGACCAAGCTGAAGATCGGCGACGAGCTGACCGTGGTCGGTGGCCCGATCGCGGGCACTGCCATGCGTGAGACGTACGGCGCCGGCGCGATCATGGAACTGAAGGGGCCGATTGGCCGCGTCGACGAAGGGGTTCAGGTGCCGAAAGGCCTGCCGATGTTCGCGGTGATCGACAAGGGCGGCCGCAAGAAGGCCGAACGCGTCGCCGCTGCTGCCGCGATCACGCCCGCTCCGGCCAAGACGCCAGAGCCCGCGATCACCCCCAGGCCCTTTCCGGGTGACGCGAAGCCGGCCGAGAAAAAAGAAGAGCTCCCTGCCGCCGTCGCCGCGCCCGTGAAGAAAGAGGCGCTGGTGCTCAAGGGCCGCATCACCAACGAGTCCTCGCGCGGCGTGATGCTCTTCAACGACAGCACCTTCAACTGGACGAATTGCGAGGTGCGATTGCCCTTCAAGAAGGTCTTCAGGTTCGAAGACGTGATCGCGGCGAACAACAGCGACAACATTCGCCACCGCAACTTCGCGGAAGACACCCGCGAGCCCGACCAGCACATGAAGGCCGGCTGGGCGATGGTGCGCTGCAAGGAAGCGGGCGGCTACCTGTGGTGGGGCCCGAAGATGGCCCTCGAGTAGCAGCCGCCTACGTGCCCTTCAGCTCGGCGCGCCGATGATCAGCGACGTGTTGATGCCGCCGAAAGCGAAGTTGTTGCTCATCACCCGGCTGACCTTGCGCCGCACGACCTCGCGCAGGTGGTTCGGGCCTTTCGCCTCGTCGGCGATCTGCTCGAGGTGAAGGGTCGGCGCGAGAAAGCCGCGATCCATCATCAGGAGGCTGAAGATGACCTCGAGCGCTCCGCAGGCAGCGAGCGTGTGGCCAGTGTGGCCCTTGGTCGAAGACAGCGGAACCTGGTCGCCCATCACCTGCACGGTCGCCTGCGCCTCGACGCCGTCGCCCTGCGCGGTGCCGGTGGCGTGCCCATTCACGTAGCCGATGTCGTTGGGCTTGAGGCCTGCCGACTCGAGCGCCAGCGCCATCGTGCGCGCCATGCCGGCCTGGTCGGGTGACGACATGTGCTCGGCGTCGCAGGTGGTCGCGAAGCCGAGGATCTCGCCATAGATGGGGACGCCGCGGGCGATCGCGTGATCCAGTGACTCGAGCACCACGATGCCCGCGCCTTCTGCCACCACCAGGCCGTCGCGCCGCTTCTCGAAGGGGCGGGGCGTGAGCTGCGGTTGATCGTTGAAGGCGCGCGAGGTGCCGCCGACGATGTCGAAGGTGATCGCGGTGGTCGAGTGAAGCTCTTCCGTGCCGCCGCAGAGCATCACGTCCTGCGCGCCGGCGCGAATGGTCTCGAAGCCCTGACCAATCGCCTGGCTGCTGGACGCGCACGCGGCGACGGGCGCCCAGACGCGGCCCTTGATGTGGTGCATCAGCGCGACGTTGGTCGCCGCCGAGTGCGACATCAGCTGAAGAAAGGTCGTCGACTTCAGGCCGCGCGGGCCCGACTCACGCAGCGTGTCGAAGTACACCTGCATCGCCGACGGGCTGCCGACGGTCTGCCCAATCGACAAGCCGGCGCGGTGCGAGGCCAGCAGCGCTGGGGTCAGCTTCGCGTGGGCGATCGCATCTTTCGCCGCCAGCGCCGCGAGGATCGCGACCCGGCCCATCGACCGCCGGTACTCGCGGGGGATGCTCTTCTCGTCGATGTCGGTGACGACGCCGCCGACCCGGGTGTGAAGGTCCTTCCACTTGTCCCATTCGGGCATCGCGCGAACGCCTGACTTGCCGTTCTCGAGCGCGTGGGCGATCGCTTCCGCCGTGTTGCCGATGGGGGACAGCGCGCCATAGCCGGTGATGACGACGCGGTTCACGCGACCGCCACGCGATCGAAGATCGCCTCAAAGCCCAGCAGGTAGGAGCAGGTCACGAAGCCTCCAATGGTCACGCCGACGATGCCCGGCATCAGAATGCTGTGGCCGGTGAGGAAGAGGTTGTCGATCTTGGTGCGGGAGGCGAGCGCGTACCGGCCCCAGCGTTCCATGCCGTGGCGCAGGCCGTAGAGGCCGCCTTCGGGCGAGGCGGTGTAGTCGCGGTTCGTCAGCGGGGTCGACGTCTCGATGGGCGTCAGGTGCCCGGCGTGATCCGGCAGCAGCTTCTCGATCTGCGCCTGCAGCTCGCGGGTGTGGCGCTGCTTGAACGCCGCGTACTCGGGCGGCCGTTCGCCGGTCTTCGTGTTTTCCCACTGCTTCACTTCGTTCCACCCCATCAGGCCGAGCGCCAGCACGACGCGCTTGTGTTCCCAGCCCTGCTCGCGGTCGGAAGGAAAGGTCAGGAACAGGCCGCGATCCGACGTGTCGGAAGGCTGGCGGTCCAGGTACATGTCGTCGACGTTCAGCGAGGGAAACGAATAGATGTTGTGGTCGCGGCGGACGTCGCTCGTCGACGACGACTCGAAGTACACCGCGCTGCAGCCGATGCTGTTGCGACTCTCGCGAACGCGCGACGTGAACGCCGGCCGGAAGACACCCGGCGGCAGCAGGTCGAGCGTCAGCGATGGGTGGGCGTTGCTGATGATGCAGCGGCCGAAGATGCGATCTTTGTGGGGCGGCTCGCCGGCGCGGCCCGCACGCTCGGTGGTCACGCTTTCCATCTGGCCGTCTTTCATCTCGAGCGCGGTGACCTTCGTCCGCGTGCGCACCTCGCCCCCGTTGGCCTTGATCGCGTCGACCATCACCTTCGCCAATGCATCGCCGCCGCCTTCGAGGCCGACCGGGCCCTGCAGCATCGAGTCGAGCACGAGGGCGTGAAGCTCCAGCGGCGTGGTGGGTGGGTCGACGCCGTAGAGGAAGCTCTGGCCGGTGAGCACCGCGTAGAGGCGCTCGTTCTTCGTCAACGAGCGGATGAAAGGCGCCAGCGCGACGTTCGTGTACTCGCCGCTGACTTCCGGCGGCTTCTGAAAGCTGTACGCGAAGCTCTCGGCGCAGATCTTCTGGCAGGCGTCGGCGTAGGTGTCGATCGCCTTGCGCTCGCCCGGAAA
Source organism: Myxococcales bacterium (assembly GCA_038206395.1). GTDB lineage: Bacteria > Myxococcota > Myxococcia > Myxococcales > Myxococcaceae > JAGSPQ01. The sequence continues at coordinate 93,093 of JBBRAX010000019.1, read as the reverse complement.
TTCTTCGTGCAGCCGCTTCGTCAGCGCGGGCCAGCCGGCGGGAACGCGGAACTCGTAGTCGGGGAACTTGAGGACGTCGAAGCCGTCGGGGTCGAGGTCGTGCCACTTCAGCTGATCAGCGACGCCCATGAAGCGCAGGTACTTGCCCATGGTGCCGCCTTCGCCGATGCCGCCCAGGTAGTGGAACCCGGTGTCGAAGGGCACGCGCTTGCGGAAGAAGCGGTGGAGGCAGCCGCCGGTGCGGTAGTGCTGCTCGAGGACGAGGACCTTGAAGCCCTCGCGCGCCATGATCAGGGCGCAGGTGAGGCCCCCCATTCCCGAGCCGACCACGATCAGGTCGAAGTGCCCTTCGGGGAGATTCTTCTGCGGCTGAAAGGTGTCCTTCATTTTTTAGAGCAGCTTGCCGTCGCCCGCGTAGCCCATCAGCGTGGCCTCGGCGATTCTTTGGTTGCCGACCATGACTTTTCCTTTTCCGGTCAGGGTGCCGAACCTTTCTTCGCCGATGGTGACCTCATACGTCACCTCTTTTCCGGGCTCGACGATCGACCGGAAGCGGGCGCGATCGATGCCGACGAGGAAGACGCGCTCGCTCTTTCGCTGGGTGAGCGCGAAGTACGCCATCGTCTGGGCCAGGCCTTCCATGAGCAGCACGCCGGGGACGACGGGATGATCGGGAAAGTGACCCTTGAAGAAGTGCTCGTCTTCGCGAAACAGGCGCACGCCGACGACCTTCGTCTCGGTGAGCTCGACGATGCGGTCGACGAAGAGAAACGGGGGCTTGTGCGGCAGTACGTCGGCGACGTCTCTCATGTCAGCGCGCGCAAGACGACCGAAGCATTGGTGCCGCCGAAGCCGAACGAGTTCTTCAGCACGGTGCGGGGGCGAACGTTCAAGCTCGCCTTCGGGAGGTTGAGCCCCGCGCACGCGGCGTCGGCCTCGATGAGGTTCGGATTTCCGGCGATGAAGCCGTCGCGCATCATCAGCGCGCAGTAGACGAGCTCGGAGGCGCCGGCCATCCAGCACTCGTGGCCGGTGAGGCCCTTGGTCGACGAGACAGGCACCGGGTGGCCCTGCAGCACGGCGGTGATCGCCCTGGCTTCGACTGCGTCGCCAGCGGGGGTCGAGGTCGCGTGGGCGTTGACGTAGTCGAGCTCGCTGGGGTGCACATGGGCGGCTCTCAGGGCCTGTTCCATCGCGCGCCGGGCACCTTCGCCCGAAGGGTTGGTGAGGTGGCCGCCGTCACACGAGAAGCTGTAGCCGAGCACTTCGGCATAGATGTGCGCGTTGCGGGCGCGGGCGGAGTCGATGGCCTCGACGATCAGCGCTGCGCCGCCACCCGAGGGGACGAGGCCGTCGCGGCCGGTGTCGAAGGGGCGCGACGCGTGGGTCGGATCATTCTCGCGGGTCGACAGCGCACCGAGCGCATCGAACGCCGCCATGCCCTGCCAGGCGGTTTCCTGAGCGCCGCCGCAGATCATGATTTCCTGCATCCCCTGCGAGATCATCATCGCGGCCTGGCCGAGCGCGTGGAGCCCCGACGCACACGCGGCAGACAGCGACCAGCAGGCCCCCTGCACGCCGAACATCGAGCTCAAGTTCATGCTCACTGTCGAGCTCATCACCTTGATGATGTGCCCGGTGCCGAGCGCGCCGGTGCGCTTCTCGGCGGTCAGCGCCTTGAATAGCTCTTCGTTCGCCTCACAGGTGGAGTCGTTGCCGAAGATGACGCCGACGTCGGGCTGGGCGAAGCGTTCGCGCGGAATGCCGGAATCAGCGACGGCCTCGAGCGCGGCGGCGCAGCCATACGCAGCGGGCTGGCCCATCGTCTTGCGGTGCTTGCGGTCGAACCGGGCATTCGGGTCGAAGCCGCGGACGATGCCAGTCAGTGACGATCTGAACCCGCGCGCCTTGCGTTCGGGGTCGATGCCAATGCCGCTGATGCCGTTGCGCAGCGACGCGCTGACCTCAGGCAGGGTCAGGCCAAGCGAAGAGATCGTGCCGATTCCGGTGATGACCGCGCGACGCATGAAGGCCCGGTCGGATAACACGGACTTGTTTTAAATGGAATTGACCCAGAGCCGTCTCATTGGTAGCGAGCCGCCCGAAATGTCGGAACCTTCCAAGTCACAGCAGGCCCAGAAGATCGTGATCGACACGTTGTCGAGCGAGTTCGAGCTCGAGCGCGAGAAGATCGTCCCTGAAGCCAGGCTGCGTGACGACCTGGGCCTCGACAGCCTGGACGGCGTCGACCTGATTGTGGCCCTGGAAAAGGCGCTGTCGGTGCAGATCCCCGAGACGGATGCCCGCCAGATGCGCACCGTTGCCGACATCTTCGCCTTCATCGACAAGGCAGTGGCGGGTTTGGAAACGGCGCAGCAGACTCCTCCTGCCGCCTGAGTTGATCGTTTCGGCTCTGGCCGGCAACTGGAGTGTCTATGACCGCTCTTCTTGCGCTGCTGGTGCTGTCGCAGTCTCCCAACATCGACGCAGAGGTCTTCCTCGACCGTGGCGAGACGTACCTGCGCGCGGGCCAGGCGAACGGGGTCGAGATCGGCGCCGCGCTGCAGGTGTTCGACGCGAAGAGCCGCGCACCGGTAGGCACGGCGGTGGTGATGGAGGTGTGGGAGTCGCTGTCGCGGGTGAACCTCGACTCGAAGGCCCTGGCGTACGTGCCGCTGAAGGTTGCCCGCGTGGGTCGCATGCCCGAAGTCGCTCCGCCGCCTGCGCCTCCGCCGCCTGCGCCTCCGCCGCCTGCGCCTGTCGTCAATGCGCCGCCCCCGCCCGAGCCGACCCGATCGCAGCCGGCCGCTGCGGGTCAGCAGGGCGCGTGGCTCGACGGCACTGTGCGGCTCACCGGGGACGGCGCGCGCCGCCGGGTGGTCGTGCTCAACAAGAGCAACCGCGACTGGCACAACTGCGACGTGCGGCTGCCCAACGGCAAGCACTACGTGATCGGCGATCTCGACGAGGGCGCGGACGACGGCGTGATGCTCTTCCGCTTCGAGTGGGATCGCGGCACGCCGCCCCCGCCGCAGACGGATTCGATCACGGTGACGTGCCGCGAAGGTGTGGGCCGGTTTCCGATCAGCCTGTGATCGTCAGCGGCACGAGCAGCTGGAAGAAGACACAGTCTTCTTTGCCGCCGTCTTCCCACACCAGCATCGCGAACTGGGCCGGCGCATCGAGCACCACCAGCGGGTGATGCCAGACGCCGGTGCGGTAGTTGATCGCCTGGCCCGGCTTCACGATGAACGCCTTGAGCTCGGAGATCACGGGGTTGCCGTCGGCTCCGGTGGGAGCGACGCAGACGAGGTAGCGGCTGCACACCATCGGAATGAAGGTCTGCGAGCTGTGGGGGTGGCGCTCGAGCAGCTTCAGCTGCAGCGGCAGGGCGACGGGCGTGCAGCGCACCGTGACCATGTTCGCGCGGGCGTGCGGCCGGCCGTTGTGAAGGGCGGCGGTGTAGTCGAAGCGCTGGGCGGTGCCGAAGTTGGCCGACGCGCCCTCGCCCTCGCCACACGCCACCAGCTCGCCGAACGGGGCGAACGCTGCTGCCGTCATCGGCGCTGCGACGATCGCCATGGTCAGGAGCCCCGGTAGGTCGAGTAGCCGAAGGGGTTTAGCAGCAGCGGCACGTGGAAGTGTTCCTTCGCCGACTTCACCTGGAAGGTGATCGTCACCTGCGGGAAGAACGCGTCGACGCCCTGCTGCTTGAAGTACTCGGCGACCTCGAAGTGCAGGCGGTAGGTGCCTTCTTTGGGGATCACGTCCAGCAGCGGCTTGATGCGGCCGTCTTCGTTGGTGACGCCCTCGGCGACCCGCCGCCAGCTAGCGTTGTCGAACAGCTCGAGCGAGACGGTGACGCCGCGCGCGGGCTTGCCCTTCGTGGTGTCGAGGATGTGGGTCGAGATCATCTCGTTGGCGCCTCCCTGTTCGCTTCGCCATCGGGGCCGGTCGTCACGGCACCACCCCTTGCGAGACGAGCCACTTTTCGATGCGCAGCTTCGTGATCTTCGCCTGCTCGCGGGCCGCGTTCTCGAGCTCGGCCTTCTTCGGGTTGCGAAGCCGTTCTTGCAGGATCTCGAGCAGCTGGCGGGCCGACTTGTCGGTCGCGCAGACGATGTAGATGAAGCCGAACTTCTTCAGGTACTGCTCATTCAACGCCTTCAGTTGCTTCAGCACTTCGGCGTCCCCGAGGCCGACCTGGCGCTGTTCACCGGAAGACCACTTCGCCGATTTGAGGGTGGCGCTCTTCGCCTTCTGCTTGTCGCCGATGCGGGGGTGGGCGGCGAAGGCCTCGAGCCAGTCTTTGGGGTCCAGCGAGAACCAGATGTCTTCGGCGAGCGCGAAGAGGCTGCGAACGGAGCCGATGGGGTGGGTCGAGAGGTGCTGGATCCAGGTCGAGCTGCCGCAGAAGGACTGCAGCAGCTTCGGGTTCAGCTCTGCGAGGGCCGCGCTTTCCTGCGGCGTGTCCAGCGCGTGGCCGAAGACGCGCATCCGGTTGACGCCGCCGTGCGGGAAGATGTGAACGCGCAGGTGGGTGGCGGGCAGCTGCCGCGACGGGTCGAGCTGGTGGCGGCGGTGCTGCACCAGTGGGTGCTTCTCGATCAGCGTCGTCCAGCCTTTGGGCGCGCGAAGAATGCCTTCGAGCGCATCGGGCGGAGCCTGGGTCACGTCCAGCGCTTCGACCAGGCAGGCCTGCGGCGCGTTGCCCTTGAAGAAGTGGGTGTCGAGCTCGATGCGATCGACGACGCCGCGGCGGCCGAGGCGAATCACCGCCCAGTCGCTGCCCGGGGTGCGGCGGCGCTTCGTTTCCCAGCCATCGCCCATGTTCACGCCGCGGCCCGGTAGCAGCAGGTTCGAGGGAGGCCCGAAGAACTGATCGCTGACCTCGGCGACCGTGCCGCCGTTCTCGACTGCCGCGAGATCCACCGAGCCCGTGCGCCAGAACGTGCGCAGGTCGGGCAGCACTTCGCCGTAGACGCGAAGCCGCGCGACCCCGCCGTCAGGGAAGATCCGCAAGCGCACGTGCGTCACCCGGCCCGACGCGCCGTCGAGCTTCAGCACGTTTTGATGATCCGGCTTCACCGGCGTCTGGGCGACGAGCGTCTTCCAGCCGTCGGCCGCGTTCAGTTCTTCGGGGGTCGCCGTCCACGACGCTTCGATGCCTTCCAGCGAAACCTGCTGGGGCGCGTTGCCCTTGAAGTGGGTGGTGTCGACCAGCGCGCCGTGCACCTGGCCCGGCAGCCCGAGGCGAATGATCGCCAGGTCGTGGCCTTCGGTGCGGCGGCGCTGGGATTCCCAGCCGTCCATCCACTTACCCTTGTCGGTGTACTTCTCGGCGATCCACTCAGCGGCGTGCGGCCGCAGCAGGTTCTCTTTCTCGGCGAAGTAGTCGTCGGTGGCGAAGAGGACGAAGCCGCCGGTGATGTCAGCAGCGAGATCGACGAGGTGGGCGAAGAGCTCGGGAACAGGGGCGCGAACGGACATGGGCTCCTTGAATTACTTCGAGAGGAACCGGCCGTGGGGCCGGGCAAGACCTGCAGACGCGTCGTAGGCGAGGCTGCCGCCAACCCAGGTCTGGTGAACCACTCCGCGCAGGCGCTTGCCCGCGTACGGCGTGAGCTTGTGGCGGTGGTGCAGCGCTTCGCCTTTCACTTCGAAGGTCTCGTTCTCGTCCCAGATCACGATGTCGGCATCGAAGCCGCGGGCGAGCTGGCCTTTGCGATCGGCGAAGCCGGCCAGGCGAGCAGGGGCCTTCGCGTTCCACTGGAAGAGCTGCTGAATCGAATGACCGCGCTCGGACACCAGCGTCCACAGCACGGAAAGCCCGAGCTGCAGCGACGAGATGCCGCCCCACGCGCTCAAGAAATCGCCCGTCTCGGGTTTCTTCAGCCGCGGGGTGCACGGCGAGTGATCCGACACCACCATCGACACGACGCCCGACTCGACGCCCTGCCACAGCGCGGCGCGGTTGGCTGCTTCGCGAATCGGCGGCGCGCACTTGAAGTGGGTCGCTCCGGCGGCGATCTCTTCGGCGGTGAAGGCGAGGTAGTGAAGGCAGGTCTCGGCGGTGATCGGCACCCCGTCGGCCTGCGCGGCCTGAAGCAGGGGAATCGCCGAGGCGCTGGACAGATGAACGATGTGCGCGGGGCAGCGGTGCTTGCGGCACAGCTCGACGATCATCTGGATCGCCTGGTCTTCGGCGGCCGGCGGGCGCGAGGCGAGGTAGGTGGCGTAGGCGCGCGGGTCGGCGTGGGAAGCGGCGAGGCGTGCTTCGGCCGCGTCGCACGGGCCCGGCAGCTCGGCGTGAACGAGCAGGGTCACGCCTAGATCGCGCAGCACCGGCATCGCGAGGTCGAGATCCGCGCGGGTGACGTTCGGAAACTCGTCGACCCCCGACGGGCAGAGAAAGCACTTCGCGCCGTGAATGCCGAACTCGGCGAGGCCCTGCAGCGCCTTTGCGTTGCCGGGAATCACCCCGCCCCAGAAGGCGATGTCGACGTGGGCCTGGTCGCGCAGCGCCTCGCGCTTGAGTTCGGCGTTCTCGCGCGAGACGGTGGCGGGAATGCAGTTCAGCGGCATGTCGACGACGGTGGTGATGCCGCCGGCCGCTGCGGCCTGGGTCGCGGTGGCGAAGCCTTCCCACTCGGTGCGGCCCGGCTCGTTCAGGTGCACGTGCGAGTCGACGACGCCGGGCGTGACGAGGCGATCGCCCGCTTCGTGAACGGGCACGCCGGGCGGAACCGCCTCGTACGCAGCGACGGCGAGGATCTTCCCGTCGCGCAGGTGCAGCGCGGCCGGGGCGATGCCTTCGGGCAACAGCACGCGGCGGCCGCGGATGATTGAGGTGGGCTCAGCCATTCATTTCTTCTCGAGGCCGCGCACCTTCTTCACCAGGGCGTCGATGACTTCGGGCTTGTCGGCCAGCGACGGGTTGCCGGGCATCAGGGGACTCTTTCCGACCGCGAGGCCGCCCTTCAAGATGATCTCGTAAAGGTGAGCGTCGGTGACGCTGGCCTGCCAGGCGGGCTCGGTGAAGTTGCGGGGCTTCACGGGCAGCGCGATCGCAGCGGCGCCATCGCCAGCGCCGCCTTCGCCGTGGCACGCGAGGCAGACGGCGGCGAAGTGCTCGTTGGCGAGCTCTTCAGGGGTGCGGTTGCCGGCGTCCGGCACGACGGGCTCGCCCTTGCCGACGCCGGGCACCGTGACAGGGCCACTCGCAGTCACGTCGGCTCCTTGCGCGTACCAGGCCCCCAGCAGCTCGCGCTCGGCCACTGTCATGCCAGTCAGGTTGCCCAGCGGCATCGTCTGCGAAGCGACCGAACGCATGAACATTCTTTCCGCGTGGCCAGCCACGTGCTCGGGCGTGTCGAAGAGCACCCCGTTCGGAGCGGCCGCGAACAAGTCGCTGGTCGGCGTCTTCGAGTGGCACTGCGTGCAGCGCGTCTGAAGAATCGAGGTCACCGTCGCGTACGAGACCTTCGGAGCGTCGCGGAACTTCGCCAGCTGCTCATTCGTCGGGCGGTCGGCCGTGGTGAGCGCCATCACGCCCGCCAGCGCCGCGAAGAACAGGCCGATGATCGCCGGGTTCGACTGCAGCCGGAAGTTCATCAGGTACTTCAGTGACACGCCGACGATCGCCAGCAGCGCGAACACCGCCCACGCATGCGGGCTCGAGTACGTGCTCGGGAAGTGGTTGCTCAACATCGTGAAGAGCACCGGCAGCGTCATGTAATGGTTGTGAACCGACCGGCCCTTGGCGCGAATGCCGTAGCGGGTGTCAACCGGCGTGCCCGCCTTCGTCGAGGCGATCATGTGCCGCTGCGAGGGGATGATCCGGAAGAAGACGTTGAAGGTCATCACCGTGCCCATCACCGCGCCCAGGTGAAGGAAGGCGGCCCGGCCGCTGAACAGGTGGGTGAGGCCGTAGGCGAGGGCGACGAGCAGGCCGAACCAGACGGCGGCGAAGACGCGCTGGTCTTTCGCGAGTGGGGTGCGCCACAGCGTGTCGTAGACCAGGAAGGAAACGGGCAGCAGCCCGAGGCTGATTGCGACCGCCTGGCCGTAGGTGAGATCGGCGACGGTCTTGTCGATCAGGAAGGCCGAGCCGCCCAGGTAGTAGACGATCGCCAGCAACAGGAAGCCGGTGATGAAGGTGGTGTAGCTCTCCCACTTGAACCAGTAGAGCTTCTCGGGCAGCTCTCCCAGCGACTTGCGCTTCACCACTTCGTAGAACGCGCCCGAGTGCGTCATCCACAGCTCGCCGGCCACCTCGCCTTCGCGCTTCTTCGTCGCGGGGCTGATGTGACTGTCGAGCCACATGAAGAGGAAGCTGTCGCCAATCCACATGATGGCGGCGATCACGTGGACCCAGCGGACCAGCAGGTTCAGCCATTCCTGGATCACTGGCATCAAGACTTGAGTCTTATCGCGGCCGAAGCCAAAGCCAGTGAGACTTAATGCCCCACGCGCCGGAGGTGCCCTCACTGGTAAAACCCCCTCTAATGAACAACGAGCAATCGGCAGCGCTCGAGAAGCAAGACCTGCGCGCCATCGTCACCACGTCGCTGGGGCTCGGCCTGGCGGTGATCGCAGTGGTGGTGATCGGCGTGCTCTCTGTGGCGGGCCAGCAGGCGCGCACCGAGTCGGCCCTGGCGGTGAAACACACCTTCCGGATGCTGGCCGACCTCGACAAGGTGCTGCTGCAGCTGCGCATGGCCGAGTCGCGGCAGCGCGGCTACCTGCTCACCAACGATCCGGCGTACCTCGAGACCTACAACACGACCTCGCACGATGCGATGCAGGCGCTGCTGCTGGCGAAGGACTCGAAGCTCGACCCGGATCTGGTGAAGCAGCTGGAAAGCGTCGAGCCGCTGGCGCGCGCCAGGCTGGCCTTACTGAAAGAGGCGATCGACCTCGCGCAAAAGGGCGACCGCGAGGCGGCGCTGAAGCTCGTGACCCAGAACAGCGGCTTCAAGCTTCAAGAGCAGCTCGATCAGCTCACGTCGGCGATTCGCACCCAGGCCAACGACCGGCTCGCCAGCCGCCAGGCCGACTGGGAGAGCGCGGCGAACACCTCGGTCGTGATCGTCTGGGGAGGCTCGGCGCTGCTGATCGCGATCCTCCTTGCGGCCGGCGTCTTCATCAACCGCGAGTCGCGGGCACGCGCGCACGAAACGTGGATCGCGACGGGCCAGCGCATCCTGGTGCAAGAGCTGCAGCAGGTGACCACGATGAAGTCGCTGGGGCAGCGCGCCCTTTCGACGTTGGCGCAGACGCTGAACGCGCAGATTGGCGCCCTGTATGTCGATCAAGACCCCGGCTTTCGGCGGGTCGCCACGCACTCGATGCGCGAGTCGGAAGATCTGTTGAAGGCAGGCGAGGGGCTCGTGGGGCAAGCGGCCCGCAGCACGGACCTGACGATCGTGCGCGAGGTGCCGCCCGGGTACTTCGTCGAGTCGGGCACCGGCAAGGCGCCTCCGCGAGAGCTGGTGTTGATTCCCGCCACCGCCGACGGGGTGGTGCAGGGCGTGATCGAGCTCGGCTTCTTCACGCCGCCCGATGCTCCGCGGCTCGAGCTCTTGCGCCGCGCCTCGACGTCAATCGGCATCGCGGTTCGCACGGCCCGCGATCGCGCCCGGGTGCAAGGGCTGCTCGAAGAAACTCAAGCCCAGTCGGAAGAGCTGCAGGCCCAGCAGGAAGAGCTGCGCGTGTCGAACGAGGAGCTCGAAGAGCAGGCGCGGGCGTTGAAAGAGCAGCAGGGCCGGCTCGAGAACCAGGCAACCGAGCTCGAGACCACCAATGAACAGCTGTCTGAGCACTTCCAGCGGCTCACCGCCCAGAAAGATGCGCTGCGACAGAGCGAGCTCGAGCTGGAGGAGAAGGCCGACGCCCTCGAGCAGGCGAACCAGCACAAGAGCGAGTTCCTCGCCAACATGAGCCACGAGCTGCGCACGCCGCTGAACAGCTCGCTGATTCTCGCGAAGCTGCTGGGCGACAACCGCACCGGAAACCTGACCGCCGAGCAGGTGAAGTACGCCAACACCATCGAGTCGGCAGGCAACGATCTGCTGCTGCTGATCAACGACGTGCTCGACCTGTCGAAGATCGAGGCCGGCAAGATTCAGATCACGGCCGACGCGGTGCCGGTGGCGCGCATGGTGACGTCGCTCGAACGCATGTTCCGCCCGATCGCGGCCGAGAAGGGGCTGGCGCTGGCGTTCGAGGTCGCAACGGACGCTCCGGCCACGATCACCACTGACTCGCAGCGGGCGCTGCAGATCCTCACCAACCTGTTGTCGAACGCGCTGAAGTTCACCGACAAGGGGCAGGTGACGCTGAAGGTGCGCGCGGTCGATGGGCAGATCGCCTTCGACGTGTCCGACACCGGCATCGGCATCGCCGCCCACCAGCAGGAGTCGGTGTTCGAGGCCTTCCGCCAGGCCGACGGCAGCACCCATCGCAAGTACGGCGGCACGGGCCTCGGCTTGTCGATCGCGCGCGATCTGGCGCGAGCGCTGGGCGGCGACGTGAGGCTGTCGAGCACGGCGGGGCACGGCAGCACCTTTACGCTGCTGCTCCCCCTGATTTTCAAGGCGCCGGCGGCCGAGGTCGAAGCGCCGCGCCGGCCAACCAGCGAACGCCCGATGCACCCCCTGCCGCCGCCCGTCGCTGAGGCGGTGGTCAACGCGCCTGCCATCAAGGACGACCGGGCGAAGCTGACGCCGACCACGCGCCATGTGCTGGTGATCGAAGACGACCTGACTTTCGCGCGAATCCTCTCGGACCTGGCGCACGAGCAGGACTTCTTGTGTGTCATCGCTCCGACCGCCGATGACGGGTTGCGGCTGGCGAACGAGACGCGGCCGCACGCGATCCTCCTCGACATCATGCTGCCGGACCACAGCGGCCTGATGGTGCTCGACCGCCTGAAGGCCTCGCCCACGACCCGCCACATTCCGGTGCACATCATCTCTTGCAACGATCAGCGCTCGCAGGCCCTGGCGATGGGCGCTGTCGGCTATGCGATCAAGCCGGTCGACCGCGAGAAGCTGACCCAGGCGTTCGAGCAGCTGAAGCAGCGGCTGACCCAGAAGCCGCGCCACGTGCTGCTGGTCGAAGACGACCAGGTGCAGCAGGAAAGCGTGAAGCTGCTGCTCGGCACCGACGACGTCGAGGTCTCGGTGGCGGCAACGGGCGCCGAAGCGCTGGCGAAGCTCAAGGCGACGACCTTCGACTGCGTGGTGATGGATCTCGGCCTCGAGGACGTCAGCGGGTTCGACCTGCTCGAGACGATGGCGTCCGAGCAGGGCTTCTCGTTTCCTCCCGTCATCGTCTACACGGGCCGTTCGATGTCGGCCGACGAAGAACAGCGGCTGCGCCGCTACTCGAAGTCGATCATCATCAAGGGCGCGCACTCGCCCGAACGGCTGTTGGACGAAGTGATGCTGTTCCTTCACCACGTCGAGTCGACGCTGCCCGCCGACCGCCAGCGCATGCTGAAGACGGTGCGCGATCGCGATCGGGCGTTCGAAGATCGGAAGATCCTGGTGGTCGAAGATGACGTGCGGAACATCTTTGCGCTGTCGGCGGTGCTCGAGCCGCGGGGCGCGAAGCTCGAGATCGCGCGCAACGGCCTCGAAGCCCTCGACGCGATCGCCCGCATGCCCCCCGGCTCGGCAAACGGCGTCGACCTGGTGCTGATGGACATCATGATGCCCGAGATGGACGGGCTCACAGCGATGCGCGAGATCCGCAAGCGGCCCGACTGCCGGGCGCTGCCGATCATCGCGCTCACCGCCAAGGCGATGAAAGACGACCTCGACAGCTGCCGCGCCGCCGGCGCCAGCGACTACATCGCCAAGCCGCTGGACGTCGACAAGCTCGTCTCACTGGTGCGGGTATGGCTTCCGACCTAGCCGGCGACGAAGACGGGCTGCGCTCGTTTCTCGAGACGGTCTACGCGCGCTTTCACCACGACTTCCGTGGCTACGCGATGTCGTCGCTGCGTCGACGGCTGCGCCAGGCGCTGCCGGAGTTCGAGGTGGGCTCGATTCTCGAGCTCGAGCAGAAGCTCATCAACGAGCCGGCGATCTTCGGGAACCTGCTCGCCTACCTGACGGTGCAGGTCTCGGACATGTTCCGCGACCCGACTTTCTACAAGGCGCTGCGCGAGAAGGCGGTGCCGATTCTTCGCACGTACCCGAGCTTGAAGATCTGGGTCGCCGGCTGCAGCACGGGCGAAGAGGTCTGGTCATTGGCGATTCTGCTGCGCGAGGAAGAGCTGCTCGATCGCACGGTGATCTACGCCACCGACATCAACCCCGACTCGCTGCGGCGGGCCGAGGCTGGCGTCTACCGGCTCGATCGCCTGGCGACCTTCACGAAGAACCACCAGCAAAGCGGCGGCAAGAGCTCGCTCTGCGACTACTACCAGACGGGCTACGACGTCGCGGTGTTCGACAAGTCGCTGAAGTCATCGGTGGTGTTCGCCGATCACAGCCTCGCCACCGACAGCGTCTTCACCGAGGCCCAGCTGGTCACCTGCCGCAACGTGCTCATCTACTTCCGCCGCGAGCTGCAGGAACGCGCGCTGAACCTCTTCGCCGAGTCGTTGTGCCCGCTGGGGATCCTCGGCCTCGGCTCGCGCGAGACCTTGAGCTTCTCGCCCGCACGCGCCCACTTCACCGACCTCGTCCAGGCCGAAAGAATCTACCGGAAGAGCTGACATGTCCGGCCCCTTCGACTTCAAGCACCTGAAGGTCCTCGCCATTGGCGGCTCGGCGGGCTCGATCGAAGTGCTCAACCAACTTCTTCCGGCCCTGCCTTCAGCGCTGCCCCTGGCCGTGGTGGTGGTGGTGCACCTGCCGCCGCACTCTCGCAGTGAGCTGCCTTCGATCTACGGACCCCAGTGCCGCCTGCCGGTGCGCGAGGCGTCCGATAAAGATCTGATCGAGCAGGGGACGATCGTCTTCGCGCCGCCGGGTTACCACCTGCTGGTCGAAGACGAACGGACCTTCGCGTTGTCGATCGACCCCCCAGTGCACTTCTCGCGGCCGTCGATCGACGTGCTCTTCGAGTCGGTGGCCGACGTGTACGGCGATCGCGCGATCGGCGTCGTGCTCAGCGGCGCCAGCGAAGACGGAGCGGTTGGCCTCAAGCGAATTGCCTCTCGCGGTGGCGTGCCGGTGGTGCAGTCGATAGGGACGGCCGCGGTGCCGAGAATGCCGGAAGCGGCGAGGCAGGCGATCGCTCCGCAGGCGCCGATGACACTCGATGAAATGTTGGCCAACCTCGAAGCGCTAACGGAGACCCGTTGAGCGTGACGCGCGCTGTACCAGCAGAGGTGAAGTTCCTCTTGGTCGACGACCGGGAAGAGAACCTGCTCGCCCTCACCGCGCTGCTGCGTCGCGACGGGCTGACCTTGATGACCGCGCGCTCCGGCGCCGAGGCGCTCGAGCTGCTGCTGGCGCACGACTTCGCGCTGGCGATGCTCGACGTGCAGATGCCCGAGATGGACGGCTTCGAGCTGGCCGAGCTGATGCGCGGCGCCGACCGCAGCCGGCAGGTGCCGATCATCTTCGTGACTGCCGGGGCCAGCGACAAGGCGCGCGTCTTCCGCGGCTACGAGTCCGGCGCCGTCGACTTCCTCTACAAGCCGATCGACCCGTTTCTGCTGCGCTGCAAGACCGACACGTTCTTCGCGCTGGCCCAGCAGAAGGAACAGCTGAAGGCGATGGGACAGGAAAGGGCGGAAGCGCTGCGAACGAACGAGATGTTGATCGCCGTGCTCGGCCACGACCTGCGCACGCCAATAAGTTCGATCGTGCTCGCGGCCGAGATGCTGGCGAAGAAGCACGGCTCGGGGGCTGGGGTCGACCGCATCATCCGCGGCGCCCACCTGATGAACCGGATGATCGCCGACCTGCTCGACTTCGTGCGCGTGCGCGAAGCGGGAGGCCTGCCGGTGTCGCCGGTGCCGATGGATCTGCTCGAGCTCGCGCAGCGCATCGTGGCCGAACACCGCCTCACCCACCCGACGCGGTTGATCCAGGTGTCGACGGTGGGTGGCTCGCTGGCCGGAAGCTGGGACGAAGATCGCCTCGCCCAGCTGCTTTCCAACCTGCTCGGCAATGCCCTCAAGCACGGCAAGCCCGACTCGGCGGTGCAGCTCGAGCTCGATGGGCGCGCCTCGGATCTGGTGAAGCTGTCGGTGAAGAACGACGGCGCCATGCCGGCAGCTCAGCGGGCCCACCTGTTCACGCCTTTCCTCGGAATGAAGTCGAGGGGCGGCCTGGGCCTGGGGCTCTACATCGTTCAGCAGATCGCGCGAAGCCATGGCGGAGACGCGACGCTCGATGCGGCGAATGGCGACCAGATCTGCTTCCGCGTCACGATCGCGCGGAAGGCCTGACCTTTACGGTGGCTCTTCGCGAACAGCTTCACCAGATCGTTGGCGGGAAGGGTGCGGCGGCCGGCCACGTCGACGAGCTCGAGCTTCAGCCCCTTCATCTCAGTCGACGGCGCATAGGACTTGTAGACGAGCTCTGAGCGCGAGCGTATGCCTCCAACAGCCCGGCGCGCGATGCCGCGAGCCCGATGCGCTGGGAGACCTCACGCAGCGTCGCATCGCCCGAGGTGGCCAGCGCTTCACGTGTGGCTGAGGGAGCCGTAGCCGCGCCCACAAGCACCGCACTGAAACGCGTTCACTCCGTTTTCAGGCAGTGCGCCGTTTCGGATATTCTTGAGCTCGTCGCGCCAACCTTCATCGTTGCCGGGGCAAGCGTCGTCCAATGGGCCGAGGGCGATCTCGGAGGCCTCCAGCTCCGCGCGCGTGGGGTTGGCCAACACCAAGACCGTCAGCGCGCCACAACACATCGGCCACGAAGCGGGATTCCAGAAAGCCCCGGCGTCTTCCGTTCGCGCCAGTGCGGTCCGCGCCACGGCAACAGACATCGCCGGTGGCGGAGCAGGACGGGTGCTCGAGGTCGGCCGCGATTCGCGCCAGCGCTCATCAACCACCACAGCGTCCGCGTCAGCAAGGAGCGCCGGAGCGTCAGCACTGGCCTTCAGCGACGGGAAGCGCGACCACTGCTTCCGACGCTGCCACACGTCGGTGGAGATCCACATCACCGGCGACGTGGACGTATCGAGCGATTCACTGGGTTCAAACGGCAACAGGTTCGGGGACACCCGGAGCACCGTCACCTTCGAAGAGCACGGCGGCGCCGCTCTTGTCTGCGATGACGAACTTCGAGCGCGAGAGCACTCCGGTGAGGTTCATCGAGCGCAGCTTCGTCATCGCCTCGGCCACCGTGCGGCACGTTCGCAGCACCTCGAGGTACTCGCCGAACTGCGGGGCCGCTGGGGCCTTCCCGTTTCCAGCCGTAGACACTTCCTTCTTTGGCACCGCGTTGGAGTCGATGAAGAGGCCCTGGTCGTTCACGCCCCCTTGCGCCTGGAACGCGGGCCTCCCATCCATCTGCGTGTACGCGACGAGCGCGGCGCCGAAGAGGCCATCCACGGGCGGCGACTTCTGATGCTCAACTGGATCAAGGCCCGCGGGCTGATCGCGCTCGGCACGGTCGAGGGCATGAACAACCGCCTCAAAGTGATCACCAGAAGGGCGTTCGGTTTCCGCACCTACCGCGCCACTGAGATTGCCCTCTATCATGCGCTCGGAAAGCGCCCTGATCCGCAAGACCTATGCGCCCCCAGATTCAGCTGAGGAACCGCTTGTTCTTCATCTCGGTTCCGCAGACGCCGCGCATGTTGTTCATCTTCTGCTCCCGAACTGGCCCATCGATTGTCACCCTTCGTAGGCAGAGTCGTGATCGAGATGCAGAGAAAGAACGCGAAGGAAGTCCCCGTCTCGGTACGCCAGCGCTCGGAACTTCTGGCTGAGGCGAAAAGAGTGAGCTGGTTTCCCGTTTGGGGCCTCGATGTGTCCGATCTCTTCCCACCTCGAACCTCGGCGCTTGGTGAAGGTGTCCCAGTCCATGGACCGAATCTTTTTGAGCGCCTTCACCACCCGAGAAAGCTCGCCCCTGTCGAGCGAGAATAGCTCGTCGAGGAAGACGGGGTTGTTCAGGTCGAGGACGACCTTACCGGCCACGTCTCGTCCCTGATGAGCCCGACTTCTTGCCGCCCTTCACCGCGAACCCATCGACGTCTGACTCCTTCGCAGGGTTCTTTGCCGCCCAGGCAATGGCCTTGCGAATCTTGCCTTCGTCTCGCACGCTCCAGTGCGACTTGGAAACGACGACCACCGGAACCAGAACGATCGAGCCGTCATCCTGACGCTGCTCTCGGAAATACTGACCGGCGAGCTGCTTGCCGAGAGAGATCTGGCCGCTCTTCCCAACCCTCTTGATGTCCGTGTTCGTGTTCACGCTGGGCTCCGAGTTCAATGCCTTCATGCCATCATGCATAGCGACAGCAGGTCAATCACGCCAACGGCGAGAAGCGAAACCTGCCGAAGTTGCTGAGGCTGTGAGCTGTGGAGCCACCACCATCGTCGTTGCCGTGGACCCAGGTGCCCGCGTGGAGCTCTGACTGGGGCTTTACATTGTTCAGCAGCTCGCGCGAAGCCATGGCGGCGACGCGACGCTCGAGGCGGCGAACGATGACCAGATCTGCTTCCGCGTCACGATCGCGCGGGAAGGCTTGACCCTCACTTCTGAGCGACGTCCCACTTGAGGCGGGCCTGGCTCTTCGCGAACGATTCTTCGTCGCTGACGACCACGGTGCCTTCTTTCTCGCGGCCATCGACGAAGGCGACGAAGTCGAGCTGGCGGTTCGGGTTGCCGCGCTCCTTCGCGAACAGCTTCACCAGATCGTTGGCGGGCAGGGTGCGGCGGCCGGCCACGTCGACGAGCTCGAGCCTCAGCCCCTTCATCTCAGCCGACGGCGCGTAGGACTTGTAGACGAGCTCTGAGCAGACCAGCGACGCATCAGAGAAGAAGTCGAAGTCGAAGTCGTAGGGGCGGCCCTGGTACTCAAAGGCACGCAGAATCGCCTTCGCCTTCTCGAGCTTGCTGACCCGCGGCCGCATCACGCCCAGGTAGTCGACGCCGAACGCGTGATCGCTGGAAGTGAAGCTGACGCCTTCGCTGATCGCCTCGAGCACGCGAATCGGCCCGTTGCCCTGGAAGTCTTTGCCTCCGTACTTCTTCCACTTATCGGGGTACCGCTTCGACAGCAGCTCGCTGAAGGTGGCCGTCTTCTCTTTCTGGGCCTGCGTCCACGAGCTCACCTCCAGATCGGTGTCGAAGTACTTCTTCAAGTCATCGCTCACGCCCAGGTACAGCTCGGCGTGGGGCCAGAAGCCGGGCAGGGCGATGTTCGAGAGGAACCAGTTCTGCCGCGTCACGACCACGTCGCCTGGCTGCATCAGAGGCAGCACCTGGTCGAGCGCCGCCTTCGTCATCAGCGGCTTTCCCGCGCGCGCGACCCGTGTGTCGCCGAACCATTCGGCAAATGACTTCTGTGCAGGGAAGACCGCGGCGGTCGTCGAGTCCTTCAAGATGTCGAGCGCGTTGCCGGTGAAGAGCTTGTTGCCGCTGCGCACCAGGCACTCGCGGGCCGCCTTGCCGCACGTGTCCAGCGACTGCCAGGCCCACTGCACGTCGGGGTCCTTGTCTTTCTTGAGCTTCGTTTGAACGAGTTTCGCGTAGGCATCGCCGCTCATCAGCTGGGTGCTGGTGCTGACGTGAATGGCGGTGGCCTTGAAGTTGGCGTAGCTGCTCTGCGGAACTCCGAACTCGGCGTTGGCTTCGTCGAACAGCGTCTCGAGCTGCTTGTTGCCCTGGGTCAGCTCGGCGAACTGCAGGCCGTGCGACAGCAGCGCCGTCAACGAGGCGTGGGTGAGCAGGAAGCCCCACGGGTGGCGATCGTCAGTGGGCGACAGGCCGACGAAGTTCCAGTAGCGCTGGCGCAGCTGCTCGATCGACGAGAAGTACGAGAAGTACGCGCCCCAGGTCGACAGCAGCAGCTGCTTCTCTTCGGGCGTGTAGGTGCGGACCTCGTTCTTGCTGAAGAGCTCGAAGCGCGCCTGCACCTGGGCGTCGAGGCGATCGAGGCCGGTGGCGAACATCTTCAGCGTGGCGAGGTCTTTCTTCGCCTGCACCGCGAAGTCTTTGCCTTTGAGCGCGTAGATCGAGGTGGGAGCGTTTTGCGGAGCAGCGGCCAGCACGACAGCAAGAATCAGAGCGTTCATGGGCGGGCGAACGATACACGCGTTATGGGTACGGCATGGCGCGGATCATCGACGACGAGGCGGGCATCGCGGCCCTGGTGAAAGCCAGCAAGCGCATCGCGGTGTTGGGGATCAAGACCGAAGCACAGAGCGACCAGCCGGCGTTCTACGTCGCCGACTACCTCGCCAGGGC
The DNA here is from genome assembly GCA_038206395.1 of Myxococcales bacterium. Taxonomy (GTDB): domain Bacteria; phylum Myxococcota; class Myxococcia; order Myxococcales; family Myxococcaceae; genus JAGSPQ01. The sequence continues at coordinate 74,701 of JBBRAX010000019.1, read as the reverse complement.
TGGCGTCGAGGTGGTGCCGGTGCCCGTCTACTACCCCGAGGTGACGACGATTCTCGGCAAGCCCGTGTACCGGAAGCTCACCGACATTCCGGGTGACCTCGACCTGGTCGACGTCTTCCGCCGGCCCAGCGACGTCGCCGGGCACGTCGACGAGATCATCGCCAAGAAGCCAAAAGCGGTGTGGCTGCAGCTGGGAATTGCCAACGACGAGGCAGCGCGGAAGTTGGTCGCCGCGGGCATCGACGTCGTTCAGAACAAGTGCCTGATGGTCGAGCACCGGCGGCACGCGCGCTGAGAGAAGCTAGGCGGTGCCCTGCCAGCCTGTGGGCGCAGAGCTGAGCGCCTGTCGCAGCGACTGGCGCCCGGCCTCCATCGCTTGCGGCCCGACGTGCATCGTGGTCGGGCTCACCGCGGGCAGCTGTGAGGTGACGACGTAGACCTCGACGCCGCGCGCCCTGAGCACCTCGAGCTGCAGCCGGAAGTGATCTTTTCGCGAGGCGACCATGCCGCCCGCCATCCCGCTGGCGTACGCGAAAGCGCCTTTGGGCCCCGCCACCGCGTCGCGGCTCGGCAGGTAATGCACCAGCAGCGCGTCGAGCCCGTGCCCCGCATCCGAGAGTGCGAGCGCCGGGGCCTTGTCGACGATGCCGCCGTCCCACAACAAAGCGCCTTCCCGCACCACGGGAGCAAACAGCCCCGGGTATGCGCAGGTCGCCAGCACCGCCGAGGGCAGGTCTCCGGTCGTGATCACCTCGGTCGACTGGGTGGTGAGGTTCGTGACCGCGATCAGCATCGGCGCCGGGCAGTCTTCGAACCGCCGCACCTTCAGGTGCCGCTCGAGCAGGCCCTGGAACTTGCTGCCCTTGAGCAGCCCGCCCGCGCGATGGCCAGGCCGAACCATGTCCCAGGCGATGCCGAGGGGATCCGGATCCCAGAAGTCGGCGCGGCTGACTTTCAAGATCGCATCGCAGACATGCGCCCGATCGAGCCCCGACGCCGCGAGCGCGCCGACCATGCCCCCGGCCGAGCTGCCGGCCCAGGCGGAAGGGGTGAGACCTGCTGAGAGAAGCGCGTCGACAAAGCCCGCGTGCCCGTAGAACCCGAAGTACCCGGCCGAGAGCACGCAGCCGAAGCGCTTGCCCGCGAGCTTCTCGTGCAGCGTCATCAGCGCGTGACTTGGAACTTCGTCTCGAGCACCGACGAGCTGCCGCGAACCTGATCCCACAGCACGATGCGCACCTTGTAGTCGCCTTCCGGATCCGTGAGGCCGAACACCAGCCCGAAGGTCGGCAGCAGCGGCACCAGCAGCATCGTCTTCGGATCCATCGTCTGCGCGCCGGCGACGCTGGCCTTGTCGAGCACCACCCGGCCCGTCGGGTCGGTGATCACGATGTCCGCGTTGAGGTCGACCCGGCGCGAGTACGGCAGCTCGTAGCCTTCGACCAGGATCGCCGCCGCGGCGCGCTTGCCGACGGTGACCTTGCTCAAGATGCCTTTCATCGCGGCGCGCTCCGCAGGCTTCGCGATCACGTACTTGTCGATCTGGGCCGCGTCGTCCATCAGCACCAGCAGAGGCCTCATCTTCGCGGCGGGGGCCACCCCGGCGTCGGCCGCTCTGACTCCCGCGTCCTGCGCCGCCGCCACACCCGCCCACAGCAACACCACCGCCGTCATCCGCACCATGGCGCGCAGCCTACTCGCTATGCTGCCGCACCTTGAGCACCGAACTGCTGTCGATGTCCGCCCTGGATCAGGCGCGGCTGATCCGCGAACGCAAGTTGTCTTCATCCGAGCTGGTACGGCTGTACCTCGGGCGAATTCACCGGCACGACCCGGCGCTGGGCGCCTTCGTTCAGGTGATCGAGGAAAAGGCGCTGGCCCGGGCGAAGAAGCTCGACGCCGCTCCGATGGAAGGCCGCCGGCCGTTTCACGGCGTGCCGACGGGGATCAAAGACCTGAACATGATGCGCGGCACCTTCACCCGCATGGGCTCGAAGTCGTTCAAGTACTTCTACTCGCCGATCGACGACGTCACGACCGCCGCCATTCGCCGCGAAGGCTTCGTGATTCTGGGCAAGCTCTCGACCTCGGAGCTTGGAGCGATGCCCATCACCGAGCCGTCGACCCACCACCCCACGCGCAACCCGTGGGATCGCGCGCACACGTCGGGCGGCTCCAGCGGAGGCTCGGGCACCGCCGTCGCGGCCGGCCTGCTGCCGATTGCCCAGGCCAGCGACGGCGCGGGGTCGATTCGAATTCCCGCTTCGCTGTGCGGGCTCGTCGGCCACAAGGCGTCGCGCAGCGTGGTGCCGAACGACTACGGCCGCATCGACCCGGTAAAGATGATCACGATTGGGCCGATTGGGCGCACCGTGAACGACGTCGCCGCGATGCTCGACGCGCTGTCGGGCCGGCAGTTCGAAGGCTCGTTTCTGGCCGCGGCGCAGCGCGAGCCACAGGGCCTCAACATTCGCTTCACCACCAAGGCGCCGGTGGGCGAGACCTCGCCGCAGATCGCCGCGGTCGTGCACACGGTGTTGAAGCAGCTTGCGTCGCTGGGCCACCACGTCGAGGAAGGGCCTCCGCCCGAAGGCAACGTCGACGAAGTCCTGCCCATCTGGCAGCGGCAGCTGGCGCGGATTCCACTGGTGCGTGACAGCACCCTGCAGCCGGTGACGCAGTGGCTGCGCCGCGAGGGGCGCCTGGTGTCGGACGCAGAGGTGCTGCGCAAGGCCTCGGCGCTGTCGCAGCGGGTGCTGGCGTGGTTCGGCGATGCGGACGTGTGGGTGACGCCGACGCTGCCGATCGCTCCGCCTCGGGTGGGGCAGTGGGCGGGCCTGGGGCCGGAAGAGACTTTTCGCGCCGCGGCGGTGATGGGCGCCTTCACCGCGCTCTTCAACCTCACGGGTCAGCCGGCGATCACGATTCCCGCGGGCGTCTCGGCCGAGGGCCACCCGATTGGCGTGCAGCTCGTCGGGCGGCCGGCAGCCGATGGCCTGGTGCTCGCGCTCGCAAGGCAACTCGAAAACGAGCTGCGGTGGGGCGAGCGCCACGTGCGCGACACCTACCTCTGACGGCGCCGGCGAACGAGCAGCGGCAGCAGGCCGAGCGCGAAGAACAGCCCACCCCCGGTCGAGCAGCCACAGCCACGCGGCGGCTCGGGCGGCGTGGTGCCGGCGTCGACAACAGGCACGCCCGCGTCCACCTTCATCCCCGCATCCACCGGCTCGACCACCCTCGGCTTCACGCAGACGGAAGCACTGCAGGCGCCGATCGAGCAGACCGTGCCCGCCGGGGCAGCGACATCGGCCGGGCACACCTTGCTCGAGCCGGTGCAGGTCTCGGCGACGTCGCACTCGGAAGCGGCCGAGCGGCAGACGACCGCGCTGGTTGCAGAGAGATCAGGCGGACAATCGCCGCTGGTGCCGGCGCAGGCTTCGGCGACGTCGCAGGTGCCGTTGGCGGGGCGGCAGGTGATCCCAGGGGGAGAAAACGCATCGGCCGGACACCCGGCGGTGGCTCCGTCGCACGCCTCGGCGACGTCGCACAGGCCGGTGTTGATTCGGCAGAAGACACCAGGCGCCTTGAGCACGTCGCCGGGGCACGCCGCCGAAGTGCCGGTGCAGACCTCTGCGACATCGCAAGGGCCGGCAGAAGGGCGGCACGCCGTCGTCGCCGCAGACAGGGCGTCGGCCGGGCAGGTGGCAGCAGCGCCGCTGCAGGTCTCTTCGACATCGCAGGCGCCGTTCTTCGCACGGCAGACGGTCGCAGCCAGAGCCAGCCCATCGACAGGGCAGGTCGGGGAGGTTCCGTCACACGTCTCGGCCACATCGCAGGCTCCCGCGGCAGAGCGGCACACCGAGGCGGCCGGCTTCACGCTGCAGGCGCCGGCTGCGCTGCACGCCTGGCAGCCGCCGTTGCACGCCGAGTCGCAGCAGACGCCGTTCGCGCAGAAGCCGCTGGCGCACTGAATGCCCGAGCCGCAGCTGGTGCCCAGCGGGTTGTTGGTCGCTACGCAGTCGGCGTCGGGCGTCGAGCAGTTGGTGTTGCAGATGCCGTTGTCGGCGCAGTCGTTGATCGTCAGCGACGCGCAGTCGGGGTCGGCCACCGCGCACGAGAGCACGCACACGCCGTCGGCGCCGCAGTGCTGATCCGCGCAGTCGGGGTCCTTCAGCGCGCCCAGCGGGGCCGGCGTGGTGAGCACGCAGCCCGTGCCGCAGACGCCGTCGGACTTGCAGGGATCCGCCGCGCCTTCCCAGAGGTCGATCGTCTGCTGGATCCACGTCACGGTGGTCGCGTCGGTCTTCGCCTGGACGCCGTCGTAGGTGCAGCTCTGGTCGCCGTAGCTGGTCGCTCCGGCGTGGCGTTCGACGCCGTTGCGGACGATGAACGCCGGGCCGCCCGAGTCGCCGAAGCACGTGTTCTTGCCGGCCTGCTGGTAGTACCACTCGGAAGAGTCGATCGTTATGGGCGAGCCCTGCGGAATCTGGCCAGCATGAACGACAGGTGCGGGCCCGATCAGATCGATGGGAAACGTGACGACGCGGCGCGTGCCGAAGCCCTGGCCGTTGCCGTTGATGTCGCCGAAGCCGACGAACGTGTACTTCGGGCCGATGAAGTCGGGCGTCTGGGTCATCGTCTCGCGCAGCAGCGGCACCGCCTGAATCGGAGCGTCCGCCGCCAGCTGCACCAACGACAGATCGTTTTCCTGCGCGCCGTTGTACTGCGGGTGGCGCACGCTGCTGGTCGTCAGCACCGAGGTGCGGGTCAGCGGGTTGCCAGTGTCGAAGTAGACGCGTGACAGCGAGCTGGCGCCGCCGCGGCAGTGGCCCGCGGTGATCACGGTGCGGCGCGAGAGCAGCGTACCGGTGCAAGAGCCGCCCTGGCTGTCGCCGACCATCACCACGTACCAGTGCGAGGATTCGGTGACGCCGCCCACGATCGCCTCGGCGACGGCGCGGGATTCGGTTCCGAGGGTGACCGCCTGCGACGGCTCACAGGCGGACAGCAAGACGACGGCGCTGAAGAACAAAGCGCCTGAGGTGAACTTCATGTTGGAGACCTGCTGGAAATCCCTTTTCGGCCCAGGGCTTCCTAACACCGAAGGATCAGCGCGCGGCGAGCCACGCTTCGATGCCCGCCGCTGCTTCCGGAAAATTCCGCCGGCCGAGGCCGAGCCGGACGTGGGTGTCGCGGTACTCGAGCTCAGGGCCGGCCATCACCAGCACGCCGGTGACCTCGAAAAGCTGGCTCGAGAACGCCGCCGCGCCCTCGACCTTCACGAAGCCGGTGGTCCCGGCCGTGGGCTCGACCCAGGTGAGGCCGTGGCGCTGCAACAGCTGCGAAGCGATCGCCTTGTTGCCGAGCACGATCTCGCGGCACCGGGCGGAAAGCTTCTCGCCGTGGCGCAACGCGAGCGCCCCGAGCAGCTCGCTGGGCGCCGCGTTGCAGATGGTCAGGTAGTCCTTGAAGGCCGACAGCCGGGCGAGCAACGCGCGATCGCGACAGGCGACCCACCCGATGCGAAGGCCGGCGAGCCCGTACGACTTGGCCAGCGCGCCCAGCGACACCCCGCGCTCGTAGAGATCGACGACCGCAGGGTTGCGGCGGGCCGGGTCGTGCTCGAGGCCGCGGTACACCTCGTCGGAAAAAAGCCAGAGCCCATGCCTTCGCGCGAAGGCGACGATCGCGTCGAGGCGGGAGCGCTCGAGCAACGTGCCCGTCGGGTTGTGGGGCGAGTTGAGAACGATCGCCTTCGTCTGCGCAGTGAGCAGCCCGGGCAGGGCGTCAGGATCCAGCTGCCAGCGGTCGGCCTCGCGGGCTTCCCATTTCGTCACTGCCGCTCCGGCCGCCTCGGCGACGGCGTACAGCGACTGGTACGCGGGCCAGTGGGCGATGACGTGATCTCCGTGGCCGACGGTCTCGTTGAAGAAGGCGAAGATCGGCTCTTCGGCGCCAGCGAAGGCGAGCACGTCGTCGACGCCCACCCCATAAAGAGACGAGATCGCTTCCCGCAGCGCGGGAGTCCCGACCGCATCGATGTAGCCCAGCGGAAGAGCGAGCAACGCCTCCCGCGCGGCCGGCTCGTAGGCGAGCAGCTCGTCGACGGTGAATGGCTCGGGATCCGACGCGCAGGCGAGCAGGCGAACCCGAAACTCGTGCTGCGCGAAGAACCGTTCGAGCGCGAAGGGGCGCAGCTTCAGAACACGGGCCCCATCAGATCGCCGTGCGGCCTTTCGATGATTTCGGTGGTGACGAGCAGGTGCGATTCGATCGCGGCCCCCGCACCTTCCAGCGCGGCCTCGACGTCGGCCTGCGCCCCCGAGATCGTGAAGTAGCCCTTGCCGCCGATGCCCTTCGCCAGCTGCAGCCGGGTGATCCGCACGTTGGCGCGCTTCACGGCGGTGTCGGCCGCCATGATCGCCGCCGCCACGGTGTGCGTCTCGACGATGCCGATCGCATCGCCGTCTCTCATCCCGTCGCACTTGCCGTTCAGCGCGCGCACGAGCCCCGCATCGACCTGGCTGAGCAACAGCCGGTCGATGATCAGCGCACCGCCCGAGGCCTCGGCCGCCTTGAACGACTCTTCGACCTCGGCCACCGGGCCCGAGAAGATCAGCAGGTACTTGCCTGGAGTCACCGCTTCCGCGAGCGCGATGCGCACCGCCGCCTGCTTCACGAGCGCGTCGGCGACCACCATGCCCCGGGCGATCGATTCGAGCTCGATGAGCCCCAGGGCTGGGCCTAAAAGTTCCAATTAGACGATGCGGAAGGAGTCTTTCAGCGTGCAGCGGCGCTCGCGGGTGAAGCTCAACGCCGTCGTCAGGCCTTCGCCGGTGGGCGAGGCGATGGTGAAGCTGGTGTGGCCCTCACCGCGCATGCCCAGGCCCGCGAAAGACGGCCCGTTCTTCACGAAGATCGACGTGTTGATCACCTTCGCCATCTCGTGAAGGTTGTGGATGTTGGTCGAGTGCATCGTCGCGGTGTGCCCGAAGCCGTGCTCGGCCTGAACCGCGGCGGCAATGCAGTCTTCGACGGTCTTCAGCCGCGAGAACCCGATCACGGGCATCAGCAGCTCGGCCTGAACGAAGGGGTGGGTGGGGTCGACTTCGGCGAAGAGCAGCCGGGTGCCGGAAGGAACACGAATGCCGGCGGCCTCGGCGATCTTCGTCGCGTCGCGGCCCACCCAGTCTTTCGCAGGGTGCCCGTCGTCGACGACCATCTTCTCGAGCTTGTTGATCGCCGCGCCGGTGACTTCGAAGGCCCCGACCTTGCCCATCTCGGCCTTCAGCTGATCCGCGATCGAGGCGACGGCGAAGACTTCTTTTTCAACGATGCAGACGATGTTGTTGTCCAGCGAGGCGCCGTCGACGATGTCGCTGGCCGCCTGTGCCAGGTCTGCCGTCGCGTCGACCACCGCGGGAGGGTTTCCGGGGCCGGCGCCAATCGCGCGCTTGCCCGACGTCATCGCCGCCTTGACGACCGCGGGGCCGCCCGTCACGCACAGCAGTCGCACGCCCTTGTGCTTCATCAGCAGCCCGGCAGACTCGATCGTCGGCTCGGCCATGCTGCAGATCAGGTTCGGAGGACCCCCGGCGTTGGTGATCGCCTCGTTGATCAGCACCACGAAGTGGTTCGAGACGTTCTTCGCGCTGGGGTGGACGTTGAAGACCACCGCGTTGCCGCCCGAGATCATCGAGATGCTGTTGTTGATGATCGTTTCGGTGGGGTTGGTGGTGGGGGTGATCGCGCCGATCACTCCGAACGGGGCGCGCTCGATCAACGCCAGGCCGTAGTCGCCCGAGAAAGCGCCCGGCCGCAAGATCTCGGGGCCCGGCGTCTTGTTCGCGCAAAGCAGGTTCTTCTGAATCTTGTCTTTGACGTTGCCGAGCTTCGTCTCGGTGACCGCCATCTGCGCGAGCTCGGCTGCGGCCTTGCGCGTCGCGTCGCGCATCGCATCGACGACCTTGATCCGCGTCTCGACCTTTGTGTTGCCCCAGGCCTCCAGCGCCTTCTGGGCCGCCGACACCGCGCTGTCCATGTCGTCGAAGACCCCGGTGCGGCCGCGGTGGTAGGCCGGCGCCTGCGCGTGTGACTGCCGCTGGGTGCCGCCGTTGTTCGACGGCAGGTTGCCCAGCTCGCTCGAGAGCTTGCGCACCACCTGCTCGACGATCGCGTTGATCTGGGTCTCGTTCATGTCAGTGCTTCCTGCGGGAATCGCCTACCTGCGCCTGCTGCTCGCAGAAAACGCGGGCGGCGTTGCCATCGCCGTAGACGACCAGCACCGGATCCGCCTGGTGCTCTTCCTTCAGTGCTTCGACCGTCTTCGCAGTCGCCGACATCAGCGCGTCGTGCGACTTCGCACGAACGGTGACAACCGAACCCTGGGCGGGAGTGGCGGGGCGGGGTCTCACTTGATGTATTTCATCGCCCCATCGACTTCGAGTTGGTCGACGATCGCCATGATGGTGGCGTCGACCGGGCGATCTTTCGTCTTTTCCGTCTGCCGGGCCGAAGAGCCCGACGCGTAGAGAACGACCTCGCCCACGCCTGCCCCGACGGCGTCGACCGCGACGACGAGCGTCGAGGTCGGCTTCGCGTCGAGATCGAGGCCGCGCACCAGCAGCAGCGTGCTGCCATCGAGCGTGGGCTCTTTGCGGGAGGCCACGACGGTGCCCACCACCTTACCCAGCAACATCAGGAATTGCCGCTGTCCGACTTGGCCGCCGACGCGCGACCCAGCGGCAGGGCCGCCTCGATGCTGCTGTGCGGGCGCGGGATGACGTGCGTCGACACCAGCTCGCCCACGCGCTCGGCGCCACGGGCACCGGCCTCGACCGCCGCCTTCACCGCTGCGACGTCGCCGCGCACGATGCAGGTGACATAGCCACCGCCGATCTTCTCGTAGCCGACCAGCTCGACCTTGGCCGCCTTCACCATCGCGTCGGCCGCTTCGACCATACCGACGAAGCCCTTACACTCGATCATCCCCAGCGCGTCAGCCATCCGTTACCTCTGTGCGTGTTGTGAAAACTTTTGGTCTCAAGAACTTCGGAAAAGTTACTTCTCGCGGCTCGGGGCTTCTTTGCCCGCGATGCTCTGCAGCGCTGCGACGGCTGCGGCGGCCGCCGCGTCGACATCGGCTTCGCTGCCGCACATGTAGAGGCGGCCGAAGGCGCCAAACGGCGTCACGTCGACCAGCCGGACGTTCGCCGCCTTCTCGGCCTCGTTTGCTGCCAGCGCCGCGTAGGCCGCGGGCTCACACTCGAGAATGAACAGCGACTGGCCGGGCTCGATCATCGATCCGAAGCGGATCCGGTCGAGGATCATGGCGTGCATTGGCTCGATGGCGCGAATCACCGTGTTCGAGATCAGCTTCGGCTTGATGCGATCTGCCTCGGTGGCCCCCATCGCCTTGAGGATCTCGTCACCAGCGCTGCGAACCTCGCCCTTGTCCTCGCTGTGGACCTCGAGCATGCCGTAGGCGCGCTCGACGACGAGGGTGGCTGGCTGAACCGAGGTCTGCTTCAGCGCGACGTCAATCAGGCTGTGAATCGCCATCCCAGGCGCGATCTCGACGAACAGCGATGCGACGCCGGGCACCGGGTAGTAGCCGCGGCAGGTGGTGCAGATGTGGGCGGCGAGTTGGGGCTGAAGCGAATCGAGAAAGACGTACGCTCTGAGCGACGTGGCCAATTGGGGACTTCCTCCAGAGGCCGACGGTTTAGAAGCTCGCGGCGACGTTGACAAGCACGCGTTTTCTATCGGCATATCCGGCTCAACGTGCTGCTCGCCCTGCCGATGATCGCTGCGCTGTCCCTTGGGGGGCTCGACCAGTCGCCTTCGCCCTGGTTCCTGCCCCGCTATGCGGCAGTGGGGGCGCACGCGGGAAATGGCGTGTTCTCGCCGACGATCCGCGTGGGCTGGGAAGTGGCGATCATCGAACAGAAGACCGAGTTCGTGATCGCTTTCGAGCTCGGCCCGTCGTTCGGCATCCTCCGCCCGCGCGACGTGCTCGACACCTACCAGCACGTGGCGATGGGCGGCTTCGGCCTGCGCCCGCGCCGCGGCTCGAAGTTTCACTGGGGGCTGACGGTGATGGCAGGCCCAGTGCTCTACGGCGGTCACTTCGTCGACCCGCTGCTGACGGAAGAACGGGTGAACGGCGTGGTCGACATCCGCGGCCAGGCCGGCGTGAGCCTGGGGCGCGTCGTCCTCGCGCTCTACGTCGGCTACACCCAGCCGTTCTCCGTGAACCCGAACTTCGCGGCGGTGGGCTTCGTCGGGGGCTTCAACTTCGGCGTACTGGTCAACTGGCGATGACGGGCTTTTCCGATCTGCACCTGCACCTCATCCCCGCGGTGGACGACGGGTGCCGGACGATCGACGACTCGCTGGCGATGGCGAAGGCGCTGGTGGGCCTGGGCTTCGTGGCGGCCGCTCCGAGCCCGCACCACCGGCAGGAGTACGCGAGCGCGGAAGTCGCGGCGGTGCGGCTTGAGGATCTGAAGGCGGCGCTGGCGGCGGCCCAGGTTCCCCTGCAGCTGCACGTCAACGCCGAGCACTTCTTTCTCGACGAGCACCTGATGCTGGGCCTCGCGGCGGCGAGAAAGATCGGCGGTCAAACGCTGCTGGTCGAGGCGCCGTACACCTCGGGCCTGCCGATGCTCAAAGAGATCATCTTCCGGATGAAGGTGAAGGGCGTGACGCCGCTGATCGCGCACCCCGAACGCTGTCTCGAGTTCGAGAAGAAGGGCAGCGCCGAGGCGGCAGTTCATGCCGGAGCGCTGCTTCAGCTCGATATCGGCGCCATCATCGGACGTTACGGAAAGACGGCGCAGAAGCTGGCGAAGGCCTTTCTCGACCAGGGTCTCTACGCGGTGGCCGCCACCGATCTGCACTCACCCGTGGGCGCCGCCGACTGGGTGGGCGAGGCGATCGCGGCGCTGCGGAAGGGTTGGGGTGAGAAGGCGGTTCTTTCGCTGCTGGCTGACAATCCTGCTGCGTTGCTGCGCGGCGAAGTGCTGCCCTGATATAGGCGCGCCCCAACGTGAAGAAGTTTCTCAAATTCGCGATCAGCCTCGGGATCACGGTCGTGTGCTTCTGGTGGACGTTCAAGGACGTTCGCGGCGAAGAGATGTTCGCGTCGATTCGCCACGCCAACTACTGGATGATCGTCCCGTACCTGGGCGTGCTGTCGGTGATTCACCTCGCCCGCACGCTGCGCTGGGGGAACCTGCTGTCGGGCATCGAGCGGATCAGGTTCCGGCCACTGAACGAGGCCTCGGGCATCGGCTTCATGATGTTGATCGTGCTGCCGTTTCGCATGGGCGAGTTCGCGCGCCCGTTCTTGATCGCCGAACGCAGCACGATTCGACGCAGCCCGGCGATGACGTCGGTGGTGTTCGAACGGATCGTCGACGGCATCATCATGGCGGTGATGTTGCGGACGCTGCTGTTCTTCGTGCCCAACGATCACGGCCAGATCGATCGCATCCTCGTCGGCGCGAACCTGATGTTCGCCGTCTTCACCAGCGGTCTTGCGTTCTTGATCTTCGCGCGCTGGCAGCACGACCGGGCGGTGCGGTTGATCGCCGCGACTGCAGGCCGGATCTCCCCCGCGCTGGGCGAGAAGGTCGCCCACGTCGTCGACGGGTTCGTCGGCGCGATGAAGCAGCTGCCCGACGGCAAGAACCTGTTCCTCTTCTTCTTCTGGACGCTCTTGTACTGGTTCGCGAACGGCGCCGGCATCGCGCTGCTGTCGCAGGCCTTCAACTGCGCGGGAGAGGCGGCGGGCGGCACCTGCGTGCCGATGTCGCTCACCGTGTTCCAGGGCTTCGTGGTGCTGGGCGTGCTGATCGTCGGCCTGATGATCCCCGCGGCGCCTGGCAGCGCGGGCACCTTTCAGGCGTTCATCGTTCTGGGCATCGCGGTGTTCCTGCCGCGCGAAGTGGTGAACAGCAGCGGCATCGCCTTCGCGAACCTGCTCTGGATCACGCAGATCGGGCAGCAGTTGCTGTTTGGGCTCGTCTTGATGAGCCTGTCGGGGCGCAGCTTCGGCAAGCTCGCGCACAACCTCGAAGCGGACAAGCTGGCAGCCGAGGAGGCGCGTTAAAATGGGAAGCATTGGCATCGACCCCGTGGCCCTGGTGGTGGTGGGCATCGCCTTCGTGATCGGCCAGATCCGCACCGTGCCGCCGGCGGTTCGTTACTTCGTGATGGGCGCCGCGCTGGGCTTCGTCGGCGTCTACCGCCTGACACAGGGCTACCGCGACACCGTGAACCTGGTGATCATCGGCATCTGCCTCGCGCTCGCGGTGTGGAACGTCGTGAAGGGCCTGCGCTACCGCAGCCTGTAACCAGTCCCCTGGAATTAGAAGATGAACGCGTAGGTCAACGCCGCGTCGAAAGCGCCGGCGAACCGCTGCTTGCCAAAGTCCCACCAGACGTAGGTGACGTTGTTGTAGACGCCCGCCGTCGCGCGCACGGCGAGGCCGACTTCGTGGCGCCGGCTCTCGCCGAGGCGGATCGCGAAGGGTACCTCGATGCCCGTGCGCAGCGACCAGAAGCCCCAGAAGAGAATCAGGCCCGCGCCGATCGAGAAGCGTGGGGTGAGGTGGAAGCGGTAGGCGAAAAGTGACTCGCCTGCGACGGTGTCGGGCAGGCCGCCGCTGAGCTCCACCTGCGCGATCGCTTCCTGGTGGCCGAAGGTGCGGACGCTGACAAAGGCTAACAGGCCGCTCTGCACGAGGAGGAAAGGGGTGGTCGCCTGCTGCATCAGGCCGACGTGCGCGCGCAGGCCCAGCCCCCAGTGGACGCGCTTGTGTTCGCCCTGCCAACGGGCGGGATCTTCAGGCACGACCTCGGGCTCGGCAGGCAGGGGTGCCGCGCCTGAGGCAACTTCGGCCTCGCGCACCACCACGGCCTCGGGAATAGCGGCCGGCTCGTCGACCACGGGCTGCGGGTCGGGAAACGCCGGATCCTGCAAGGCGATCAGGGTGGCGAGCAGGGCGATCGTGCCCATCACAGGTCCCGCATTCCGACCGACCCAAAGCACATCTCGTCGGCGGTGCCTTCACCGTAGGTGACGGTGCTGGTGCCCAGGTTCTCGTAGCTGCAGCGCACCCGAACCTTGTCGCCGCCCTTCGCGACGACGGGATCTTTGAGCTTGTAGACGCTCTGCCAGTGAAACTGCCATTGGGGGATGCGCAGCAGGCACTGGGTGCTGCCGTCTGGCCGAACGAGATCCATGTCCAGCGACTTGCCGAGCAGATGCATATGGCCCCAGACGGCGTAGATGCGGCCTTCGGCGCCGACGTTTAGCGCAGGGGTTCCTTCGCCCTTCTTCAACAGATCACCCATCGACTCCACCGTCGTCTTCGACATCGGCGGCAGCGTGAGGTCGAAGTTCCCGACCAGCAGGTAGTGCGGGTACTCAGTGACGATGCCGGGGGCGCGCCACAGCACGACGCTGGTCTCGTCTTCGCCAGCGCTGCCCTGCAGGTTGTAGTGCTGCTGAAGGACGAACGCCCAACCGACCGGCAGGTAGTAGCCGACGGAAGCCTGCGGAGGCACCAGCGGCGCGTCGTTGCCCGGCACCCAGAAGCCCGTCGGGTAGGCCTGCTCGATGCCGACGCCGCCGAAGCAGCTGTAGCCGGGCGCGTCGTCCTCCTTTTCCTTCGCGCGCAGCTTCTCGAGCTGATCGGGCGGCACCAGGTACACCGCCGAGTGGTGAACAATGCCGCGGTTGCCGGGCTCGGCCGAGACGGCGGCGACGGTGATCGGGGTGAGCAGGTTCGGGATGATCAGGAAGCAGCGGTAGTCGTCGCCCTGCGTGATCGTCGACTTGTACTTCACCGGCATCTTCCAGCGGTCGGTGGGGTCTCCCAGCGGCTTGTTGGGCTTCGGCTTCGGCAGCTCGCGCTGCTCGCCCATCGGAGCGCCGTCCTCAAGCCAGTCGAGCAGCAGCTTCTTCTCGGCCGCGCCCATCTGGCGCACGTCGTCGATCTTCGGGCAGCCCGACGCGTCGGTCTGGGTGGGAGGGAAGGGCGGCATGCGATCGCTGGCCACCGCCGCTTTGATCTGCGCGAGCCGCGGCTGGACGTCGTCCCAGGTTTCCAGCGGAAACGGGCCGATGTCTCCGGACGTGTGGCAGATCGCGCACCGCGCGCCGACCAGCGGAGCGATCGACCCGTACCAGGTGCGCGGCCCCGTCAGATCCACCGGATCCGGAAGGCTGACCGACGAGGGCCCGCAGGCCCAAAACCCCGTTGCTGCGACCGCGACTGCGATGAAGCCCCTCATGCCCACCCCTGGTCCGTTGAACCGATACAGACACACCAGGGGGCCAGAAAGAGAAGGCCCGATCGATTCCGAGCCTCGATTGCTGCGGAATCAGGCAGTTAGAGGTCAGCCCGGACGTACTCGAACTCCAGCGGCTTGCTGTTGATGCCGCGGGCAGGCGCCGCGACCCAGTTCGCCATCTTGCCGGGCTCGGTGACCGCCTTCGCCTGCAGGCTCTTCACGAACGTGCGATCGGCCACCGACGGGAGCAGCGAGTCCTTCTTCGCTTCCCACTGCGCGGCCGTCAGGGGCGCGCCGTCGAAGTCGAAGTGGCTGCCCGCGAAGATGCCCTGCTGGCGGTGAAACCTTCGGCTGGGCAGCATGAACTTGAAAGACATGCCGCGGTCGGTAAGGACCTTGTTCCAGCGATCGACGCCGCGCTGGCAGTCTTCGACGTAGCCGTCGCGCAGCACTTCGTTCATCGCCGAGCGCAGCGGCACTTCCTGGTGGTTGAACGCGCCGTTTTCCCAGACGTCCATCGGGTAGCTGCCTTCGAGCGCGACGTGATCTTCGAACTTCTCTTCCTTCGCGCGGCCCTTCAAGCCGGCGCCGAAGAAGTTCGCCGCGTTGGTCGAGATCTCAGAGCCGAAGAGATCGAGCGACAGCGAGTACCAGAGGTTCAGGTACTTCTGGATCGTCGGCAGATCGACGCCGCCCTGCTTCCGCGCGTCCTCGTTCGGATCCAGCTTCATCAGCTCGGCGGTGCGCTGGACGACGCGCTGAATGCCCGACTCGCCGACGAACATGTGGTGCGCTTCTTCGGTGAGCATGAAGCGCGTGGTGCGCGACAGCGGGTCGAAGCCCGACTCGGCCAGCGCGAGCAGCTGATACTTGCCGTCGCGGTCGGTGAACATCGTGAACATGAAGAAGCTGAGCCAATCATCGATGGGCTCGTTGAAGGCGCCGAGGATGCGGGGCTTGTCGACGTTGCCGCTGCGCCGTTCGAGCAGACCTTCGGCTTCCTCGCGGCCATCGCGGCCGAAGTAGCGCTGAAGCAGGTACACCATCGCCCAGAGGTGCCGGCCTTCTTCCACGTTCACCTGGAAGAGGTTGCGCAGGTCATACATCGAAGGGCAGGTGGTGCCCAACGAGCGCTGCTGCTCGACCGAAGCGGGCTCGGTGTCACCCTGGGTCACGATCAGCCGGCGCAGCGTGTTGCGGTGCTCCCCCGGCACGTCTTGCCAGACGGGTTGCCCCATCAAATCGCCGAAGCCAATCTTGCGGTCGGGCACCGCGTCCGAGAGGAAAATGCCCCAGCGGTAGTCCGGCATCTTCACGTAGTCGAAGTGTGCCCAGCCGTCCGTCTGCGTGCTGATCGCGGTGCGCAGGTAGACGTCGCGGCTCTGGAACCCTTCGGGCCCCATCGTCTTCCACCAGTCGATGAAGTTCGGCTGCCACTGCTCGAGCGCGCGCTGGAGCTTCAGGTCAGAGCCTAAGTTGACGTTGTTGGGGATCTTTTCGCTGTTGATGTCGCTCATGGGTTCTCTCTCCTTTTTTTTCAGGTGCGGCGCATGTCGAAGGTGGGGCGGACGCCGGCCTGGCCGTAGAGCGAGAGGGCTCCCTTCTCGCCGACGGCGTTGGGGCGCTGGAAGATCCAGTTCTGCCAGGCAGTGAGGCGGCCGAAGATCTTCGTCTCCATCGTCTCGGGGCCGGCGAAGCGAAGGTTGGCTTCCATGCCGGTGAGCGCGTCGGGCGACATCGCCGAGCGCTCTTCGATCGCGACGCGCAGCTCGTCTTCCCAGTCGAGCTCGTCGGGCGCGAAGGTGACGAGCCCCGCCGCCATCGCTGCCGACGGGTCGAACGGGCCTTTGTGGCCGAGGATCTCTTTCGTCTTGTTCGGGGTCGCGAGCATTCGCGCGTCGAGCCGCGAGAGGCCGTTGCTCATCGGGAAGGCGCCGGCGTTCAGCGGGCCCAGCTCGATGAAGGTGGGACGCGAGCCGTCGTCGAGCATGTAGCTGCGGTCGGCCGCGAGGGCGAGCTCGGCCAGCGAACCAGCGAAGCAGCTGCCCGGTTCGATGAACGCGTAGAGCGTCTTCGCGGTGAGGTCGAGGCGCTTGAGCGCGCGCTTCTGCAGGTGCAGCACCTCGCGAACCAGCCAGTGCTTCGGTGCGTGGGTGGCGACGAACGCGTCCCACGCCAGCACCTGCTTTGCGTCGCCGGTGGTCTTCAGCACCAGGGTGCCGATGTCGAGGTGGTTGATGCGCAGGCGAAGCAGCGCGTCGTCGAGCTCGCGGAAAGCGCGCACCGCCCAGACGTCGCAGCCCGCCGCCTGCAGCGCGTCGCCGTCGGCCGGCGGAGCGCCTTCCGGCCCCCGCACCGTCAGCTCGGCCACCCGGGGGTACGCGTTCAGCTTCACCGACACGTACCGGTACTCGAGCGCCGCTGGAGTGACCTTCGGCAGCAGCGGGGTGAGCACGAGGCCCTTGCCGTCTTTGGGGCGATCGCTGAGCGCGGCCAGCGCCTTCGTGCGCTCGGCGACGACCTGGGCGAAGCGGCTCTTCGGGACGACCTGGTCGACCAGGCGCCAGTCGACCGCACGCTTGCCCTTGATGCCTTCGGCGGTGGTGCTGAAGAAGTCGGCCTGGTCGCGGCGCACCTTGCGCTTGTCGACCACGCGGGTGAGGCCGCCGGTGCCCGGGAGCACCCCCAGCAGCGGGACTTCAGGAAGAGAGACGGCCGAGTTGCCGTCGTCGATGAGCAGGATCTCGTCGCACGCCAGCGCGAGCTCGTAGCCGCCGCCCGACGCTGTGCCGTTGAGCGCCGCGATCGTCTTCAGGCCCGACACCTGCGCCGCGTCCTCGAGGTACAGGCGCGTCTCGTTGGTGAACTTGCAGAAGTTCACCTTCCACGGGTGGCTGCTGCTGCCGAGCATGAAGATGTTGGCGCCGGCGCAGAAGATCTTCTCTTTCAGCGAGGTGACGACGATCACGCGCACCTCCGGGTGCTCGAAGCGGATGCGCTGCACCGCGTCGGCCAGCTCGACGTCGACGCCCAGGTCGTAGCTGTTGAGCTTCAGCACGTAGTCGTCGGCGCGCAGGCCGGCGTTCTCGTTCACGTCCATCGACAGCCGGGCGACGTCGCCTTCGAACTGCAGCTTCCAGTGCTTGTACTGCGACGGGTCGGTTTCGAAAGTCGGGAGGATCTCAACCACGTTGTCGTGAGCCATGGCCCGTCGATCTGGCACACCCTTGTCCTTCCGCGCAAGCAACATAGTGCGTGCGGCCGCGAGACTCGGCAGTATACTGCTCAACCGATGAAGGCCGAACCGCTGCTGCTGGAGGTGGGACGCAAGGTGCGCGCGCGCCGGCAACAGCAGCGCCAGACGCTGAAGGGGCTCGCGAAGGCGTCGGGCTTGTCCGAACGGTTCGTCAGCGAGCTCGAGGCGGGCAGGGCGAACATCTCGCTGCTCAACCTGCAGCAGGTGGCCGAGGCGTTGACGCTGCCGCTGGGGCACTTCTTCGAGGCGGCAGCGGTCGCGCCCTCGCGCGGCGTGATCTCGCTGTTGGGCCTGCGGGGGGCCGGGAAGAGCAGCATCGGGCAGGCGCTGGCCGGGAAGCTGGGCGTCGGCTTCTTCGAGCTCGATCAGCTGGTCGAGGCGGCGGCGGGCATGCGGCTGCCCGAGCTGTTCGCGATTCACGGCGAGGACTACTTTCGAGGGCTCGAGCTGCAGGCGCTGATGAAGTTCCTCGAGTCGCATCCGCGCGGCGTGCTCGCGACGGGCGGGGGCCTGGTGACGTCGCCCGAGGCGTACGCGCTGCTGCTCGCTCGAACCGAGACCGTCTGGCTCAAGGCGACGCCGGAAGAGCACTGGACCCGCGTCGTGAAGCAGGGCGACCTGCGCCCGATGCAGAACCGGCCCCACGCGATGGCCGAGCTGAAGCGCCGCCTGAAAGAACGTCAGCCGCTCTACGCGCAGGCCCGGCGGCAGTGCGTCACCTCGAGCCGCACCGTGAGCGCGGTGGTCGAGGAGCTGGCCCAGTCGTTGTAAGAGGTGTGCATGATCCTCGCCCTTCTTCTGATCCTTTCCGCTGAACCTGGCTTCTCGGTCGAGCTGACGGCGATGGGCCCCAACAAGATCCAGGTGATCAAGGTCGTCAAAGACCGCACTGGCCTGGGCCTCAAGGACTCGAAGGAGCTCGTCGAGGCGGCGCCGAAGATCGTGAAGAGCAACCTCGACCGCGCCGCTGCTGAGGCGCTTCAAGCCGAGCTCGCCGCGGCCGGCGCCACGGCGCGCGTCGTCGATTCAGCCTCGGCCCCCGCGCCCGCGTCGCAGAAGTCCGCGGCGGTTGGCGGGATGTCGGTGACGCTGGTCAGCTGCGGCTCGAAGAAAATTGAGGTGATCAAGATCATCCGTGAGGTGACGGGGCTCGGCCTGAAGGAGTCCAAGGATCTCGCCGAACAGACGCCCAGCATGATCAAGTTCGGGCTGTCGGTTGCCGACGCTGAGGCGCTGCAGAAGCGGCTCGCGGCGGCCGGCGCGACGGCGAAAGTCGGCGCTGACGCTCCGTGAAGCGGTAGGTTCCCCACATGTCGCGCTCGCAGCTCCCCACCGAACGCCTTCAGAGCAAGCCACCGTCGTCGCGCCCCAACCGCTGGCGCCTCGTCGTTGTGTCTGACGAAGGGAGCTCGTCCCACGCGCTGCCGAAGGAAGGCTCGGTCACCCTCGGGCGTGACGACGCCGCCGAAATCCGCCTCGACGACATCTCGGCCTCGCGCCGCCACGCCACACTGCACCTCGGCGAGCAGGTCACCTTGCAGGATCTCGGCGGCGCCAACGGCACGATCGTCCGCGGCCGGAAGCTCGAGCCCAATGAGACCGTGACCCTGACCATCGGCGACACGGTCGAGCTCGGGAAGACGCTGGTGGTGCTGCAGGCGGACGACCTGTCGGATCGCAGCCGCCCGTGGACGCTGATCACCCACGCGCATTTCGTCGAAGAGATCGCCAAGGCGACCGCGCCGTTTGCGTTGCTGCGCATTCAGGTGGTGGCGCCGCCGGGCGTCGCGCAAGACGTGCTGTCGGCCGAGCTTGCCGCCACCGACGTGGTCGCAAGCTTCGGCCCGAGCCAGTTCGAAGTGCTCGCGCATGGGAAGACTGCCGATGAAGGCCAGCGCCTGCTCGAGAAGCTGTCGACGAAGCTGGTCGCTGCCGGGGCCCGCGTTCGTGCCGGCGCGTCGGGGGCACCGCGAGATGGGACGACTGCCGATGAGCTGCTGGCCGCCTGCGCGCGCCCGGCCGCTGCGCCCGCGCCTGGGTTCGTCGTTCGAGACGACGCGATGTCCGCGATCTACCGCCTGATCGATCGCATCGCTCCGTCGAACATCAACGTGCTGCTGCTGGGCGAGACGGGCTGCGGCAAGGAAGTACTGTCGGCCGAGGTGCACCGGCGCAGCAAGCGCGCGGCGGCGCCGTTCGTGAAGCTCAACTGCACCACCCTGAGCGAGACGCTGCTCGAGAGCGAGCTGTTCGGCCACGAGAAGGGCGCCTTCACCGGCGCAGTGAAGACGAAGCCCGGCCTGCTCGAGACGGCGAAGGGCGGCACGGTGCTGCTCGACGAGGTCGGCGAGATCACGCCCACCATCCAGGCGAAGCTGCTGCGCGTGCTGGAAGAGCGCGCGGTGATGCGCGTCGGCGGGCTGAAGACGGAGCCGATCGATGTTCGCTTCGTGTTCGCCACCAACCGCGACCTCGAGGCAGAAGTGGCCCGTGGCGCCTTCCGGGCCGACCTCTACTTCCGCGTCAACGGGATCTCGGTGTCGATTCCTCCGCTCCGCGAGCGCATCGCCGAGATCGAGCCGCTCGCGCGTGCGTTCGCTGCCGACTCGGCGAGCAAGGAAGGCCGGCAGGCGCCCGAGTTCTCGCCCGACGCGATCGCCTCGCTGAAGGCGTGGCCATGGCCCGGCAACATTCGCGAGCTCAAGAATGTGATCACCCGCGCCGAGCTGCTGTCGAGCGAGGGGATGATCACCGCCGGGTCACTTTCACTCGGCAAGGCAGGATCAGCGCCCGCTGCAGCCGCCGTCTCGGCGCCCGGGGCCAGCACCAACCTTCGGGAAGAGCGCGAGGCCGCCGAGAAGCGCGCGGTGCTCGAGGCGCTCGAGAAGTGCGACGGGAATCAGACCCGCGCCGCCGAGATGCTCGGCGTGTCACGGCGGACGCTGGTCACCCGGCTCTCACAGTACGGGCTCACCAAGGCGCGGAAGAAGGACGACTCGTCGACGCAGTAGGCCAGTCGATGCTGACCCTGCTCGCTTTCACGCTGCTGACCGCCATCGAAGGCTTAGGCGTCGACCAACACCTGGCCGCCGCGCGCACTTCGTCCGAGATCCTGCTCGACGGCAAGGTCGATGAGGCCACGTGGCAGACGGCGCCGATCTTCGATGGCTTCCTCCAGAGCTTCCCCGAGCGAACAAGGCGCCCAGCGAGCGCACCGAGCTGCGGGTGCTGTTCGACGACGCCTTCCTCTACGTCTCGTTCGTCTGCTTCGACTCGCAGCCCGAGACGATGCTCACCAGCCTCTCGCGCCGCGACGATCTTCCCGCGTCGGACCTGGTGGCGATCGCGATCGACACCCGGCACGATCATCGGTCGGCGTTCGTCTTCCGCGTCAACGCCGGCGGGGTGCTGCTCGACGGCGTGATGACCGCGGACACCGAGTTCACCAAAGCCTGGGACGGCGTCTGGGATGCGCGGGTCGCCCGGCGGCCTGACGGCTGGTCGGCGGAAATGAAGATCCCACTCAACCTGCTCACCGGCTCGACCAGCGATCTGCCGACGTGGGGCTTCTTTGGGCGGCGCGACATCTCGCGCACCCACGGGACGCTCACGACGGTGGTGATCCCACGCAACGCCAATGCGATCGTCTCGCGCTACGGCCACCTGCGCGGCGTCGAGCAGAAGCCGGGCGTGTCGGTCGAGTGGCTGCCGTATGCGGCGGCGCGGCTGGTCTTCGCCCCCGAGCTTGATGGGCAGCCCGAGCCGCGGGTGCTGCGGCCGTCAGAGGATCTCGGCTTCGACGTGAAGGCCCAGCTGACCCGCGAGCTGCAGCTCAATGCGACGGTCAACCCCGACTTCGGCCAGCTCGAGGCAGACGTCATCCTGCAGAACCTGTCGAACAACGAGCTGTTCTTCCCAGAGCGCCGCCCCTTCTTCACCACCGGGCTCGACGTCTTCAACCCGGTTGGCGCGCAGAATGGCCGCTCGCCGCACACGCTTTTCTATTCGCGCGGTCGCAGCAGGGCGCGCCGACGCAGACGGTCAAGGGCTTCGAAGCGCTCGCCCCGGACAAGCTGTTCTCCGGGCCGGCGACGGATTCAATCCTGATCAGGTGGTCGTACTGGTGGGGCTAAAGACCCCGCGTCAAGGAGGCGGCACCGGCTTGAACCAGGTGCAGTTCGCTCGCTCCATGCAGGCCTCGAGGGGCATCTTGTCGCCGCCGCTGCCGAGGTAGCTGGCGAAGATGTTGATCATCAGGGTGCCGAGGTCGAACGACTTCGCGGGGTCCGGCACGGGGAAGCTGTGCTCGCCCAGCGGGTTCATCATCGGGAAGATCGCCCCGACGGTGCCGCCGAGCTTCTCGGACTTGCGGATGAGCCGCAGCGGCGGGTTGAGCCGCGGCACGCCGAAGCCGTCATTCGCCATCGCCACGTCCTGCAGCACGTCGACGTCCATCAGCACGTTTCGCCCGTTCGCGTCCTTGTGCCGGCCCGTGCGCTCGACGCCTTCGACGAAGCCGGTGTCGATCAGCACCTGCTGCGGCGTCTTGCCGTAGCGCGGGTCGATGTTCCGGTAGTCGAGGTGGCCCGCCGCGCGGAGCAACGCTGCCGCCGTCGCCACCGGCACGCCCGGGTCGCCCGTCATCGGCACCATCATCGAGCGCGTCGCGACCTTCGAGCCGTCGCCGTACTCCAGCGTCCGGCCGTGCGCCTGCTCGTAGAACGGAGCGAAGTTCGCCGGATCCGCTGACTCGAGCCCCACCTGCGCCAGGTTCAGCAGCCGCCGCAGCTCAGGCGAGCCCCGCCGCATCCCGAAGCCATCGCCCAGCGCCAGCAGCGGCGAGCCTGCCGGGTAGACCCGCGTCTGGAAAGTCACCCGCTCGCTGAAGGTCTCGATCGTCTGCGACGCCGTGAAGCCCGCCGGATCGCAGCCCTCGCGCGGGCGGCTCGGCAGCTCTTTGTTGAAGATCTCGAACTTGAGCTTGTCACCCATGTCCGACGACACCGCGAGCCGCAGGTGACCGTTCTTCTGCACGCGGCCACAGCGCCACTCGCCCGTCTTCTGGTTGGTGACGACCGCGATCGCGCCCGGCGTCAGCGCGGGCAGGTTTCCGACCTTGAGCTCGACGGCGCGGCCCAGGTCCGGGATCATCTGGAACAGCGCGTTGTTTCCCTGCGCGTCCGGGTGCACCAGCATCAGCGGCGCGAGCATGCGCAGCACCAGCGGGTCGCGCACCTGCCGCAGATCAGACCGGGTGCCGATTTCCGACAGGTAGCCGCCCGGCAGAATCGGAGCGATCGCGTCGATGTCCGGCTCGATGCCGCCCATCAGGCTCGACAGAATGCCGCCCAGCGAAGCGCCCGAGACGTAGATCGGCACGCCCGGCCCGCCGAAGTCGACCACCCCGTCGCCATCGAAGTCGCCCGCGAGATCCGGCTTGCCATCGCGGTTCACGTCGAACTCCCACGTCTTCTTGCCGTCGAACGAGCGCAGCACGCGGATCAGCTGCATCAGGTCGATCGCCGTCTGGCGAATCATGTCTCGCGTGTGGATCACGTAGCCGGTGAAGAAGTCGACGCCCGAGTCCTGAATGCCGTCGCCGTTCTGATCGAGCGAGCGCCCCTGCAGAATCGCCCTCGCCAGCGGGTCGATGCCATAGGGCTTCACGATCTCGCTGATGATGTTCTCTTCCTCTTTGCCCAGCCCGATGCCGTGGCTGACCGCGTCCATGCCGATCGTCGCCATCCCGAAGCGCGCCATCGGCCCCATCATCAGCAGCGAGTCGAGCTTCGAGCTGCCGTGGCCGTGCATGAAGATCACGACCGGCGCCGGGCCCTTGCGATCCTTCGGCACCGACAACAGCACCGGCACGATCTCGGGCCGCGTCTCGGCTTCCCCCAGCGCTGCCTTCAGCTTGAAGGTCTGCGCGTAGAGCGGCAGCGGCTTTCCTTCCGCGTCGTTGCGGGGGAAGAACTGCGGCGAGATGAAAGTGGCCGACGCGTAGAAGTCGACGAAGCTCAGGAACTCGGTGAGCAGCTTCTTGGTGCCCGACGTCTGGCTTCCCCCGTACAGCTCGAGCAGCTGGCTGCCGAACTGAAGGAACTGCGCCCCGGGGACGATCTTCGTGTTCGTCTTCGCTGTCGTGCGGCGCCGCGCCTCTTCCAGGGTGTTCAGCTGCGCCGGGTACTCCGTGTTCAGGCGCGCCAGCGTGCCCAGGCCATAGAGGCCATCGCGCACCGCCTTGTACTCGTGCGTCAGCGACTGGGTGGTGAACGACCAGGTGAAGGCGATGTCATCGGTGGAAAGCTTCGCCATCCCGAGGCACTGCTTCAGCGGCTCGAGCGCCTTTGTCTGCGCGAGGTGGTTGATGGAACCGAAGGGCGAGCGCACCGGGTTGCCGTCGACGCCGACGAGGCGCTTCGTCAACACCACCGCGTAGGTCGTCGCTTCACGAAACGGGTACAGCGGCTTCGCGATCAGCGTGTTCGTCTCGCGCTCGTAGAAGCCCATCACGTCGAAGGCCGACGGCGTGCCGTCGAGCGTGTTCGGGTGATCGAGAATGCCGTCCATGTCGGTGTCTTCGCCCGGGTCCATGACGCCGTTGTGGTTCAGGTCCTCTTCTTCCTGCTCGAACTGCAGCTGCTCGAGCGAGCTGTGCGGCTCGTCCGGGTAGTAGCTGCGATCATCGGCCACCAGCGGGAAGTGGCCCTGGCCGACGTCCATCAGCTGAAGCTGGCAGCGCTCGGGCGAGCCTTCGGTGATGTCGATCACGTAGAACGCGTCGTCATCGGTGTCGTTCACGGCCTGGTGGCGGGCGACGAGCTTCTTGAGGTCCAACGGCTCGGTGAACGAGACAGTGATCGGGGCGAGGGTGCCCCAGCCGCTGACGGCGTCGAGTTCCATGCGGGTGCTCTTTTCCCACTGGGTCGGCGCGACTTCGATCGAGGCGTTGATGCTGCGCTTGGTCGGCTGAAGCCCGTCGAACCGGGTCGCGAAGTCGTTGGGCAGGGGGATGTCAGGCAACGGCCGGTGGAAGACGTCGAAAGACACCTTCGGGCCGGGGCCCTGTTCTGCGGGCGCCAGTCCTTCGGGACCAGGGGCACAGCCGACCAGCAGGCACACCGCGATCGCGAACCTTCTCATGGGGCGACTAGGTAGCGGGTTTTGAGCGCGACGGGTAGGGCTCTTCGGCTACGGTGCCGCGCGAAAATGGGACGACGAGCCAGCGAAAAGAAAGCAGTGGGAAGCTTGGTGGCGCTTGTCGCCTTTTTTATCGCCAGCGCGGCGTCCGCGCAGACGGACATCGTCACCGACCTCGACGGCGGACCCCGGGTGGTCGAAGACGCCGGGACGGCGATCGAAGACGCAGGCAGCCCTTCAGTGAAGCCAGTGGTCGAACCGCCGCTGCAGCTCGACGCGGGCTTCACTGGCAACGAGGTCGAGCTCTCTGTCGGCGGCTCGATTCGCTTGAGCGAGACGCTGATCAGCCGGTTCCAGGTCGACGAAAGGCAGACGGTGGCGCCGGATCCGTTCGAGGTCCGCGTCCGCGTCGCGCCCGAGCTCAAGTACGGCCAGGCCCGGTTGTTCGTCGAGTTCGACGCGGTCAACGGCGCGGTGATCGGCACGCCCGGCCCGACGATCGTGGCCGACCGAACGCCGGTTCGCTTCATCAGCGCCGTCGAGCTGCGTCAGGCCTTCCTCGAGTACCGCTGGGCCACCGGGGCGCTGCGCCTGGGCCAGCAGACCTCGCAGTTCGGCCTCGGCATTCTTTCGAACTCGGGCGCCACCGACGCCGCGCCGGGTGACTTCGGGCAGGCACGTTATGGCTCGCTCGCCTGGCGGCTGCTCGCCATCGGCCGGCCCCTCTACGACTTCGGTGGAGCGTGGCGCGCCGTCGAGCCCGTTCTCGCCGCCGACCTCGTCGTTCGCGACGGCACGGCTGACTTCTACGAAGGCGATCGCGCGTTCCAGGGAATCATCGGCCTGCGCTTCAACGCCGCGCCCGAGAAGATCCTCGCCCTGACCGCGATCTACCGGTACCAGCGCGCGGAGATCGCTCCGACGGGCGAGCGCGCCACCGACGCCGTCGTCATCGATCTCGCGGGCCGCTGGAAGTGGGACGCCTTGAGCGTCGGCTTCGAGCTGGCGGCGATCACCGGCACCACCACCCAGGGCCGCACCACCGAGGCCCCCGTGATGCACGTCAACCAGCTCGGCGCGCTCGGCAAGGTCGCCTACCAGATCAACGACACCACCCTGATGCTCGACGTCGGCTACGCCTCGGGCGACAACAACCCGTACGACGATCAAAACAACGCCTTCCGCTTCGACCGAGACACCCACGCGGGCCTGATCCTCTTCGACCAGGTGATCGGCTACCAGACGGCGCGCACCGCGCTGCGGCTCAGCGACCCGACCCTCACTGGCTACCCGCCCGAGAGCATCAACCTGCTCCCCACCGGCGGCTCGATCACCAGCGCGGCCTACTTCTTCCCCCGCGTCAGCCACCACCTCGCCGACTGGCTCGACGTCTACGGCGGCCCGCTGGTCGCCTTCTCGACCGCCAAGCTCACCGACCCGTACAACAGCCGGCTCACCGGCGGCGGCGCGACCATCAACGCCTTCGGCTCGAAGCCCGGCGACTACCTGGGCACCGAAGTCGACCTCGGCATGCAGGGCAAATGGGATCTCACCCCCGACCTCCACGTCGCAGCCACCCTCGAAGGCGGCGCCTTCTTCCCCGGCAACGCGTTCGCGAAGCAGGGTGGCCGCATGGATCCCGTCGGCCTCGTGCGCCTGCGGGTCTCGCTCAGCCTGTAGGTGAAGCTCGAAGGCGAAGCGGTGGCCGCGTGGTCGGAGCCTTTGATCCGGCTGGTCCGCATCGCCCGCGCCGGTTCGCTGTACCCCGACCCGTTACGCCTGCTGCAGTTGATCGAGGTGTGCGCGCGACCCGCGCCGAAGCAGGCCGTCGCCTCTGTCGTCCTCGATGCCACCTCAGGCCTTCCGTCGAAAGGGGTGCTCGAGAAGCTCACCGCGCTGCGCGACGTCGCCGTTCGCTACCTCGCAGAACACGGCGCGCGCCCCACCAGGGCGTCGTCCGGTTGGTCGGCCTCACTCGCCGCGGCCGACCTGCCCTTCGTCTCGAACACCAGCGCCCGGCTGGTCGCGAAAGGGCGTTACCTCGTCGTTCACGACCGTTGGGGCGACGGCCGGTTCACCTTTCACCTGGCAGATCCAAAGGGTCGCTTTGTCGCCGTCGATCGCGCTGAGCAGGCGCAGGTGAAAGCGCCGTTGAGGCTCGCCCTCGAAGTCGCGTGCCGCGAGGGGGCCGAGCACGCCTTTCTGCAGCTGTCGGCGCTGCTCGAAGTGTCCGAAGCGGTAAAGGGGCAGCTGGCGCCTTTCGTTCTCGAAGGGCCGCTGGCCGGCACGCTGCACCTGGTGCTCGAGCGCGCGGCCACCGATGTCGCTGCCGACGCGAACCGCGACCCCTTCGGGGCGATCGATGCGTCGGTTGAAGCCCAGCAGCGGCGCGCCGCGGGAAACTTCCATGTCTCTCGCGAGCGGCGGCTGTGCTGCCTGCCCGAGTCGCTGCCGCTGGTCGAGGCCCACCTGAAGTCGCTGGGGGCCTTAATCGTCGTCCGCTCGAAGTAGGCCCGTGGCGTCAAGGCAAGCGGGCAGCGCGCGCACGGCTGAGCCCGTCGAACGCCGAAAGCACCGACCGAGAGCCCGGTGGCGAGGCTGCCAGCGAGGAGTATCCACGCATCGCGAGCATCATCAGGCTGACGGTCTGCCCGCGGTACCGTGGAGTCGCCGCCTTCTGAATCAAGGTGTTGGCAGAGGTATTGCTGGAAGGGACGATCGACTGAAACGACGGCATCGAGAGCGCGTCGGTCACGCCAACGACCAGTGACAGCAGCACCACGATCCATGGCTGAGTGGTGCCCAGCAGCAGCGCCACCAGCAGCGCAGGGCACATCATCTGAATCGTCTGACACACCGAGATGACCCGCCGCCGATGAGCGCGATCGGCAAGCGTCCCGCCCACCAGCGTCAGGATCCACACCGGCGCATCCATCGCGAAGGAATCGAGCCCAAGAAGAAAGGGCGAAGCGCCCAGGCTCAGCAGCAGCCACGGCTGGGCCACCTGCTGGGCCCAGGTCCCGATGTTCGACAGCAGGCTCGCAAACCAGAAGGTGCCGAAGCGCCTCTCTCGAAGCAGGCCCAACGAGTCTTTCAGATGGCCCGGCACCAGCACCCGGATGCCGGGTCAACGGGTGGCTATTCCGAGCTGCGCGGCTCAACCACGGCGTGCTGGCCGCCCCCCAGCCTGCGCGGGGTCAGCCGAGGCCGTCGGACCTGCCGGGGTGAGCCTTTTCCCATCAGGAGCACACCCGTGTTTCCCGCGAGCGCAAGGCTGCGAGGTTCGGCTGGAGACTTCTTGTCGGTTTCGAGCATGCGACTCCGGGGGGGGGGAGCGCTAACCGTGCTTCTGCTTGCCCAGCTCGTCTTTAAGGGTCTTGAAGCTGGCGGTCAGTTCCTTGAGGTTCTTCTTCGCGGTGAGCTGCTCGTTGTCGATGCGCTGCTCGAGCTCGGTGAAGCGTTCCTTCGCTTCCATGCTGGCGAGGTGGATCTGAACCTTCAGCTCGTCCTTCATCGTCTTGAGCACTTCGATGCCGTCTTTCATCTCTTCTGCCCAGCGCTGCATGGTGTCGCTCATGAACTCCTCCAGGTTTGTGCCTGAAGGTTGCTGCAACGGCCGCGCCTTCGCGTCAGCGGTTGAGCGAGGCGGCACCGTTTGCGGCAGCCCCTGTTGCAGTGCAGTTCCTGCGCGTTCGCTGGGTCGGCCACGCTCGGCGCAGCACTTGCTCTGCGACATGTCGCGGCGTTGCGAGCACAATCCCTTCTGGCTGCTCGAAGCCTGTGCGCCGGAGGCGTACCGCAGTGTTCCGACATGAAGGCCCATCTCGAAGTCCGAAGACGAACGCACTGGTGGCCGGCTACCTGGCGTTCATCGCCGGCTTCGTGAACTCGGGCGGCTTCATCATGATTGGGTCCTTCACCTCGCATGTCACCGGGAGCATCGGGCGCATCAGCACCGACGTGGCGTCGGGTGATCCGGGAGCCGCCGTGTCGGCGCTGCTGTTGGTGGTGATGTTCTTTCTGGGCGCGTTTGGCGCCACGCTGTTAATCGAAGGCCACGCGCCCGGGCGCATCTCGCAGGCCTACGCGACCGCGCTGTTGGTGGAAGCCGGACTGCTGTCGCTGTTCATCTTCGTCGCGGGCCTGTCGCAGGCGACCCACCCCCGACTGCTCGATGCCGAGGCCACCATTCTCTGTCTGGCGATGGGAATTCAGAACAGCCTCGTCACGCGCTTGTCAGGAGCCGTCGTGCGCACCACCCACCTCACTGGCGTCGCCACCGACCTGGCGATCGAGGTGGCGCGCTGGTACCGCTGGCATCGGGCGAAGCTCGGCGCGTTTCCGGGGCTGGGCGTGGGCCTCAAGCCCGAACGCCCCGTGCCCGCCAGGACTGTCTTGCTGACCACCATCGTGCTGACCTTCGTGTTCGGGGCCCTGCTCGGCGCCGTGCTGACGATGCGCTCGAGCCGGTGGGCGATGGTGCTGCCCGCCCTGGCAGTGTTCGGGGCGAGCGCGCTGGCGTTCTTGCAGCGCGGCCGGGTGAAGCCGGTTGAGGCCTCGCTGGACGTTCGCTCGAAGTAGGCTTCGGCGCTTCGATGTCCGCGGATCTGCTCGACGAGCTCGTTCACCAGTTCAGCGATCCCTTCGCGTTCTACCGCGAGCTCATTCAGAACAGCCTCGACTCGGGCTCGACCCGCATCGAGGTGGTGCTGCAGTACACGCCGAACAAGAAGCTGGGGCTCGCCACCGCCACGGTCGCCGACTGGGGCGAGGGGATGAACCGGAAGGTGATCGACGATTACCTGCTGACCAAGTTCCGTTCGAGCAAGGAAAACGATCTCACCAAGATCGGCAAGTTCGGCATCGGCTTCGTCAGCGTCTTTGCCTGCGCGCCCGACGCGGTCGTCGTCGACACCGGCCGCGACGGTGAGTTCTGGCGGGTGCTCTTCAAGAAAGACAAGAGCTACGAGCTGCTGAAGCTCGACGCGCCCGTCGAAGGCACGCGGGTCACGGTTCACAAGCACCTGCGCCCCAGCGCCTACGACGACTTCGCCAAACAGTCAGAAGCTGCAGTGCGCCGCTGGTGCCGCCACTGCGAGTCTGACATCGCTTTCGCCGCCGGCAGCGCAGATGGCAAACCTGCGCCCGAGCCTGTGCCCGTCAACGCGCCCTTCGAAGTCGACGCGCCGTACCAGGTCGAGCTGAAGGAAGAGGGGACGCTGATCGTCGCCGGCGTCTCGCGCGAGAGGCCGGCGCCCAGCGGCCTCTACAACCGCGGCTTGACGCTGCTCGAGACCGATGAGCCGCTGGTGCCGAACGTCGCGATCAAGATCGCCTCCCGCTGGCTCGAGCACACGCTGACCCGCGACAACGTTCGCCGCGACAAGAACTTCGAGAAGGCCATCGACCAGGCCCGAAGGTTGACGAAGGGGGCCTTGAAAGAACGGCTGCCCGACGAGCTGCGGCGCTGCGCGGTGGATCCGAAGCTTCGCAGTGACTGGCAGGTGCTCTTCACCTACGCGCTTCAGACCATCGGCCTCGAGCAGGCGTGGCTTCGTCACCCGGGCGGAGGCGCGTCGCGCGCGAAGAGGAAGAAGGTGATCTTCTTCGCCGACGAGACGGGGCCGCTCGTCACCCGCCTGATCGCCGCGGGCGTGCCAGTGGTGGAAGCGGCCGGCGATGAAGGCTTCATCGCGCTGCTGAAGAAAAGAGCCGAAGTGCTGCCCGCTGCCGGGCACTGGGTTCATGCCGAGCCGCTGCCGGTGGTCCGCGCTCCGGCGTTCTGTGCGGCAATGCTTGCCGGCTTGAAAGCAGCAGGGGCCGGCACGCGCCAGGTCGCGTTGACCCGGCTCTTCGGAGCGACCACCGGCCCCTTCGCCCTCGTCAAAGAGCTGGGAATCCCCGAGCCCATAGAAAAGGCCAGCGGCTCGCCCTTCGACGCCTTCGCCCCGCCGGTGCTCGCGATCGACTTGGCGCACGAAGAGCTCGCGGCGGTGACTGCGCTGCTCGAGACGGCGCCTCGGCTGGCGGCGCTGCTGGTCGCGCGCCGCCTCGCGGTGATGAACGCAGCGCTCACTCCGGCGCGAGACTGGGCCCTGACGCAGTGGGCGCTGAGATGACGGATCCACTCGAAGCCCAGCTGCGCAGCGGCGGCGAGAAGGTCGCCGAGGGCGTCTTCCGCATCGATGCGCGCCGCGCGATGGCCAAGCTGCGCGAGTACCGCCTCGCCGAGCCGCACCACTGGATCCTCGAGGTGCTTCGGGCCGCCACGGGCGCCGGCGCCGACACGGTCGAGATCACCACTGACACCGACGACGTCATCCTCCGGTTCGACGGCAAGCCCTTCGCCGCGGCCGCAATGAAGGATCTGCTGAACCGTGCCCTCGACTCATCTGCCGACGATGCCCGTCGCCACGTTCGATCGCTGTCACTCGGCATCGCCGGCGCGCTTGGCCTCCAGCCGAAGTGGATCAAGGTCCGCAGCGGCAAGGTGGCGCTCGAGATCAAGCCGCCCGACGCGGTGTCGATCTCGGAGTGCGACGAGAAGGGCACCGTCGTCCACGTCCGCAAGCGCTTCGGCTGGGCGGTGGTGAAGAACGCGCTCACCGACGTGACGCCCGAGGAAAAGGCGGTCGACCAGCGCGCGCTTCGCTATCCGCCGACCTTGAAGGTGAACAAGAAGGTCGTGAAGCAAAGGCCGCTCTTCAAAGGCGGCCTGCTGAACGAGCTCAGCTTCAAGGGCGACGGCATGGACCTTGTGGTCGGCCTGGATCCATACGGGCCCGGGGGACACCTGGTGTTCGACGTCGACGGCGTCGAGGTGTCTCGCCGGCTGATCGAGCTGCCCGTGCCGTTCGTCAACGCGTGGGCGCGGTGCGATCGCATGCGCCGCAACGCCTCGGGCTCGGATGTCGTCGACTCGGATCCCGCCGTCAACGCGGTGATCAAGAAGGTGAGACAGCTGTCGCTCGAAGTCACCGCGAAGCTGCAGGTCGAGGGCGTGTGGCGCGCGAAGTACCGCGAGTACATGACGAACCTCTGGCTGGGCAGCCGCATCCCCGCCGAAGCGCGCGCGATCCTTTCGGACTTCAAGGTCATCCAGGGGCTCCACAACACCTGGCACTCGCCGGCCGAGTTCGTCGCCGATGAGAAGCTGGGTCGACCGATCTACTTCACGCGGGCGATCTTGCCGCGCGGCAGCCACCCACCGCGGGTCGCGCTGCTCGACTCCGATGACGATCCAGTCAGGCGCCTGCTGCCGCCGAAGAACCAGGTCGACGCCCAGAAGCTCGTGCGCCGCATCGCGCAGGTCGCCGAGACGAAAGAACGGTGGCTGGAATCACCGGTGGAGTCGTGCCTGGTGCCGGATCACTGCCTCACCCGCACCGCGATCTCTCAGCCGGGCGTGGTGGGTGAGCTCGGCCTCGTTGACAGATCTCACGCGCCGGCCTTCGTGCGGCTGTTGTGCAAAGGGCGCTTCATTCAGCAAGGAGAAGTGGCGAAGCTCGAGCCGCTGCGGCTGCATGCGGTCGTCGACCTGACCCACGACCTCAGTGACCAGCTCTGGGCCGAGCTGCCGACGGACAAGGTCTGGGCGCAGGTCATCCCCGAAATCGAGGAAGCGTTCGGCCGCGCAGTGCTGCCGGAGATCGGCTCGCCCGCCTTCGCTGCTCACGCCCGCGACTGGATCATCCGCCTCGCCCGCGCCGGCAAGCGCCTCGAAGCGCTGCCTCCCGCCCTGCGCGACGCGCCCGTTCTGCCGACGATCACCGGCGCGCCGACCTCTTTCAACGCGATGCGAGACCAGGAGACCTGGTGGTGGACCTCGGAAAAATGGGGAGCCCCGCTGCTCTCGGGCGAGCCGGTGCTGCTGCTGGAGCCCGAGCTCCACGCCGCGATGCTGAAGCTGAACCAGCGCAGGATGACCGACGCCCGCGACCTCCTCGAACAGGAACGCGAGATTCGCGAGAAGATCGCCGCGCCGAAGACCCCCGCCACGCTGAGCCACGCGACAGTGAAGGTGCCGATCGACGGCTTCACGGGCGAGGTGGGAATCACGGCAGCCACAGGCTCCGAGCTGCACCTGCTGCTGCTGCGCAACGGCGTGCGGCTGGAAGAGACGCACCTCACTGCGACCTACGGCTTTGCGCGCGCGGTGGTCGACTGCCCGGACTTCACGCCCAACGCCGACTGGACGGGTGTCGTTCGCGACGCCGTCTACCAGCGCGTGCTGCAGGCGATTCGCAAGGCTGAGCTCGAGCTGCCGGCGAAGGCCGTCGCGCAGGCCGGCTGCCCGATGGATCTGTTCCAGCCAGGCTCTGCACAGGTGGTCACCGCCTACCTTCGCAAGCAGCGCCCGCCTGCCACTTCGATCGACAGGGCAGGGCTCTTCCGCACGCCCACCGGCTCCGTGTCGCTGGAGGCGCTGCGGAAGCGTGGCGGCGCTCTGTGGACTTTACCGCCCGGGCTGACGATTGCCGTGCCCGAGGGGTTTGAGGTGGTGAAGGTCGGCGCCGCGACGGCGGCCCTGCTGGGCGAGCTGCTCAGCGTTCGCGCCACCGATGCGACCGCCGAGCTGACGCGCCGACGACTGCTCGAGGAGTACCTGGCCCGGCCCACCACCTTGGTGAAGCCCCCTGCTGACGCGCTGCTTCTCGTCGAAGTCTCGACCGCGCGGGTGAAAGGTTTCGTGGGCCTCACGGCGTCAGCAGGCGCGGCACCGCCCGGCTCGCAGCGGACGCGTGCCTCTGCCGAGGCGGCTTGCCGCGCCGAGGTCGACGTGATCATCAGCGACCGGCTCTACCGCCGTGAGCAGGTCGACGCCCGGCTGCCGCTCAGCGCCCGCCTCGCGATCACCGAAGGGGCAGACCCGGTCTCTTCCCGGCTTCTCGACGACGCGCGCGGCTGGCTGACGGACGCGATCCGGGTGGCCGAACAGCAGCTGGTCACCACGCTCGCAGCGCACCTCGACTTGCCCGAGGCCCACGACGCGGTCTTCCGCGCCTTTGCGGCCTCGAACACGTTCAGCCAGCCCCTTCGCGATCTCGCGATCTTCCCCTGCACCGATGGGCAGCTGCGGCCGGCGCGAACCTTCGACGCCCAGAAGAAGGTGCGGTTCGTGACGCTGGCCATCGACGGCGCCTCGAGCTCGGGCGAGCCAATCGTGATCGCCACCGAGCCGCTGGTCTTGAAGGCGTTGTCGCGCTGGAAGTCGACCGAAGACGTCACCGCCTCGCTGCAGCGCGAGCTCGCGACCCGCGCCGCCCGGAAGACGATTCCTCAGGTGAAGGACGTCAAGCTGCCCGACCCGGTGCTGTGGCGCCGGCCGCTGACCCAAGACCTCGAAGGAGAAGTTGGCATCACGGCAGAGCAGGGCGGCCGTGTTCACGTCCTCGTCGACCGGCGCCCGATCAGCACGATCGACGGCGCCTTGCCCGCGCCGCTGGTCGCCCGCTTCAACTGCGAGACGCTGACCATCGGAGAAGGCGTGGTCGAGGACGACGCATGGAAGGCCGTGATCATGCGGGTCGCCGACGAGGCCGAGGCGTTGCTCGAGCGCGTCGCCGATGCGCTGTCGTCCGATCTGCTCAAGCGCCGCGAGCAGGGGCCGCTGCTCGCGCCGTTGGCCTTCTGGCTCGTCGCCCGGAAGAAGCGCAGGGCGTGGCTGGTGCGGCTGCCGATCTTCCAGACCGCGGCCGGCGACCTGGTGTCGCTGAATGATCTGCTCGACGAGGGCAGAAAAGGGCAGGCGGTGCACTGGTCCCGCGTGCCTGGAAGGCCCCTGAACGACGACCGATCGATCTGGTTGCCCCGAGAAAGAGAACGCGAGGCGCTCGCGGCACTGAAGGTGAACCTCAAGGACCTGACTCCGGCGATCGAGCGCGCGAACGAGGTTCGCAACCGGCGGAAGACTACCGACCTCACAATCACCACTGCCGGCCCCATTCAGACCCTCACCACCGAACGCCTGCAGGGCCAGGTCGGCCTGCACGCCACGCCTGACAAGCTCCTGCTGATCGAGCTGCACCAGGCGCACACCCTGCTCGAGACGTTCTCCACCGAACACCCCGTCGGAGCCATCGCCCGCGTGAACTGCGACGCGCTGACGCCCAACGCCGAGTTCAACCGCGCCAACCGCAACAAGGTCTTCAAGCAGGTGGTCAGCGACGTCGAAGACGCCGTCGAGTCGCTGGTCGGCAAGCGCCTCGAGGCCCGACAAGACGGGTGGCTCGCTTTCGCCGAAGCCGCGATTGCGTGGAGCCGCCCCGCCAAAGCGATCGCCGCGCTGCCGCTGTTCACCGCCCTCGATGGCACCCCTGTCACTGTCGGGGCCGCGATGGCAGACCAGGCGCGCAATGGCCGGGTGCTGATCGCGGAGCCCGGCCTGAAGGTGCGCGACGATCGCCGCGTGCTGGTAGCGACCCCCGACACCGCCTCGCTGCTTCGCAAGCTGCAGCTGAAGCCCGAAGACATCACCGCGCTGCTGAAGAAGTCGGTCGCCCTCGAAGAAGGCCTGCAGGCGCGGCGCCTCGCGACCCTGAAGTACGACGGCAACCCATTGGTGCGCCTCGCCGTCCATGCCGACGGGCTCAAAGGCGAGCTCGTCATCTGCGGGGCAGGGGAAGCGCCGGGCATCGTCCTCGCCAAAGACGGCATCGCCGTCGGCAAGCACCTGCTGGGCCCGCTGCCCATCGCCGGAGTGGTGAATGTCGACGGCCTCGAGGTCGACGAAGGCTGGACCCAGGCCGTCGTGCCGCACGCGTTGAAGGCGAAGCTCGAGGAAGCAGCAGACCCGCTCTTCGCGATGCTCGCGGCCCGAACCGATGGCCGGGAAGCAGCGCGGCCCATCGCGCTGGCGTACCTCGCCCACCGCGGCGTGAAGTCGCCCGCCCACCTCGAGCGCATGTCCGCAACCGCCCGCGCCCTGATCGCCGCCGAGCTGTTCCTCACCGAAGACGGTCAGTGGGTGGCGCTACAGGCGATCGCCGATCAGATCCTGCGCACCAGGCAGATCGCGATCTTCGAGAAGGCCTGGCGCGCGCGAGACACCGGGCAGCAGCTCGTGCTGCGAGCCGACAGCTTCGACGAGCCCTGGATCGCGGCCCTCGACGATCTGCTTGGCGGCGTCCAGCGCGTGAAGGACGTCGACCAGTGGCGCAAGCAGCTGGCCGAGCGCGACCCGGACGATGACCGTGGCCTTTCCCGCCTGCGAATGGCGCTGCGCCTGCTTCGCGCCGGAGCCCTGGGTCACGTCACCCCCGACGATCTCGAAGACGTGCGCGTTCGCACCGGCGGCCTCGCGGCGCCCATCACCTACGACGCGCGACGGAAGCTGGTGCTGCTCGACGGCGACGACCCGACGATCGCCCGCGCCCTGCAGGAAATCCCACGCCGGCCCGAACGCACCTGGGTGCTGCTCGCCGCGATCTACGGCACGGTGAACCGCGCGCTCGAACACATCACCGACGACGACGAGGCCGCGGTGCTGCTCGCAGTGGCCCGCCACCTCGCCGCGAACCCGAAGGTGCTTGCGCCGCCCGAGACGGGCTGACCGCATGTATGCTGCCGCGCCTTGCCGACCGAAGCGATCGTCTGCCCGACGTGCCGGGCCGCGGACAACTCGAAGCCTGACGGCAGCGGAGTTCACACCTGCGTCTACTGTGGCTCGCGCTACCGCCTCGCTGCGCAGACGGCAGTGCCGATCGCGAAGGGCGGCCTCACTCTGGCGCCGACGAAGCAGCGGAACCTCACCATCGTCATCGGGCTCTCTGCGGCGCTCGCGGTGGCGATCGGCGCCCGCTTCTTCTTCGCCACGGCCCCTTCGCGGCCCACCCCGCGCATCAGGCTTTCGAACGACGGCCCGGTGGTGCGGAACCCGGTGGTGGTTGCGGCTCCGGCGCCGGACGCGCCGCCCGAAGCGCCCGCCACCGCGACCTTCGAGTTCACTGCCCGCGCCAGCGGCTACCAGACATCGTTCTACGTGCTCGGCTGGGTCACCAACACGTCGCCCTTCGCGCTCGATCACCCGCAGGTGGTGGCGGTGCTGCTGGACGCGCAGGGAAAGGAAGTGGGCACCGCCAACGGCTACACGACCGCCAACGATCTCGACGTCGGCGAGAAGTCCCCGATTCTGATCCTGATCAACAAGCCGCCGCCGCACGAGAGCCTGCGTTACGAGGTGGTGGTGCGAAAGGCGACGTACCGCCGCACCCGCGCGGCAGGCCTGAAGGTCGAGCCAGCCACGCCTGCGCGTTCGACGTTCGGCAAGAGCTGGGACGTCAGCGGCAAGGTCTTCAACGAAGGGAAGGACATCGCGCGCTTCATCCAGGTCACCATTCTCGCGTACGACGACAAGGACGTGCTGATCGGCATCAGCCCGACCTACGCCCGAGGCAGCACGGAGCTCGTCCCCCCCGGTGAGTCGGCCCGCTTCTCGGCCATCGGCATCTTTCCCGGCACCACGCCGGCCCGCTTCGAGTTCCGGGTCGAGGCAACGACCGCGCAGAAGTGAGCCCGCGTGTCTGACGACTTCACTGGCAACGCCCGGTACCAGGTCGTTCGACGCCTTGGCGCCGGCGGCATGGGCATCGTCTACGAGGCGATCGATCTCGAGCGCGCGTCGCGCCGCGTCGCCCTCAAGGTCCTGCGCAGCCGCGACGCCGACGCGCTGGTGCGAATCAAGCGCGAGTTTCGCGCGCTCGCCGACGTCAGCCACAAGAACCTCGTCGCCCTTCACGAGCTCGTCGCTGAGGGCGACACCTGCTTCTTCACTCTCGAGCTCGTCGACGGCGTCGACTTCCTTGCCTGGGTTCGCCCCGGCATGTCTCAGCCCATCGGCGACATGCCCACTTCTTCGCTGGCCGGCACGATTCCCTCGCTCACCTCCACGCCCGCGCTGCTCGACCAAGACCGGCTGGGAGATGCGCTGCGGCAGCTGGCCGAAGGGGTCGCCGCGCTTCACGCCGCCGGCCGGCTCCACCGCGATCTCAAGCCGTCGAACGTGCTCGTCACGCCCGAGGGCAGGGTGGTGGTGCTCGACTTCGGCCTCGTCGCCGAGCTCAACGGCGTGGTCTCGATCACCGAAGCGCAAGGCCACGCGATCGTCGGCACCGCCGCGTACATGGCCCCCGAGCAGGCCGACAGCGGCCCCGTCACTCCCGCGGCCGACTGGTACGCCGTCGGCTCGATGCTCTACGAGGCGCTGACGGGACGCCTGCCCTTCGAGGGAGCCCCGATGCAGGCCCTGGTCGACAAGCAGCGCATGTCGCCCCTGCGTCCGTCTGAGAAGGCGCGCGATGTGCCGCCCGAGCTCGAA
Source organism: Myxococcales bacterium (assembly GCA_038206395.1). Classification (GTDB taxonomy): domain Bacteria; phylum Myxococcota; class Myxococcia; order Myxococcales; family Myxococcaceae; genus JAGSPQ01. The sequence continues at coordinate 36,686 of JBBRAX010000019.1, read as the reverse complement.
CGGCTCTGCCTTGAGTTGCTGCGCCGCGAAGCGTCTGAACGCGCGGGGCTCACCCAGATTCTCGAGGCGCTCGGCCAGGCGAAGCCCGCGCTGCCGGTAGCGCCCCCGAAGGCCGATCAAGGCTTCGTGGGCCGCCAGCAAGAGCTTGCGAAGCTTCTCGAAGCCCTCGAGGCGTCGCGCAAGGGCGAGCCGAAGGTGGTGCGGGTCAGCGGAGGCTCGGGCATCGGCAAGACCGCCCTCGTTCGCCAGTTCCTCACCCGCGCCGAAGTGATGGGAGCCGTCGTGCTCTCGGGCCGCTGCTACGAGCGCGAGTCGGTGCCGTACAAGGCGCTCGACAGCGCGATCGACGCGCTCGCCCGGCACCTGGGCCACCTCTCGCCCGACAAGGCCGATGCGTTGTTGCCGCGCGATGCCTGGGCGCTGTCGCGCATGTTTCCGGTGCTCCGCCGCGTCGAGGCGTTTGCGCGCGCGCCGGTGCGAGAGGTGAAGGAAGCGCACGAGCTTCGCCGCCGCGCCACCGCCGCCCTTCGAGAGGTCTTCGGCCGCATCAGCGATCGCGCCCCGCTGGTGGTCTTCATCGACGACCTCCAGTGGAGCGACGAAGACTCCACCGACCTGATCGAGGAGCTGCTCAAGCCGCCCGACGCACCCGCGATGCTGCTGGTGGTGACGACGCGCGAGACCACGGACGCCGCTCCGGGAAGCGCTGCGCTGCAGCTGCCGCTGGGCTCATTGAACGCCGAGGATGCGCTGCAGCTGGCCCGGCACGTGTTGCCCGACGCTCAAGGGTCGCGTGCCGACCAGGTCAGCCGCGAGTCGGGCGGCAATCCGTTTCTGCTGCAGCAGCTGGCGGCGTTCGGGGCCGGGTCGAACCTCGAAGAAGTGGTGATGGCGCGCGCTGCGCAGCTGGATGAGAAGCCGCGGCGGCTGCTCGAGGCGATCTGCGTCACGGGCCGGCCGCTGGACGCGCGGGTCGCCACGGCCGCCGCCGGGCTCGCAGACGATGACGACGCGGTGCGGCTGTTGAAGGGGGCCCGCCTCGTGCGCGCGACCCCGGCCGGCGATCGCGAGAAGCTCGAGCCCTGGCACGATCGCATTCGAGAGACGGTGGTCGGCAGCCTGTCGCGCGACGCGCAAATCGAACTGCACCTGAATCTCGCGAACGCGATCGAGGCCCACGCGAAGGACGAGCTCGACGCACTGGCAAACCACCTCTTTCATGCGGGCGAGACGGCGCGCGCGGCCGACGCGACCGCGCGGGCGGCGAAGGTTGCCGAAGATCAGCTGGCCTTCGATCGCGCGGCGCAGCTCTACCGCCAGGCGCTGGAGCTGTTGCCAGAGGACTCGCCGATGCGCCTGCCGCTGACGATTCGCTTCGGCGATTCGCTGGCCGATGCGGGTCGCGGGCCGGGCGCCGCGGCGGCGTACGAGCTGGCGATCTCGCTGGGCGGTGAAGCGCTGGAGCTGCGGCGACGGGGGGCCGAACAGCTGCTGCGATCTGGCCACGTCGACCAGGGGATGCAGGCGATGCGCGAGGTGCTGGCGGTGGTGAACATGACGATCGCTCCGCAGCCGTGGCGCGCTTTCGTCGCGCTGCTGTTCCGCCGCGGGCACCTGCTCTTGCGTGGGCTCGACTTCAACGAGCGCGCCGAAGCGGCGATCGACCCGGCGGTGTTGCGGCGCATCGACGTGTGCTGGTCGGTGTCGGTGGGCCTGGCGATGATCGACACGATCCGCGGGGCCAGCTTCCAGACGCGGCAGCTGATCCTCGCACTGAACGCGGGCGAGCCGTACCGGGTGGCGCGCGCGCTGGCGGCCGAGGCCAGCTTCGTCGCGACCATCGGCAAGCGGGGCGAGGCGCTGTCCGCGCGGCTGATCAAGGAATCGCAGACGCTGGCCGCGCGGGTGGGCGACGCGCAGCTGCTCGGCCTGGTCGAGTTCTGCACCGGGCTGACGCACTTCCTCGTCGGCCGGTGGAAGGAGTCACGCCTTCACCAGGTCGAGGCCGAACGCTTGTTTCGCGAGGCGGGCTCGGCGGTGACGTGGGAAGCGGCGAGCGCGCGGCTGTTCGGGGTGTGGTCGCTGTTCTACCTGGGCGAGCTGCAGGAGCTGTCGCGGCGGCTGCCGGCGCTGCTCGATGAAGCGCGGCGGCGCGGCGACAAGTACACGACCACCAGCCTGCAGTCGGGCCTGGCGATCGTGTCGTTGCTCGCGGCGGATCAGCCGGAGAAAGCGCGGGCCCAGGTCTCGGAAGTGCGCGGCGCGTGGTCGACGGGCAGCTACCAGTTCCAGCACTACTGGTCGCTCTTGTCCGACGGGATGATCGACCTCTACCAGGGCGACGCCGAGAGCTGTTACCAGCGGCTCGAGGTCGAATGGCCGGCCCTGAAGGGCTCGCTGTTTCTGCGAATCCAGAACGTGCGCGTCGAGGCGCGGTTCCTCAAGGGCCGCAGCTCGCTGGCGACCGGGCGGCTCGACCAGGCGCTGGGCGATGCCGAACGGCTGGAAGGCGAGGGCGCCGATTGGGCGCGCGCGTTCTCGATGCTGATCCGTTCAGGCGTCGCGGCGGCGAGGAAGATGCCGCAGCGCGCGCTCGAGCTGCTGCGTCGCGCGATCGAGCTGCTCGAGGCCGGCGACATGGCGCTGTTCGCGGCTGCTGCGCGCGCGCGACTGGGCGAGCTGGAAGGTGGAGAGCTCGGGGCCGCGCGGCTCAAGGCGGGGCACGCCGCGATGCTCGCCCAGGGCGTGAAGGATCCCGTCGCGATGACCCGGATGCTGATCCCCCGCGGCTGAAAGCTGCGCGTCGGGCGTCCCGAGAGCGCCCCTCTCCGTTCATCCCGAGAGCAGTCGAGGGATGAGCATCCTTCGGTGGTACGTGATCACGCAGCGGCCAGACCAGCGCTTGCAAGACCGCTGAAGCGCGCTCCGTCGAAAGGGCCGCCACCGCCGATGCGCACCCGAGCTCTGTAGATGCTCATCCCTCGACTGCTCTCGGGATGAACGGCATTTCTCTTCCGGATGAACGGGCTCAAGACGCCCAAGCCGTTCCTGCGAGCTTCAGGTCGGCGTCACAGCCGCGAGCCCGACCATGCAGTCACGCTTCACGCCTGCCTTGCCGAAGTCCTGAATCGCGCGCGCGATCGCAGCACCGAGCAGGCCAATCAACGGCAAGTGCTCGCCGCCCTCGCACGTCGCCTGCCCAGCAACGTCCTCGGCGTCCGGCACGAACCGCTCGTCCCAGCGCACCAGCCCAAACGTCCCGTCACCCGACACGGCCGCGTGAAGCAGCGCCTTCCCATTCGCGCGCGCAAAGTCCGACAGCACCTTCCGGCTGCTCAGGTTGTCGAAGCAGTCGACGATCAGATCCGCGGACCCGCAGAGCTGCGCGACATTCTCGGCGGTGAGCCGCACTCCGAACGCTTCAGCCTTCACGCCGTGGAAGTTCAGCAACTGCATCTTCAGCGCGTCGGCCTTGTTCTTCCCCACCGACTGCTTCACGTACGCCTGCGCGAGCAGGTTCTTCGACTCCACCCGATCGAAGTCCACGAAGGCGAGCGTCGCCTCGAGGTTGCGGCACAAGACGGCCGCGGTGGAACCAAGCGCGCCCACGCCGCAGAAGACGATTCGCGACGTGGGCGCTGCTTTCTCAGCAACCAAACGGAACCTTCGGGCGCAGGTAGATGCGCTGGCCACCCTGCAGACGATCGACCACGAAACCATCGAACGCCGCATCGGCCAGGTGCGCCACGTGGAGGCCCGGCACGCCACCGGCACGCACGACCTCGGCCGCGATGCGCCGCAAGTCCGCGTCCGTCACGTGGGTGTCGAGCTCCAGCGGGTAGTCCGCCGACAAACCATTGAAAGTGATGTTGAGCACCGCCATGGGACACCTCCTGTGCCGCTTCGAGACGTGGCGCCGGGGCGCGGCCTGACGATTCAGTCGAGCCCGTCGGCGTTCTTCAAGTCCTTCAACCGCAGCCCCGACTTCTTCAGCAGCCGGTAGAGGCTCTGCATCGACAGCCCGGTGCGGACCTCGGCGAGCTTGATGTCGAAGCCGCACTCTTTCATCACCTGCGCGAAGTACTGGCGCTCGAAGTCCGTTTGAACCCGATCTTTCGCCTCGTGGTACGGCAGCGTCGCGACCAGCTGGGCAATCGACTTGTCCGACTTCTTCGCGGTCGGCTCGATCAGCAGATCGAGCCAGCTGCCCCCGCCCCCTTGCTGCATCAGCGCGCCACGCTCCAACACGTTGCGGAGCTCGCGCACGTTGCCCGGCCACTCGTAGCCCTCGAGCATGGTCAGCGTCTGCGCCGAAAGCTCGACCTGGGTGCCGAGTGTCTTGAGCAAGTGCGTCGCCAGCAACGCGAGGTCGGACTTGCGCGTGCGCAGCGGGGGAATCCGCACCCGCGCGACGGCGATCCGGAAATAGAGATCTTTGCGGAAGCGATCTTGCTGCACTTCTTCGGCGAGGTTCTGGTGGGTGGCGCAGACGATGCGCGCGTTGAAGGGCTTCGGCTTCCCGCTGGGCGGCGCCGGCAGCTCACGCGTCTCGAGCGCCCGCAGCAGCTTCGGCTGAACCGAGGCCGGCAGCTCGGTGATCTCGTCGAAGAAAAGCGTCCCGTTCTGCGCCGACGCGAAAGATCCGTCGGCCCCGAAGAGCTCGACCGCCGCGTTGGCCTCGCTCACCAGCGCGCAGTCGACCACCCGAAACGGCCCGTGCCGACGCAGCGAGTGGGCGTGCAGGGCCCGCGCAGCGAGCTCTTTGCCAGTGCCCGTCTCGCCCTCGATCAAGAGGTTCTGCTCGTCCTTCGCGCAGCGCCGCAGCTCGTTGAACACCAGCAGCATCGGCTCAGAGGCCCCGACGAGCTCGCCGAAGCTCTCGCCGCCCATCAGCTCGATGTCCGTGCCGCGCGTCTGCTGCTTCACCGAGAGCTTCGTCTTGCCCAGGGAGATCTTGTCGCCCGGCTCGACGTACGCGGCGCCGACCTGCCTCCCGTCGACCCAGCTGCCGTTGCGGCTGCCCAGATCTCGCAGCAACAGCCCGCGGGCGTTGCGCTCGACCTCGAGGTGCCGGCGGCTCACCGTCGGGTCCGTCAACACCAGGTCGGACGCGGGATCCGAGCCGACCCGAATCAGCCCCTCGAGCGTCACCACCTTCTTGCCCTTGTCGGGGCCGCTGACGACCTCCAGCGCCCACTCTCGAACGTGCACCCGCCGGGGCGCATCGTCGGGCATCGTGACCGATTCCGTTAAGTCCGGGTTGTGTGGGCTCATTGGGGGGAAGGGCAGAATTTAGCGTCTTTCACGGCAGCAGGACTTCCGTTTCTTCTCCCGTCGCCCTGCGCACCCGCACCTGGGCGGGCACGGCTGAAAACCGCAGCCGGCTCAGCCCCTGGGGCAGGGCCGTCACCCCGTCGATCGACAGCACGAGGTCGCCGGGCTGAAGCTTCGCCGTCGACGGAGCGGCAATCACGTAGGTCCCCGCGGGCAGCTTCGACAGCTTCGGCAGCTCACCTTCGGGAAGCATCGGCGCGAGGAACTTCGCCCGGTCTTGCACGAAGATCTCTTGCGCCACCGCGTCTTGCGCCGCCAGCACGAGCTGCGTGTTGGGCCGGCCGTCTTCTGCGTAGCCCAGCGTTACCCGTGGCGTCAGCGCCAGCGTCAGCCCCAGCTCCGGCCGCACGTTTCGCACCGCCGCTTGCCCTGCGATCGCATCTAGCGCCTCGGCCAGCAGCGCCGCCATCAGCTTCGTCAGCGGTCGCGCGGGATCCGAGCTGTCGTCCGCCGCATCCCCGCTGAACGGGTCGACCTTCACCTCGCCAGACACCTCGACCAACACCTGCCCGGTCGAAGGATGAATCACGTCAACGTGCCCGAAGTAGGTCGTCTCTTCCATCGTCGCCATCCCGGTGCTCTTGCCCTTCTTGTCGAAAGCCTCCTGGGCCGACGAGTTCTTCCGGTTCTCAGCCCAGGGGCGAATGACGATCCCCTGGTCGGCCCGTGAGCCGCTGTTGATCAAAAGGGGCAGGGCGGTGGAAGCGACCCACGCGCCGTTGTCGTTCTGCCGCATCACCCGGAACTCGCTCGGCCCGAAGAACGCGAACCGATCGCCACTGTGGTGAACTGCCTCATCGACCAGCCGCTGTGAGAGCTCGAACTTTCGGTACACCGGCTCTTCCCAGCGGAAGTCGAACGGGTAGACGAACGCGGTGGTCAGGCTCAACGGCTCGGCCGGCGGCCGCACGATCTTCTGCAGCCCGCCACTGCAGCCCAGCAAAAACAAACAGCAAAATGAAAAAACGAGTGCCGACCCGTTCCAACCGCCTTCGCTCGCGCACGTCCCCGGGAGAACAACTGCCTCGGATCTTGTGACGGGAGGACGGGCAAACGGGCCGGCACTCACCCATTGGATAACACGGGTCCCCAGGCCTGCTCCAAGTCCTTTTGCGTCACGGCGCATGGTGGAATTCCCCAAGTAATTTCAGTTGTTTGGCACGAATAAAAACGGCCCCCCGCTTGCGCAGGAGGCCGCCTGAGTCCATCACATCCGTTTGATCGGACGGACGGAAATTACATGCCCATCCCGCCCATTCCACCCATGCCGCCCATTCCGCCGCCACCACCACCGCCGGCAGACTTGTCGTCATCCTTCGGACGCTCGGCCACCATCGCTTCGGTGGTCAGCATCAGCGAGGCAACCGACGACGCGTTCTGCAGCGCCGTGCGCGAGACCTTCGCCGGGTCGATGACGCCCGCGGCGATCAGGTCTTCGTAGGCGCCCGTCGCGGCGTTGAAGCCGTACGCGCCCGTGCCTTCCTTCACCTTGTTCACGACCACCGAGCCTTCCATGCCGCCGTTGCCGACGATCTGGCGAAGGGGCTCTTCGAGCGAACGGCGAATGATCTCGACGCCGAACTTCTCACCCTCGCTCCAGTTGCCCTTCTCGATCGCCTTGAGGCAGCGGATGTACGCAACGCCACCGCCGGGGACGATGCCTTCCTCGACCGCCGCGCGCGTGGCGTTCAGCGCGTCTTCCACGCGGGCCTTCTTCTCTTTCATCTCGGTCTCGGTGGCTGCACCGACGTTGATGACCGCGACGCCGCCGACGAGCTTCGCAAGGCGCTCCTGCAGCTTTTCCTTGTCGTAGTCGCTGGTGGTGTCTTCCACCTGGGCGCGGAGCATCTTCACGCGGCCTTCGATGTCCTTCGCTTCACCGGCGCCGTCGATGATCGTCGAGTTGTCCTTGTCGATCTTCACGCGCTTCGCCCGGCCCAGGTCCGTCAACTGCAGGGTGTCGAGCTTGATGCCGAGGTCTTCGGCGATCATCTTGCCGCCCGTGAGGGTGGCAATGTCTTCCAGCATCGCCTTGCGGCGGTCGCCGAAGCCCGGCGCCTTGACGGCGCACACGTTCAGCACGCCACGGATCTTGTTCACGACGAGGGTCGCGAGGGCCTCACCCTCGACTTCCTCGGCGATGATCAGCAACGGCTTGCCCGAACGCGCAACCTGCTCGAGCACCGGGAGCAGATCCTTCATCGACGAGATCTTCTTCTCGTAGATCAGGATGTAGGGCTCGGCCAGCTCGACTTCCATGCGGTCGGGGTTGGTCACGAAGTACGGCGAGAGGTAGCCGCGATCGAACTGCATGCCTTCGACGACGTCGAGGGTGGTCTCGAGGCCCTTCGCCTCTTCAACCGTGATCACGCCTTCCTTGCCGACCTTGTCCATCGCGTCCGCGATGATGTTGCCGATGGTCGCGTCGCCGTTGGCGCTGATCGTGCCGACCTGGGCGATGTCCTTCTTGCCCTGGGTGGGCTTCGCCATCTTCTTCAGCTCTTCGGTGATCACGAGCACGGCCTTCTCGATGCCGCGCTTGATTTCCATCGGGTTGTGACCGGCCGCGACCAGCTTGCTGCCTTCGCGGAAGATCGCCTGCGCGAGCACGGTCGCGGTGGTGGTGCCGTCGCCGGCGACGTCAGAGGTCTTCGACGCGACCTCTTTCACCATCTGCGCGCCCATGTTCTCGAAGCGGTTCTCGAGCTCGATTTCCTTCGCGACGGTCACGCCGTCCTTGGTGATCGTCGGGCTGCCGAACGACTTCTCGATCACGACGTTGCGGCCCTTGGGCCCCAGGGTCACCTTGACCGCGTCGGCGAGGATGTTGACGCCGCGCAAGATCGCATCGCGTGCGCGGGTATCGAAAATGATGTCTTTGGCCATGTTTGAGAGTTCCTTGGTTTGAGTTTGGAAGAAGTTTGGGGAAGCGCTTACTTCTCGATCACGCCGAGGACGTCTTCCTCGCGCAGCATCAGGTGGTCTTCACCCTCGATCTTGATCTCGGTGCCCGCGTACTTGCTGAAGAGAATGGTGTCGCCGGCCTTCACGTCCAGCGGGCGAACCTTGCCGTCTTCGAGCACCTTGCCGTTGCCGACCGCGACGACCTTGCCCTCGAGGGGCTTCTCTTTCGCCGTGTCGGGGATGATGATCCCGCCCTTGGTCTTGTTCTCTTCCGCGACGCGCTTGACGATCAGGCGATCCTGCAGGGGACGAATTTTCATGGGTTTGGCAAGCCTCTTGGGTTGTGCGCTGGCACTCGGGTGATGGGAGTGCCAGCGGTGTTGGCGTCGCAGATATAACCATCTGTCCTCGTGGGTCAAGGCGCAGGCTGGCAGTCGCCCTGATCGAGTGCCAGCCCACCGCCCGCCCGCGATTGGCACTCTCGGGGGTCGAGCGCCAGCGTAACCATCTGGAATCACGGGGCTAAATTTGGGCTCAGCGGCGCCGCCCGCTACACTCCAGTCGCAGGAGCGCCCAATCATGAGCAACCTCGTCGTCGGCAGCAGCTTGAAAGAGTTCTTTCGGATGTTGGTGGGTGAAGTGGTCAGCCGCCAGAAGGTGACCTTCACCGAAGTGACCGAGTTCTACGTGGTCAACCTGCTGTCTGAGTTCGCCGCGGCCGAGAAGCTGGTCGGCCAGGAGCCGCTGGCGATCCTCTACCACCGGGCGATGCAGCAAGAGCGCGAGGCCCGCATCAAGACGCTCCGGCAGCTGGGCGACGTCTCGCTCTACACCGCTGGCTTCTTCGCCGACTCGCTGCGCGACCGCGTCGTCGGCCCCGACTACTACATTCAGATGGGGGGCAGCGCCTACGCGGCCATCGCCCAGATGTCGTCCGCCTCGAGCTTCAGCAGCGTTTACTGGGAGCTGCATCAGAAGTTCCGCACCGTCGTCGAAGTGCTCGAAGAGATCGCCGCCCGCGGCATGGCAGCGCAGGGGCCAGCCGGCCAGGTGAAGGTGCTCGAGGCGTACTCGCGAAGTGGCAGCGAGCGGCTCGAGCACGTGCTCCTCGAGGCTGGGGTGATGCCGAAGGGGCAGCCCAACTAATTGCTCCCCGCCCGCATCCAGCAGCACCTGGAAGCAATCTACGGGATCCGCTGCGAGCTGCGCGTCACCGACTGCCTGCTCGACGAACAGCAGGCCCGTGCGCTGGGCGGCACGATGCGCGCAAGGGAAGAGCTGCTGGTTCGTGAAGAAGAAGGGCAATTGGAGCTGGGCCTGTTCCTCGCTCCAGAGCTGCTGCACCAACCTGCGGATCTCGGGGCGTTCTGCGAAGCGGCCGAAGGCGTCTCGCACTTCCTCTACCTTCACCGCGCCGCCTCGCTGGATCGCCAGGTCACGCTGCTCGAGCTCGAGGCGCAGGCCGAGGTCGACAAGTTCGCGATCTGCGCGCTGGGGGCGTGGGCGGCTGGCACCGCGAAGGGCCTGTTCAGCCGGCTGTTCGACGAGATCTCGCTGCGCGGAACGCTGACGGATCAAGAGAGCTGGCGGTACCGCGAGGCGAACCGGCTCGCGCGGTCGTTTTGCCGAAGGCTCTTGCCGGTGATCGCCGCGCGCCGCCTCGACAAGCTGCTCGCCGAGCTGCGCTACGCGTACCGCCTGGGCGCAGAGGCCAAGCTCGACTACCTCGCGCGGTAAGAGGAGTAGGCTCCGCGGCAGTGGTCACCACGAACGAGTTCTCGGCAGGAGGCGTCGTCATTCGCCGCACGGGCGACGGCACGACGACCTTCGAGCTGGCCGTGATCACGCCCCGCGGCCGCGCGAGCGTGACGGCGCTGCCAAAAGGGCACATCGACGGCGACGAGACCGCGCTGGACGCGGCGTCGCGCGAGGTGAGGGAAGAAACGGGCCTCGGCACCGAGCTGATCGAGTCGTTGGGTGACGTGAAGTACGTCTACCGGTTCCGCGGGAAGACCATCTTCAAGGTGGTGAGCTTCTTTCTCTTCCGGCACAGCGGGGGCGAGATCGATCACCTCACGCCCGAGATGCGGGTCGAGGTCGATCGCGCCCACTGGATTCCCTTGATCGACGCGGGACGCAAGCTGTCGTACCCGGGCGAGCGCGAGATGGTGGTCAAGGCGTTGGAGATTCTCTCGCGGGCTTGAGGTCCCGCCCCTAGACTCCACGCGCTTGAGCGCTGCACGCTACGAAGTCCTGTCGACGTTGCCGCCGGGGGCCGGGACACGGACCCGGCTGGCGTGGCAGGTCGGCGACCTCGGGTTCCGCCGCGCGGTCGTGATGCGCGAGGTCCCCGAAGGCGCAGAGATCGCGGCCTCGCCAATGACGGTCGAAGGCGTGCTGCCGCTTTTGGATCTGGTCGAGTTCGATGGCCGCCGCTGGGCCGTCTACGAGTTCGTCGCCGGAGCGACCTTCGCCGAGGTCGCAGCGGCCCACTTCTCGGTCGAGCGGCTACCTTCTCTGGGCCTGATCGCCCGCGTCGTGATCGACGCCTGCCGCGCAACTCACCGCGTCCACACCTGGGCAGACCCCCTCGGCCTCGTCGGGCCGCAGAAGCACGGGGGCCTGTCGGACGCGGCGGTGTTCGTCGGCTTCGACGGGGTCGCCCGCGTGCTCGACCAGAACGCGCGGCGCCTGAGCAGGTTCATCGCTCCCGAGCTCACCCGCGGCGAGGTGTTCGACGCGCGCGCCGACGTCTTCTCGCTGGGCGCGCTGCTGCATCACGCGACCACCCGCTTCGAGAAGGGCTACGCGGTCACGCTCGCAAGGGCGCCTTCGCCTTCCGAGTTTCCGCCACCGTCGACGGTGCACCCCGAGGCGACGCCCGAGCTCGACGGCGCAGTGATGCGGGCGCTGATGCCTTCGTCGGGCAGCCGGTACGCGACCACGCTCGAGCTCGCCGAGGATCTCGAGCAGTTGCTCGGGCCCGTCGTCTTCAGCGCGCAGCAGGTCAGCACCGTGCTGATTCCGTTGTTCGGCGATCGCATGGCGGCGCTCAAGGATCTCGTCGACCCCGCCAAGCGCCCCCCCGCGCCGAAGCCGTCGGTACCACGCGCGCCTCCGCGGGCGTCTCCGCTGCCGCCGCCGGTCGGCCAGCGAAAGACGGGCACCGCGATGGAAGCGGTCTCGGCGTTCGACGTGAAGCTCGACGGCAACGGCTTCGACGACCTCGTAGATCTGCCGACGCAGGCGAACATCAGCCTGCCCCCCGGGTTGTTCAAGCCGGGGCCGCCAGTGGCCGAGGCTGCGCCAGACTTCGACCCCCACGCGACGGGTCCGGGTAAGGGTGCTCCGTCGGCGCCGGATTTCGACCCCAACGCCACCACCCCAGGGCGGTCTCTCGCCGAGGTCGCTCCCGGGCTGGCCGCGACCCTGAACCTGCCTACCCCCTCGCGGCCGTCGGGCGTGAAGAAGGGGCTCACCGAGGACGAGAAGGCACGCGCGAAGGGGCAAGAGAAGATCAGCACCGCAGATCTCGACCCCGACCAGCTGTCGCCCGACCTCAAGGCAGTGCAGCGGGCTTTCGGGCCGCCCGCGTTGGGCGAGGGCGAGGAAGAGCCCACGAATGTCCGCCAGCGCCCGAGCCAGTTGGCGCTCGCCGCGCTGCAGGCGCCAGAAGAACCCACGGGGGGCTACGACGACCCGAAGAAGCGCGAGCCGACGATGGATGTGGACCCGAACGAGTCGCGCGAAGAAGGGGACGACGAGCCCATCGACCCGAACCAGGGCAAGGCGCTCAAAGTAGCGGCCGCGGTTTTCGTGGGCCTGCTGCTGCTCAGCGGCGTCGTGGTGGCGGCGGTGCCGTCGCTTCGCAGCGCGGTGAAGGCCCGGTTCAGCGCGCCGCCTCCGCCGTCGACCGTGCAAGAGCTGCCCTTCGAAGAAGTACCGCTGGTCGAGGAAGATGCTGGCGTCGTTGCTGAAGCCGTCGTCGAGGTCGTCGAGCCGGCTGCCGCGACCGACGCGGGCGAGGAAGAAGAAGAGGGCGACGGCGGTGAAGAAGAGGAAGAGGCGGTGCCGCTGCTCAGCAGCGACGGCGGCGTTCACGACGGCGGGGCAGAAAAGCACTCGGCGGCGACCCACAAGAAAAAGAAGAAGAAGCGGAACCGCTGAGCATGGCCTTCACCGTTTCCGACGAGGAGTTCCTGCGGTGGGCGAAGGCGCACGACCTGAGCTCGCCCGCCCACCCGGAAGACGTGCGGCTCGCGATCGCCTGCGGCCGCCAGGACGCCGACGCGCTCGCCCAGTTCGACGCGAAGTACACCAAGGTGATCACCGCCACCGCCTTGAGATTCGGCGACGACGACTTCGCCAACGAGGTCTGCCAGCAGGTACGCCAGAAGCTGCTCGTCGCGCTGGCGATCAAAGACTACGGAGGGCGCGGGCAGCTGTCGAAGTACGTCCAGGCCGTCGCTGCCCGCACCGCGCTGAACCTGCTGCAGGCCAACAAGCGCCACGCCCCGCTGGTGGGCGACGAAGCGCTGCTCGAGGCGCCTTCGGGGGCCGATGACCCCGAGCTCGCGGCGATCAAGCTGCGCTTCCGCACCGAGTTCAAAGAGGCGTTTGCTGCGGCGATGGCGACGCTCGACGACACGTCGCGCAACGCGCTGCGCCTTCACCACCTCGACGGCCTGACGCTGGCGAACATCGGAGCGCTGTATGAGTGGTCGGTGCCGACCGCCTCGCGCCGGATCGCCGCCGCCCGCGCGAGCCTGCTGGCCGCGACGCGGACGATCATGGCCGATCGCCTGCGCCTCAATGCCTCGGAGCTCGACAGCGTGCTGCGGCTGATCGAGAGCCGGTTGTCCGTCGCGATCTAGGCGTTACTGCCCGACGCAGCCGTGAAGCCGCCGGCGTACTCGAAGACCGCGTGGTTCACGACGTTGCCGTGGCCCTCGACCCACCCTGCGAGGTCGTCGTCGCTGACGCAGGTGTTCGAGGTAGTCGGGCTCATCCTTGATGGAAGGACAAGCCCACCCAGCCCACTTTTCAGTTTTTTACGGCTGCGTCGGTGATCTCGAGCGCCTTGTCCATGATCGCCAGGCCTTCGAGCAGCTGTTCTTCGGTGATCGTCAGCGGCGGGTTCACGAAGAAGTTGTTCCAGCGGACGAAGGTGTAGAGGCCTGCATCGAGGAAGGCCTTTCGCAGATCATTCATCACGCCCATCTGCGCGTGGGTGGCGTTGAAGGGCGCCATCGGCTCGCGGGTCTTGCGGTCTTTGACGAGCTCGACGATCGAGAAGAGACCCAGCGAACGCACGTCGCCAATCGACGGGTGCTTCGCCTTCAGCTTCTGCAGCTCGCGGGCGAGGATCTTCCCCATCTTCTCGCTGTTCTCGACCAGCTTCTCTTCTTCCATCACCTGGATGCAGGCGATGGCAGCGGCGAGGCACATCGGATGCGAGTTGTAGGTGAGGCCGCCGTAGAAGACGTTCTTGTCGAAGTGGGCAGCGACCTTGTCGCGCATCAGCACCGCGCCCAGCGGCATGTACGCGCTGGTGAGGCCCTTCGCGATCGTCATCATGTCGGGGACGACGTCCCAGTGGTTCGCGGCGAACATCTTGCCGGTGCGGCCGAACCCAGCCATCACCTCGTCGAGGATCAGCATGATCCCGTGCTTGTCGCAGAGCGCGCGCAGGCCCTGCAGGTAACCGTCGGCGGGCACGATGATGCCGTTGGTGCCGGTGACGGTCTCCATCAAGATCGCGGCGATGTTCTGGGGGCCCTCGAAGTCGACCACTTCTTCGACGTGGCGCAGGCACGACAGGGTGCACGCCGGCTTGTCGCTACAGAAGCCGCAGCGGTAGGCGTACGGGTCGAGCACGCGGCAGACGCCGGGAATGCCGGGCTCGGCAGCGAAGCGGCGGGGGTCGCCGGTGAGGGTCGCGGCTCCGGCGGTGCCGCCGTGGTAGCTGCGGTAGCGGACGATGATCTTGTTCCGGCCCGTCACCATGCGGGCGATCTTGATCGCGTTCTCGTTCGCCTCGGCGCCGCCGAGCGTGAAGAACGCCTTGTTCAAGTCACCGGGGGCAATCTGCGCCAGCTTCTGGCCCAGCACCGCGCGCACGTCGGTGGCCATGTACGGGTTCGCGTAGACGAGGCGATCGGCCTGTTCCTTGATCGCCGAGATCACCTTCTTGTTGCCGTGGCCGATGTTCACGCACATCAGCTGGCTGTTGAAGTCGAAGTACCGCTTGCCGTTGGCATCCCAGAAAAAAATGCCTTCGGCCTTCGTCATCGGAATCGGCGCAACGGCTCCCTGCGCGGACCACTCGAAGATCGAATGCTGCTTCGAAAGGCGGACGATCTCCTCCGCCGAAAGCGAAAGTCCTTCGAACATCGTCCCCTCCAGGGAAGCTGCTTACGAAATGTTTGGGATGTGAAGCGTTTACTCAGGCTTCGGCAGCGGCTCGCCGTACTTGCCGAGCAGCGTCTCGCGAACGTCGCGGTCGAAGCGCACCTTGCCCGTCGCGATCTCGCGCAGCGAAAGCACCGGCGGCTTGTTCTTGCTGACGTCGAGAATCGGCCGCGCACCGGCCATCAGCTGACGCGCGCGCTTGGCGGCGAGCAGCACGAGGGCAAAGCGGTTGTCCACCATCGGGAGGCAGTCTTCAACGGTTACGCGGGCCATGGTTACACCTTGAGCGAGAGACGGGGCCCGTGATTAGGGGGTGTTGGCCCTGCCGTCAAGGGATGTGCTGCCGGCGTTGATCGAGACGAACCGGGAACCCAGGGTGCGGGCCTCTTCAGGGTCGTGGGTGACGACGATCGCCGGCACGCCGGCCTCCGCGATCAAGCCCTTTACTTCGGCGTAGAGCGCGTCTCTCAGCGGCCGATCGAGCGCGGTGAAGGGCTCGTCGAGCAGCACCAGCCGGGGCTTCGGAGCGAACGCCCGGGCCAGCGCCACCCGCTGCGCTTCGCCTCCGGAGTACGTGCCCGGCTTTCGGTGCGCCAGGTGCCCGACCTGCATCCGCTCGAGCAGCTTCTTCGCGACCTCTTCGTTCGCCCCGAACGCAACGTTCTGCAGCGCGGTGAGGTGGGGGAAGAGCGCGCGCGACTGGAACAGGTAGGCGACCTTCCGCAGGTGAACGGGCAGGCTCGTTTCCCCCAGCCACACGGTGTCGCCGAGGGTGATTCGCCCCGCCTCGACCTCGCGCAGCCCCGCAATCGCCGAGAGCGTGGTGCTCTTCCCTGCGCCCGACGGGCCGAACAGCACGGTGATTCCAGGAGCGACCTCGAAGTCGACGGCGAGGCGGAAGTCGCCGAACACGCGCCCCGACAGCTTCACCTTCAGAATGTCAGAGGGCATCGGGCCTCTTCACCAGCTGCTGCGCGCCGTAGCCGACCGCGATCGCCAGCGCCGTCAGCACCGCGATCATCCCCGCGGCGTCCGCGTCGCGGCCCGCTTCGATCGCGTCGTAGATGGCCAGCGACGCAGTGCGGGTCTGGTGCGGAATGTTGCCGGCGACCATCAGCGTCGCTCCGAAGTCGCCCAGCGCACGCGCGAAGCCCAGCACGGTGCCCGCCGCGATTCCGCGTCCGGCAAGGGGCAGCTGGATCTTCAAGAACGCGCGGGCGGGGGTCGCTCCCAGGGTGCGCGCCGCCTGCACCAGGGTCGGGTCGACCTGCTCGAAAGCGGCGCGGGCGGCCTTCACGATCAACGGCAGGGCGCCAATCGTGGCGGCGACCACTGCTCCGGTGAAGCTGAAGACGATCGGGTGCCCGACCGCGGCCTCGAACGCCTGGCCGACCGCGCTGTTTCGGCCCAGGCAGACGAGCAGGAAGTAGCCGAGCACGGTGGGCGGCAACACCATCGGCGCCGTCAGCAGAGCGTCGAGCAGATCGCGCCCGGGAAAATTCGGCCGTGACAGCAGCGCCCCGCCGAAGATGCCGAGCCCGAGCGCGATCGCCGTCGCGACGGCCGACACCTGCAGCGAGAGCCAGAGCGGCTGCCATTCCATCAGAGGGCGGCGGCCGAGGGCAGGGCGAAGCCGAACGACTTCAGAATGCTGCGGCCTTCCTCGCTGAGGACGAACGCCGCGAACGCCTCGCCGCCCGCAGTGTTCTTCCCGCCCGTGCAGACCACCAGCGCCTGCTTCAGCGGCGTGTACAGCGCGGTGTCGATCTCGACCGCGTCCTTCGCCAGCGACCTCGAGACCAGCGCGGCTTCGGCATTGCCCGACTTCGCGAGCTGAAACGTCTGCTGGATGTTCTGCCCATAGACGAGCTTCGGTTCGATCGCTTCCCACAGGCCCGCCTTCATCAGCGCGTCCTTCGCTGCCTTCCCATACGGAGCGACCTCCGGGTTCGCGATCGCCACCTTCACGAACCGCGGGTCCTTCAAGTCTTCCAGCGACGAGAGCTTCTCTTTCGCGGCGTAGATGACCAGGTGGCCTTCGGCGTAATGCGCCCGCGTGTCGCCCCTGCAGACGCCTTGGTCGATCGGCGCCTGGGTGAACGCTTCGTTCGCCGCGGCGAAGAGATCATACGGGGCCCCCTCGACCAACTGCTTCGACAGCTGCCCGCTGGCCCCGAAGACGAGCTCGACCTTTTGACCTGTCTTCTTCTCGAAGGCCGGCGCAATCGCCTCGAACGCCTGGGTCAGATCGGAAGCAGCGGCCACGCGCAGCGGCGCTGCAGGTTGCGACTTGCAGCCGACCGCCAGCAAGAGCATCGGAACAAGGAAGCGCACCCCGCGCCTCTAGCCGAGCAGCCTCTGCAGGGCGAGCTTCGTCTCGGTGGGCAGCGAGTCCCCCATCAACGTCAGCGCGCGCGCCGACAGCAGCTTGTAGAGCGACGCGAGCGGCGGCGGCAGCGCCTCGAGGTGCGCGCGCACGACCGACACATCACCGCGCGCGATCGGCCCCGTCAGCCCCTTCTCGAGCCCGCGCTTGTCGACGCCATCGATCGCCGAACGTGCCAGCGGCAGCAGCGCATTGATCGCGGCCGCCCGTTCGACCCCGGCTTCAGCGAGGGCGGCGACGCCAGCATCCACCAACGCCACGACGAGGCCAGCGGTGAGCACAGCCCCCGCGTGGTAGGCGGCGCGCCGGCCCTCGGGCACTTCGATCGGCCGCATCCGCAGCGCGAGCGCCATGCGCCACAGCACCGGCATCAACGCGCGATCGCTGGCGGCCACGGCGACCGAATGATCAGCCAGCCCATCCCGTGCGTCCGACACCGCGACGAGGGGGTGGAAAGACCCACGCAAGCGCTTGACCAGGCCCGGGCCAAAGGAATCGAGATCGAGCGCGCCTGCGCAGTGGACCAACGCTGTCTCTTTTCCCAGATCGTCGATCAAGCCCTGCGCCACCAGTGAAACCGCAGCGTCCGGCACCGCGAGAATGCAGACTGCTGCGCGCTTCAGGTCTTCGTGGTCGGCGAGCTTGAGGCCCAGCTTCGCCGCCTTCCGCACCGAGTCCGCCGAACGGGGAAGCACCGCCACCGGCCAGCCGGCAGCCTTGAGCCGAAGGGCCAGCGCTCCACCGATGCGGCCGAAGCCGACGACGACGACGCTCGGCTTCGGAGCATTGGCGCGCGTCTGCCAGCGCGCCGCCTTGGGCTTCTTCGCCTCGACTTTGGCGCGGCGCCTCACGACGCGCGCCGCACGTCCCGATGAAAGGCCAACTGCCCAGCGGCGACAGCGATGCGAACCTTGTCGCCCTCTTCGAACTCACCCAGCAGGATCCGTTCGGCCAGCGGCCCTTCGACCAGGCGCTGCACCGTCTGCCGCATCGGCCGCGCGCCCAAGCACGGGTCGAAGCCGCCCGACTGCAGCAGCAGGCGAACCACCTCTTCGTCGGCGGAGTACTCGATGCCCTTCTCGCTGCGCAGGCGCTGGCTGCTCTCGGCGAGCAGCAGCGTCGCGATGCGGGCGACCTCGATCTCCTGCAGCGGCTTGAACACGCAGCGCTCGTCGATGCGGTTCCAGAGCTCGGGGGGCAGGGCGCGCTTCGCCGCCGACGCCGCGTCGGCCACGTCGGTCGACTTTTCCGAAGAGCCACCGAAGCCCATTACCTTCGCTTTCTGCGTCAGCGCCTCGGCGCCCAGGTTCGTGGTCAGCACGACGACCGTGTTCGAGAAGTCGATGTGGCGGCCCTTGCCGTCGGTGAGCCGGCCTTCCTCGAGCACCTGCAGCAACAGCAGCAGCACATCGCGGTGCGCCTTTTCGATTTCGTCGAGCACCACCACCGACGACGGACGCTTGCGCACCGGCTCGGTGAGCTGGCCGCCATCGCCGTACCCGACGTAGCCCGCCGGAGCGCCAATCAGTCGGCTCACCGCGTGGGCCTCTGAAAGCTCGCTCATGTCCATGCGGATCATCGCGTCGCGGCTGCCGAAGAGCACGTCGGCCAGCGCGCGCGCGAGCTCCGTCTTCCCCACGCCGGTCGGGCCCAGGAAGAGGAAGCTGCCCATCGGGCGGCGGCTCGAGAAGCCAGCGTAGTTGCGACGAATCACCTTCGCGACGCGGGCCACGACGTCTTCGTGGCCGATCACGCGCTGCCCGAGATCCGTCTCGAGCCGCAGCAGGCGGGCCGAGTCATTCATCAACAGCCTCTCTTCAGGCAGCCCGGCGAGCTTCGCGACGACGCGCGCGACATCGGACGGCTCGACCAGCTTCTTCCCTTCTCGGTGGCAGCGCGAGCCCGCCAGATCCGCGATCGAGATCGCCTTGTCCGGCAGAAACCTGTCGGTCACGTAGCGGGCGGCCAGCGACGCCGCGGCCTGCAGCGAGTCGGCGGTGTACTTGAGGCCGTGGTGCTCTTCGTAGCGGCCGATGACGCCGTTGAGGATGTAGACGGTATCGGGAATCGACGGCTCGTTGACCTTCACCTTGGTGAAGCGGCGCTCGAGCGCGGGGTCGGCCTCGATGTGCTTGGTGTACTCGTCGTGCGTCGTCGCGCCGATGCACGGGAACTCGCCGCGCGACATCGCGGCCTTCAGCTCGTTCGCCGCGTCCTGCGGGCCGTCACCCGTCGATCCGGCCCCGACCAGGGTGTGGATCTCGTCGATGAAGACGATCACCTTGCCGTCGGCCTTCTTCACCTCGTCCTTCAACGAGTTCAGCTTCTCGCTGAAAGAGCCGCGCAGCTGGGTGCCGGCGACCAGCGTCGCCATGTCGAGCTCGATCACGATCCGCTCGCCCAGCGACCCACGCAGGGCCGCCAGCTGCTGCGCCACCCCTTCGACGACCGCGGTCTTGCCGACGCCAGGCTCACCGACCAGGCACGGGTTGTTGGTGCGCCGCTTCCCAAGGATGTCGATCACCGCGTCGATCTCGACCGCGCGGCCGACCACCGGATCCAGCTTGCCGGCGCGGGCGAGGACCGTGAGGTTCTTGCCCAGCGAGGTGAGCAGCGGGTAGTTGCGCGCGTCGAGGTGCCACGCCGTCGCCGGAGCAGCGGCGGCCCTCGCCTGAACGGGCGCCGCGACGGGCGCCTGCTGCGCGAGCGAGATCGCCTCGAGCTCGGCGACCTCTTCGTCCGAGATGTCGTCGATCAGATCGCGGGCCGACAGGCCGGGCTTCAGCGTCGCGGGCTTCAGCGGCAGCGTCGCCGTCTTGGCCGCGGGCGGAGCGAAGGGCAGGGGAGGCGCTCCCAGCGGACGCCCGCCGAGGCTGCGCGGCAGGCCGGGCGGGAGCTCACGCGACAGCATCAGGCGGCGCGGCATCCTCCCTGAGGTGAAGTACGAGAGCGCGGTGTTGCGCAGGCCGGTGAGATCGAGCCCCGTCTTGAAGAGCAGATCTTGCGCGGCGCAGCGAACGCGGGTGACCGCGATCAGCGCGTGCATGCAGTCGGCTTCCGACGAGCCGCAGCTGCTGGCGATCTCGCGGGTCTTCTCGCGAAGCTCCCGCACCAGGCCGTCTTGCTCAGAAGGCGCAGACGTCAGGCGCTCGAGCAGCTGGTCTTCGTCGATGCCACGCTCTTTGAGCAGCATCGCGGCGCGGTTCTCGACGGTAAACATCGCCAAGAGGACGTGCGCGGTGGTGAGGCGTTGGTTCACGCTGTGCGCGATGTCCTCGGCTTCCGACATCACCTGCGCGAAATCACTGCTGTCGACCATGGGTGGCGGCTCCCTCGCCTGGGACGGCAACGAAGGTGTACACCCGCAGGATCGCAGGGGCAAAAAAACTGCTACAGCCCTGTTGGGGCGGGTGCGTTTCTTTTCGTTCTGCTTGAAATCACTGGGCTGTTCGCGCGTTATCCGCCCGCCGTGCTCACCTCTCTCGCGCTCAGCGCCCGCACCTACGTCGACCCGGTCACCGCGGTGCCAAGGGCCGTCGGCGAGCGGCGGTGGGTGGTGCCTCTGCTCTGGCTGATGATCACTGGCGCCGCTGCCGGAGCCGCCTTCGCCGATCGCCTCGATGCCGCCCGGGAGGTCATCCCTCAGATGGCCGAGAAGGGCGACCTGATGAAGGCCAGCGAGCGCGAGGTCGCCGAAGAGGTCGAACAGGCCGAACGCATCGCCCTGGTCTTAGGCGTCGGCAAGGCCGTCTTCGGAATGCCGTTGGCCGTGCTGATGATCGCGGTTGCCCTGAAGATCCTCGCCTGGCTCCTCGGCCGGAAGTCCGAGTTCAGCGCGCTCTTCACCTCGGCCGCCGTCGCGATGCTTCCCGTCGCGCTCTACTACCTGCTGACCGCCATCATTGCGCTCAAGCAGGACGTGATCCTGCCGGCGCAGGCCGGAAAGCTGATGACCACCTCGCTGCAGGAGTTTTTCCCCGGGCCTCCCGGCCGAGGCCGCGTGCTGGCCGCGATCGACTTCTTCAACCTCTGGTCGGCGGCGCTGCTGGGCCTGGGCTTCGCGGCGGCGGTGAAGCTGCCGGCGTGGAAAGGGGTGCTCTTCGGCCTGCTGCTCTACGCGCTGTACGCGGCGGCGATTCTCATCGGGCTGCCCGGGCTCCTCGGAGGCATGAAGTGATCGGCTTTCTCGTCGTTGCGCAGGTGCTCGCAGCGCCCATCACCCTCGAAGAGGTCCGCGCCGCCTCGCGCGACAACCTCACCGCCCTGCAGGCCGAGCTCGAGGTCGCCCGCCAGCAGGACAACCGCAAGACGGCGCGGGCCGCGATCCTTCCCCAGCTCTCCGTCAACGCACAGGTCGGCGTCGGCGCCTGGAGCGACCGGGCTTCCGCCAGCTCCGAGTTCAGCTACACCCAGCCCTCGGGCGTCGGCGGGATCTTCCAGCTCAACGCGACGATCAACCAGCTCCTCTACGACGGTGGCCGCTGGTGGAACCAGCTTGCGCTCGCCGGGGCCTCGGCCGAAGCCGCGCAAGGGCAGCTGGATGAGCAGCGGCTCGCGAGCCAGTTTGAGGCCGAGCGCCGGTTCTTCGAACTCCTCCGCGCGCAGCAGGCGTTGCAGGTGCTCGAGCAGACCGTCGATCGCAGCCAGCAGCAGCTGGAACGCGCGAAGTCTCTGTACGAAGCGGGCCGCGGGCAGAAGCGCGACGCGCTGGACGCGGAAGTGAACCTCGGCAACGACCAGATCTCGGTGGTGCGCTCGAAGCAGTCCATCGTTGCGGCGCAAGTCGACCTGCTCAATTGGCTCGCCCGGCCTGTGGTCCTGGTGGAGGCTGTCGCTCCTGCGTCGCTGAAGGGTGAGCCGACGAAGGGACCCGACGCTGACGCAGCCCTGACCCTCGCCCGCGAGAAGCGCCCGCTGCTCAAGGCCCTCGCAGCCCAGCAACGGGCCTCCGAACGGGCGATTGACGTCGCCGAGGCCGCGTACCTGCCGCGCGTGTCTGCCCAGGTCAGCTACTACCGCCAGACCCCAGCGGCCGGCGTCTTCTTCAACCCGCTGCTGCAGCACGGCGTCAACGCAGCGCTCGTCCTTCAGTGGGACGTCTTCTCGGGCTTCGCGACCCAGGCGGCTGTCGGCCGCGCGGGCACGGATCTGCGCGGCGCCGAGCTGCAGGTGGCCCAGGCCGAACGCGAGCTGGGAGGTGAGCTTCGCCGCACGACCTCCGCGCTCGACTCGCAGCTGCAGGTCGCGCTCCTGGCCGAGAAGAACCGATCGATCGCCGAGCTCTCGCTGCGGCTGGCTGAAGAACGTTTCAACGCCGGCGCCGGCTCGACGCTCGAGGTGCGCGACGCGCAGATCAAGCTCACCCAGGCGCAGCTGACCCAGGTGCAGGGCCGCATCGATGTCGAAATCGCCCGCGCGAACTTGAGCCGCATCGTCGGCTCGTCACTGTGAAGAGGAGAGCCCGATGACCTGGTGGAAAGGACTCATTGCCGCGTTCATCGTGCTCGGAGTCGGGGCGATCGCCTTCGCCGGCCTGCGCGACAAACCGCCGCCCTCGGTCGAGGTGCAGCTGGGCCTCGCGAAGAAGGGGCCGATCATCCGAACCGTCACTGGCGCCGGCAAGGTGCAGGCGGCCACGACGGTGAAGATCTCGAGCAACCTGTCGGGCGACTTGATCGAGCTCAACATCAAGGAAGGCGATCAGGTCACCAAGGGCCAGGTGCTCGGGAAGATTGACCGCCGCCGCTTCGAGGCCGCGACGAAGCAGGCCCAGGCCGCCTTCAGCGCCGCGCGGGCCGACGTGCAGGCCTCTCAGGTCGAGCTCGATCGCGCCGGGTCCGAGACGGGCCGGGTCGCGAGCCTGGTCGAGAAGGGCCTCGCCTCGAAAGCCGAGCTCGAGAAGTCGACCGCCGATCGCGACGGCGCGATCGCCCGCCTCAGCGGCATGAAAGACCGCGCCACGCAGGCTTCGGCGCGACTCGACGAGACGCAGAACGATCTGAGCAAGACGACGCTGCAGTCACCCATCGAAGGCACGGTGATCGAGCTCACGCGCGAGGTCGGCGAACGCGTGCGCGGCAGCGACTTCTCGGAAGACGTGGTGATGACGATCGCCGCGCTGGCGACGATGGAAGTGAAGATCGAGGTCGGCGAGCACGAGGTGGTGCACTTGAAGGCAGGCCAGCCGGCCGAGGTGAAGGTCGACGCGCTGGAAGGCCAGACCTTCAGCGGCAGCGTGATCGAGATCGCGCAGAAGGCGCTGATTCGCAACCCGGGCAGCGAGCAGGAGACCACCAACTTCCCGGTCACCATCGCGCTCACTGCGCGGCCGCCGGGTGTGCTGCCGGGCATGAGCGCCGAGGTTCGCGTGAAGGCCGAGAGCCGCGACTCGACGGTGACGGTGCCCGTGCAGGCGGTGACGGTGCGCCCCGAGAAGATGCTGTCGGACACCGCAGCCCCGGCCGAAGGCGGATCACTGAAGGCCCCGCGCAGCTCGGAAGCGTTCGCGAAGATCGTCTTCGTCGTCGACGCAGACAAGAAGGCCCACCTGCGCCGCGTGGTGACGGGCATCTCGTCGGATACGGACGTCGAGATCGTCGACGGCCTCAAAGAAGGCGAGCAGGTGGTCGAAGGCCCGTACCGCACGCTGGCCAAAGAGCTGAAAGAGGGCGACCTGGTCGAAGAAGTGAAGCCGGGTGAAGGCAAGCGCCGCGGGCCGAAGAAGGGCGGCTGATGCTGATCGACCTGCGCGACATCTGGCGCACCTATTACGTCGGCGGCGAGACGGTGAACGCGCTGCGCGGCGTGAACCTCACCATCGACAAGGGCGAGTGGGTGGCGATCATCGGCCAGTCGGGCTCGGGCAAGTCGACGCTGATGAACGTGATCGGCTGCCTCGACACGCCTTCCCGCGGCGAGTACCACCTCAATGGCCGCGACGTGGCGCACATGCCCGACGACGACCTGGCCGGCATCCGGAACCGCGAGATCGGGTTCATCTTCCAGAACTTCCAGCTGCTGCCGCGCGAGACGGCGCTCGCCAACGTCGAGCTCCCACTGGTGTACCGCGGCATGAAAGCGAAAGACCGCCGCGCGAAAGCGGTGAGGGCGCTGGAGCAGGTGAAGCTCAGCAACCGGATGACCCACCGGCCCAACGAGCTGTCGGGTGGTCAGAAGCAGCGCGTCGCGATCGCCCGCGCGCTGGCCAGCGAGCCGTCGCTGCTGCTCGCCGACGAGCCCACCGGAAACCTCGACTCCGCCACCGGCGAAGAGATCGTGAAGCTCTTCGACGAGCTCCATCGATCGGGGCACACCATCGTCCTCGTCACCCACGAGCCCAAGCTGGCCGCCCGCTGCCCGCGCGCCGTGCGCCTTTCCGATGGCGTCGTCATCGCCGACGGCCCCGGCCGCGAGGTCGCGCTGCAGAACCTGCGCGATGACCCGACGCTCGAGGCGGTCGGCCCGTGAGCTCTTTCTGGACCACCTTTCGCGTCGACTTCATCGAGGGCGCGCGCATCGCGGTGCTGTCGCTGCGGGCCCACAAGCTGCGCACGGCGCTGACCACGGTCGGGGTGGGAATCGGCGTCGCGACGCTGCTGGCGATCGTCGGCATCATCCAGGGCCTCAACAGCTCTTTCGACAAGCAGCTGGCCAGCATCGGCAGCAGCTCGCTCTACGTCGCGCGCCAGCCCTGGGTGCAAATGGGCAACTGGTGGGAATTTCGCAACCGCAAGCCGCTGACGATGGCGCACGTCGAAGCGATTCGGGCCCAGTCGACTTTCGCGACCGCGGTGGCTCCGTCGGTCGACGAGAACGAAGACGTCAGCTTTCAGGGCAACTCGCTGACCGCGGTCGACATCACGGGCACCACGCCGGAAGATCTCACCGTCTCGAGCCACGAGGTCGCCAGCGGCCGCTTCTTGATCGACAGCGACAACGAGAACCGGCGCAACGTCGCGGTGATCGGCACCGACATCACCGACACGCTGTTCCCCCACTCGAGCCCGCTGGGCGCTTCGATTCGCGTCGGCAACCGCCTCTACACGGTGGTCGGCACGCTGGTGCGGCGCGGCAAGATCCTCGACCAGAGCCAGGACACGGTGGTGCTGATTCCCTTCCGTACCTTTCAGGGCCAGTTCGGCGGCCGGCGCAGCATTCAGATCGGGGTCGCGGTGACCAACCCGAAGGTGATGGACGCCGCGGAAGATCAGCTGGTCGGCATTCTTCGCCGGGCGCGCAGCACGCCACCCGACAAGGGCGACGACTTCGCGATCAACCGGCCCGAGCAGCTGGCCTCGACCTACAACCAGCTCACCGGCGCGCTCTTCGGGGTCGCGGCCGGCATCGGGTTCATCACGCTGCTCGTCGGCGGCATCGGGATCATGAACATCATGCTGGTCTCGGTGCGCGAGAGGACGCGTGAGATCGGCGTTCGCCGCGCGCTGGGCGCCCGCAAGCGCACGATCGTGATCCAGTTCATTCTCGAGGCGATCGCGGTCTCGGCAGTCGGCGGCCTGCTGGGCACCATCGTCGGCCTGGGCGGAGCGAAGATCGTGAGCATGGTCACTCCGCTGGCGGCGACCGTCGAGCCGTTGACCGTCGTGTTCGGGGTCAGCTTCGCGGCGGCGGTCGGCCTCATCTTCGGCATCTGGCCGGCCTGGCGCGCGGCCAACCTGGATCCTGTCGAGGCGCTGCGCACCGAATGATCCGCACCTTCGTCGACAACCTGCGGCTCGCCTTCGGCACCTTCGCGGCCAACCCGCTGCGCACGTTGCTGACGCTGCTGGGGATCATGATCGGCGTCACGACGGTGGTGACGATGATGGCCCTGTTGGAAGGGCTGAGCACCAAGGTGAATCGCGACCTGTCTCAGCTGGGCGCGAACGTGTTCCGCGTCGACAAGTGGCCGGTGGGCATTCGCTTCGGCGGCAACCGGATGAACTGGAACAAGATCGGCAACCGGCCGCCGCTGACCCTGGCCGACCGCAAGGCGATCATCGATCACTGCCCGTCGGTGACCATCGCCAGCGCCAGCAGCGCGCAGCCGGCCCAGAAGGTGTCGACCGCCGCCGCCGAGACGCAGCCTTCGGTGTTCGTGGTCGGCGCGACCACCGACTACGCCGAGACCGCGGGAGTCGTCGTCGCCACCGGCCGCTTCTTCACCGAGCAGGACGACCTCGACGGCCGCCAGGTGGTGGTGCTGGGCCCCGACGTAGTCGATCGCCTCTTCGTTGGAGCCGACCCCCTTGGCCAGGAAGTGCGGATGCGCGGCCGCCCCTACACCGTGGTCGGGGTGCTCGAGCGGCGGGGCAAGGTGCTCGGCATGTTCAACCTCGACAACATGGTCTTCATCCCGATGAACACCTTCCTCGGCGCGTACGGGAAGCGCCGCAGCCTGTCGATCAACGTCCAGGCGCGCGACAAGGAAGCCGTCGAGCGCGGCCAGGAAGAGGTGACCCGTCTGCTTCGCAACCGGCGCCAGGTCGAGGCCGCGGGCGAGAACAACTTCGAGATCTCGACCAACGAGTCGATGGCGAAGACGTTGAATGACTTGTCGAAGGTGATCACCGCCGCCACCTTCGGCGTCTGCTTCTTGTCGTTGCTCGTTGGCGGAATCGGGATCCTCAACATCATGCTGGTCGCCGTCACCGAACGAACCAAAGAGATCGGCGTTCGAAAGGCGCTGGGCGCGACCCGCCGCCGCATTCTGCTGCAGTTCGCCACCGAGGCCGTGGTGCTGTCGCTGGTCGGCGGGGTGATTGGCATCGCCTTAGGCTTCTTCCTTGCCTGGCTCGGGCGCTGGACCCTGGGCCTCTACACGTCGGTGCCGCCCTGGGCCGTCGTGCTGTCGCTGGGAATGAGCTCGGGCGTGGGCCTCGTCTTCGGCATCTACCCCGCAGCGCGGGCCGCCCGGCTGGACCCGGTCGAGGCGATGCGCGCTGAGTAGTTTTTAGGCCAGAAGCTCATGCAGTTCAAGACGGCTTGAACTATATGAAGCACATGAATCCTGCTCAGGCCTTTGGGGACTTCCTGGTGGACGTCGAGCGCTCGATTGTCGACGAGCTCGGCGGTGAGTCGGTGCCTGCTACGGCGACGCTGCTGACCGCCGCTCGCCACCTCTGCCTGGGCGGTGGCGGCAAACGCGCGCGGCCCCTGCTGGTGCGGATCTTCGGCGACACCCTGGGCGTGAAGGCCGACAAGCTGGTCGAGGTCGCTGCGGCGGCGGAGCTCATCCACTCGGCGAGCCTTCTTCACGACGACGTGGTCGACGCGGGCATGTTCCGCCGCGGCCGGCCGACGGTGAACGCGCGGTGGGGCAACATCGTGGCGGTGATGTCGGGCGACCTGCTGCTGTCGGGCGCGCTGCTGCGCCTGTCGGACGTCGACCCGAAGCTGACGGCGTCGGCGCTGGCGGTGATCGCCGAGATGACGAAGGCCGCGATCGCCGAAGTCGAAGCGCGCGGAAACCTTGACCTGCAGCTGCAGAACCTGCGCGCCATCGCCGAAGGCAAGACGGGCTCGCTCTTCGGCTGGTGCGGCCTCGGAGCGGCGATCGTCGGGGCCGACCCCCAGGCCGGCAAGTGCTTCGACGGCTTCGGCCGCCGCCTCGGCATCGCGTTTCAGATGGCCGACGACATTCGCGACGTCACCGGCACCGACGAAGGCAAGCCGCAGTACGCGGACATCCAGTCGAAGACGCCGTCGCTGCCCATTCTTCTCGCCGTGCAGAAGGACGCGAAGCTGCGGCGCCGCTTCCAGGAAGCCTGGGGGTTTCCCACCGTGTCGGCCGAGAAGGCGCGCGAGCTCGGCACCGCGCTGCTGTGCACCGGCGCACTCGACGAGGCGGTCGTTCAGATGGAAGCCGAGCTGACCAGCGCCGTCGATGCGCTGGGCAAGTACGCCAGCGCTCCCGGTGGCGCGCAGCTGGTCGGCTGGGCCCGCACTGTCGCGCGTGGGCTCGCCCTCAAGGGGGCAGCCTGACCGCCACTGAAATGGGGAGCCCGCGATGAAGGGCTACCTCTGGAACAAGGGCGAAGCGGCCGACTCAGACGCCGAGAAGCTCGAGCAGTGGGAAGCGGTCGCCGTCGACGCCGTCGGCAACGTGATCGAGTTCTGGGGCTTCAAGCGGAACCAGGGCCGCGTCTGGGCGCTGCTGTACCTGCGCGACACCGCGCTGACCGCCGCAGAGATCGAGGCCGACCTCGAGCTGTCGAAGGGCGGGGTGTCGATGCTGCTTCGCGATTTGGAGCGCTGGGGTGTGATCCTTCGCGTCCGCACGCCGGGCGACGCCTCGTGGCGGTACCGCGCCGAAACCGACCTGCTGAAGATGGCCCGCCGGGTGATCGAGGAGCGCGAGTTCGCCTTCATCGCCCGCATTCGCGCCGACCTGCTCGAAGCCCAACGCATCGCCGAAGTGACCGGCAAGGTTCCGAAAGAAAGGCTAGAGCGCTTGCGGCAAATGGCCTCGTTGGCCGACCACACGGAAAGGGCGCTGAAGCTCTTCCTCAAGACGTCGCGGCTCGACGTGGCGGGGATGTTCGGCGTCTTCAAGTCGCGCTAGGAAGACGCCTTATGGATTCGCACTACGATCAGGTGATGAAGGCCCGCGACGCAGCGGGGCAGGGCGTGAAGCAGTACTTCGCGTACTCGACGGTTCTCGACCGCGCAGCGTTTGTAGAATGGCGCGCCCAGCACGCCTACGAGTTCTTCGACCTGCCCGAAGGAAAGCTCGCCGAGGCGATCGACGTCGGGCTCGCCTACGACTTCCCTTCGCGCTGGTGGGGTGGCCGCGTGGCCGGCCTCGTCGACCAGAAGGGCAGCACCGTGCACGGGCGCCTCTTCGAGATTCAAGCGGTCGACTGGCCGATCATCTCGCACAAGGAAGGTGGCGTGACGCAGATGTCCGTGGAAAGGGCGGTGAAGGTGAAGGTCGGCGGCGAAGTCGTCGACGCGATCGCCTTCTGCACCAACCCCGTTCGCGCGAGCAACGAGGGCCCGATCAGCCCCCGCTTCGTCGAGGCCTTGGTGCGCGGAGCGACCGCTGCCGGCCTCCCTTCCTCCTGGATCGAGAAGCTCAAAGCCCAGGCGTGAGCAGGCGGGCCCTCAAGGCCCAGCAACATCAGCATCGGCGCGTCGCCGCTGGTTCGCTCCAATGCCACCACCGATGGGCAGGCCCACGCTGCCTTGCTTCAGCTCGACCCTCACCCCGCACGCGTCCAGCAGAACCTCGTTCATTCTTGCCCTCAACGTTTTGACTTTGATTATCAAAATCGATATCAGGGCGGCGCTGGGTTCCAACCCCGGCTGAGGAGGTTTCCGTGCCGAACGAAAAGACTTCCCGCCGCTTCACGTCGCTGGCCAGCGG
Source organism: Myxococcales bacterium (assembly GCA_038206395.1). Taxonomy (GTDB): domain Bacteria; phylum Myxococcota; class Myxococcia; order Myxococcales; family Myxococcaceae; genus JAGSPQ01. The sequence goes on along the minus strand of JBBRAX010000019.1, from coordinate 7,287 downwards.
GCCGGTGGCGCGCATCGAGCAGTTGTCGTTCCGGGTCGACGCCGAGGACACAGACTCGAACCGACAGGTGGGCCAGGAGTGAAGAAGCTCTGCGTTCTCGCGTTGGTGTGGGCAGGCTGCGGGCCGCTTTCGGTGGGGCCTGATGGCGGCTTGCCGGATGCCGGGCCGACCGTGGTCCGGGAAGACGCGCCGGATCAACCGCTGAGGGGAGCCACGCAGGCCCAACTCGATCGTTTCGACGAAGGCGACGCACTCTTCGATCTGCCTTTCCGCGCCGCCGACGGCCTGGGGCCGCTGTACATCCGCAATGCTTGCAGCGCGTGCCACGAGGAAGCGGGGCGGGGCTCGGGCAAGGTCGAGAAGGTGGTGGTGGTCGAGGCCGATGGAAGCACCATCGCGGCCGACCAGTCTGCGCTGCCGTACGGCAACACGGTTCGCCCGTATTACCTGTCGCCGGCAACAGCGCCCCTCTTGGCGCCCTCGATGGTGAAGCTGAAGATCTCCGAGCGCGTCGGGCCTCCTCTCTTCGGCCGCGGCTACCTCGAGGCGATTTCCGATGCCGAGATTCTGCGGGTCGAGGCCGAGCAGGCGACCCGCACCGACGGCATTCGCGGCAAGGTGAACCGCGTCGTCTACCACTCGGAGCCGAACCCCGATGATCACGCGCCCAGCTACCTGAAGGGGCAGGGGAACCTCATCGGCCGGTTCGGCCTGAAGGCGCGCGTCGCGACGCTCACCGACTTCACCGCCGACGCCTTCCAGGGCGACATGGGCATGACGTCGCCGATGCGGCCCACCGAAGTGCCGAACGCCGAAGGCGTCACGGACGACCAGCACCCGGGCGTCGACGCCGACCTGCACCTGGTGAATGCGGTCAGCGACTACCTGCGGCTGATCGAGATCCCCCGCCGTGCGCCCGCGACGGCCGAAGCGAAGAACCTGTTCGCGCAGGCGCGGTGTGACGGCTGCCACGTGCCTTCGCTTCGCACGCGCGCCGACTACCCGGTGCCGCAGCTGGCCAACATCGACGCGCCCATCTACGCCGACCTGCTGCTTCACGACATGGGCGAGGCGCTGGCCGACGGGCTCGTCGACGAGCAGGCGACGTCGGCCCAGTGGCGCACGGCGCCGCTGATCGGCCTTCGGTTCCTTCGCACCTACCTGCACGATGGCCGCGCCAGGAGCGTCGAGGAAGCCGTGCTGGCCCACGCCGGCGAAGGCGCCGATTCCCGCGCCCGTTTCGTTGCCCTTTCGGAAGACCAGCGCGCAGTGCTCCTGAAGTTCGTGCAGTCCCTTTGAGTGGAGAGCTGAACAACATGATGAAGAAATTCTTGAGCGCCGTGGCGATGGTGGGTCTCGCGGCCTGCGGCGGCAGCGCGTCGAGCGGCGGCGACGGCGGCACCGACGCTGGCGTGAACGAGGCGAAGGCCAACGCGGGTGTGAAGGCGTACATCAACACCAACCTGGTGGCTCTGAAGGCGGCCTCGGTGGCGATTCAGACGGCCGCTCCGTCGACGCCCTGGAACGCGACCACCGACGCGGCCGCGATCGCCACGATGAAGACCGAGTGGAAGAAGGCGCGCATCGCCTACGAGCACATCGAAGGCGCCATCGCGGTGCTCTTCCCCGAGCTCGACGCGACCACTGACCAGCGGTACGACGTCTTCATCAACGACAAAGGCGCCGACCTGAACTTGTTCGACGACGTCAACGTCACCGGCATCCACGCGATCGAGCGCATCCTCTACTCGGACGTGATTCCTGCCTCGGTGAAGACCTTCGAAATGGGCCTCACCGGCCACAAGGTCGCCGCCTTCCCGGCCACTGCGGCCGAAGCGACGGACTTCAAGACGAAGCTGTGCGACCGCATGGTGAAGGACGTTCAGAAGATGACGGATCAGTTCGGCACCCTGACCCTCGACAGCGCCACCGCCTTTCGCGGAGTGATCGGCTCGATGGGAGAACAGATCGAGAAGCTGCAGAAGGCCGAGAGCGGCGAAGAAGAGTCGCGCTACGCCCAGTTCACGCTCGCCGACATGCGCGCCAACGTGGCGGCCGGCAAGGCGACCTACGCGCTCTTCAAGCCCTGGGTGCTCGAGAAGGGCGGCTCGGCCGAAGACACCGCGATCACCGCGGCCTTCTCGCGGGTCGACGCGGCCTACGACGCCATCACCGGCGACGCGCTGCCGGCCGTGCCTGCGACGTGGAGCTCGGCCAGCCCTTCGGCCACCGACTTGATGACCCCCTTCGGGAAGCTGTACTCGGCGCTCAAGACCGAGGCCGACCCGATGGCCGCCACCTCGCTGGTCACGCACATGGGTGCGGCCGCCGACAAAATGGGCATCCCGAAGCTCCCGGAATGAAGAGGCTCGCGTCGTTGCTCGTCGGGGTGTTGTGCGGCTGCGGTGGCATCGAAGAGACGCCTGCGCCCGAGGTGTTCATCGCGCTCCCCCGCGACTTCCAACACTTTCAGGAATGGGCGACCTACCCCCTTCCTCCCAACGAAGTGGCGGGCAGTCCCCACATTGCTGGTGAACGGACCTTGTTCATCAACAGGAAGCCCGCGCACGGCAGCACCCAATTCCCCGTCGGCACGATCATCGTGAAGCGGGTCAACGACGGCAGCCAGAACTTCGCGATGGTGAAGCGGGGCGGCGACTACAACGTGCAGGGCGCGACGAACTGGGAATGGTTCGATCTGAAGCCCGCCACCGACGGCGTCACGCAGATCATCGCGTGGCGCGGCATCACTCCACCGTCGGGCGAGATGTACCACGGCGTTGCAGGCGGCGAATGCAACACCTGCCACCAGTCGGCCAGGAACAACGACTTCGTTCAGTCTGAGCCGCTGCTCCTCTCGGGCTTTTAGATGTCCCGAAGAGTTCTGCTGATGTCGTTGGCGGTTGCGGGCGCTGCATGGGCCAACCCCCGTGCACTTCCCTTCACATACCCCTACGAGACGCTGCCGAAAGACGGGCTAGAGGTCGAGCAGTACGTCGATCTGTCTCCGGTTCGCAGCTACGACACCAGCGGCCGGCTGACGTGGACGCCGCGGGCGATTCTCACCAGCGAGATCGAGTACGGGCTCACCGACAAGCTCGAGCTGGCGCTGTACTTCCAGTTCTCGAATGATCCCGGCGCGTCGTCGGGCGAAGACGCGCTGCGCTTTGACGGAATCAAGCAGCGGCTGCGGTACCGCCTGGCAGAGCAGGGCGACTGGCCGGTCGACGTCTCGCTGTACCTGGAGGTAGCCGAACTCCGAAACGAGATCGAGGTCGAGGCGAAGGTAAACCTCGCGCGGCGCTTCGGGCCGGTGCGGCTGATGGCCAACCTCTGGGTCGAGCGCGAGTTCTATTACACGGGCGATCAGGAGTGGGTTCTGCACCCGACCGCGGGCGCCACCGTGCAGATCTTCCCGTGGCTCAACCTCGGCCTCGAGTACTGGATGCACTGGGAGCTCGGCGGGCCGGGCGAAGGCACCTTCAACGCGCAGCCGCACCACTTCCTCGGGCCAGCGTTCATGGTGCAGTTCAAGCGCCTCTGGTGGTCGGTGGCGCCATACATCCGGCTCGATGGGTTGAGCCGCGTTCCGCAGCGCGGCGACTTGTTCGGCCGGGTCTGGGTGCGAAGCGTGATCGGAATCGATCTGTGAAGCGCTGGCTGGTGCTGCTGGCTTTCACGGGCTGCACCGCGGGCATTCCGCGGCCGACGTTGCTGCAGGCGAGACAAGCCAACCTCGAGCTCTCGACGCTGGAACACGGCCGAAGCCTGTTTCTCGCGCGCTGCGGCACCTGCCACCTCACGCCCACGCCGTCGGCGCACACGATGGACGAGTGGGCGAAGTTCGTGCCTGAGATGTCGAAGGACGCCGAGCTCAGCGAAGCGGACGCGGCGCACGTGCTGCAGTTCCTTCAGCTCTTCGCGTCGAACGGCTTAAGTTCGCTGCCAGACACTGACGCCCAGAGGAGCCAGCCGGACGCAAAGTGACTGCGGCTGGCCGTCCCAGGGCACGTCTTCCGCCACGCGCTCACCGTTGACGACGCCCGAGCCGCCGAACTCCGTCGCGTCGGAGCTCAAGATCTCGACCCAGGTGCCCGGGGCTGGGCAGCCGACGCGATACCCGTCGATCACCACCGGGGCCAGGTGCGCGATCACCAACAGCTCGTCGCCTAAAACCTTCGACCGTCGAACGAAGGCGTACGCATTGGCCGCTGCGGCGTCGGCCTGGATCCACTGGAAGCCGGCGCCGTCGAAGTCGAGCGCATGCAGCGCGGCCTTGTCGCGGTAGAGCTTGTTGAGGCGGGCGACGAACTGCAGCAGCCCAGCGTGCCCGGGATCTTCGAGCAGGTGCCAGTCGAGGCTCGCGTCGGCTTTCCACTCGTGGAACTGGCCGAGCTCGCCGCCCATGAACAACAGCTTCTTGCCGGGGTGACACCACATCCAGGCATAGAGCGCGCGCAGGTTGGCGAGCTTCTGCCACAGGTCGCCGGGCATCTTGCCGATCAGCGAGCCTTTGCCGTGGACGACTTCGTCGTGTGACAGCGGCAGCACGAAGTTCTCGCTGAACGCGTAGAGGAGCCCGAAGGTCAGCTGGTGGTGGTGGTGCTGGCGGTACAGCGGGTCGGTAGAGAAGTACTTCAAGGTGTCGTGCATCCACCCCATGTTCCACTTGTGGCTGAAGCCCAGACCGCCTTCGGCTTCCGGGCGGGTGACGCCGGGCCAGGACGTCGACTCTTCGGCGAGCACCATCGCGGTGGGGTGATTCTTTCGAACGAGACGGTTGAACTCGCGCAAGAAGCTCAACGCCTCGAGGTTCTCGCGGCCACCGTGCAGGTTGGGAATCCACTCGCCCTCTTTGCGCGAGTAGTCGAGGTAGAGCATCGAGGCGACCGCGTCCACGCGCAGCCCATCGACGTGGTACTCCTCGAGCCAGAAGAGCGCGTTGGCGAGCAGGAAGTTCCGCACCTCGTTGCGGCCGAAGTTGAAGATCAGCGTGCCCCAATCGGGGTGCGCGCCCTGCCGCGGATCTGAGTGCTCGTACAGCGCGGTGCCGTCGAAGTTGCCAAGCGCGAAGGCGTCGCGCGGAAAGTGGCCGGGCACCCAGTCGATGATCACGCCGAGCCCGCGGCTGTGCAGGTGGTCGACGAAGAAGCGGAAGTCGTCGGGGTGGCCGTGCCTTGAGGTAGGCGCGTAGTAGCCGCCGACCTGGTAGCCCCACGAGCCACCGAAGGGGTGCTCGGCCACGGGCATCAGCTCGACGTGGGTGAAGCCGAGCGCGATCGCGTGATCTGCCAGTTGCGGGGCCAGCTCGCGCCACGTCAGCATCCGGTTGTCTTCACCGGGCACGCGCTTCCACGACGCCGCGTGCACTTCGTAGATCGACACCGCCTCGTCCTTGCCCGCGGTGCGTGACGCCATCCACTGCGTGTCGCTCCACTTGAAGTTCTTCAGGGAGTGGACGACGGAAGCCGTCAGCGGCGGGTGCTCCATCCGGAAGCCGAACGGATCCGACTTGAGGAAGGGCATGCCGCCACCGCCGGGGCGAATCTCGTACTTGTAGCGGGCGCCATCAGAGAGCTCGGGGATGAAGAGCTCCCAGATGCCCGACTTGCCGAGCATGCGCATCGGGTGCAGCCGGCCGTCCCACGAGTTGAAGTCGCCGACCACCGAGAGGCTGGCGGCGTTCGGGGCCCAGACCGCGAACGCCGTGCCGCCGACGCCCTGGTGAATCATCGGGTGTGCGCCCAGCCTTTCCCACAGCCGGGTGTGGCGGCCTTCGCCGGCGAAATACAGATCCTGCTCGCCCAGCGTCGGGCCAAAGGCATACGGATCGTGAAGGGTGAAGACCGAGCCGTTCGGGTACAGCACCTCGAAGCGGTAGCGGAACTGGCCGCGCGATTTGGGGATGCGGGTCTCGAAGAGGCCGGGGTACTCGCGGCGGGGCTTGAGCTCGATGCGGGGGCCACCGTCTGCGGGGATCGCGAAGACGCCGGCGGCCTCGGGGCGGAACGCGCGAATCAGCAGGCCGTCGGCATCGGGGTGCACGCCGAGCAGGCGATGCGGATCCGGGTGCCGCAGCGAGACCAGTCGTTGAAGCTCGGCTTCCGTGCCCATCGCCTCAGTCCTGTCAAAAAGTGAAAAGCGCCGAGGACCCAACCGGCCCCCGGCGCCTTTTGTTTACAGCCGGCTGCGAAATCAGTGAACGACGATCTGACCGCGGATAAGGCCGTCGCCGGCGTCCGTGGTGTGAACGTTGACGTACTGATCGGCGCCCGCATCCGCCTGCTGGGTGACGAAGCTGCCCGTGATGCCCGTGGTGCCGACCAGGGTCAGCGGGAGGACGACCGGGCCGATGATGCCGGCGGCTCCGACGTGGATGTGCGACGCGACCGCTTCGACCGAGGCCGGCCACGCACCTTCGTACGAGACGCCACCGTCCGTGTGGAGGATGAAGCCGACGCCGCCGACCAGCCCAGCCGTCGAGGGAGGAACCTCGTTGGCGCCGCTGAGCTGCGCGCTCCAGAGGATCTCACCGACCCGGAGGATCTGACCGCGCACAGCGCCCATGCCGAACATCGACGTGTGGATGTTCACGTACGTGCGGCCCGCGACGACTTCGGCCATCGACGCCTGGCTCAGGGTCTGGGTGCCACTGACGGTGACAATGCCGGCCGCAGTGACAACCGTGTAGTTGTTGGCGTCGAGAATCGGGCCTTCGAGGCCAGCGATCGCCCCGTGGATGTGGGCCAGGGTCGCCGTGTCCGCACCGAAGCCCGAAACCGCGCCTGCGAGGGTGACCGCGTAGCCGCCGTCGTTCTGGTTGACCGAGACGACCGAGACGGTGCCCGTCGCGGCCGAGACGGTCGGAGGAACCGACTGGTTCGCCGTCATCTTCGCGGTGAACGTGCCTGCGAGATCGACCGGGCCGCCACCTGCGCCGCCACCGACGCCTGCACCGCCACCCGCGCCGCCGCCTGCACCGCCACCCGCACCGCCACCCGCACCGCCACCGACGCCTGCGCCGCCGCCGACACCTGCGCCGCCGCCGACACCTGCGCCGCCGCCGACACCTGCGCCACCGCCGACACCTGCGCCGCCGCCGACACCCGCGCCGCCGCCGACACCCGCGCCGCCGCCGACACCTGCGCCGCCGCCAACACCTGCGCCGCCGCCAACACCCGCGCCTCCACCAGTGCCGACGCCGCCGCCAGTGCCGACGCCGCCGCCTGTGCCGACGCCGCCGCCAGTGCCGACGCCGCCGCCGACACCCACGCCACCGCCGACACC
>JBBRAX010000018.1:0-104720 GCA_038206395.1 Myxococcales bacterium | reverse complement strand
ACGGGACGAGCTGGTTTCAGGCTGGGCTACTCCTGTCGCTGTGGACCATCGCCACCAAGATGGCGACGGTGTTCAAGATTCTGGCGAACGGCAAAGCGGACACCCTCGCGCCGTTGTTCGGCAGAAAGCTCGGCATCCTCGGCCCTGGCATCGCCGCCGACGAGCGCGCGCGGGTGTTCGACCGCTTCTACCGGGGCCGCGCCGCCCAGCTGTCCGGGCAGCCAGGCAGCGGGCTGGGGCTCGCGGTGGTGAAGGCGCTGGTCATCGCCGAGGGGGGCGAGGTGACGCTGGAAGCCGCACCCGGCGGCGGGACGAAGCTCAAGCTGCTGCTAGAGGGGAGAAGCTGCTGTGCAGCCGGAACACCGCATGCATTGGCGTGCGTCCATGAAAAAGATCCTGGTTGCGGTGGACGGCTCGAAGCCCTCGACGGACGCTGCGAGGCTGGCACTGGAGCTTGGTCAGGCCCTGAAGGCGTCGGTCACCCTCGCTTATTCGGTGGTGCCCCTGATGCTGCCGGGCGAGGTCCCGTTCACAGTGGTGAGCGACATGATGAAAGCAGAGGTCGCGACCGGCACCGATGTGCTCGAGCTGATGAAGGGTGAGCTGAACGCTGAGGAAATCCAGACCGTGCTGGTCGAAGGGAGCGCTGCAGAGCGGATCTCTCAGCTCGCAGACGAGGAAAACTTCGACCTCGTCGTCGTCGGGAGCCGCGGCCAGAACGCCGTGGCCCGGCTCCTGATGGGCTCGGTGGCCAACCGGCTCGTGCACATCTGCAAGAAGCCGGTGCTCGTGGTCCGTTGACCTTAAGTCTTCAGTCGCGGCTGAGGTACGACGAGTGACAGCTGACGCAGATCTCGACCAGCTGCCCAAAGCTCTTCGCGAGCTGCACGTCGTCTTTTCGGTTGGCCGCGTCGGCGAGATCTTTGGCGCGCAAGCGCAGCGCGTCCTGGAGGACAAAGAAGCGTTCGGGCAGGGAGCTGTTGAGCTCGTCACGCGACTCGGCCATCGGGCGCACCAGCCTCGGCTCGGCCGCGAGATCGGAGGCGATGCTCTTCACGACGTCGCGCTGCAGCAGGGTGACGGCCAGGACCAACCGCGATTGATCCCGTCCATGGCGCTGCATCCGCTTGTGCAAGACCGCGCGCGCCAGCGGCGGCAGGTACTCGGGCGTCGGCAGGGTGGGCTCGGGCGCAGCGGTCTTTGGCGCAGTTGCGTTCGCCGACGTGAAGCAGAAGAGCGCGGCGAGCAGCAGGAGTCGCGAGGTCATGCACTGGGCTCTGTGCAAGCGGGTGACCACGACGGACCAGTCTGTGCAGCAGGGGTGGCCATGAAAAAAATCCTGGTGGCGGTCGACGGCTCAAAGCCTTCTCTGGATGCAGCGCGCCTGGCCCTCGAGCTCGCGACGGCCACCAAGGCTTCGCTGACGGCGGTGTATGCGGTGGTTCCCATTCTCATTCCGGGTGATGCGCCCTTCACTGTCGTCAACGAGGTGATGGCGGCCGAGACGGCACGGGCAAAAGCGGTGCTCGCCGAAGTGCGGGAGGCGCTGGGCAGCCCCGAGATGGCGACTGTCGATGTCGAAGGCCCGGCGGCCGAGCGGGTCGCCAAGCTGGCAGAGACCGAAGGCTTCGACCTGGTGGTCGTCGGCAGTCGGGGCCGCAACGCCGCCGCCAGGGTGTTGCTCGGCTCGGTGGCTGACCGGCTGATGCACCTTTGCAAAAAGCCGGTGCTGATCGTGCGCTAGGCAAAAATTGCACCTGCCCGCGGAGGCCGCAGGGTTTGCGCCCGCAGAAACGCCTGATTGCAGAAAGGCCGAAGGTCATGGGAGGAACCCCCCATGGCACTTCGCGTTCTCGTGGCTGACGATGACGGCGCCGCGCGGTCGGCGCTCAAGGAGCTGTTGAGCACGAAGGGCTACGAAGCGGATCTGGCGGTCGACGGCCAGGCCGCGCTCGAGCGGATGGTCGAACACCCGCCAGACGTGGTGGTGACCGACCTCGACATGCCGCGGATGAACGGAATGCAGCTGCTCAAGGAGCTGCGCGAGCGCAACCCCGAGCTGCCGGTGATTGTCGTGACTTCGGCCACCGAGGTGCAATCGGCGGTCGACGCGATGCGTGCGGGTGCGACGGACTACATCACCAAGCCGATCGAGTTCGAGGCGCTGCTGGTGTCGATCGAGCGCGCAATCGAGGCGCGCAACCTGCGACTCGAGAACGACAACTTTCGTCGCCAGGCGCGGGAGAAGGGCGAAGAGGGGCTCCAGGGGCTGCTGGGCACGAGCGCTGCGATGCAGAAGGTGTATCGGCTGGCGAGGCAGGTGGCGCCCTCGCGGGCGACGGTGTTGATCACAGGGCAGAGCGGCACGGGGAAAGGCGAGCTGGCCAGGGCGCTGCACCAGATGAGCCCGCGGGCCGAGAAGCCCTTCGTGGCGCTGCACTGCGCGTCACTGGCCGAGACGCTGCTCGAGAGCGAGCTGTTCGGCCACGAGAAGGGTTCGTTCACTGGCGCCGAGAAGAGGCGGGTCGGCCGAATCGAGCAGGCCAACGAAGGCACGCTGTTTCTGGACGAGATCGGCGAGGTTCCTGCCGCCACGCAGATCAAGCTGCTGACGGTGCTTCAGGAGCGGCGGTTCGAGCGGGTCGGCGGAAACGAGTCGGTGAAGGTCGACGTGCGGATCCTCGCTGCGACGAACCGCGACCTGACAGCCGACGTGGCGGCCGGCCGGTTCCGCGAAGATCTCTTCTACCGGTTGAACGTGGTGACGATCGAGATGCCGCCGCTTCGGCTTCGAGGTGGCGACATCGTGGTGCTCGCCGAGCATTTCCTTCAGCGGTTTGCGCTGGAGAACCACAAGCCAATCGACGGCTTCACCTCGAGGGCGAAGACCAAGCTGCGCAGCCACCGCTGGCCCGGCAACGTGCGTGAGCTCGAGAACGCCATCGAACGGGCGGTGGTGATGTGCGAGGGCGACAAGATCGATGCGGCGCACCTGCCCTACGCCTCGCCGACCCCCGAGAGCCTGACCGGAATCACGATTCCCGGCGCGACGCTGGCCGAGCTCGAGCGGTACGCGATCATCAAGACGCTCGAGGCGGCGGAAGGGTCGACTGCGCGGGCGGCCGAGATCCTCGACCTCAGCGTGCGCACGGTGCAGTACCGCCTCAACCAATACGGCATCGACAGCGATGGGAAGCCTGCGACAGGCAGCTAACCCGGTTTCAGTTTGAGGCGGAGGAGCTCGTCGAGCACGCCGGTGAGCTCGTCCACCTGCACCGGCTTGGTGAGGTACTGGTAGAAGCCTGCTTCTTTCACCCGGGTCGAGTCGCGCACCATCGCGGCGGCGCTGAGGGCGATGACCGGAATCCCCGCTGTCTCGGGCCAGTCGCGCAGCTTTCGGGTCGCTTCGAAGCCGCTCATGCCCGGCAGGTTGATGTCCATGATCACGACATCGGGTCGACGGGCACGGACGAGCTCGATTCCAATCTCGGCGGTCGGCGCGGTGGCGAGGTCGACGCGCTCGAGGTCGCTCACCAGGTCCTTCATGAAGGCGATGTTCGAGGGGTTGTCCTCGATGTAGACGATCGAGAACCGCGGGCCTACGGGCGAGCTCAGCAGGGAACTGGCGGCGGTTCGTGCCGGCCCGTTGGCGCGCGCGGCCGACGCGGTCGGGTCGTGAATCGGGAGCGAGATCCAGAAGACTGAGCCGCTGCCTTCGGTGCTTCTAAAGCCGGTCGTGCCTCCCATCATGTCGGCGAGACGGCGCGTGATGGCGAGGCCGATTCCGGTGCCTTCGATCGGCCCGGTTTCCTGGCCCGCACGCTGAAACGGCTGGAAGATTTTCGCCTGCTTGTCCTCGGCGATGCCGATGCCGTCGTCCGTCACCGACACCTGGACGCAGCCGTCACTTTCGATCGCACCGAACGTCGCAGTGCCTTTCTTGCGGCCGTACTTGATCGCGTTCGACCCGTAGTTCATCAGGATCTGCTTCAGCCGGGTGCGGTCGGCAGTGACCGCCGGAAGGCTCGCGGGCAAGGGCTCGACGACGAGCTTGATCTCGGCCCGCGACGCCATCGGGTCGAGGGTGGACTTCACCTCGGCGAGCACGCTGTCGAGCAAGACCGCTTCGGGTGAGACCGCGACGCGACCAGCCTCGATTCGCGAAAGATCCAGCACGTCGTCGATCAGCCGCAGCAGGTGTTCGCCGCCTTTGAGGACGTGCTCGATGCGCTCGCGGTGCCGGTCGGGAAGCGGGCTCTTCTTGTCGCGCTGGAGCAGCTGGGCGAACCCGAGGATCGCGTTCAGCGGCGTGCGCAGCTCATGGCTCATCGACGAGAGGAACTCACTCTTGGCCGAGCTGGCCCCTTCGGCCAATGCGCGGGCGCGGCGCAGCTCTTCCTCGTGAACGACGTCGTCTGTCACGTCCCAGATGGTGATCACCGAGCCGCTCTCGCCCGTGGAGCGGTCGACCACCCGCAGGCTGCGGCCGTCTCGGGTGCGGACTTCGAGTGCTCCGGCAGCGGGCGTGCGGTGGTAGGCGCGAAATTTCTCGCGGAGCTCGGCGGGGTCCTGAACCTCGAACGTCCCCGCCTTCACGTTGGCGTCGATCAGCTCGTCGTAGGTGCGGCCGACGATCTCACCGCTGAGGTCCTTGCCGAGCAGCTGACGAATCGCGCTGTTGCAGAGCACCAGCTTGTCCTGGGCATCGAAGATCGCGAAAGCGCCCGGGATGCTCTCGACGGCGCTCAGCAGGTGCTCCTGAATCCGGCGAACCTTCACCTCGGCCTGCTTGCGATCGGTGACGTCGCGGATACTGGCAGAGGTGAGCTGGACACCCTCAGTGCCCAGGGGGCTGAGGCTGATCTCGAGTGGAAACTCGGCCCCGTCGCGCTTGCGGCCGAAGAGCGCCAGCCCCGACCCCATCGCTCGCACCCTGGGATTCATGGTGAAGCCGGTGCGGTGGTGGTGGTGCCCCGGCCGGAACCGCTCGGGAATCAGCACCTCGATCAATTGCCCGACCAGCTCGGCGCGGCTGTAGCCGAACAGCAGCACGGTCTGCTGATTGATGAGGACGATGCGCCCAGTGTCGTCGACGACCACCACCGCGTCCGGGGCAGCATCGAGCAGCCTGCGGAAGATCTCGTCAGACGGCGCGCGCGAGTCCAGCGCATCGAAGGGGGGGCCACCGGTCATTCGAGGCTCTGGGGAAGGGTGATCACGAAGCGGGCGCCGGGGTTTGCGTCCTCGACCGTGAGGGTGCCTTTGAGGGCTTCGACGGCGAGCTTGCAGAACGCAAGGCCCAGCCCGCGCCCCCCGCGGCTGGTACCCTTGTTGCCCGGGTCGAGCTGAACGAAGCGCTCGAAGATGGTCGATCGCAGCTCGGGGGCAATGCCTGGGCCGGCGTCGGAAACCGCGAGCACGACCTGGCCAGGAAGGGGGGTGGCGGTGAGCTGGACCTGCGAGGCGGGTGGCGCGTGGCGGATGGCGTTGTCGAGCAGGTTTTCAATCACCCGCCGCAACAGGTCGCGGTCGCCGGTGAGCGCGGTCGCGTCGAGCCGGTGGACGAGCGAGAGCTGCCCCGCCCGCGCTTTGACCTCGAAGGCCTCGAAGACGGCAGCGATCAGCGGACCCAGCTCGACGCGTTCGGCCCGGGCGGCGAGCCGGCCCTCTTCGCTCTTGCTGATGTCGAGCAGGTTGAGCAGCAGCCGAACCAGCGAGCGCGCCTCTTCGCGAATGTGCAGCGCCGAGCTGCGCGATCGATCGGACAGTGCGGGGTCGGTGAGCAACAGCTGGGCGTGCAGATCCATCGCGTTGACCGGGTTCTTCAGGTCGTGCACCACAAAGGCGCTGAGGCGTTCTTTCTGCAGCTGCAGCCGCATCAAGTCGTCGCGCTGGCGCCGGATGAGCTCGAAGTTCTCGCGCAGCTCGTCGCTCAGCCTGCTGACCTTCAGCGCGGCCTGGATCCGAAGAACCAGCTCGGTTGGGCGCACCGGCTTGGTGAGGAAGTCATCGCCGCCAGCGCGCAGGGCCTGGTCGAACGTGTCGACGTCCCGGAGGGCAGTCAGGAAGACGATCGGCGTATGCGCGCCGGTTGGCAGCGCACGAATCTTCGCGCAGACCATGAAGCCGTCGGTGCCGGGCATTCGCACGTCGAGGAGGACGCAATCGGGGGCCTCTGCTTCGAAGGCTGTCAGGGCCTCGTCGCCGCCGGAGGCGAGGTCGACGCGGTAACCCTCGTCCTCGAGGGTCGCTTTGGCGAGGGCCCGGTTCTCTGCGTTGTCGTCGACGACCAGGATTCGGGGGGGCGCCATCGCCGCACCCGTCTACCATACGGATCCTGAAGAACGTTCTGGGCACGCATGTTGCTGCCGTGGACCCGCATGACCGAGCCAACGGTTGCGCAGTACATGACACCCAGCCCGCAGACGATCGGGCAGCACCTGACGCTGACCGCGGCTCACCAGCTGATGACCGAGTTGAAAGTTCGGCATCTGCCAGTGCTCGATGGAGGGCGGTTGGTCGGACTGCTTTCCGAACGAGACATGAGCTTCGTCTAGATGTTGCCGTCGGTGAATCCGAAGGTGGTGAGCGTGCGCGAGGCGATGGCCGAAGACACCGTCACGACGACGCGGCGACCCAGCGGACGATGTCGAAGGTGGTGACGATGCCGACGAGCTTCGACTGCTCGTCGACGACGATCAGCCGATGAACGTGGTTGCTGATCATCAGGCGCGAGACATCTTTGATGCTCGCCGATGGCAGCACCGTGAGGGCGCCTGTGGTCATCACGTCGGCGACGGTGTGCCCCGCGAGGTTGCGTTCGTCGAAGAGCCCGGTGTCCGCGGCCGCTTCTCGACCAACGATCCGTCGCCATGGCTCAGCCAGCTGCGCTGTCTCTGCCCAGTCGTGGTCTTCCCAGATCAGATCCGACTGCGTCACCATGCCAAGCGGGTTCCCGTGGGCGTCGACCACCGGAGCGCCGCTGATGTTCAAGTCAGTCAGCAGGCAGATCAGCTGGGCCAGCGGCAGGTCGGGGCGAACCGTGGTGACCTTGCGACTCATGATGCTCGCGACGGTGTTCATCGAAGCGCAGAAGGTTCATGCGCTGTGCCACCTGGGTTTGCGTCGAGCGGTGGGGCGCGAGCAGCGCTGATCACGCCAGTTCGCGTCTGGAGCGCTTCTTCGATCAGCGCTTGAGCAACCGCCCGCTTCCGCGCGTCCGAGCCGAACGCGTAGACGAGGACATTCGTGTCGAGGAAATGACGGGCGGCCATCTCACCGCTCGTTCAATTCGTCACGGCCGACCTTTGGCCCACGTACTGCTCGAGCCAACGGCGAAAGCGCTCATTTTGAGCGTGGTGTTCTCGCGAGCGGCCTTCTTGCGAGCGCGGTCGATCAGCTGGTCATCTGCACTCATCGTGATGTTGCGCATTTCACACGGCTCCCGTGTACACGAACAGTGTCGAGCCCACGCCTGGGTCTGGTCAATCGCGTGCCCTCCCACCAACGCTGCGCCTCGGTGACCACGTGGCCTTCCCTCGCCACCGCCCAATCTCGTAGCCCGAGCAGCAGACCGAGCTGGTGAGTCTCCGCATGGGCTGCAGCAGATCGGCCCAGGCGCAGCTTCTGCACCTCGCTGCGTCGGGACGTGGGCCCAGCGGCCGCGGCGCGGTCTTTGCTGAAGGTCTCACCCCATGCCACTTCTCTGCGCCACCAACTTCAGCCCTGAAGCGATCGCTGCCACCACTGTTGCCGGCGAGCTCGCGCGCCAGCGCGGCGAAGACCTCTGGCTGGTCTTCGTGATGCCAGGCGAGACGGCGCGTGCCTTCGGAGAGGACGTGTTCGCCACTGCGGATGCCGCGCTGAAGGGCGAGGCGTCGCGGCTGCGCAAGCTGGGCGCCAACGTCACCCCTGCGGTGTTGATTGGAAAGCTGCACAACGAGCTTCCCCGCTTCGCGGTCGAGAACCAGGTGAGCCTGGTGATTGCGGGCGACAGCGCCCGCGACGCGGGGTTCCTGGGCACCGGCGTTCTGGGTCGTCTCGGGCAGCGGCTGGAAGTGCCGCTGCTGGCGGTGCGCGACCCGGTCGGGCTCATTGCCTGGGCGCGCGGTGAGAGGCCATTGAAGGTGATGGTGGGGGTCGATCAGACCGCGAGCACGGACGTGGCGGTGCGCTGGGTCGAGGCGTTGGGCAAGTTCGGGAAGCTCGAGGTGGTGGGCGCGCACGTCTTCTTCCCCGCCGTGGAGTACCACCGGCTGGGGCTGCCGCTGCCGCAGGTCTGGGACGAGGTCGCCCCCGAGCTGATGGGGGCTCTCTACCGCGAGCTGAACGCAAAGCTTTTGGGGCCCATTCGCTTCAGGCCTGCGATCGGGCGCGTGTCGGATCATCTCAACGCCCTTGCCGCAGAAGAGAAGGTGGATCTGCTGGTGCTCGGGACCCACCACCGCCGCGCCCTGGGCAGGCTCTTCAGCGTCTCCGAGCAGTGCCTGCATTCGGCGCCCATGTCGGTGGTCTGCGTGCCAGCTTCGAAGCTTTCGGCCGCGCACCCGCCCATCGGCCAGGTCGACCGGGTGCTGATCGCCACCGACTTCACGCCCACCGGTGACCGGGCAGTCGGGTGGGGCGTCGGCATCGTGGCCGTGGGAGGCACCGTCGACCTGGTGCATGTGTCTGCCAGCCCGCTGACCGTGGCCGAAGAGAAAGAGATCACCCAGCAGCTGCTCGCCCGCATCCCTGCTTCGGTGGCTGCCCGGGGGCTGACCATCCGTGCGCACGCGTTGGTCGGCAGCAATGCCGCCCAGTCGATTCTCGCAGCGGCAGAGCGCTTGACCAGCTCGGTGATCTGCCTCGGTTCGAGGGCGAATGCGGGGATCGCGAAGCTCGTCCTCGGTTCGACCGCGCAGGGGGTGTTCGAAGCGAGCAAGCGTCCCGTCTTGATTGTTCGTCCACCGGAGCCTTGACGATGACCTCGGCCGAACACCGCGCCGAGGCCACGCCTTCGAAGCAGAGGCGTGCAAGAGCATCTCGTGGGTCGAAGAGCTGGGGGAAGGCCTGAGGCTTCACCTGAAGGCGACTGCGCCGACGGTGAGGCTGGCCACCCAGCTGCAGTGTCACCTCGCCTTCGCGCAGGCCCGCGGCTTGGATCGCGCGCCATGCCCGCTCTTCGTGCGGGGCGTGAAGATCACCGTCGAGGCCAGCGCGATCGATTTTCGATCGCTGGATGCGAAGGTGGCCAGCGAGGTGAGGGCCGAGGGCCGGAAGATGTTCGGCGCGCCCATCGCGGAGCAGGGCAAGTAGGCGGCCGAAGATGCCGGAACTCGCCGATCGGGTTCCGGCAGATCGCCGCGTGCTCGCGCGGCGGCTATACCGACGTTCCCGATGGGCCTCCCGCTCCTTCTTCTTTGCGCCGTTTGCTTGCTGCTTGGCTGCAGCCCCGCGCCGAGATCACCGCGCGAGTTTCGCGCCGGCCCGTCATGCATGTTTCAGGGCGCGGCGTTCGGCGCCGTCACCTCCGGTAGCGACGTTGTCCTCAGCCTGTTCGAGCTCGATGCGCTTCAACAGCTGAAGCTGTCGACCTGCACCGAAGTCAGACGCTGGGACGTTGCGCCGGGGCCTCGCGCGCTGGTTGGACTCGCAGATGGCTTTGCCACTGGCACCTCGAGCGCCTTCACGTTCGTCGGACGCGACGGCGGCGCGAGCACCGTGCCAACGACTCCGGCACCCACCGCGCTCGCCGCGGCGGATCTCGACGCCGACGGAAAGCCCGAGTTGATCGCCACGCTCGGCGCGACCGCGGCAGAAGCAACGGTGATCGTCCTTCGTGCGGGAATCCGGGCCCAGGAGTTCCCCATTACTGCCGCGTCCGCCGTGGCGAGCGCGGACCTCGACGGCGACTCCGATCTCGACCTCGTGGTTGCGCGCACCACCGAGCACCAGCTGACGTTGCTGACGAACACCGCGGGCACGCTGACCCGCGGGCAGGACCTCGCTGTGTGCGAAGAGCCATTCGCCATCACCACGCTTCGGCTCGCGACCGCGCTGCCGACGATCGTCGTCACGTGTCGCACCGGGGGCCTCGAGCTGCTGCGGCCCGACGGCGCCGGCGGCTACCTCCACCAGAAGCTTCCGCGCACCGGCACGCTTTACGATACCGCCGTCGCCGACTTCGACCTCGACGGAAACCTCGACCTGGCGAGCGTCGATCCCTTCGACCACCGGCTCGTCTTCTGGTGGGGGAAAGCGGGCAGCCTGTTCGAGGACCCAATCGAGCAGGCGACAAGCCTCGGGCCAATTTTGCTGCGCGCCTTCGAGTTTGATAGGGGTGCGCGGCCGGAGTTGTTGGTGCTCGCGTTTCAGGACCGAAGCGTCACCGTGTTCCGGCATGAGGAAACTCCACGATGACCCTCCATCCCTTGTTCCGTGCTGCTGGATTGCTGAGCGTCGGCGTCTTCCTCGGGTTCGCCTCGCCTTCGTGCGGCACGCCCAAGACCGACTGCGCTTCGACCTGCCAGGGCTGCTGCAGCGCCGACGGTGTCTGCGACGCGTTCGGTGACTCGCTGGCGCGGTGCGGCTCGAAAGGCGTTGCGTGCAAGGCCTGCTCGATAGGCCAGGTGTGTTCGACCGGCCAGTGCTCTGGCGCAGGCGGCGGAGCGGGTGCAGGCGGCGGAGCTGGCGGAGGAGGCGGAGGAGGCGCTGCCCCGGTGTGCAGCCAGGAAAACTGCAACGGATGCTGCGACGCGGCCGGGGTCTGTCAGCTCGGCTTCAGCGCGAGCGCCTGCGGCTACGGCGGAACCTGCGCAGTGTGCGTCGGCGGCCAAAGTTGCGTTGGCATCTCGCAGCCCACCTGCGTCAACGCCAACTGCGCTTCCGGCTGCAGTGGCACCGATGGCGGCTGCGAATCCACCCTCTCTGACGCCAGGTGCGGCAGCAATGGGGTCGCGTGCTTCAACTGCGCCGCGGCGGGTGCGACCTGCACGGTGGCGACCGGCGTGTGCTCGGGCGGGGTGTGTGGTGGCTGTCGCAACGCGGTCGGCGTCTGTCAGCCCGGCACGACCAAGGGGTACTGCGGCAGCGGTGGGACGCTGTGCAACAGCTGCGGCTCAGGCCAGATCTGCGTTAACGCCCAGTGCGTCGCTGGTGGAACGGGCGGCGGCGCAGGCGGCGCCGGCGGCGCAGGCGGAGGAGCACCTGCCGACGTGATTCCCGATCCTGGCACGGCGATGGGCGCCGAGTGGACAGACATCGAGCCGAACGATCGGCCGTCTCAGGCCGTGAAGGTCGGCGTGCTGCAGACCGTCTGGGCGGGCTTCGTGATGCCGTTCACCACGATCAACAGCGCGACCGACAAGGACTTCTTTGTCTTCCGCACCGGCACCGCGACCCAGCTGGCGAGTTCGTCGCTGCTGCTGTGCTGGTCGGGCATGTTTAACCTGCTCGACATGTACCTCTACTCTGTCGACGCCCAGCAGCATCAGGGCCCGCTCGTGCGCAGCTGGACTGCGACGACTGCCGGCTGCGAGACGGCGTTTCAGGGCAACGGGGCCGACGCGGGTCTGACGCCGAACACTGTCTATCTCCTCGAGGTGCGCGCAGCGCCCGGGGCGACAACTCCAACGCCATATAGCGCTTGATAAAGCGTTAACTCGTCCCGGGCGGACGAGAAGCTTCGAAGAAGAAAACCGAGAACGGCGACTGCCGTCGCTCGAGCTGCGCGCGCAGCCGGCGAGCCGAGCCGCGCCGCGCAGAACCTGCACTGGAACACTGGCAAACGGTTTCTTGCGCGCGCCACCTGGGCGATGGCCTCGGGGCGGCGAGCGGCACAGTCGTTGAAGCGGGGTGCCTCACCATGAAAACCATTCCCGCCGTCCGGAAGTACATGACCACCACCCCCCGCTGCCTGCGGCCCGCGGACACGCTCACCGAAGCACACGCCGTCATGCAGGAGCTCAACATTCGCCACCTGCCGGTTTGCGAAGGTGAGAAGCTGGTCGGGGTGCTCTCAGACGGAGACCTGTTTCGGGCCGAAGCCCTTCGGGGTGGCAACCCCGCCCTGCTGCATGCGAGCGACGTGATGAGCACCGACCCCTACACCGTGTCGCCGCAGGCCCCGTTGGACGAGGTGGTGAAGGAAATGGCGCGGCAGAAGGTTGGCTCGGCGGTGATTGTCGACAACCAGAAGGTGGTCGGCGTCTTCACCGCGACGGACGCGCTGGGCGCCTTCGCCGAGCTGCTCCACAGCCGGCTGGCGTGAGCTCTCGCGGGTGAGCCGCAAGCTGCCGCCCAGCATCTGGCTCTGGGCCTTCGGCTACTTCGCGGCGTACGCGCCGTACTCGGCGCTCACCAAGGCCTTGAGCGAGGGGGCGCTGGGGGCGCGGCTGTCTGGCAGCTCGATTCTTCCGCTCTCGACGTTCACCTCTTCGCTGGGGATGGTGACGTTCCTCATCGTCAGCGGTTGGTGGCGGTTCGCGGCGACCCGCCGGATCTTCGGCTACGAGGTTCCGGTGCCCACGCGGTGGACCCTGCTGTCGGGCCTCTGCACCGCCGCCATCATCACCACCACCACGCTCGCCTACACCTTCAGCGGCGTGAGCATCGTGATGATGATGCTGCTGATGCGCGGCGGCGTGCTGATCATCGCGCCGATCGTCGACGCGCTGACGGGCCGCCGGGTCGAGTGGTTCAGCTGGCTCGGGCTCGGGCTCACGTTCGGCGCGTTGCTGGTCGCCGTTGGCAGTTGGCACTCTTTTGCCCTCTCGGCCACCGCGCTCGTCGATGTGGTCGCCTACGTCGGCGCCTACTTCGTCCGGCTGCGGTTCATGAGCAAGCTGGCGAAGAGTGACGTCGCCAACGCAACGAAGAAGTACTTCGTCGAAGAACAGCTGGTCGCGACCCCGGTGGCCTTCGCGGGCCTCGGTGTCCTCGCCCTGATCGGTGAGGGCCGGGTGCTGGAAGAGATCCGGGCCGGCTTCACCCAGGTTCCGTTTTCCTCGTCCGCGCTGACCGTGATGCTGATCGGCATCTTCTCCCAGGGTACCGGCGTCTTCGGAGCGCTCGTGCTGCTCGACCACCGCTCGAACTCGTTCACCGTTCCCGTCAACCGGGCCTCCAGCGTGCTGGCCGGGGTCGCGGCCACGGCGACCTTGAGTGTCTGGCCCGGGCTGAGCCCCCTGTCGGGACGTGAGCTGCTCGCCGCCGCGCTGGTGACCGTTGCGATCGTCGTGCTCAGCCTCCCGGCGCTGTGGAAGGCGAAGACGCCGGCCTGAGGATGCAGAAGTTGCACCCGCCGCCACTCCCGACAGTTTTTTGCACCCTCAGTGGCAGGCCGGGGCCGCGTCATCCGCCGGGTGAATCGCGACTGCCCGCCAGATCAGGATGGCGGCCGCGAGCAGCAACACCGAACGTCGAAGTGCGGGGTGCAGCCGCAGCATCGCGAAGGCGGGCAGCTGCGTGGCCGCCAGCGCCGCGGTTCCCCCGAGGGCGAACGCCGCCATCAGCCCGGCCCCGTTGAGCACCGAGCCCGACGCGGCCACCGCGAGGAAGACGCCGTACAGCAGCCCGCAGGGAAGAAAAGGGGTGGCCGCTCCGAGCAGGGCCGCTCGCAGCGAGGGGGAAACCCCGTTTGCCCGCGCGCTGAGCGCCTGAGCGACCGCTGCGACCCCCGGCACCGGCTTGAGCCACCGGCCCGCGTCGAGGGCGGTGGCGACGAGCCCGGCCGCCATCAGCCAGGGCACCGCCTGCTGCACCGACGCAGACAGCAGGTGGGCCACGCCTCCGCCGACCCCACCCAGCAGGCCTCCCACGACGCCGTAGGCGAAGACCCGGCCCGCGTGCCACGCCGTCGCCGCTCGAACCCGCGCCGCTTTTTCTTTCGGCAAGCCGGCGCACGCGAGCGGGCCACACATCAGCGCGCAGTGGGGGCTGCCACTGAGGCCGGCGATCGCCGCGCCGCCAAGTGTCGCGATCAAGGGAGCGTCCATGGACAAGCGAACTTCGCAACCGGCATGCCGTCTGCACAGAGGCCCGGGCAACGTGTGTCGCCCCCCTTGTCTCCACTGCTCGAGCCCCGTCCCCGATGGACTCGACAGGTTTTGCTGCGCCGGCTGCGAAGCGGTGCACGGGCTGCTCGTCGGCCAGGGCCTGACCCGGTACTACACCCTGGCGCGCGAAGACGTCGCTCCGGCGGCGGTGAATCCGAACCGCAGTCTGGTCTGGCTCGAGCCGCTGGTGGACCAGGCGCTGACCCAGCCAGGCACGCTGAAGACGCTCGAGCTCGATGTGCAGGGGGTCCACTGCGCGGCGTGCGTGTGGCTCTTCAACCAGACCTTCGCGCGCATGGGCGGCACGGGGATCATCGTCAACCCCGCACTGGGCCGGGTGCGCCTGCAGTGGGATCCGCGCGCGGTTGTGCTGACGAACTGGGTGCGTGAGATCGAGGCGTTCGGCTACGCGCTGGGCCCCCCGTCGAAGCAGGGGCGCAGCGCGTCGAGCGAGCTGCCGCTGCGCCTGGGCATCAGCGCGGCGATCACCCTCAACGTGATGCTCCTCTCATTGAGCTTCTATTTCGGCCTTGCGCGCGCAGACGGCGAGCTGTTCGCGGTCTTCTCGAAGCTGTCGCTCGTGCTCTCGACGGCGGTGGTGCTGATTGGTGGGTGGCCCTTCTTCCGTGGCGCGGTGAGAGGGCTGAAGAACGGCGTGCTGCACCTCGATCTGCCGATCGCGATGGGGATCCTGCTGGTGTGGGGCAGCTCGATGGCCCAGGCGCGCCTGGGCAGCGATCGGGTCTACGTCGACACGCTCAACGTCTTCATCACCTTGATGCTGCTGGGTCGCTGGCTGCAGCAGCGCGTGCTCGATCGCAACCGGCGCTTCCTGCTGGATGACGACGGGGCGCAGGGGCTCTTTGTTCGCCGCCGCAACGGCGAGCGCGTCGAGGTGGTGCCGGCGCCAAAGATCGTGGCGGGCGACGTGCTGCTGGTGGCGCCGGGCGATCTGATTCCCGTCGATGCGAAGGTGGCCTGCCCGGTCGAGCTGAGCACCGACTGGATCACCGGCGAGTCGAGCCCGAGGCGGCTCGGCGCTGATGAGGTCGCGCCTGCGGGCAGCTTCAACGCCGGGTCCACCGCGTTCACCGCGATCGCCGTCACCGCGTTCGCCGACTCTTCGCTGGTGGCGCTGCTGCGGCAGCCGCCCCCCCGCGAAGGTCAGCAGGGCCCACACCGCGCCTTCTGGAATCGCCTCGCCAGGCGGTGGGTGGCGCAGGTGCTGCTGGCGGCCGCTTTCGGCTTCCTGCTCTGGCTGCCGGTGGGGCTCGGGCGCGCGGTCGACGTGGCGACGGCGCTGCTGGTGGTGACGTGCCCTTGCGCGATCGGCATCGCGATACCCCTCGCGTACGAGCTGGTGCAGGCCCGGCTGCGGCGCGGCGGCTTCTTCGTGCGCAGCGTCGACCTGCTCGACCGCCTCACCCAGGTCCGAGCGGTGGTGTTCGACAAGACGGGCACGCTGACGCTTGGCGACGTCACCCTCGCGGCGCCGACGGTGCTCGACGGCCTGAGCGCGACCGAGCGCGACGTGCTGTGGAACCTGGTCTGCCGCAGCAGTCACCCGGTGAGCGCGTGCCTGCACCGTGCCCTCGAGAAGTTCGCGCCTACGTTTGACCCAACGGCCGTGGTGATCGATGTGCCCGGCGCCGGACTCGAATGGACTGTCGCAGGCCACGTTTGGCGCCTGGGCCGGGCAGGGTGGGCGATCGGTGAAGGCGGGGCAGGCTTGCCGACGGTGCTGACGTGCGATCGCCGCACCGTCGCCGAGCTCGAAATGCGGGAATCGCTGCGGCCGGACGCGAAGGTCGAGCTCGACGGTCTGCGCGCAGCGGGGCTTGGGGTGTGGCTGATGTCGGGCGACAGTCGGCAGCGCGTCACGGCGCTGGCGGGGCGGCTGGGCCTCGACGCCGACCACGCGCTGGGCCAGCTCTCGCCGGAAGAGAAAGCACGGCAGGTCGAGCAGCTGGGGCCCGGCGTGCTGTACCTGGGCGACGGCGTCAATGATGCGCCCGCCTTCGCGAAGTCGCTGTGTGCCGGTACGCCTGCGATCGAACGGCCGGTGATGCCGGCGAGATCCGACTTCTTCCTGGTCGGTGCTGGGCTGAGACCGCTGTCGCAGGCCTTGACCGCCGCCGCCCGGCTTCGGGTGGTGGTGCGTCGCGTGCTCGCGCTCTCGCTTGGCTACAACGTGCTCGCCGTGGGGTTCGCGCTCGCTGGGTGGATGAGCCCGGTGAAGGCCGCGATCTTCATGCCGGTCAGCTCGATCAGCCTGTTGTTGATCACGATCGTCAGCCTCACCGAACGACGGCCCGGCGGGAAGCGCGACGTGGCCCCGGCGGTGCATACCCCCCGCGAGGCAAGCGCATGAGCGTGATCATCCTTCAACTCTTCGTGAGCCTCGTGCTCGTCGCCTTCAGCGTCGGCCTGCTCGTGATCTCGCTTCGCCAAAAAGATCACGAGCACGCTGATCGCCTCGCCCTCTCGCCTCTGGATGAAGACGCACCTTCGATAAGCCTCCCCAAGGATCCGTGATGCACACCCACCGCATTGTCTACGACGACACCACCACCCGCCGCTTCATCTTCGCGTCGATCGCCTTCGGCATCGTCGGGATGGTGGTCGGCGCGCTGATCGCCACCCAGCTCGTCTGGTGGCAGGCCAACTTCGGCGTGCCGTACCTCACCTATTCGCGGCTGCGGCCGCTGCACACCAACGCGGTCATCTTTGCGTTCGTCGGCAACATGATGTTCGCCGGCGTCTACTACTCGACCCAGCGGCTGCTGAAGACGCGCATGGCGTCGGACCTGCTCTCGAAGATTCACTTCTGGGGGTGGCAGGCGATCATCGTCGCCGCGGCGATCACCCTGCCGCTGGGGATCACGAGCTCGAAGGAATACGCCGAGCTCGAGTGGCCCATCGACATCGCCATCGCGGTGATCTGGGTCGTCTTCGCGATCAACTTCTTCTGGACGCTGGGGAAGCGCAACGAGAAGAACCTGTATGTTGCGATCTGGTTCTACATCGCGACCATCATCACGGTGGCGGTGCTGCACATCGTCAACAGCCTCGCGCTGCCGCTGTCGCTCACCAAGAGCTACCCGATCTTCTCGGGAGTCCAGGATGCGCTGGTGCAGTGGTGGTACGGCCACAACGCGGTCGCCTTCTTCCTCACCACCCCAATCCTTGGGATCATGTACTACTTCCTGCCCAAGGCGGCCGACCGCCCGGTCTACTCGTACCGGCTGTCGGTGATTCACTTCTGGGCGCTGGTCTTCATGTACATCTGGGCGGGGCCGCACCACCTGCTCTACACCGCGCTTCCCGACTGGGCGCAGTCGCTGGGCATGGTGTTCTCGCTGATGCTCTGGGCGCCGTCGTGGGGCGGCATGCTCAACGGCCTGCTGACGCTGCGAGGAGCGTGGAACAAGGTTCGCGAAGATCCGGTGTTGAAGTTCTTCGTCGCCGCGCTGACCTTCTACGGCATGGCCACCTTCGAAGGGCCGCTGCTGTCGATCAAGTCGGTCAGCTCTCTGGCCCACTACACCGACTGGATCATCGCGCACGTGCACGGCGGCGCGCTGGGGTGGAACGGGTTCATGGCGGCGGGCATGTTCTACTTCCTCGTGCCGAAGCTGTTCGGCACGAAGCTGCATTCGACGAAGGCCGCCAACGCGCACTTCTGGCTCGCGACGATCGGCATCGTTCTCTACATGGTGTCGATGTGGATCAGCGGCATCAACCAGGGGTTGATGTTGCGGGCCACGAACCCCGACGGGTCGCTGCTGTACCCGAGCTTCCTCGAGACGGTGGTGGCGATCTGGCCGATGTACGTCGCCCGGTTGATCGGCGGGCTGATGTACCTCGTGGGCTTCTGCCTGATGGCGTGGAACCTGGCGAAGACGGCCCTGTCGGGCAAAGCCGTCGACGGCGAAGCAGACGTGGTGGTGGAAGACGCGCCCGCGGTCGCGGCGCCGGGCGTTCGCGAGGTGCTGTTGGGTCGGCCGATCTGGTTCTCGCTGCTGGGCATGGCGGTGCTGGTCGGCTTCTTCTTCGCGACGACGGTGGTGGCGGTGGGCTTGATCGTCGTCTTCGCGCTGGTGGGCGAAGCGGCGTGGGTGCTGAGCAAGCGCGACACCGCGAAGGGCAAGCCGTCGTGGTTCGGGCTCATCGAGCGACGGCCGCTGGCCTTCAGCGTGGTGACCCTGGTGGTGGTGCTGGCCGGCGGAATCGCCGAGCTCCTGCCGACCATCTTGATCAAGCAGGCGGTGCCCGCGACCGGCGCAGCGCAGAAGCAGTACACGGCGCTCGAGCTGCAGGGCCGCGACCTGTACGTGCGTGAGGGTTGCTACACCTGTCACTCGCAGATGGTGCGGCCGTTGGTTCCCGAGGTGGCCCGATTTGGCGAAGTCTCGCGGGCCGAAGAGTTCATCTACGACCACCCGTTTCAGTGGGGCAGCAAGCGCACCGGCCCGGATCTTCATCGGCTGGGCGGCCGCTACCCGAACCTCTGGCACTACTCCCACATGATGGATCCGCGCTCGACCAGCCCGGGCTCCAACATGCCCTCGTACCAGTGGCTGGCGATCGACAAGATCGACGTCCCGCTGGGCGGCCGGAAGCTGGCGCTGATGCAGAAGCTCGGGGTGCCGTACCTGAACGCGCAGATCGATACGGCGTCCGCAGACCAGCAGTCGCAGGGCGAGGCGGTCGTCACCGATCTGAAGACCCAGGGCATCACGGTCGCGTGGGACAGCGAGATCGTCGCGCTGATTGCCTACCTTCAGCGGCTGGGGCGCGATCACGGCGTCGTGCCGGCGGTGCCTGTCGTCCAGGCCGCGCCTGCCACCGTCGGCGGAGGAAAATAGCCATGTACAAGAGCTTCTACGCAGACAGCGCGCTCACGGCCTGGCCCCTGCTCGCGCTCGGCCTGTTCCTGCTGTTCTTCCTCGGGGTTGTTTTCTGGGCCCTGGTGCTCAAGGCGCCCGCCGACTTCGACGCGATGGCTGCCCTGCCGCTCGACGACTCCACCCCCCCAACGGTTCACCCATGATCGACGACAAGAAGCCTGCTGCGCCGGTGCATCACGTCTACGACGGCATCATCGAAGAGGACAACCACCTGCCCAACTGGTGGCTGGCGATTCTCTTCGGCACGATCGTCTTCGGGTTTGGCTACTGGCTCGTCTACCAGACGACGGAGGTGCTGCCCAACCCAGTGGCTGCGTACAAGCTCGACGCGGCCGCGGAGGCGAAGCTGCACCCCGAGACGGCGCCGATGACGAACGACGCCCTGGTGGCCCTGGTCGACGACCCCGCACTCGTCGCCGCAGGGAAGGAGTCGTACGCGACGACGTGCGTCGCGTGCCATCGGCAGAATGGCGAAGGGCTGGTCGGGCCCAACCTCACCGACGCAGTCTGGATCCACGGCGGCAAGCCCACTGACATTCATGCGGCGATCACCAACGGCTTTCCCGAAAAGGGCATGCCGCCCTGGGGAAAGACGCTGGGGCCGACGAAGGTGCGGGCGATCACCGCGTTCGTCCTGACCCTCAAAGGCAAGAACCTGCCGGGCAAGGAACCGCAGGGACAGCCAGAATGACCCAGCTGTCGTCGGTGCGCCCGGACGGCTCGCGGGTGCCGATCTTCCCCTCGGACGTGCGGGGGCGGTTCATCACTTCGCGCCGGGTCGTATTCGCGGCCTTGATCGGCATCTACCTGGCCTCGCCCCTGGTGACGATCGGCGGTCATCCGGCGGTGCAGCTCGACGTCGAGCACCGCCGCTTCTACCTCTTCGGTTCAACCTTCAACTCGCAGGACTTCTGGATCGTCCTCTTCCTGGCGACGGGGTTCGCGTTCTCGCTGCTGTTCGTCACTGCCTGGCGAGGGCGGCTGTGGTGCGGCTGGGCTTGCCCACAGACGGTCTTTCTCGAAGGCCTCTATCGACCCATCGAAAGGCTGTTCGACGGCTCGCGCGAGAAGCGCCTGAAGCTTGCGGGCTCACCGTGGACTGCGGGCCGGGTGCTTCGGCTGGTCGGAAAGCACGCCACGTGGTTCGCCATCTCATTGTTCATCTCGCACGCGGCGCTGAGCCTCTTCGTCTCGACCCACGACCTGATTGAGATGGTGCGGCAGGGGCCGGCAAACAGCCCGTTGGCGTTCAGCTGGGCGCTTGGGGTGACGGCGCTGCTGCACTTCAACTTCACCTGGTTTCGCGAACAGTTCTGCGTCGTCATCTGCCCCTACGGGCGCATGCAGTCTCTGCTGCACGATGCCCACTCGGTGGTGATTGGGTACGACGTGCGCCGCGGCGAACCGCGAGGTCATCTGAAGAAAGACGGGCCGAAGCTGGGCGACTGCATCGATTGCAAGCTGTGTGTCACCGCCTGCCCGACCGCGATCGACATCCGCAATGGCCTGCAGATGGAGTGCATCGCGTGCGCCCAGTGCGTCGACGCATGCGACGAGGTGATGGACAAGGTTCATCGGCCCCGCGGGCTGATTCGGTACGCGGCGCAGAGCGCGTTCGACGGCAAGACGGTTCAGAAGGTACGGCCGCGGCTGGTGCTGTACGCCGTGCTGACGCTCGCCTGCTTCGCCGCGCTGGCGGTGACGATGTCGCAGCGAAAGGCCTTCGAGGCCAACGTGCTGCGGCTGGCCGGCGTGCCGTGGGTGCTCGAGGGCACGTCGGTGCGAAACCAGTTCGAGGTGCACCTGGTGAACAAGTCTCCTCACCCGGCGCAGCTGAGGGTGGCGGTGACCAGCCCGGTTCCGGCCGAGATTCGCATCGCCGAGGCCGAGGTGACCTTGAAGTCGTTCGAAGACCGCCGGGTGCAGGTGGTGGTGACGATCGAAAAGGCGGCCCTGCGGCCAGGCCTCGACCTGCAGGTCACGGTCGACGATCTCACCTCAGGTGGGCAGCGCGTGAAGGGCCTGTCTTTCCTGTTTCCGAAGGGGCCCTGAAGCGTTCGACGCGCAGCCGTGAAAAGTCAGCCGGGTCGTCTTGTCTGAAGAGGCATGCACCCGCCCTCGTGGGATAGATCGGACCTCGTGAGCACCTGCATCAGCGATGACGCGCTGGCCGCGTGGGTCGATGGGCGCTTGCCGACCGAGCAGGTGAGCGCAATGAGCGCGCACCTCGCGGGGTGCACCACCTGCCGCGTGGTGGTCTCCGAGCTGGCCCGCACCACGGAAGATCGTCCTGCGCCTCTGACGCTCGGGCGGTACGTGCTGTCGGCGCCGGAGGCATGGGCATCGTCTACGCCGCGTGGGATCCGAAGCTTGGGCGCAAGGTCGCGGTGAAGATCCTCCACGAAGCGCAGCGCGACGTGACCAAGCGGGCCGAGCGCTTCATTCACGAGCGCGAGATCCTCGCCGGCCTCGAGCATCCGCACATCGGGCACCTGCTCGACGCCGGTGAAACCGACGAAGGCCGACCGTACTTCGTGATGGAGTTCGTCGACGGCGAGCCCATCGATCAGTACTGCGATCGCCACGGGCTCACGACCACGCAGCGCCTCACCCTGATGCTCCCGGTGTTCGAGGCGGTGACCTACGCGCACCAGCACCTGGTGGTGCACCGCGATCTCAAGCCGGGAAACATTCTCGTCGCCGCCACGGGCTCCCCGAAGCTCGTCGACTTCGGAATGACGACCACCCTCCCAGGTCCCTTCAACTCGACAATCAGCTCCGGTGAGCACGCCACGGAGGTCGCAAGAACCCTGAGCCGGTTGGGCCTGACCGAAGCATCGCTGGGGAAAGTCGGCGACACGATCGGGCGGCCTGATCACTTTGGGCTCGACGGCGTCCCGCTTCCTTCGATCTCGGTCGACCGATCGACGCCCGCTGACACGGCGGGGCCTCTGACGGAAGAGCACCAGGCGACGGCCGGCCACCTGCGGCTCGGTGTGGCCTGTGAAGCCACAGCCTACGCGCGTGTCTTCGATGCGCCCCACTTTCCCCGCAACGAGGAAAGGAGCCCCGGGTTCGATCTTCCGAAGCGCGGCAATCACGCCGCCAACCAAAGGAATGAACCCAATGAGCATCGGCCAGATCGTGAAGTCTGCAGTTCGTGGCGCCGTTCAGCAGACCCGCATCAACCAGGGAGAGAAGTCGGGCGAGCTCACGAAGCGCGAGTCGAACAAGCTCGAGAAGCGGCAGGACTCGATCTCGGCGCGGCTCGCGCGCGACACCTTCGACGGTGGCGGGCTGTCGAAGAAGGAAGGGAAGAAGATCGACAAGGCGCAGGACAAGCTGTCCGGGCAGATCAAGGAACAGAAGCACGACAACCAGACCACTGGCACCGCGACGCCGGTTATCGCCAAGCGCGCGGACGAACTGCAGTCCCGCATCGACGCCGGCGTGAAGTCCGGCGAGCTGACCGCGCCCGAGGCGGCGAAGCTGCAGGAGAAGGTCGACAACCTTCGCTCTGCCATCACCGACGCAAAGGCGGACGGCGATGTAACGATGCAAGAGCGCAAAGGCCTGCACCGCCGCGAGCTGCACCTCGGTCTCCGCGCCGCGATCAACAAACACGACGGGCAGTCGGTCGACTGATCGGGTCTTCGGCAGAACGCCGCTCCTCGTCTCGTTCTCGCGGTTGGCGTCAGGGAATCGCGAGGCACTCGGGTGCTCTCGTGTTGACCCTGCGAGCGCTCCCGCTGAAGACGCACCACATGGTTTTGACTACGTTACTCGCCCATACGAGCCGTCGTTCTTGGTGCTGTTCTTCTCGTCGCCGGCGCTGCCCACCCACAGGCGATTCAGCCGGTGAAGATCGCCGGGCCCAGCACCAGGTCGACGATTGGATCGCCGTCTCATTGCGGCTGTTGGTGTTGAGGTCCCCACCCGCGCCCAGCCCTATGACTGGGTGTTGGTGGACGCAGATCTCTACGCGCTGCAGGTTCCGGTGCGAATCGGCGACGCGGGCTACGACGCCGGCTTGGTGTTCGACAGCCGCGTCTTCACTCCGCTGTCGGATGTGCCGCCGATTCTCGCGGGCGACAGCGCTGCACCGAGCATGCAGCACATGGCGGTGGTGAAGGACTTCCTGCTGCCCTGACCTAAGTTAGCGCCCGCCGTCAGGCTCGTCGAAGTCGATTAGGCCGTGGGCCGCCGGGTTCGCCTTCGCATCAGAGGGAGACGCACGGCGGGGACCTCAGTTGATGGGCGGCGGCCGCGCGCAGCTCACAGCTCCAGGCACGAGGAGCACGCACCAGGTCGTCTGCCCGCAGCCAGCGTACTGCCACCGCTCGGGGGTCGCCGGAGTGAAGAGGCTTCCACCTGGAAGCTCGTGGCCAACCTCGCGGATCTCGTCTTCCGGGCAGTCCAGCGCCTTCGACGCGGCCGACCGATGGGCGCAGCTGGCCAGCAGCAACAACTGGGCGACGGCCCTCAGCGGCCTTCGCGCTCGGTGCGTGCCGCTTGCACCTGCCCGTCGAACTTCTTGGCCGGGTAACGGCAGGCGTGATCCTTCCAGTGGCGACATGCGCGCTGCGTCTCCCACATTTTCTTCAGCAGGTCACCCAGCTCGAACGAGAGCTTCTCGCGCGCGGCCGACGGGAGATCCTGCCGCATCGCCACCTCGAGCTCCTTGATCGCCTGCGCGTCTTCGACCGACTCCCGCAGCTTCGGAATCCGATCGAGCAGCACCTCGGCGCGCCGCAGCCGATCGTGCGTGCGCCAGTCGCCGACGGCTCGAGCAAAGCGGGCAGCCTCGTCACTTCTGCCAGGAAGTTTCGAGAGGGCGCGTGGCCCGACGAGATCTTCAGCACCCACCGGCGGGTCAGGGATCTGTGCGCGCTCTTCTTCAGAGAGGTCAGCGGGAATCGGAGTGCCTGCCAAATGCTCATCGCGTAGTTCCTCGGCGTTGAGGCGCTCGAAGTGCGCCCACACGGCCGGGTCGCCGTTCAGAAAGGCGGGCGGCAACGCAGCTCGGGCAGTCCGGTCAAGGAGCAAGGCAGGTCGCGGCCAGCTCGAGGGCGGGGAGGGCGACTTCGGAGAAGCCGGCCTGTTAAGCGAGCAACACGCAGGCGTTGGTGAAGCTGCCTCCGTTGGGCGGGGCGGTACCTACAAGCACATCCTCATGCGCGTGCGAGCTGCTTCCTCGCGTCGGCGGCCTTGCCCGCGAGGCCCTTCAAGATCGGCGCGCTGATGGTGCGGGGAAACCCATCCGGCAAGCGAGGTGATCTGCTTCGGCGCTCCAGTTGATGAATGGCGCCTTGAGCCGCCCGATCCACACCACCCTCGGCTTCCCGTCCGGACCCACGATCGACCGCTCGGCTTCTTTGGTCTCGCACGACCTCCCCGCGCTCCCGGCCCTGAGGCGGATCTCGACGGGCGTGCCCCGGGACCTTCGACCTTCCAGCTCTTCGCCACCGGCTCGTGCGAATACATCAGCCGCGAGACGTACGAGTCAGCTCCAAGGGGGATCCACTGTGCGTTCCGCCCTTGGCGAGAGCACCAGCGGGGAAGCCGACAATCAACCCCAGGACGAGCGCATGACAGGCCTTCATCTCCCCACGACACGCCGAGCACTCCGCGCCAAACGGCTTGCAGCAACGCTGCGGAGCCAGCGTTTGCACCGCATTCGGTTGACTTCTCAGGAACCGCGGGGGCAACGCGCCCGACCGGGCCACCTCGGCGGCGCTCGCGGTGACGCGCAACGAGAGCGTGTGCGACAACGCCACCTTCGTGATCGGGCCGCGGTTGCACCTGAAGGGAAAGGGTTCTTCGCCCGCCCTGGGGTGTCGATCACTTTTCCGTTCGACGAGCCGAGGAGGAAGCAGCGGATGACGATCCTGCAGGTTGATGTTCCCGTGATCTTTTGATCATGGAAGCGCGGCAGCCTTCAGGGCTGCGCGGTCGCGGTCGCGGTCGCTGCCGCGCCGCTGAGCTGTGCCTGCCCCAGCCGCGCGTAGTTGATCGACTCACCGAGCACCCGCACCGCTTCCTGCGGCGCGTGGAAGCCCATCGAGTTCTCGGCCTCGATGAAGTCCAGGTAGAACTGGGCCCGCCGCTGTAGCTCGTAGGCTGGCGCCAGCTCTGCTGCGCTCTTGCCACCTGCTCTGGCCTTCTTCAGGTCGGCGATCAGATCGAGCACCGCGTCCATCGCGATGTTCCGCATCTGGAAGGTGCGGGACTGGATCGTGTGGGCCCGTTCCTTCAGCTCGTCCTCGGACCATTTGTGGCAGGTCTGGCAGGCGCGGTTGACGTTGAGCAGCGGGCTCTGAATGTGGTGGTCGCTGATCTTCATCGCGCCAGTGCGTTGATACGGCATGTGGCAGTCGGCGCAGGAGACCCCCGAGCGGGCATGGATGCCCTGGTTGTACATCTCGAACTCTGGGTGCTGCGCCTTCAGCACCGGCGCTCCGGTTTCGGCGTGGACCCAGTCGGTATGGGGGTTCTCGAGGTAGTGCGCGTAAATCTGCTCGACCTTGATTCCCTTCGTCCACGGGTAGGTCAGCCGCTTTTCGGGGCCCTTGAAGTAGTACTCAACGTGGCACTGTCCGCAGACGTAGCTGCGCATCTCTTGCCGGGTGGCCATCGTGTTGACCTCGAAGCCCGGCACCCCCTGCGAGGCCTTGAGCGCCCGGATCCCCTCGATGAAGCCGGGGCGGGTGACGCGCAGCTGCATCGTCCCTGGATCGTGGCAGTCGATGCAGGACACCGGGTGCTCCACCAGCTTGCGCGCCTCGGCGTAGGGCAGCTGGTTCATCTTCTCGAACCCCTTGATCAGGTCGCCGTCGCCGAGCTTCTTGTAGGGCACGTAGACCGAGGCATGGCAATGCATGCAGGCGCCGGGCTGCCTGGCGACGTTCTGCCGTTCGGTGAAGGTCTGATCTTCGAGCATGTGCGCGTGGCCGCGCTCCTCGCGGAAGTCGGTGGCGAACGCGTACCCCGCCCAGAGCGTCTTCAGCCGCGGGTCTTCCTCCAGCCGCGACTGGGCGACGATCGTGCGCGGGTCGGCCTTCGAGGGAGTACGTGGCATCGCCTCACTGCCACCGTAGCGGGTGCGTTGCTGATCGACCGTGCGCAGGTAGCCGTCGTACTGCAGCGGGAAGTTCTTCCCCCAGATCGCCGGGTCGGTGACCGTGTCGTCGAGCTCGACCACCCGGTAGAACGGGTTCTTCGCCTCCTGCTTCCGCTCGAGGATGTTGACCAGCAGCATCGTGACGCCGACGGCGATCGCAGCCGAGGCGATCGCAGCGGCGATCACGAACTTGAACAGGCGGCCTTTGGTGACGGGGGTGGTCATGGGTGTCCCAGCGGTTCGGAGTGGCCGACGGAGTTGTGGCAGCGAAGGCACTCGGTCATGCCCTGCTGGTGGGCGGTGCCCGGGGTGGCCTCGATCGCCTCGACGATCGTGGCGTGGCACTTGCGGCACGCGCCCTCGGTGACGGCGCGGTTGCGTGGGCGGATCCGGATCGGATCCGGGTGGTTGCCGGTGGTGAAGTAGAGCGAGTGGAAGAAGCCGTTGCTCGCCTTTACCGCGTACTTCGAGAAGAAGCCGGCGGGGGTGTGGCAGTCGTTGCAGGTGGCCACCGCGTGGTGACTCGCGCGCTGCCAGCCCTCGTACTGCTCGCGCATCACGTGGCAGTTGGCGCACGCCGCCGGGTTGTCCGAGAGGTAGGCCGCGCCGTTCGCGTAGACGAAGGTGTAGCCGCCCACGCCGGTGGCCAGGCCGATCGAGGCGCCCAACAGCACGAAGAGGGCCAGCTTTCCCATTCCCATTCTTTCGACCGTAGGCCAAGTGAGCCTGGTTGGAAGCGCGGAGAATGGGTGGCGGTGGCCGCAAGCGCCGATTCGAGCGCAGGTGCCCAGACCGTGCGGTGGAGCCAGTGCGAGGCGCGGGCCTAAAAGCGAATCGGCGCGTGCTGTCTCTTGCCGGTGGCCTGCCCACTCGCCGGATCGCGCGGAGAGCTGACCTTCTTCTCTTCGAACGAATCGGCGTCCTTTGCCTTCACGGGAGCAGCCGGAGCCGGAGGAGGCGTTGCCTTCTTCAGCGGCGCAGGCGCATCGCCCTTCTCAATCGTGCTGCCCTTCTGGGCGCCCTGCTTGGCGAACTTGAAGTTCGAGACATAGGCATTGAGGCTCACGCCTGACTGAAATCACGATCCATCGGTCGAGTGCAAACGGGGCTCAGGCCACCTGATAGAGCTGAGTGTGGAGCAGGCGCTCACCGCGCGACGAACGGCTTGCAGCAACGCGGCTGGGAGTGCAGCGTTTGCACCTTCTGTCGGTTGACGCCGCTGCGCCAGCTGGGCCTGATTCTGGCAGGGCCTTCCCGAACCAAAGGGTGAAGGCATGCGCGCAGTCCTCAGAGTGTTGTTGATGGGAGTGTTGTCGTGGCCGGTGGGCGGCTGGGCGCAAAACGAGCCGCCGCCTGCTCCGTACTCATTGCCCTGGCAGCTGCGCCCAACTCCAGCGGCGACGGTGATCCGCAGCGACAGCAACTTCGTCGTACGGTCTCCGGAAGGCGGCGCAGAAGCAGTGACGCTGGTCTCGATGCTGACGGTCAGCTACCGGATCTCGAAGGGCATCCCCGTGGCGCCCTTCGTCCGGCTCGGCTTTCTCTACCAGGACGCCATCAGCAGCCGCGCCAGCGCGGTGATCAACCCGGCGCTGGGTGCGAGCTGGGCGATCAACATTGCTCCAGGCCTTCGGGCCAACCTATTCCTCGCGCTCGCGCTCCCACTCGGAATGGGCGGGGGCAACGCGCCCGACCGGGCGACCTCGGCGGCGCTCGCTGCCGGCGTGCTGACCCGTTCAGCGATGGACAACGCCATGTTCGCGGTCAACGACTTCACCGTTTTCCCCGGGCTTGGCCTCTCGTACTCCCGGTGGGGCTTCACCCTTCAGGCCGAAGCGACAGTGCTCCAGCTGACCCGGGTGCGCGGAGAGCTGGCAGCGCCCGATGCGAGCCGCACCAACTTCACCAGCGGGGTTCACCTCGGCTACTTCCCGTTCGAGATCCTCTCGGTGGGCGCCGAGCTGCGCTACCAGCGCTTCCTCTCGAACCCGGTGGCGGTGACACGCAACGAGAGCGTGCGCGACAACGCCACCTTCGCGATCGGGCCGCGCTTGCACCTGAAAGGGAAAGGGTTCTTCGCCCGCCCTGGGGTGTCGATCACTTTTCCGCTCGACGACCCGATGAGGAAGCAGCGGATGACGATCCTGCAGGTCGATGTTCCAGTGATCTTTTGATCATGGAAGCGCAGCAGCCAGAGCCACCTTCAGGGCCGCGGGGTCGCAGTCGCGCCGTCTGGGTGCTGCGCCTTCAGCACCGGCGCTCCGGTTTCGGCGTGGACCCAGTCGGTAGGCGGGTGAAGACGGCCAGCTCACCCCGTCCCCGCGGGAAGATCGAGCACCACCCACGCGCCAGGCCCGTCGGGGCTCAACGCCGAGGCGGAGCCCTTGTGCTGCCGCAGCACCTCGCTGGCGATGGCCAGCCCCAGGCCTGAGCCGCCGCGCTGGTCGACGCGGTGAAACGGGGCGAAGACGGCCTCGCGCTCCGCCAGCGGGATGCCCGGCCCCTGGTCGCGCACGCCGATGCGCCACCCTCGGGCGTGGGGCGCCAGGCAGATCCGAATCGCGGTGTCGGCGGGCGCAAAGCGCAGGGCATTGGCGACCAGGTTGTCGACCGCCTGTCGAAGCGCGGGGGCGTTGAACCTTGCGGGGGCCGGACGCACGGCGTCGACCTCGATCCACACCCGGCGCTCTTCGGCGGCGGCGCGGGCCGCCTCGGCCGACTCGTCGACCAGCTGCGCGAGGTCTCCCGGAGAGGTGTCCCAGCCCCGGCTGGCGGCGGCCATGTCGAGCAGGCCCGAGGCCAGCCGGGCGAGGCGACCTACCTCCTGCCGCGCCTCCTCCAGGGCCTGGCGGAGCTCGGCCTCCGAGCGGGTGCGCCGCAGCGCCAGGTCGAGCGTGGTCCGCATCAGGGTCAGCGGCGTGCGCAGCTCGTGGGCCGCGTCGGCGAGCAGGCGGTCTTGCACCTGCCGGGCGCGCTTGAGCTGGGTGGTGGTGGCGGCAAGCACCTCGCGCAGCGCCGCCACCTCATCGCGCCCGAGATCCGCCGAAGGCAGCGCGTCGAGCTCGCCCCGCCGTACCCGCTCCAGGTGCACCGACAGCGCATTCAACCGCCGCGAGAGGCGCCGGGCGAGCAGCGTCTGCAGCGCCAGCAGGGCCAGCCCCGCCCCCAGCACCACGCTGAAGGCGATCAGATGAAACGCCCGCACGCTCTCGTCCAGCTGGGCGAGCGAGGCCGACAGCCGCAGCACGTAGGCCCGCCCATCTGAATCGCGGATCCGGACGACGAGCTCTCGCAGCCGTTCGCCGCGCTCCTCCCGGGTGGAGAACTCCGAGCGGGCCCCCTCGAGCGCGGGCGGCTGCGCCGCACTGGCCTCGCGCCGGGCGGGAGGGAAGTCCACCACCAGCGCCCCGGTGTCGTCGAACAGCTCGCCGTGCGGCGCGAAGGGGCGGACCTCTTCGAGCAGCGGCGACTGCTCCATGTGCAGGTGCGGGCCGCTCTCGCCATCAAACAGCGAGACGGACTCGGTGGCGCCTTGCGCGAGGAGGCCGCGATCGAGCGACGACTCCAGCGCCGCGCGGAAGGCCTGGCCAGCGAGCAGGAAGGCGACCCCCATCACCACGCTGGGCAGCAGCGCGCCCAGCAGCCACAGCCGCGTCGCCAGCTTCAAGGCTTCACCACCAGCCGGTAGCCGACGCCGCGCACGGCCTCGAGCTTGAGCCGCTCGGTGCCCAGCCGCTCGAGCTTCGCGCGCAGGTAACCGACGTAGACGTCAACCACGTTGCCGGTGCCCTCGAAGTCGCCGCCCCACACCTTGAGCAGCAGCCGCGATCGGGTGGCGGTATCTCCGCCCAGCGCCCGCAGCTCGCTGAGCAGCGCGAACTCGCGGCCGGTGAGCGTCACCTCGAGCGCTCCCCGCTGCAGCACCCGGCGACGTGGGTTCAGGGTCAGATCGCCCAGCGGCTGAAGGCCAGGGTCTCCCGCGGCGCTCCCCCGGCGGCCCAGCGCCTCGAGGCGGGCGAGCAGCTCGTCGAAGTCGAACGGCTTGACCAGGTAGTCGTCGCTGCCGGCGCGCAGGCCGGTGACCTTCTCTCCGGTCGAGCCGCGCGCGGTCAGCAGCAGCACCGGCGCGGTGAGTCCCCGCTCGCGCCAGTGGCGCAGCACCGAGATGCCGTCGACATCGGGCAGGCCCCAGTCGAGGACCAGCACGTCGTAGGGCACGTCGAGCCCCTGCTGCAGCGCGGCCTCGCCGGACTGGCAGACGTCGACCTGATGGCCCTCTTCGCGCAGCCCGCTCTGGAGCATGCGCGCCATCTTCGGCTCGTCTTCGACCACCAGCAGTCTCATCGGGCTCTTCCTGCCCCCTCGGCCCGCGTTCGTCTAGTTCCAGGGCTCACGCGTGCTCGGTGCCTTCCGAAGCCTCGAGCATTGGCCCGTCGCGGCGGGGCCTGCGGACGAAGAAGCGGTACAGCGCCGGGAGGACGATCAGCGTCAGCGGCGTACAGGAGAAGAGCCCTCCGACCACCACCGTCGCCAGCGGCCGCTGCACCTCGGCGCCGGGGCCGGTCGCCAACATCATCGGCACGAAGCCGAGCGCGGCGACCATCGCTGTCATCAGCACCGGGCGCATTCGCGAGCGGGCGGCGGCGCTCGCGGCTTCGGCGGGGCCCAGGCCGGTCTGCTCGAGCTCGAGGATCCGGCTGAGCAGCACCACCCCGTTGAGGACCGCGATGCCGGCCAGCGCGATGAAGCCGATCACCGCCGAGAGCGAGACCGGCATCTGCCGCAGCGAGAGGGCGATCAGGCCCCCGACCGCGGCGAAGGGCACGTGGCTGAAGATGATCAGCACCGCGTTGGGCTTTCGAAACGCGACCAGCAGCACGCCGACGATCAGCACCAGCACCGCTGGCACGACCAGCGCGAGCCGGCGCTTGGCGGCCTGAAGCGACTCGTACTGCCCGCCCCACTCGAGGCGGGTGCCGGGGGGCATCTGCACCTGGGCAGTGACCCGGGCCTGGGCCTGCAGCACCACCGTGCCCAGATCCGCGCCCCGCACGTTGAAGCCGACCAGCAGCCGCCGCGCGCCGTTGAGGCGATTGACCTGCCCGGGCGCATCCTCGGTGACGAGGTCAGCGACGCGCGAGAGCGGCACCACGCCCCCACCGGGCAACGCGATGGGCGCGCTCGCCAGGGTCCACGCGCTCGAGATGCCGCCCTGCTTGAGCACCAGCGGGATCCGGACCACGCCCCGGTAGGTGAAGCCGACGTCGCGCCCCTGCCGGGCGGCGGTGACGGTGGCGAGCACGTCGGCCGAGTCGAGCCCGAAGCTGGCGGCGTCGATCGCCCGGGGACGCACGGTGGTCAGCGGCACCGCCGGCGGCGCGAGCACCCGCACGTCTTGCGCGCCGGGCTGCTGGGCGACGACGTCCCGCACCCGCTCCGCGGTGCGGGTCAGCCCGGGCAGGTCCTCTCCGAAGACGCTGATCGCCACGTCAGTCACCGTGCCGCCCAGCAGCTCGTTGAAGCGCATCTGAATCGGCTGGGTGAACGACGGCTCTGAGCCCGGCGCCTCGCGGGCGATCGCCGCGTCGAGCTCGGAAATCAGCGCGTCGAGGGTGAGCCCCTTTCGCCACGCCTCGCGCGGCGCGAGGGTGACGAACACGTCGGCCTGCTCGAGCCCCATGATGTCGGTCGCCACTGCCGGGCTCCCGATGCGGGAAACGACCTGCTTCACCTCTGGCGCGGCGCGCAGCACCACCCGCTCGAGCGCCTGGGCCTGCTCGACGCTCTGGGCGAGCGCGATGTCGGGGCGGCGGGTGGTCTGGATGACGAGGTCGCCCTCGTTGAGCTGGGGGGTGAACTCGGTGCCGACC
Organism: Myxococcales bacterium; assembly: GCA_038206395.1. Taxonomy (GTDB): domain Bacteria; phylum Myxococcota; class Myxococcia; order Myxococcales; family Myxococcaceae; genus JAGSPQ01. The sequence continues at coordinate 72,784 of JBBRAX010000018.1, read as the reverse complement.
CGACTGGCAAGGACAGCTCCGAGGATGAGCCCCAGCGCCGCCAGGCCGGCGACGAGGGCCGGGCGGGCGACGAAGCGCGAGAGCACCGGCGGGTAGAGGCGCTCGACCCACCGCACCAGCAGCGGCTCGCGATTCGGCACGTCCTTCGCGCGCAAGAAGAGCGCCGCCGCGGCAGGGATGAAGGTCAGCGAGAGCACCAGCGCCGCCGAGAGCGCGAAGACGACCGTAAGCGCCATCGGCCGGAACAGCTTGCCATCGGTGCCGGTCAGCGCCAGCACCGGCACGTAGACCAGCAGGATGATCAGCACCGAGAAGAAGACCGGGCGCGCCATCCGCCCGCTCACCTCGCGCACCAGCGCCACCAGCTCAGCCCGGGGGTGGCCGGCGCGTGCCGCAGGCGCAACCTGCTTGCCCAGCACGTGAAACAGGCTCTCCACCATCACCACCGCGCCGTCGACGAGCAGCCCGAAGTCGACCGCGCCCAGCGACATCAGGTTCCCCGGGATGCCGAAGACCGCCATCATCGCGGTCGCGAAAAGCATCGAGAGCGGAATCGCGACCGCGACCAGCAGCCCCGCCCGCCAGCTGCCGAGCATCAAGAAGAGCACCGCCATCACCAGCAGCCCGCCCTCGATCAGATTGCGGGCGACCGTGCGCAGCGTCCCTTCGACCAGGATGCTGCGGTCGTAGATGACGTCGACCTTCACGTCGGCCGGCAGCCCGGCGCGCACGCGCACCATCGCCTGCTTCAGCTGCTGCACCACCTCGAGCGCGTTGGCGCCGCGGAGCATCTGCACCATCACGTAGACGACCTCTCCCTTTCCATCGAGGGTTGCCGCGCCCAGCCGCACCCGCTCGCCCTCGACCACCTCGGCGACGTCGCTGAGGCGGGTGAGCCGCGCAGTGCCGTCGGGGCTGCGCTCGCGGCCGACAATCGCCAGGCCCAGGCTCTTCGTGTCGTCGGGCAGCGCCTGACCTCGCAGGAGCACCTGGCCTTCTCCTGAGGGCAGCGCCGCGCCGGCGGCGGTGCCGGTGCTGTTCTCGAGCGCCGTGCCGAGCTCACGCAGCGACAGCCCCCGCTGCGAGAGCTTCTGAGGATCCGCGAGGACGTCGAAGGTGCGTTGGCTGCCACCCCACGGGTTGACCTCCACCACTCCGGCGACCGACTTGAGCAGCGGCGCGACCTGCAGCTGCACGAGCTCTTGAAGCTCGGCGAGCGAGCGCGCCTCCGAGCTGAGCGTGAAGTGGAACACCTCGCCCAGGCCACCGGTGACTGGCCCCAGCTCGACCGAGCGCACCGAAGGAGGCAGCGGCACCGACGACAGCCGCTCGTTGACCAGCTGCCGCGCCAGGTAGATCGGCACCTCGTCGCCGAAGACGAGGGTGACGGCGGCGATGCCGTAGCGCGAGATGCTGCGCTGCTCGCGCAGGCCGGGCGCTCCGCCGGTCGCGACCTCGAGCGGGCGGGCGACCAGACGCTCCATCTCCTCGGGGGTCAGGCCAGGCGCGTTGGCGAGGACGAGCACCTGGTTGGTGGTCAGGTCGGGCAGCGCGTCGAGCTCCAGCCGCACCGCGAGGAGCCCCGCGCCCAGGGCCAGCACGAGCACGCTGATCACCACCGCCCGAGCGTGATCGACCGAGGCTTCGACGAGGCGGCGAATCATGTCTCGCCCTTCTCTTTCGGGGCGGTGATCCGCACCTCGTCGGCCACCTCGAGCGCGCCCTGCACCAGGCAGGTCTTCGCCTCACAGCGCAGCACCTCGACGGTGACGGCGCCGCGGCGCGTCTCGACCTGGGCCACACCCGCGACGCGGTAGAGGGCCAGCGCCGGCACCCGCATTGCTCCGCCACCCTGCGCGCCCAGCCGAAGCACGCGCCCAAGGCGCCCCGCCGAGAGCGGCACCACCCCAATCGGCTCGAACCAGACGAGGAAGGTGCCGTCCTTCGGGTCGGCCGCGGGCGAGCTGTTCAACAGCCGCAGCGGCACCCGGGCGTCGTTGGCCTCGAACTCGAAGCTGCCGGGCGCAGGAGGCTGGTTGAAGCGGGCCTCAATCCGCACCGCGCCGGGGCTGGCCAGCTCGACCAGCGCCCCGGCCGAGGGCTCTCGCCGCTCGCCGACGACGGCCGACACCCGGGTGACGACGCCAGCGACCGGGGCCCTGAGGGTGAGCACTCCGCCCCGCTGCAGCCCAGTGGCAGCGTCGCCCTCGCGGATCCCCGCCCCGAGCAGCACTGCGCGCGCGGCCTGAAGGTCGGCTTTGGCCTCGGCGACCCGGGCGAAGGCCTCAGAGACCTCGAGGCTGCGGGCGAGCCCATCGGCGCGCAGCGCGATCAGCTGGGCGTGCCGCGAGGTCCACGCCTCGAGCCGCACCCGCGCACCCTCCAGCCGGCCGGCGGCCTCGAGCAGCTCGGGCATCACGACCTCGACCAGCGGCGCGCCGGCCTCGACCGCGTCGCCGGCCCGGGCGTGGATCCGCACGAGGGTCGCCCGCAGCGGGGGAGTGATGACCGTGGTGGACGCCGGGTCAGGCAGCACGCGCGCCGGGGCATCGAGCGTCGTCGCATCGGCCGCGGCTTCGACGCGGGCCCACAGCTCGACCGGGGGCGCAGGCGAAGCGGCGGGCGCCGGTGGGCGGCTGCAGCCCGCGAGCAACAGCGCCACTGCGCCGAGCGCGATCGCTGCTTCGTTGAGGTCTGCACGTCTCATGGGGTGCTCCTGGAGTTGTTCGTGAGTTCCCGTGCCCGGACGCGCGCCGCGACCACGCTCGCCTCGGCCGCCAGGGCGGCGAGATGCGCCGCGAACGCCTGGCGTCGCATCAGGGTCAGCTCGAGCAGCGTCGTCTCACCCTGCTGGTAGCGCAGCGTCTCCAGCCGCGCCGCTTCTTCAGCGGCCGGCCACTGGGTTCCGTGCACCACCTCGAAGGTCTCTTGCGAGTGTTCCAGGTCGTGCTGCGCCACCTGCAGCGCGACGCTCGAGCCCTGCAGCGCCTGCTGCCGCTGGCCCTCGAGCCGCTGCTGCGTCGCCGTGTGCACCGAGCGCTCGCGGTTGCCGCGCTCGAGCAGCGGCAGCGTGAAGCCCAGCGCGACTGCCCCGAAGTACAGCCGCGGCGCCTCGTGGCCGCCCAGCACCGTCACCAGCAGCTGCGGCGCCCACAGCGCCTTCGTCTCTTCCGCGCGTTGCGCTTCGGCCCGCAGCGCCGCGTCCGCCACCCGCACCTCGAGCAGCGCGTCCGGCGCCACCGCGAGCGCTTCGAGCGACAGCTGCGGCAGTGGCCCTTCGGCGGTCGCGAGCTCGGTGAAGCCCAGCAGCGTCGAGAGGGCTGCGCCGGCCTCGATCCGCCGGCCCTCCCAGTCGAGGTGCACGGCGGCGAGCTCGGCGGCAAAGGCCCGGGCAGTGGCGACGTCGACCTTGGTGACCGCTCCGGTGGTGACCGCGCGCGCGAGGCGGATCAGCAGCTGCTGGGCCGAGGCCTGCTCGTCATGCGCGGCCCGCGCCGCCTGCTGCGCCACCCAGGTGTCGAGCCACGCGCGCGCGACTTCGAGCCGCCGCTGCTGCAACAACGAGAGCCGAAGCACGGCGGCCTCGCGGGCCTCCTCGCTCGCCAGGCCTCGACGCGCAGCCGAAAGCCCTCCGAGGTTGAACGCCTGGCTGACCCCGACCCGCACGTCGGCCCCGAGCGCCCCGTTCTCGTGGCGCAGCCCTGGCTCCAGCGTCACCTGCGGGTTGGAGGTGAAGCGGCTGAGCGTCGGCAGCGCGCCCTGGCGGGTGGCGAGCGCGGCCGTGACGCCGGTGAGCTCGGGCGAGGACTCGACCCGCGCCAGCGCCGCGTCGAAGCCGACGGGGGCCGCTGCGAGAAAGAGGGTCGTTAGCCACACCATCCGGCCAAGCTACGAACCGCGAGGATCCGCCGCTTGAGAGTGCGATGAGAGTCTTCTCAGGAACCGCGGGGGCCTCAGCACGAGAGCTGCCGCTTCGAGCTCAGGTGCGCAGACCGTGCTGGTCGCGATGACCTGATAGCGCAGCGCGATGATCTCGCGCGGAGCGTGGCGGGTGTTGTGGCTCGTGGCGGTCGACGCGCGCGGCGCCGAGCCGGCGTTCGACGCCTTCGTTCAGAGCCAGATCTCGGCCCACGGGATTCCGGGCCTCTGCCTGGTGATCGTCCAGCACGGAAGGCTCGCCCACGCGTTCGGTTCCCATGCGACCGCCGCGACGCCCTTCCTGCTCGGCTCGCTCAGCAAGTCGTTCACCGCCGTCGCGGTGCTCCAGCAGGTGGAGGCAAAGCGGCTCGCGCTGGACGCTCCGGTTCGCCGCTACCTGCCGTGGTTCCAGCTCGCCGACAGCCTCACCGTTCGCCAGTTGGTGCGGCAATGACTTTCTTCACCCTCGAGGAGCCCGTGCGGGCGCTGCGCACGGTCGCGCCGCTCGAGAAGGCGGGGACGAAGCACCGCAATTCGAGCGCGAACTATCTGATCCTCGGCCTGCTGGTTGAGAAGGTGTCGAACGAGACCTTCGGCGACTACGTGCAGCGCCACCTCTTCGAGCCGCTCGAGATGGCGAACAGCTTCACCTCGATCGAAGCGGCCAGAGCGCACGGGCTCATCCCCGGACATCGGCTCTGGGCGGGCGTGCCGGTCGAGGCCGGGCTCGCGGAAGAGGCGGGCCGCCTGCCGACCGCGGCGCGGATCTCGAGCGCGGAAGATCTGTCGAAGTTCCTCGCCGCGCTGATGGGAGATCACCCCGCGTCCGAACGCCTGCTCACGCCGTCGTCGCGCGCACAGCTGCTGGCGCCCGGCGCCGAGGCCGAGGGCTTCTCGTACGGAATGGGTTGGCGCATCGGGAAGACGGCCGACGTTCCGTCGCTCTGGCACGGCGGCGCGCTGCCCCATTACCGCAACGCGGTGGTGTTCAGTCCCACCCAACACTGGGCTGTGATGCCTGCGCTGCTCGGCGTGGGGCTGCTGTTGCTATTGAACAGCGCGCTCGCGGCGCTGCGCATTGCCTCGAGCTTGAGCCGCTCGGTGCTCAGCCGCCGGCAGGCGTGACGCAGCGCGCCGGCTGTCGTACGAGACCACCCATGCTTGGCGTGCTCATGGCGTTGGCGTTGGCGGCGCCTCCTCCCGTCCAGGGTTCGGGGGCGCGCATCGCGCGGCAGACGCGCGAGCTGATGCACACCCGGGTGACGATCGCGATCGTCGACCCGCCCCGCGCAGCTCGCGCCAGCCACCAGCTCGACTTCGACGCCGCCTTCGCGATCTTCAGCCACATCGATCTGGTGATGAACGAGTGGAAGCAGACTTCTTCGCTCGCGCTGATCAACGCCCAGGCGGCGGCGAAGCCGGTGACCGCTCCGGCGGATCTGTGTGAGGTGATCACGCTGTCTCTCGACGGCGCCCGCAAGACCCGGGGCCTCTTCGACCCGACCTGGGCCGCGCTGCGCGAGGTGTGGAAATTCCCGGGCGAGATCCCAGACGCGCGCACGCTCGAGGCCCAGTGCAAGCTGGTGTCCTGGAAGGACGTCGAGGTGAAGCCGTTGACCAGCCCCACCTCTGAGGCGGCGTGCACCGTGCGCTTCAAGAAGCCGGGGATGAAGCTGGGCCTGGGTGGGATCGTGAAGGGCTGGGGGGTCGACCAGGCGGTCAAGCTGCTGCGCGGGGTCGGCTACAAGAACTTCTTCGTTCAGGCTGGCGGTGATCTCTACCTCGCCGGAAAAGTCGGCGATCGATCGTGGAAGGTCGGCATCCGCGATCCGCGCAGCGCCGAGGACAAGACGTTCGCCCGCACCGAAGTCTCGGACGCGACGTTCTCGACCAGCGGGGACTACGAGCACTTCTTCATCAAGGACGGCGTCCGCTACCACCACCTCATCGACCCCTCGACCTGTCAGCCCGCCCGCAAGTCCTCCTCGGCGACCGTGCTCGCCCAAAGCGGCGTCGACGCCGAGATCCTCACCAAGGCCGCCTTCATTCTCGGCTGGCCCGAGGGAAAGGAGCTCGCCGCCGCCTGGAAGGCCCAGCTCGTGCTCGTGGATGCCGATGGAGGCGTTCACTTCTCACCCGAGCTCGAAGGACAACTGGAGCTCCGGCAGCCCTCTGGCTTCGGGGTCGTTGATGGGCTGTCGGATTTGCCGTAGTGGGCTCGACACTCAGCAAGCTGCTTTTGCGGCGAGCACGTAAGGGGCAGCTGCCCGCATGAAAGCCCGCGACAACAAGCTGCCGCTGGTGCCGGGGCGGGACTCGGTGCCCTTCGTGGTTGCCCTGGCCGCGTGCCTGGCGGCGGGGGTCGCCGCGAACGGCGTCGAGCGCGCCGGGCAGGTGCTGCTCCTCGCGGCGTGCACCACCGGGGCCGCGGTGCTCACCGCGCTCGTGGCTTCGAAGCTGGGCCACCGCGCGCGGATCCCCGGGGCGCTCACCGCGGGGCTGCTCTTCGTGCTGACGCTGCCCGCGGGCACTGCCGTGCTGCCGGCGACCGGCGCGATGGTGTTCGGGTGGATCGCTGCGCGCGAGGTCTTCCGAACGGTGCAGCGCAGCTTCGTGCACCCCGCGGTGCTGGCGCATGTCTTCCTGGGGCTGACCTGGCCGCAAGCGATGGGCGCCGCGTCGCTGTGGCTGCCACCGGAAGGGCAGGTGGTGAGCGGGGCCGATTGGTTCTTCTTGCGGGGGCCCGGTGGAGCGTTGGGCGGCGCGTCGGCCCTGGTGTGCGCGCTGGCGGCGGTGGTGCTGATCGCCCTGCGCCTGGTGCCCTGGCGGGTGGTCTTCTCGGTGCCCCTGGGCATGGCAGTGGCGCTGGGCGTGCTGGGGTGGGCCGGCGTGCCGGGCTCAGGGTACAGCCTCAGCACGCACCTCCTCCTCGGAGCGGTCACCTTCGGGGCCGTGTTTCTGGCCACCGACCCCGCCTCGTCGCCTTCGAGCAACGGGGGCCGCTGGTGGCACGGCGCGACCATCGGGTTCGTGGTCATCGTGCTGCGGCTCTCGAACCCGGCGCGTCCCGAAGGCACGCTCGCCGCCATTCTCCTCGCCTCCATCTTTGCGCCGCTGGTGGACAGGGCGATGGCTGCGGGCCGCCGCCGCCGCGACCAGGTGTTCCATGGTTGAGACCTCAGCGCGGAAGGGCTCCACCTTGCGGACCCTGGGGGTCTCGCTGGCGATCTGTCTGGGGTGCTCGCTGCTGGTCTCGGCGGCCACCGTGTGGCTGCGCCCCATTCGTGACGAGCACAGGCGGGTGGCGCGCAACGCCCGGCTGGCCGAAATTCTCGGGCGGCAGCCGGGTCTGGTCGAGCTGTTGGGCGACCTGGCGACCGCCACCCTGGAGGAGCGCGTGGTGGACCTGCGCACCGGCGCCTTCGCGCCCGAGGTGGACCCCGCGGGCTTCGACCCGGTGGTGGCCGCCGCGGTGCCGGCGACGAGCCAGGCAATTTCTGCCGAGCGCGACCTCGCGCGCATCCAGCGTCAGGCGCTGCGTGGCGTGGTGACGCTCGTGCGGCGGGACGGCGCGCCGCAGGCCATCATCCTGCCCTTCTACGGGCAGGGGTACGCGTCCATCATCCGGGGCTCCATCGCGCTGGCGGCCGACGGGAACACAATCATCGGGCTCTTGATCAGCGAGCACGGCGAGACGCCCGGCATCGGGAGTGAGATCACCGAGGAAGAGTGGGGCGCCCTCTGGCCGGGGAAGAAGGTGCGCGACGCGGACGGCCGGCTGCGGATCCACGTGGTGGCCGAGGAGGCCACGCCGCCGCCCGACGACGAGGCCTTCCACGTCGACTGCATCAGCGGGGCGACCCGCAGCACGGAAGGGGTGGGGCAGATGGTGCGTTTCTGGCTGGGCGACGACGGCTTCGGGCCATTCCTCGCCCGGGTGCGAGAAGGAGCGCTGCGATGAACCGCTGGACCACTGCGCTCACCCGCCCGCTGCTCAACGACAACCCCGTCTCGGTGCAGCTGCTCGGCATCTGCTCGGCGCTGGCGGTCACCAAGACCCTGGGGGCTTCACTGGCGATGGGGGCCTCGCTCACCTGCGTGCTGATCGCCAGCAACGCGTTGATCAGCTTGTTGCGGCGGGTCATCCCCCACGCCACGCGGCTGGTGCTGCAGATCACCATCATCGCCTCGCTGGTGATCGTCGCCGATCAGGTGCTGGCCGCCTTCGCCCCGGCAATGAGCGATCAGCTTTCCATCTTCGTCAGCTTGATCATCACCAACTGCATCATCCTCGGCAGAGCAGAGGCCTTTGCGATGACCCACCCGGTGGGCGAGAGCGTGGCCGACGCGGTCGGCAACGGCCTGGGGTATGGCCTCGTGTTGGCGGTGGTGGGCGCGGTGCGCGAGCTCTTCGCGCGGGGCTCGCTGCTCGACTACCCGCTGCTCCCGTTGGCGAAGGACGGTGGCTGGTTCGAGCCGCTGCAGTTGGTCGGGCTGCCGCCGGCGGGGTTCTTTCTGATCGCGCTCTTCATCTGGATTTCACGTCGGGTCCGCGTGCGGCGCACCCCGGCGGCGCCGCGGGCCGAGGCGCAGCGGTGATCAACCTCTTCTTGACCGCTGTCTTCGTCGAGAACCTGGCGCTGGCCTTCTTCCTCGGCATCTGCACGCTGCTCGGCGGCTCGCGGCGAATGTCGACCGCGGTGGGCCTGGGCGTGGCGATCGTGGTGGTGATGGGCGTGACGGTGCCGCTCAACCACCTGGTGTACCGCTTCCTCCTCGCGCCGGGCGCGTGGGCCTGGGCGGGGCTGGGGCAGCTCGACCTGAGCCACCTCTCGCTCATCTGCTTCATCGGGTTGATCGCCGCGTCGGTGCAGCTGCTCGAGATGGTGCTCGACCGCTTCTTCCCGCCGCTGTCAAAGGCGCTGGGCGTCTTCCTCCCGCTGATCACGGTGAACTGCGCCATCCTCGGCGGTTCGCTCTTCATGGTGAGCCGCAGCTACACGTTCGCGCAGAGCGGGGTGTACGCCCTGGGCAGCGGCCTGGGCTGGGCGGTGGCGGTCGTGGCGCTGGCGGCCATTCGCGAGAAGATGGACGGCGACGAGCCGGCAGCCGAATCGGTGGGCCAGGCCGAGCTCTTCATGATCGTCGGCATCATGTCGACCGCCTACCTCGCCTTCTCGGGGGTGCGGCTGCCATGACCGAGCTGCTGATGACGGTGGCGGTGATCACGGGGATGATCATGACCCTCACGGGGCTCATCCTCGCGGCAAAGGCGGTCGTGACGCCGGGCGGCGAGGTGACCGTGGTCATCGACGGGCGCGACGAGCCGCTGCGGGTAGAGCGGGGGCGCAAGCTGCTCAGCGCGCTGCTCGACGCGGGGCTCCCCATTCCCGCAGCGTGCGGAGGCAAGGGCACGTGTGGCGCGTGCCGGGTGCGCGTCACCGGCGCGCTCGACGCCCCGCTGGCCACTGAGCTGGCGGTGCTCGATGCCCACGCGCTCTCCCGCAACGTGCGCCTGGCCTGCCAGGTCACCTTGCGGGGCGATCTGCAGGTGGGCCTGGCCGACGGGCTCCCCAGCCCGCAGACCCTGGACGTGCGCATCCGCTCGAACAAGAACCTCACCTTGCTGATCAAGGAGCTGGTGCTGGAGCTGCCTGAAGGCGCGCCCTTCTCGTTCCGCGCGGGCAGCTTCGTTCAGCTGGAATGCCCGCCGCACCGCACCGTGCTGGGCCAGCTGCCCGTCGACGAGGCCTACCAGCAGCGCTGGGCTGCGCTCGGCGTACAGGACCTGGCCGTGGCCTGCGACGTGCCCACCACCCGGGCCTATTCGTTGGCCAACCACCCTGGCGAGGGGCGGGTGGCGCTTTTGTACATACGGCTGGCGCTGCCGCCGCCGGGAGCGCCCCCGGGCACGCCACCGGGCATCGCCTCGAGCTACCTCTTCTCGCTCAAGCCCCGGGACGCAGTGCGCCTGAGCGGCCCGTTCGGCCACTTCATGGCGACGGACACGGACAAAGAGATGGTGCTGGTGGGCGGTGGCGTGGGCATGGCGCCGCTCCGGGCCCACGTCTTCGAGCAGCTCGAGGGGCTGCACACGAAGCGCAGGTTGAGCCTGTGGTACGGGGCGCGAACCCCGGGAGAGATCCTCTGCGCCGAGAGCTTCGACCGCCTCGCCGCCGAGCACCCGAACTTCACCTGGTCCGTCGCAGTGTCCGAACCCGACCCCCAGCAGCCCTGGGCCGGAGCCAGAGGCTTCGTGCATGAGCACCTGCGCGCGGCCTTCCTGGCCAAGCACCCCCACCCGGCCGACTGCGAGTACTACCTGTGTGGCCCGCCGCTGATGATCCGCGCGGTGGTGGCCACGCTCGAGCAGTTCAAGGTGCCGCGCAGCTCGATCTTCTACGACGACTTCGGAGCCTGACCATGGTGACCCTCATCCTCTCGAGCGCGGTGGTGTTCGGCGTGGCCGCCGCCGGGCTGGCGTTCGCGCTGCGGAACTCCACCGGCTGCGGCGCCTGCGCGCTCGCCCCGACTTGTGCTGAGAAGAACCGCCCGGGAGGTTGCGAGCGATGACCCCGCGCGTGCAGGTGCAGGAGTTGATGACCACCTCGCTGGTGCTGGCGCGCCCGGAGATGGGCGTGCACCAGGCCGCGGGCCTGCTGCTGGACCACCACATCTCGGGGCTGCCGGTGGTGGACGCCACTGGCGCGCTGGTGGGCATCGTCACCGAGCAGGATTGCCTGCGCTTCGCCTTCCAGAACGACTACTACCAGGGGCCAGGCCGCACCGTGGCCGAGGCGATGACGAAGGCCCCCGAGACGCTCGACGCCGAGGCAGACGTGATGACGGCCATCGACCTCTTCCTGAAGCGACCCTACCGGCAGTTCCCGGTGGTGCGAGCGGGCGCGCTGGTGGGCATCTTGAGCCGCCGCGACGCCCTCGCGTTGATCAAGCGCCAGGCTTGAGGGTTGCCAGCCACTTCGAGAGCGCGTCGAGCTCTTCCGGCGTGCCCTTGAAGCGCGCCGGGTGCGGCTTGCCTTCCACGGTCTCTTTCTTCTCGAGGTAGGCCTTCACCCAGTCGGCCTTGCGTTTCGGCTGGGCCGAGAGGTCGACGATCTGCATCTTGGTACCGTCGGGCGCCTTGATTCCTTCGCTCGTGACGCTGTGGCACAGGGTGCACTTCTTCGAGGCGAAGAGGGCTTTGCCGTCGGGCTCGACGGGGGTCGCTGCGAGGAACAAGAGGCTCAGGGTCGTCAGGGTCATCATGGGTTTAATCCTTGGAGGGGCACGTGTTCGTTCACGCGGTCACGGCCTGACGGGCGGAGCAAACATCACGGGACGACCCGCCATCGCCAACACGTTCGTCACCACATCGCTGGTGGCCAGCGCGGCGACCTTCAAGCCAAGGCACACCACGTCCGCGCCCAGCTTCTGCGCCGCGGTGGCGATCTGCTGCCCGACGTCGCCGTGCAGCACATGCACCAGCACCCGGGCCCTGCGCTCGGCCTCGGGCGGAAGCACCGCCACCATCTTCTTCAGCAGCGCCGTCTCGAGCTCGGGGCTGAAGGGCTCGACGCTCACGTGCACCACGTGCAGCGTGCCGCCGCCGACGACGCCAAGCCCGCACGTGATCGCCCGGTTGCCCGCCTCGCTGAAGTCCGTTGCCGCGAGCGCGGTGCGAAACGCCGGAACCGACGACAAGTCGGGCACTGCAGTCGAGCCGGGAATGCACGCCACCGACATCGGAGCGAGTGACAGGATGCGGTGCGACACCGACCACAGCCGTCCCAGGGCCCGACGGCGATGGGTGCCGAGCACGACGATGTCGACCTGCTCGTCGTTGGCGAGGGCGAGCAGCTGTTCGCCGATGTTCTGCACGCCCATCTCGAGGTGGGTGCGGACCTTCACGTTCTGGGGCAGGGCGCTCAGCGCCTGCGCGGTCTCCTTTCCCATCGTCGCCGCCAGGGCCCGATGCCCTTCTTCCGCATCAGGGAAGGGCAGCCCCCGCCGCTCGTACTCCTCGCGCGGCCACCAGATCTGGCAGGCCACCAGGTCGAGATCTCCGAACTTCGCCAGGCGCAGAATCCAGTCGCGGGCGACCGCCGAGCTGGCGGTCTGATCCATCGCCAGCATCACCTTCAGCGGCGCCTTGCCGGTGGCCCAGGCCTGGAACGGGCGCGGATCGCGCACGACCAGCAGCGGCGTTTCAACCCCGTACGCCAGCTTGTCCAGGGTGCCCCCCGTCACGGTGCTCGTGCTGCGGGTCGTGTCGCCAACCACCAGCAGCGCCGCCGACTTCGCCTCGCAGAATTGGCCGATCGCCTGCTCGAGCCGGCCGAACAGCACCGCGGTCTGAACGTCGAGCCCTGCCTGGCGCAGGGGCTGGGCCTCGGCCTCGAGCGCTGCCGCCGCCGCGGACTCGAAGCGATCGTTCGACGCGCGCAGCACCCGCCCGGGCAGCGCGTGAACCAGCCACAAGGCCTGCTTCTGCTTGCGGGCCAGCTCGGCGGCGACCCAGACGGCGAATGACGACTCTTCGGTAAAGCGCGTGGCGCAGACGATGGTCATGGCAACCGCTTGAGCAACCCGCGCGCCACCCAGAGTTGCTCGATGTGGGCGCCGTGCGCGCGCGCAAAAGCTGCACGGATCGCCTCAGGGCGCAGATTGGGGCTGCACCAGGCCCGCTCGAATCGCATCGATCTCGGCGCCGACGAGGAAGACGAAGCCCGAGAAGTAGATCCACGTCAGTAGCAACATCACGCCGCCCAGCGAGCCGTAGGCGAGGTTGAAGCTGCCGAAGTTCTCGACGTACCTGCTGAAGCCCCAGGTGGCCACCCACCACGCGCCAGTCGCGGCGAGCGCGCCGAGGCTTCCGAGCCGGAAGCCCCGCTTGCTGTCTGGCAAGAAGCTGTAGCTGCACGAGGCCAGCAGCACCACGAGGGCGATCGTCAGCGGCCAGCGAGTGAGCGCCATCGCCTGCTGAACCCCGGGGCCGAAGCCGAGGCGTTCGACGACCGCGACGCCGGCGTGGCTGCCCAGCACCAGCAGCGCAAAGCCCAGCAGCAGCGAGATGGCAGCCGCGATCGTGAAGCCGAAGGCGATCGCCTCTCGCCGAAGGAATGAACGGGTCTCGGTGACGCCATTGGCGCGGTTGAGCGCGACCCGCAGCGCATCGACGGCGCGGGACGACGCCCACATCGTCAGCAGAAAGCCGGTCGACAACAGGCTCGGGTGGGCCTCGCCGACGACGCCGTGAAGCTGCTTCTCGATCACCTGGTAGCCGGCCGGCGGCAGCACCGCGCTCGCCCGGGCGAGGATCGCGTCGACCCCCCCTTCGATCGGCAGGTACCGCGCGAGGCTCACCAGCATCATCAAGAATGGGAAGAGCGCGAACAGCGAGTAGTACGCCAGCTGGGCTGCGCTTCGGGTCAGCGAGGCCGCCAGCGTGCGCCGCACCAACACAGTCAAAAAATGCCAGGCCCGTTTCAAGGGCGGGAAGCTAGTCCAAGGGACTCGCACCGGCGCGGATTCCCGTTTCTGCCTGCGTCCGGCAGGAAATCAGTGGTACGAGCCGCCAAAACGACGGGTGTGGCGTTGCCGCCATAGGCTCCTTGGTTGGTCGGGCCGCCAGCCATTTTCCGGTGCAGCGCACCGCGGAGTCACCGTGCACGTCCCCGACTCGAATCGAAATCCTCCCGGTGCGTCGCCCGCGGCTCGCAGGCTTGCGCGCAAGGCGCTCGCGCCGATCGAACACTTCCTCCAGATCGAGGCCTCCAGCGGGGTCGTGCTGTTGGTGATGGCCGTCGTCGCGCTGGTCTGGGCGAACTCCCCGTGGCGCGACGCGTACGATGCGCTGTGGCACACGCCGGTCGGGCTGAGGCTCGGGCCCTGGGCCTTCGAGCGCGACCTGCACTTCTGGATCAACGACGGGCTGATGACGGTCTTCTTCTTCGTCGTCGGCCTCGAGATCCGGCGGGAAATCTACCAGGGCGAGCTGAGCCAGGCGCGGCGCGCGGCGCTGCCGCTGGTGGCTGCGCTCGGAGGCATGCTGGTGCCGGCAGCGCTGTACCTGGCCTTCAACGCAGGCCACCCGTCGGCCTCGGGTTGGGGCGTGCCGATGGCGACCGACATCGCCTTTGCCATCGGCGTCCTCGCGCTGCTGGGCAACCGCGTCTCGCCGGCGATGCGAATTCTGCTGTTGGCGCTGGCCGTCATCGACGACGTCGGCGCGATCGGGGTGATCGCGGTCTTCTATTCCTCTGGCCTGGCGCCCGTCGGCTTCCTGGTGGTCGCGCTCGGGGTCGCGGCGATCGTGACGATGCAGAAGCTCGGGGTCCGAAACGTCGCGGCGTACATCGCGCCCTCAGTGGTGATCTGGGCTGGCTTCTACGCCAGCGGCATTCACCCGACCCTCGCCGGGGTGATGGTCGGGCTGATGACCCCGGTACGCGCCTGGTTCGGGGTCGAGGGCTTTCTCGACCAGGCCACCGCCAGCGTCGAAGAGTCGCGGGCAAAAACCAATGACGGGGCGCAGGCGCTGCTGCCGCACCTGGATGCGCTGAACACCGCGCGACGGGAAGCGGTCTCGCCGCTTGAACGACTGCTTCATCTGCTGCACAGCTGGGTCGCCTACGGGATCATGCCGCTGTTCGCGCTCGCGAATTCCGGGGTCGAGGTCGGCAACGCGTCCTTCGATGGCGATGGGCTGCGCGTGTTCCTTGGCATCGTGGTCGGCCTCGCGGTCGGAAAGCCGCTGGGAATTCTTGGTCTCTCGTGGGCGCTGGCGCAGGCCGGCCTCGTCGCGCTGCCGACGGGTGTGCGCTGGCCGCACGTCGGGCTGGTCGGCATGGTCGCAGGCATCGGGTTCACGATGGCGCTCTTCATCGCCCAGCTCGCCTTCCCCGCGGGGCCGACGCTCGAGACGGCGAAGCTTGCGATTCTCGTCGGCTCGGCGCTGGCGGCGCTGCTCGCCTTTGTCGGCGCCAGGTTCGTGCTCAAGGGGCCCGCCCCGGCGGTGGGCGCCGCTTCTGATGCCGAGGCCGAGTCATCGACGGAACACTGAGGCGGGCCGCTGCCGTCTGGCGCCGCGGTTCTGGTCGAGCGAAACGCTGAAGGCCTCGAGTCGGGCGGGGGCGCTCTGTTGTCGACTGATCAGCCACCAGCGGCTAGAGCATCGGGGTGAGGATCCCATTCCGTTCAGGCGCGTTGCTGCTGGCCATCGCCAGCCTCGCGACTGGCAAAGCCGCGGCCCAGGCGGCCACGGCCCCCGATGGCGGCCCCCTCGAGGCGCTGCAGCGAAAGACTGCGCACGTCAACGCGCTGCTCGAAGGTTCCCTTGAGGCCGGGGTACGCCCGGCGGCGCTCTTCGACGTGGCTCTCGAAGACGCGACGGCAATCGCGGTCGAGGTCTCTCGTCTGAAGGCGCTGGCCCGCGGGCTCGAGCCCGTCGCGCCGAAGAAGGATGCGGGCAAGTCGCCCGCCGCTGCGAGCGGCCTCGAGCTCGAGTTCTTTGCTGCGCGACGTGAGCTCGACCTCGCGCGCCTACGCTTCTACGCGCTGCCCATCGATGCGCGGGCCAGGCTCCTGCAGGCTGCGACCCCGCCAACCCCCGACGCTGGTCAGCACACGAAGAACGAAGCCGAGGCCCGTGACCAGGAACGCCAGGCCGAACGCGACCGCGCAGTGGCTGCTGCGGCCGAGGCGAGATCTGAGGCAGCGAAGCTCTCGTCGGGCGAGCACCTTCGGCTGCTCGACGTCGAGCGCGCGCAGGAAGCCTTTGCCCAGCAGCTCGCCGAAGATTCCAGGACCCTCGTCACGTTTCGCGAGGCGACGCTGGCCTGGCAGCGAAGGGCGCGCGAGGCAAAGGCCGCGTCGGGCCCGTTGGCAGCCGCCGAGGTCGACGCGCTCTATGACAAGCTTCGGCTTGCGCTCAAAGGCGCACGGGCCGAGCTCGCCCAGACCCTCGATCGCGTCGGCGGCTCGCTGGCGGTGGCGCCTGGCGCAGGCCCCGACCCGCTCGCAGATCTGCCTGCTGAGGCCGACCATCAGCAGGCGCAGCAGCTGCGCCTCAGGGTCGAGGCCACCGAACAGAGCCTCCTCGCCGAGCAGACGATGCTCGTGGAAGAGCGGGCTTCCCGCCTGCTCGAGCAGATTGACGTCCTCAACCGCGAACGGCTTGGCCTGCTCGAGGCGCTGTCGGACGCCAAGCAGCGCGCCATCACTGGCCTGACGCCAGCCGCCATCGAACAGAGCGCTTCGGAGCTCACGCACCTTGCGCTGATTCTTCGCTACCACCGCCACGCCACCGCCCGTTGGCTGCGGTCGATGCGGGATCCCGGGCAGACCCTGACGGTCGCTCTGGGGCGCACCCTGGTCGTCCTGGTGCAGTGGGGGCTGGTGCTGGGGCTGTTTCTCTTGTGGCGTCGGCGTGCCACCCCGCTGCTGCTTGTTGTTCAGCGCAGAATCCGGGTGGCCGATCGGCTCGCCCGCGCAACCCAGCCGGGCCGGCTCGATCGCCTGCTGGGCTTCTTCATTCAGATTCGCAGGCCGCTGGAGTGGCTGTTGGTCGTGCTGGTGCTGCTCGCGGTGTTGCCCGAGACCGTCACCCAGTTGCTCGAGATCGAGCTGCTCGCCACGACCTTGATCTGGATTCTGAGCGGAGCCCTGGCCGTCGACACGCTCAATGCGTTGTCCGTCAAACCGCGCGGGGCGCGGGCAGCGGCGCTGCCCGATGTCGCCGACCTGCGGCTGCGTTCGCTGCGGTTGATCGGTCGGGTGGTCGTCGTGCTGGGCCTCGTGCTGGTGATCAGCGCGCGCCTGGTCGGCAAAGGCACCATCTACCAGTGGGTGCTGTCGATGTGCTGGATCGCGACGGTGCCGGTGCTGCTGGTGTTGATCCGCTGGTGGCGCCCGGCCGTCTTCGCCCGCACCGAGCTGCTGCGCAAGAAGAGCCCACTGCAGCAGTGGATCTTGTCCAGGCGGGTTGGCTGGCAGAGCTTCATCGCGGCGGCATTGGGTGGCGCCCAGCTGCTGGCGCTGCAGACCTGGAAGCTGGTTGCCAACTGGGTCGGCCGGTTCGACACCAGCCGCCGTCTGCTCGCCTACTTGTTTCGCCGTGAGCTCGACAAGCTGGAGGCCGAAGACGCGCGGGCGCCACTGGGTCCACTGCCAGCGGCGACGATCGAGGCGCTGGCGCCGGTGACAGAGTCCGTCGCCTGGGTTCCGATCGCGCTCGACGCGGCGCTGGTGGCAACAGCCACGCGCATCCGCGAGCGTGGTGGCGGGCTGTACGCCCTGGTCGGAGAGAAGGGCTCGGGCAAGTCCAGCGCCCTGCGTCACCTGACTTCATTGATCGGCCCGACGGTCACCGTCGAGGCCACGAAGGGCCTGCCTTCGTTGCGTGACGCGCTCGCGAAGGCAGCGAACCAACCGGCAGGCGCTTCGATTGAAGCGATCGCGCGCCACTTCGACCAGCAGGGGCCGCTGAAAGCGGTGCTCCTCGATGATGCGCAGCGGCTGGTGCAGCCGGTGATGGGAGGCCTGGCGCCGTTCGATCAGCTGATCTCGCTGGCGCGCAGCCACAGCGGCCGCTGCGCATGGGTGTTCTCGCTTGACCAGGTGATCTGGGACTTTCTGCAGCGCGCCAGGGGCGCCCGCCCGCTGTTCGACGAGGTGGTGATGCTCACACCCTGGCGCGAAGACGAGATCGTCGAGCTGATCAAAGTGCGTTCGGCCCAGGCGGGAGTCTCAGCCAGCTTCGAACGTCTGCTCGATCGCATGCCGCTGACTGCCGACGAGATCGACAAGCGCGAAGCGGTCGAAGAACGCGCCGCGAGCTTCTACCGGTTGCTGTGGGACTACTCGACGGGCAACCCCGGCGTGGCGATGCACATGTGGAGCTCAGCGCTCGGCGTCGATCGGGCAGGCACGACCTTTGTGCGTGCCTTCCAGGGGCGTGACTCCACCGACCTCGAGCAGCTGCCGGACGCGGCGATCTTCGTGCTGCGCGCGGTGCTTCAGCTGGCACCGGCGATGCCCGAAGAGATCGCGCGTTCTACGATGGTGAGGCCCGCCGAGGTGGCCGACGCGCTTCGGTACGCGCTCGCCCGTGGGTACGTGGAGAAGGTCGACGGCGCCTACCGCGTCAGCTGGGCGTGGTTCCGGGTGCTCACCCGCTTTCTTCAACGCCGTCATCTGCTGGTGGCCAACCGATGAGGTCTTCGATGCGATTCCCTTCGTGGCGCGTGCTCGCCGGTGGCCTGATCTGCAGCGCGACGCCCGCGCTCGCGCAGGACGTGCCCGACGTGGGCAAGCTCGCCGAGGTGATTCGCTGGGGCGGGGTGGTGCTCTCGGTTCCTGTCTTCGTTGCCGCGGTCATTGTGCTTCGCATCATCGAGAACCTGTCGGTGAGGCTGAGCGCGCGGTTCGCCAATCGTCGGCCCACGATTCAGAAGTTCGAGTCGATCACCCGGTTCGTCGTCTACGTGCTGACGGTCGCGGTCTGCGCCGGGCTCAGCATCCGGCTCGAGTCGACTGCGCTGACCGTCATCGGCGGCGCGCTGGCCTTCGCGGTCGGGTTCGCGATGCGCGACCTGGTCGCGGCCTTCATCGCCGGCATCACGATCATGTTCGATCGCCCCTTTCAGGTCGGCGACCGCGTCGAGTACGCCGGTCAGTATGGCGACATCATTCAGATCGGCCTTCGCAGCGTTCGGATGAACACCCTCGATCACAACATCGTCACCATCCCCAACAACAAGGTGCTCACCGACGTCACCTCTAGCGGCAACTACGGCGAGCTCGAGATGCAGGTGCCGCTCGATTTCTACATCGGCATCGATCAAGACCCGAAGCTTGCCTGCCAGCTGATTCAGGAAGCCTGCCTCACCAGCCCGTACATCTATCTGGCGCAGCCGGTGCCTCTGCTGGGCAAGCAGGTGATTCTCGAGAACTACGTCGCCATTGAACTCAAAGCCCGGCCATACGTCTTCGACGCGAAGTACGAGAAGCCTTTCGAGACCGACGTGCATTTCCGCGTGCTCGAGGCGTTTGCGGCCCACGGCATTCGGCCGCCTGCGGTGTTGCACCGCACGATCGAGGCGGCCCCGCAGCGGTCAAGCGGGGGTGGGCTTGTTGCGGGCGTAGTGGCTCGAGAGAAAGTGCCCGACGTCTGATCGGGTGAGAACGGCGTGCGCCTGGAGGCTGTCGGGGGCGTCGATGACGGGCAGCGCGTCGATCTGGTGCAGCTCCATCAGCCGCAAGGCCTCCAGCAGATCAGCTGCCGCGGAAATCGCGGGTGCCTTCCGCGCGACGTCGGCCGCCAGCAGTGCCTTTCCCTCGAGCAGCCGCGCGCGAACGGTTTCGACCAGCAAGAGGGCGTGGGTGGTGCCCGACGCTTCCAGCGGCAACGCTCCGCCCTTCGCTGCGACCAGCAGGGTCAGCAGGGGCTCCAGCGCCACCGAGGCCGGCACTGGCTCCGCCTTGATCGCCACCAGCGCTACGCGGGTCGAGAGCAGGGAGTCAACCGAGCGGGGGTGGTCGGTGCGCGAAGGCAGGTGCACCCCGTCTTGCTCAAGCAGCGCGTCGTAGAGCGGCGTCGGCCGGAAGTGCCGCGCCAGACCGTAGGACGTCATGTTCGCGATCATCAGCGGCAGCACGAGGCCGTAGCTCCCAGTCATCTCGAAGATGATCAACACCGAGGTGATGGGGGCTCGAACGATTCCAGCGAAGGCGGCGCCCATGCCGACCAGCGCAAACGCGCCGAGCTCGTGGCCATTGTGATCGAGCAGCGCCATGTCGAGGTAGCCCAGGACACCGCCCAGCATCGCGCCGACGAAGAGCGACGGCGCAAAGATGCCGCCTGCACCTCCGCTGGAGTACGAGACGACCGTGGCGGCCACCTTGGCAAGGCAGAGCACGACCAGCACGTCGACAGCGAGGCGCCCTGCGAGCGCGCGCCCCAGCGTCTCGTAGCCGCCGCCCGTCACACCTTCGGTCTTCATGAACCAGAGCACCGCTGCGGCGAGGCAACCGGTGAAGAGGCCACCGACGGCCGGCTGCGCCCACAGCGGCACCGACTGAAGGTTCCTGAAGCCCGTGCGCACCTGAAGAATCGAATCAGTGAAGAGCACAGAGACGAAGGCCGCGCACACGCCCAGCAGCGCGTAGAACGGCAACGACGAGGCGTGCTCGAGGCTGAAGCCCTGCGCGACCTCGATGACCGGGTGAACCCCCAGCACGCTGCGCTCGATCACCGCGGCCACCGCGGCGGCCACGACGACGCCCGACAGCACGGTCTGGTCCAGCGTGCCGACGATCTCTTCGATCGTGAAGGTGACAGCGGCGATGGGGGCGTTGAAGGCGGCCGCGATGCCGGCAGCGACCCCGACGGGCATCAGCCGCCGCTTGCTCTTCGGAGGCAGCGGCGTGAAGGAAGAAAGAAGGCTCGCCGTCCCCGCGGTCAGGAACACGGTCGGCCCCTCGCGGCCCAGCGAGGCGCCTGAGCCGATCTGCACGACCGAGATCGCGAACTTTCCGACCGCGTCGCGAAACCGAATGTGGCCGTGGTTGAGCGCGAACGACTTCTTCACCTGGGGAATTCCTGAGCCCCGCGCTTCGGGCAGCCAGACCAGCGCGATGCCCGCCAGCAGGCCCCCCAGCGCAGGGGTCACCACCGTCCACGCCACCCACGTCCAGCCCACTGCATGCATCGCGCGATCGATCAGCAGGTGCTCGGCCAGCCCGATCGCGAGGTGGAAGCCGACCGCGACCAGGCCGCACACGGCACCAATCACCAGCGTCAGCGCAAAAATGTACTGCGACTCAGAGGGGACGTACGCGACCAGCAGCTGCCTGCCCTTGGCCCGAACTGCATCTGAAGCCTCGGTGAGGAGTCGCGTGACGCGTCGGATCATGGCTCTGTCTGACTGCGCCTCGACTGTCTGCGTTATTAGTTGTCATAGCAATCAATTCCTGCATCCCTGCCAGGTCTGCTGGGCTGGTGCTCCTGGTCTACCTGCAGCAGCAACAGCTGGTCAGGCTTCGTCGCGCCTGAGAGAATAGGCCCCGCCATGCACAGCCGAGCCATCTTCCTTCTCGCCGCTTTGAGCCTTGCTCACTGTGCGCCCGTGCTCAGGGCCCGGGGCCTGCCGCCGCAGGCGCTTCGAAAAGAGGCGCCCGCCGCAGTGGCCGATGCGCTGGCCGTGGGGGCCACCGCGCCGCAGTTGCAGCTGGCCCTCACCGATGGCAGCCGTACCGGGCCGAACGACAGGGCGACGGTGCTCGTCTTCTACCGGGGCCATTGGTGACCCTATTGCCGCACGCAGCTCGGTGAGCTGCGCAGCAGTCTCTTGCAGTTCGAGGCCCGCGGGCTTCGGGTGCTGCCCGTCTCGGTCGACCCACTCGACAAGAGCCAGGCGCTGATCGATCGGCTCACGCTTCCCTTCCCGCTGGGCTTGGACGTCGATCGCAGCGTGACCCGCGCCTTCGGCGTCTACGACGCCGAGAACGACATCGCCTGGCCGGCCATCTTCATCATTGCCCAGAGCGGCGAGATTCGTTGGCGGTCGCTCGCCGAGACCTATCCGGTGCGGCCGGCAGCGCAGGTCATCCTCGATGCGTGGGATGCGCTCGACCGCCGCTGAAGATCCGCTCGCGTCCGCCCCGCTCGCAAACCGCAGCTGGAGGCGCTTGTTTGTGTCTTCAGTCGTGCCCGGCGCCGTCGAGCTCGACGGTTCTTGCGTCGATGTCGGCCATCAATTCTGAAAAGGCGTGCTCGGCAAGCAGCCCATCGCGCTGGGCCTCGAGCACAGCGGCCTTCTCGACGGCGAGCAGCGATCTCTGGGTCGACAAGCGTTCTTCCTGCTCGAGCTCGGTGGAGTCGAGGTGAAGGCCGGCGATGGCCTCTTCGGCGGCGTGTGCCGAAGCTTCGTAGTCCTTCTTCAGCGCCGCCCCGACCGACGCATGAACGACACCCCGATCGAGCAGCTTCTGCAACGCCTCGAGCGCGGCGCGCGAAGCCCGCAGGCCGCCGCGCAGCCGTTCGTAGCCATGCCTCTTTGCGTTGGCGTCGATGACCTTGAGCGCGCGCAGCAGGGGACCCATCGTGAGGCCCTGCCCGACGAGGGACAGCAGCACGACGCCGAACGTCATCGTGACCAGCAGCTCGCGCTGGGCGAAGTCTGAAGGCAGGGCGAGCACGAGCACCATCGACAAGGCGCCACGCAGGCCACCCCAGACGAGCACGAGGCTCCACCTGAAAGAGATCTTCTCGCGGGTCCGGCTCAGGGCAGCGGTGACGAGCCCGACGACCAGCGTCCGGCCCAGCGTCACGGCGAGGTAGGCGAGGACGATGATGGGCCACGAGGCCAGCAGCGCTTCGAGGTGAACCTCAAAGCCAATCAACAGGAAGACGAGTGAGTTGAGCGCAAAGGCGACGTATTCCCAGAAGGTCTCGACCGCGACACGGGTCGTGGGGCTCATGCCCTTCTGGCGGGCGTAGTTCCCGAGGATCATCCCCGACACGACGGTGGCGATGACGCCCGAGAAGTGAAAGTGCTCGGCGGCCTCGAAGGCGCCATAGGCGGCGATCGTGGTGAGGGTGATCTCGATCATCGCCGCGTCGACACGGGCAATCACCGCAGACACGGCCAGCCCGAGCGCGGCGCCGATCAACGCGCCCATGCCGACGACCTTCACGAACTCGATCACGCCGCCAATCGCGGTGACCTCGCCGCCGAAGAGCGACGTCGACACCATGGTGAAGAAGACGACGGCCGTGCCGTCATTGAGCAGGCTCTCGCCTTCGACCAGCACCCCGAGGCGCTTGGGAGCGCCGAGGCTCTTGAACAGGGCGACCACGGCAATCGGGTCAGTCGCGGCGATCAACCCGGCGAAGAGCAGCGCGGGGCCAAAGGTGAGCGCGGCGAACCCGAGGGCAGCCGCGCCCGGCGCGAGCACTGTCGCGGTGATCAACATCGACGCCGCGACGCCGGGCAACGCGAGCGAGACGATGGCCCACTTGTTTCGAAAGAAGCTCGCCGCGTCGAGGTGGAAGGCGGCCTCGAACACCAGCCCGGGAAGAAACAGCGAGTAAAGAAGCTCTTTGGTGAGGTGCGGCGGCTCGAACGCGTGGGACGAGCCGATGAAGATCCCCGCGAAGACGAGCGCCACGGTGTACGGCGCCTTGATTCGGCGGGCGATCAGCGCCACCCCGGTGGAGATCGCGAACAGCAGCAGCAACACGGTGACCCAGGACATGGGTCGGTTTATGAGCACACCCGCCGCGCAGAACCAACGGCGTTTCCCAGCGGACTCCCGGGTAAGGTTGCTTCAGGGGCAGGTGGCGAAATTGGTAGACGCGCGAGCCTTAGGAGCTCGTGTCGAAAGACGTAAGGGTTCGAGTCCCTTCTTGCCCACAACTGAAGCCCGGCACCTTCCGGGCGCCACCCTAAGCGTTGGAGTCCTTCTTCCAGTTTCGGAAGGTTCGCAGCAGCGCCTCTGTCGCTTCGGGCGTTGGTTTCAGCACGGGCTGTGCGACGCGGCCGACGGCATCGACGGTGAGGCGCAGCTGCTTCACGTACCGGCGACAGTTGCTGCACATTGACAGGTGCATCAGGAACCGGACCCTGTCCCTGAATGGGAGCGCGCCCTCGGCGTACGCCGTCGCCAGCTCGGTAATTTCTCGGCAGCTCAGCATCACGTACCTTCTCGAGCCTCGACAGCGCTCCCGCATTGGTCTCTCGACTGCGCCAGACGTTACAGCTACCAAGCTGTGCTTCCTACCGTGCGCGAACCGCCTCGCGCAGCGCCGCAGAAGGGACTTCCGTGACGAGCAGCAATCTGCGCTGCCAGCTGGAGCCCCGGGCCAGCGGCCCACCTCGAGAGCCACGCGCGCATCATCGCCACCGCTGCGATCACCGGCACGTGGCCCTCGAACCCCGGGCCAAGGGCAAAATGGGTCAGTGCGCGGAGCTCCACCGCGGCGACCAGCCCCGGAAAGACCGCCAGGCCCTGGAGCACGACGCGCCGACGGCGAACGACCCGCTCGACTTCGAAGTAGGCGCGGACCTCGGGGTGCATGGCTTCTCTGTCGCCCCAGACGGCCTTTCGTTACAGCATGGCTCACCGACCGAAGTGATCCTCCAGCGCGGCACGGAGCTTCGTGCGGGCGCGGTGAAGAAGCACGCGCTGGTGCACTTCGCTCAGGTCGAGCACCGCACAGACCTCTTCGGACGACAGCCCCTCGACGTCCCGAAGCTGAACGACAGCGCGCTGGCGCTCGGGCAGGTGCTCGAGCGCCCGCTGAAGGTGCGCCATCGCCTGTTTCCTCTCGAGGATGGCGTCCGCCGTCTGGGCCGACCACGCCGTCAGTGGCGCGAGCCAATTGCCTGCCTCTCCGAAGCGATCGCCCAGCGGCGAGTCGTCACCTTCCGACTCGAGCTCCGACTCGTTGCTGGTGCGCTGCTCGCGGACCGCTCGGGTGCGCGCGATGTTCGCGAGAATCCGGTACAGGAAGGTCTTCACCGAGGACCGTCTCTCGAAGGTCTTGAGCCCCTCGAGGAACGCGCGCCACGTCTCCTGTGCGACCTCTTCTGCAATCGACGGCGAACGAACGAAGGTGAGGGCGACCCGCTTCAGCCCGTCGTGGTGTCGCTCGACGAGCGCAACAAACGCGCTCTCGTCCCTGGCGAGGAGCTGTTCGACGAGCTCGTCTTCACCGGCCATCGCACGCACCTAACACGCGTGGCCCAACTTGAAGTGTAACCAAAGCCTGGGTTCGAAGACGATGGAGGGCGCCATGCAGGAACACCCCGGGGTCATCGCTGTCTTCGCGAAGCCGCCGCGGCCCGGCGAGGTGAAGACCCGTCTGGCCTCTTCGGTGGGGGCCGCGTCGGCGGCGATGCTGGCGCGCGCATTCTTCGACGATACCTGGCGCGCGGTCGGAGAGCTTTCGTGGGCGCGCCGCGTCCTCGCCTCGACGACCCATGATCTCTCGCTCTTCGGGCTCGCGCAGGTCGAGGTGTGGCTGCAGGGCGAAGGAGACCTGGGCGCACGGCAGGCGCGAATCGCCGCGCGCGCGCTGGCGAGCGCTCCGTTTGTGCTGGCGATTGGTTCAGACAGCCCGGGCCTGCCGAGGTCAGTGTTCGAGGCCGCGCGCGCAGCGCTCGTCGACCACGACGCCGTGCTGGGTCCCGCCGAGGATGGTGGGTACTACCTGCTGGGCCTTCGCCGTACCGAGTTGGGCCTGCTCGACGGCCTCCCGTGGAGCTCGCCGACCACCTTCGACGCAACGCGCGACCGCCTGGCGAGCCGCGGGTTCTCGGTGGCAACGGTTCAGCGGTGGTTCGATGTCGACGAGGCTGCGGACCTCGAGCGCCTGGCGCGGGCGCTCGGGGCTGGCGAGCTTTCCGCGCCCCGAACTGCCGAGGCCCTGGCGGCGCTCGGGCTACGGTGATCGCCCGTGCGCCTGTCTGTCATCATCCCGACCCTCAATGAGGCGCAGCTGATCGGCGAGCAAGTTCGCCGAACCGCGGGCCTCGCCGGGGTGCACGAGGTGGTGATCTCCGACGGGGGCAGCACCGACGAAACGCTGCAGCGCATCCCTCGGCTGCCGAACGTGCGCACCCTGGCGGCGCCCAGGGGGCGCGCGGCGCAGCTGAACGCGGGCGCGAAGCTCGCCAGCGGCGACGTGCTGCTCTTCCTGCATGCGGACGTCCGGCTGCCCGCTGACGCTGCAGCCCGGGTTGAGGCCGCGCTCGTTGACGCGCGGGCGGTGGGCGGCGCGTTCAGGACCTGGACCGTCGCAGACCGACCGACCTGGTTGGGGCCGCTGCTCCACCTGGCTGACCTGCGCAGCCGGTACACCGGGTTGCCCTATGGAGACCAGGCGCCGTTCGTGCGGCGGGCTGACTTCGAGGCAGTCGGTGGCTTCCCCGACCAGCCGCTGATGGAAGACCTCGAGCTGTCGATTCGGTTGCGCCGTCGCGGGACGTTGGCCCGGGTGCCGGCTCGAGTCACCGTCTCAGGGCGGCGCTTCATCGCGCGCCCCATCTTCTTCACCGTCATGGTCAACGTCTTCCCGGCGCTCTATCGGCTGGGCGCCGCGCCCGAAGCGCTCGCCCGCCTCTACGCCCACGTTCGCTGAGCCGCTGTAACAGCGACGCACCTGGGAAGACCGTAGGGCATGACGCCCCTGATGCTCCTCTCGATGGTGGTTGCTGCCTCGCCCGCCAGGTGCCCCCCGTTTGATCCCCTTCATTCGAGCTGGAACGCGGTGCTGCAGGCGAGCGTGAAAGAGGGAGTCGTTGACTACGCAGCGCTGCACGCAGCGCCCGCCCGCCTCGAGGCGTACCTCGGCGGGCTCGCGGCGGTCTGCCGGGCCGACTTCGAGACCTGGAGCCGTGAGCAGAAGGTGGCCTTCTGGGTGAACGCGTACAACGCCTTCACCCTGCGCACGATTCTCGACCACTACCCGGTGAAGAGCATTCGCAGCATCGGCCTGCTCCCCGGAGCGGCGTGGCGCGACGCCTTCATCCCCCTGGGCCACCTGGTCGGGAAGGACGCGAAGCTGTCGCTCAATGACCTCGAGCACGAGATCCTCCGCAAGGGCTTCCCGGACGCGCGCCTGCACTTCGTCCTCGTCTGCGCGTCGAAGTCGTGCCCAGAGCTGCGCTCCGAGGCGTACCGGGTCGACAGCCTCTCGGCGCAGTTCGACGAGGCGGGCCGCCGCTTCCTCGCCGACCGGAGCAAGAACCAGCTCGACGGCCCGACGTGGAAGGTGTCTTCCATCTTCAAGTGGTACCGAGACGACTTCGAACGCGACGGGCCTGGCCTGGTCACGTTCCTCAAGCGCCTCGCGCCGGGGCGCATCGACCAGGCCTCGAGCCCTCAGCTCGAGTTCCTCGACTACGACTGGTCGCTCAACGGCCGTTAACGATGCGCGTCGACGTCATCATCCCCGCGCTCGACGAAGAAGGGGCCGTCGGAAGGGTCGTGGCCTGCATTGATCGCCGCCTGGTGCGCGAGGTGATCGTCGTGGACAACGGAAGCCGGGACGCCACCGCTGCGCGCGCCGTCGAAGCAGGCGCCCGGGTCGTCTTCGAGCCTCGGCGCGGCTATGGCCAGGCGTGCCTCGCGGGCACGGCCGCGCTGACGGCCGGCTGTGACGTGGTGGCCTTTCTCGACGCCGACGGCAGCGACGAGCCCGCTGACCTGGGCCGCATCCTCGAGCCCATCTTCGCCGGCCGCGCGGATCTGGTCGTCGGGGCGCGTCGGCCCATCGAGGCGGGCGCCCTCACCGTGCAGCAGCGCGTCGGCAACGCGGTCGCCGCCGGGTGGCTGCGGCACCGGTACGGGCTGGCGGCGACCGACCTCGGGCCCTTTCGCGCGATTCGACTCGAGGCGCTCACCCGGCTGAACCTGCGCGACCGCACCTACGGGTGGACCGTCGAGATGCAGATCCGCGCCGCCCGCGCAGGGCTGCGCTACGAGGAGCAGGTGGTGGCCTACCGCCGTCGTGTCGGGCACTCGAAGATCTCTGGCACGCTCAGGGGGACCATGGGCGCCACCGCGAAGATCCTGTCGCTGCTCGCCTGGTATGACTTCATTGAACCCAGACGCCGCCGATGAAGAGGCTAACCGGCGCCTGCATCGCGTTCGCGCTGCTCAGCGCACTGGCGCCGTACGTTGCGTTGCTGCCCGGGGAGGCGTGGGGAAGCGCGATCATCGCGCTCCACTTCGCGCTGCTGGCTGCTTCCGTCGTCGCGACGGTGGGCTACACCCCGACCCCAAAGGCGACGCGATGGGTGCTCGGGGCCGCCGCCGTGGCCTATTGCGCGGCGGCGCTCTCGCCCCCATTCACCTCGAACGACGTGTACCGATACCTGTGGGACGGCCATTCGGTGCTCAGCGGTGTCGACCCGTGGAAGACGCGCCCGCTCGCGTCGTCAATCACCGACTGGCCGGCCCCCCCGGACAACCGCGGAATCGCCTCGCTGTACCCGCCGGGCGCGATGGCGGTGTTCGCGCTCGCGGCGCTGGCCGGGCCGAGCCTCGGCCTCTGGGTGTGGAAGCTCATCGTCCTCGGCGCCGCCCTGGCGGTCGTGTTCCTGGTGTCGCAACAGCTGCGCGGCACCGCCCAGGCGCGCTGGCTGCCCCTCGTGGCGCTCTGCCCGCTGCTCGTGATCGAGGCAGGGGTGGGCGCCCACCTCGATGTCCTCTCTGCGCTGTCTCTGGTGCTGGCGCTGCGGGCGCTGCGTCGGGGGGCCTTCGTGATGGCCGGTGTGTTCCTGGGCACGGGGGGCCTGTTGAAGCTGCTGCCGCTCGCCGCGCTCTTGCCGGTGGCCGCCGCCTTCGGGCTTCGCGCCGGCTCCAGGGCCGCGCTTGGGGCGTTGGCGACGCTCGCCGGTGGCTACGCGCTGGCGCTGGGCTTCGGCCTGGCTCCGCTGGGCTCACTCGCGCAGTTCATGGGTCAATGGCGCTTCGGGACGCCGGTCGCGCTCGTCGATCGCCTCGCTGGCGCTGGCCCCGCGCTGCTGACCTCGGCAGTGCTCTTCACCGCGCTCTGCGCCTGGAGCTTCGTGCGCGCGCGTCGCGCGGGGGCCGAGGCGGGCCTGGCGTTCGCGCTCGCCGCGCCGCTGGTCGCGAGCCCAGTCGCCTTCCCCTGGTACCTCGCACCCCTGGCCGCGACCACGGCGACGGGCCCGACTGCCTTGTCGCTGACGTGGGTCGCCCTCGCGCCGCTCACCTACGAGGTCGTCGGCACCTACCAACGCTCTGGGGAATTCACGCCGGCGCTCTGGCCGCTGTGGGTATCTTTCGCCGCGCTGGCCGTTGCGGCGCTCGTCGACCTGCTGGGCCCACTTCGCAAGCTGGAGGCGCCAAACCCGTGATCAGCCAACCCGTCGGCGTCATCCTCGGCAGCTCGTTCTCGCTCGGCTTCGCCGCCCAGCAGGGGCTGGCCGAAGAGACCATCGTCACGCCCGAGGGCCCGGTGACCCTGCATCGAACCCGGCACGGCCGCCCGGCCTACTGCCTGTTTCGCCACGGGCTGCCCCACCGGCTGTTGCCCAACCAGATCGCCTGGCGGGCGAACGCGTGGGCGCTCCAGCAGGTCGGCGTCGGTGGGCTGTTGGTGACGAGCTCGGTCGGCGTCCTCGATGCAGCCGTACCCCTGTACCAGCCGCTGCTCGTCGCAGATCTGCTGATGCTCGAGAACCGGCTGCCCGACGGCAGCCAGTGCACGGTGTTCCAGCGGCCCGGCCCCGACCAGGCGCACCTCGTGCTCGAAGAAGGCCTCGTCAGCGCGGCGCTCCAAGCGCAGCTGCGGCAGCTGGCACAGGAAATCGGCCACCCCATCGCAGGCGACGTGGTGTTCGGGTACGCGCCCGGGCCCCGCACCAAGACCCGCGCCGAGAACGCGGCGTGGGCCCGGCTTGGCGCGCAGGTGAACTCGATGACGCTGGGCCCCGAGCTGGTGCTCGCCAACGAGCTGGGCATTCCGTGCGCTGGCCTGGTGGTCGGGCACAAGTATTCGCTGCCGACGCCGCAGCAGACCGCGGGCGATGGCGTGGCCCAGTCGCTGGTGAAGGCCCGCGCAGCGCTCGAGGCCCTCGTCCTCGCTTTCCTCGAGCAGGGCAGCGCCGTGCCGGCACGCAACTCGCTGTTCCACTTCGGAAGCGGGGCGTGAACGGGCAGCTGTCCGCGCAGACGCTCGACGCGGCGTTTCCCCACCGGGCGCCGTTCTCGAGCCCGGTGTTCGTCTCGGGCGGCTTCTTGAACTTCGTCTGGCGGGTCACCGCAGCCAGCGGCTCCGTCATCGTCAAGCGTGCGCCGCCCTTTGCCGCCTCGGCCCCCGAGCTGTCGCTGTCGCCGAGGCGGCTGCTGCTCGAGGCCCGCGCGCTGCGCCAGTTCGAGCACGGGCCGCTGGACCGCCTCACCACCGACGGCGTTCGCCCACCGCGCCTGCTCGGCTTCTCGCGCCGGGCGTGGCTGTTGCTCGAAGAGGACGTGGGCGAAGGGCCAGACCTGTCGCATTCCTTGAGGGACCTGACCGTCTTCTCCCGGCTGGGCGCCTTCATCGCCGGGCTGCACCGCGAGACGGAAGGGGTCCCGCTGTTTCGGCGCCAGTTCGCGAACGTCGACATTCAGCAGGCCCGGCTGGCGAGCCAGTACGGCCAGGTGGGGGCGTTCGCCGGGCGCGCTGGCGCGTCAGACGCAGCGGCCCTGGGGGCCGTCGCGCTCGACCTGGGCCGCCGTCTCGTCGAGCCCGGCCGATGCCTGGTGATGGGCGATCTTTGGCCCGCCTCGGTGCTTCCCCGGGCGAGCGGCGTGCGTCTGATCGACTGGGAGTTCGCGACGTATGGCAGCCCCGCGCAAGACGTCGGACACCTCGTCGCGCACCTGATGCTGCTGGGGCTGACCGATGAACGCGCGCCGCGGGCCAGCGACGTCTTCCTCACCGCTTACCGGGCCGGCCTGGGCCCGCGCTCTTGCGCGCTCTGGGACGAGGGGGTGCACCGCGACGCAGGCATCCACCTCGGGTGCGAGCTGCTCGCGCGGGCCTGGGGTCCCTTCAGGGCGTCGGCCGGGCTTCACGAGATCGACCGCGCTCGCGCAACCTCGTCGGCCCTCGCCGCGCTGCGGCAGCCCGGGGCCGTGGCAGTGCTGGATCCGCTGACCCGCGCAGGTGGTTGACGTTCTTTAAGCGGCAGCCGGGCGGCCCTACCTTTTGCGGGCGACGTAGCCGGCCGACGTTCGGGATGGCGGGCCCGCGGGGGCATGGCCGCATCCAAAGCGCCAGCCCGTCGATTTTCAAGCAGCCGCCGCGTCGGACGTTTGTAACGCCGGGGTAGCCCAGAAGACTGCAGCCCCGATGCGCGCTTTCAGCCTGGCCCTGACCTCAGTCTTCGTTGGCCTCTTTCTCGTCGGGGGCAGCGCCTCCGCGCAAGAGATGGTCACGGTTCGCGTGCTCGACCCCGCCTCGAACGCGGGCGCGCCCGGAATCGACGTGCACCTTCGCAACCTCGAGACGAGCGAGGTTCGCGCCGCGCGCACCGATGCCCAGGGGCTGACGCACTTCCGCGGCCTGTCGTCGGCCGGACAGTGGCAGGCCACCTTCGACGGCGACGCGACCTTCCTCGCGGCGGCCTCCGAGCCCGTCGAGGTGCGCTCGAACTTCGAGCTCACGGTGCAGCTGCCGCTGACGCGGGTCGAGGGCACGGCGCCTCGAGAGACCGTGGTGCGGGCAGGCGCGGCGCTGCTCAACGCGACCAACGCCGAGGTGTCGTCGACCCTGACGGCGCGACAGCTCGAGCGCCTGCCGACCGAGGCCCGCTCGCTCGACCGGGCGCTCTTTCGGCTGCCGAACGTGAGCCTCTCGACCGGGTTTTTCCCCGAGGCGCCGGTGGTGGCCATCAACGGGGCGAACAGCCTCTTCACGAGCTACTTGATCGACGGGCTCGACAACAACGAGAACTTCCTCGGCGGGCAGCGGTTCCCGGTGCCGATCAGCATCGTGCAGGACGTCAGCGTGCTCGCCGCCGGCTACTCGGTCGAGTACGGCCGCACGGCGAACGGGGTGGTCAACGTCACCACGAAGAGCGGCGGCAACACCCTTCACACCGAGGCCTTCTTCTTGACGCGCCCGGGCGGCGTCTTCGCGGCGAAGCAGGCGACGCCTGCGGTGGGGCTTTACGGCAACCCCATCGCCGACAACTTCATGCGCCTGGCTGGTGGCGCCCTGGTCAGCGGCCCAATCGTGAAGGACAAGACCTTCTTCCTCGCCGACGTCGAGTACACGTCGGACGCGTCGCGCAACCAGCTGGCGGTGCCGCAGCTGGGCCTCGAAACAACAGTGCCCGGCAACAGCGCGACGCTGCTGCTGACGGCGCGGCTCGACCACCACTGGAATGAGCGTTGGACGTCGACGCTCCGCGTGAATCACGGGCGGGCGAGCATCGAGCGGCCGGGCGGGGGCCTGAGCGGCGGCGTCACCTTCCCCAGCGCGGGCAGCGTGCAAGATCGGCTGTCGACCAACGTGGCCCTGACGACGACCTGGGCGGGGGACGCGCTCACTTACACGGGGGCGCTGCAGTTCGGCCAGTTCGACTGGGACTACGCGCGCCCGCTGGGTGGCGCCGGGCCTCAAGTCACGGTGCGGGACCCCTCGGGCCAGACGATGGCCGTGCTGGGGCACCCCGGCTACCGGTTTCACGACGTCGAGAATCTGGTGCAGACGAAGCACCGCTTCGTGAAGCAAGTCGACAGCCACCGCCTCACCTTTGGCGGCGACGTGCAGGTCTCGGCTTTCTCGTTGCTCGGCGGCGGAAACCCCGACGGCAACCTGACGGTGCAGCTCAGCGACGCCCAGCTCGCGGCGCTGCGCGCGACCAACCCCACCTCGGCGCTTCGCGCTTCGAACATCCCGACGGACGCGAAGCTGCTGTCGGCGAACTTCGAGACGGCGCCGCGCGCGATCGGCACCACCCAGGCGCTGGTGTCGTTCTTCGTCGAGGACCTCTGGCAGGTGAAGCCGAGCTTGAACCTCACCGGCGGGCTGCGGTGGGACTACGACAGCCTGTCGAAGGGCGGCGCGGCGAACGGCAGCTTCAAGAACTTCGGGCCCCGGGTCGGCTTCAACTGGTCCATCGGCAGCAACTGGGTGGTGCGCGGCGGCAGCGGCGTCTATTACGAGAAGCTGCCCTACACGGTCGTGTCGGACGCGATGGCGCAGTCGTCGAAGGCAGAAGGCTTCAAGCGCCAGCTGCAGGCGCTGAAGGATGCGGGGCGCTTGCCGGCGAACACCGACCTCGAGCGGATCACCAGCCAGGGCAACCTCTCGGTCGACGCGACCGACCTGTGCAACGGCACCCGGTGTCCGTCCGGCGCCGAGCTGACGGCGCGCCGCGACACCCTCAGCTCGACCGAGCTGCGAATCCTCAACCCCAACGGCTACCAGAACCCTTTCGCCGTTCAGTCGACGGTGGGCGCGCAGCGAAAGCTCTTCGAAGACTGGCTGTTGTCGGTCGACGGCATCTACACCGAGAGCTTCAGCCTCGTGCGCCTGCTCGACCTGAACGCGCCTGCGCCCTTCACCTTCAACCAGCAGGCTTTTGATCGCCTCGGCCCTGACGGGGTGGCGGCCCTGTCGCCCGCAGAGCGCGAGCAGCTGGGCCTCGTCAGGCCTTCGGCGGCCGCGAACCTGACCCGGCCGGCGCTCGACAACGGCGTCGTCCCCGGGGGAGGAGCGCGCTCGATCATCATGTCCGACACGCGCGGTCGATCGCGCTACCTCGCGCTCAACGTGGGCGTGGTGCGATCTCGGTCGACCGAATTCTATGACCTGCGGTTTCACTACACGCTCTCGCGCCTCGAGAACAACACCGACGACCTCAACTTCCGCGCGGCTGACTCGAACGACTTCGGGGCCGACTGGGGCCCATCGCTCAATGACCGGACCCACACGTTCTCGGCGATCGTGAACGTGTACCCGGTAAAGGGCCTGACGCTGACCTTCGCGGGGCTGGTGCAGTCGGGCTCGCCCGTCAACTACGTGCCTGACGCGCGCGTGTTTGGCACCACGGACCTCAACGGCGACGGCCTGTCATTCGCTGACCAATACACGGGGAACCCCGACCGGTACCCCGGCACCACGCGCAACCAGGGTCGACTGCCCTGGTCGACGACCTTCGACCTCGGCGCGTCGTACGCGCTGCTCACCCCGGGGGGCACGTTGCGCGTCCGGGTCGACCTCTTCAACGTGCTGAACAGCAACACCACCAGCGGCTACCCGGTGAACTTCACCAGCTCGAACCAGCTTCAGCTGGGGGGTGGCGGGCCTTTCGTCCAGCGCTCGTCGGGCATGCCGCGCAACCTGCAGGTTCAGCTTCAGTACGCGTTCTGAGGTAAGCCGCGTTCGAATGACTCGGGTCCTCTTCGTCGTGTTGCTCATGGGCCTCGGCGGCTGCAAGCGCAGCACGCCTGCCGCGGGCCTCGACGATGCCGACCTCACCCGCGTTCCGTTCGAGAAGGTCACAGCCGCCGCGCGCGGCCAGTCGGTGCGCTGGTTCTTCTGGAGCGGAGACGGCACCATCAACAGGTACGTCGACGACTTTGTCACCCCGACGGTCGCCTCGCGCTACGGCATTCGGCTCGAGCGGGTGCCCGTCGATGATCCGGCGCTCGCCATCAACCGGCTGCTGACAGAAAAGAAGGCAGGCCAGGCTGCAGGGCAGGTCGACCTGGTGTGGATCAACGGCGAGAACTTTCGAACCGGGAAAGCAGCGGGGCTCTTCTTCGGCCCCTTCTCGTCGAGCCTGCCGAGCTCGAAGTTCGTCGATCTCGACAGCCCGGCCATCGCGACCGACTTTGGCACCCCCACCGAAGGCTTCGAGTCGCCCTGGAACCGCGCGCAGTTCGTCTTCATTCACGACACCGCGCATCTCGCCGTGCCGCCCGCGTCCATCGAGGCGCTCACCGAGTTCATCGAGCAGCACCCCGGGCGCTTCACCTACCCCGCGCCGCCCGACTTCACCGGCTCAGCCTTCTTGCGGCACGTGCTCTACGCCGTGGCAGGCGGCCCTGAGGCCCTCGCCGGCCCGTTCGACGAGGCGAAGTGGGCGCAGGTGTCTGCGAAGCTGTTCGCGCTGTTGGCGAAGTGGCGCCCGAACCTCTGGCGCGGCGGTCAGACGTACCCCGAGTCGTCCAGTCGGCTTCACCAGCTCTATGCCCAGGGCGAGGTGTGGCTGTCGATGAGCTACGGCCCAGAGACGGCGAGCTCCAGAATCCAGGAAGGCCAGTTTCCCGCGACGACGCGGACCTTCGTGCTGGAGCAAGGCACCCTCGCGAACACCAACTTCGTCGCGATTCCGTACAACAGCCAGCACAAGGCCGCGGCGATGGTGGTCGCTGACTTCTTGTTGTCGCCCGAGGCGCAGCTGAAGAAGCAGGATCCGTCGGTGTGGGGCACGCTCTCGGTGCTCGATCGCGGCCGGCTCACCGAAGAATGGAAGGCCCGCTTCGAGGCGCAGAAGCCGGGCGTCGCGACGCTGCCTGCCGACCTGCTGGAAGCGCACGCGGTGCCAGAGCTCGACCCGAGCTGGCTCGAGCGCCTCGAGGCAGAGTGGGTTCGCCAGCTCGCCCATGCGCCCCGGTAGGTCCTGGGCCGGGTGGGGCACGGTGCCGGCGGCCTTCGTGCTGCTGTTGTTGTTCGGCGGCGCGCTGGTCGAGGCGGTGTCGGTGAGCCTCGACGACGGGCTGGGCGCCTGGAGAAGGCTCCTGGGCAGCGATGAGCTGGTCGCCTCGCTCGCGCTGACGTGGCGTGTCGCGCTGACGAGCACCATCCTCGCTGCTGCGCTCGGCCTGCTGATCGCGCTGCTCGTGCGTCGGGTGTTCCAGACCTTCGGAGGGCGGGTGACGCGGGTGCTGCTGCAGGTGCCGCTGCCGATGCCGCACCTGGTCGTCGCCATCGCTGCGCTGATGTTGCTGTCGCAGAGCGGCCTCCTCAATCGCCTGCTCGGCGGCGCCGCACTGCCCCCGCTCGTGAACGATCGCTTCGGCGTCGGCATCGTCTTCACCTACGTGTGGAAAGAGGCACCTTTCATCGCGGTGCTCGTCCTCTCGGCGCTGCGGGGTGAGACGCTGAAGCTCGAGGAGGTCGCGCAGAACCTCGGCGCGTCGCGGTGGCGCGTCCTGCGCGAGGTCACGCTGCCCGCGGCGCTGCCGGCCCTGCGCACCGGCTCGACGCTCGTCTTCGCCTATGCCTTCGGGGCGTTCGAGGTGCCGCGGCTGCTGGGGCAGACCCGGCCGTCGATGCTCGGGGTCTGGAGCTTTCGCCTGTACACCGACGTCGACCTCGCGCGGCGCCCCGAGGGCATGGCGGTCGCGCTGCTGATCTTCGCTTCCGTGGTGGCGGCCGCGCTCGCGCTCAATGGCGTGAGAGGCAGGGTCCGATGAGGGGCCGTGGGTTGGGGCTCGCGCTGCTGGGCTGCCTGGCGATCGCTGCCGTGCTCCTGCCGCTCGCGCTCTGGTCGGTCGCGCAGCAGTGGTTCCCCCCCGCGCTCCTGCCCCAGTCCTTCGGGCTGCGCGGCTTTCGCGAGGTGGCGCGCTCAGGCGCGGTGTCCGCGACGATGGCGAGCGTGCTCATCGCCTCGGCCGTTGCCGCGCTGTCCATCGTCCTCGCCTACCCAGCGGGTCGGGCGCTCGGCCTTTCAACTTTCCGCGGCCGCGCCGCGCTGCGCACCTGGCTGGTGGCGCCAGCGCTGCTCCCACCCACGGCGGCCGCGCTGGGGCTGCACGCGGGCTTCATTCACCTGGGCCTCGCAGACACCCAGCTCGGCGTCGTCTTGTCTCACCTCGTGCCGGCGTTGCCCTACACGGTGAGCGCCATCGCGGCGACCTTCTCGGGCTTTGACGCGCGCTACGAAGACGTGGCGCGCAACCTTGGCGCAGGCCGCCTGCGCATCCTCGCCACCGTCACGTTGCCGTTGGTGTGGCCCGGGCTGCTGATCGCCGCGCTCTTCGCATTTCTGGTGTCGTGGTCGCAGGTCGCGCTGACGCTGGTGGTCGGGGGGGGCGTGGTGATTACGCTGCCGGTGCTGCTCTTCGGGCTGGCGTCGGGCGGCGACCTGCACCTCACCGCGGCCGCCTGTGTCGCGTTTCTGGCGCCGGTGTTCCTGTTGTTGCCGGTGACGGGCCGGGCGCTCACCGGCTCGGTGCTCGGGGGCCGGGGATGACCAGCGCGCGCGTGGTGGTCGACGGTGTCAGCGTCACCTTTGGCGGCACCCGCGCGCTCGAGCGCGTCAGCCTCGAGCCCGAGCCGGGGCGCATTCACGCGCTGCTGGGCCCGAGCGGATGCGGGAAGACGACGCTGCTGCGATGCCTCGCCGGGCTGGTGACGCCCTCGAGCGGTGAGGTGCGAATCGACGGCCTCGACGTCACCCACCTGCCAACCGACCAGCGCGGCGTGGTGCTCGTGTACCAGGAGCACCTGTTGTTCCCGCAGATGTCGGTGCTCGCGAACGTCGGCTTTCCGGCGAGAGCGCGTGGCGAAGCGCGGGACGCAGCCCAGCGCGGGGCGCGCGCCGCGTTGGCCCAGGTGCGGCTCGAGCGCTACGAGACGCGCCTGCCCCACGAGCTCTCGGGCGGGGAGCGCCAGCGGGTCGCGCTGGCTCGCGCACTGATGGCGAAGCCGCGGGTGCTGCTGCTCGATGAGCCCCTGAGCGCCCTCGACGCGACGCTGCGCGATGAGATGCGGGCGCTCATTCTCGAGCTCCAGGTGGCGGCCCAGCTGACGATGGTGGTGGTGACCCACGATCAGCGGGAGGCGTCGTCGCTGGCCCACCGGATCTCGGTGATGGACGCTGGCCGCATTCTGCAGACCGACACACCGGCGCGCCTCTACCAGGCGCCTTCGAGTGAGGCCGTGGCCCGGTTTCTCGGCGCGACGAACTTTCTCGACGCCGTGGTCGCCGGCGCGTCGGCACGAACGGAGCTGGGTAACTTCGCGCTCGCAAGTGCGGGCCCCGATGGGCCTTCGCGGCTGTGCATCTGGCCGCAGGACATTGGACTTGGGCCCGGGCCGAATGCCCTCGAGGCCGAAGTGGGCAGCCTCGTCTTCAACGGCGCCGAGCAGCGCGCATGGGTCGCAGCCAGGGGCCTGACGCTCGAGCTGGTCGTGCCTCGCTGGGCTGAGCTGCGCGTCGGAGCGCGGGTGACGATTCACCTGCCCCCCGAACGGCTCGTCGTCCTGGCGTAACGAACGGGGGCGGCCCGAGACAGTGCCGTGATGACTTCCCCCGCACCGAAGAAGAAGCACGCGTGGCTCAAGCCGACCGCGGTGGTCGGCGGGGTGGCGGCGCTGCTCGTGGGCCTGCGCGCCGTCGACGCGCCCCGGCACCTGCTCAACTTCGTCGAGTGGGTGCGGCAGGCGGGGTGGGGGGGCGCGCTCGCGTTTGCAGGCGTCTACGTGGGCGCGGCGGTGCTGTTGTTGCCGGCGTCCGTCCTCACCCTCGGCGCCGGCTTCATCTGGGGCCCGTTCGTTGGCTTTGCAATCGTCCTCCCGTCGGCCACCGTCGCGGCGACGGCGGCCTTCCTCCTTGGTCGCACCGTCGCGCGTCGCTGGGTCGAGGGCCGCGTGAAGAGCAGCCCGCGATTTCGCGCCATCGACGAGGCGGTCGCCAGCGGTGGCTTCCGGCTCGTGCTGCTGCTGCGCCTCTCGCCGCTGGTTCCCTTCAACCTGCTCAACTACATGCTCGGCCTCACCCGGGTCTCGACCCGCGACTACGTCTTCGGCTCGGTCATCGGGATGGCGCCAGGGACCTTCCTCTACCTCTACCTCGGCTCGCTGGTGACGAGCGCGAGTGGGCTGCTCTCGGGCGAGCGGCCTTCGGCTGGCCCGCTGGGCACCGTGCTCTATGTCGCCGGGCTGGTCGCCACCCTCGTCGTCACGGTGTGGATCACCCGCGCCGCCCGGGCAACCCTGTCGAAGACCCTCAAAGAGGAAAAGGACGCCACCCCATGACACCGTCGAGCCCCCTGGCCCTCACGCCCGACGACGGGCCCAACCGCGCCCTCGCGAAGCTCACCCACCCACCCGACTGGCGCAGCCCCGTCCCGAAGGGTCGCTACAACCTCGTGATCGTCGGGGCGGGCACGGCGGGCCTGGTCGCTGCGGCGGGCGCGGCGGCCTTGGGCGCGCGGGTCGCGCTGATCGAGCGACATCAGAGCGGTGGCGATTGTTTGAATACCGGCTGCGTCCCTTCGAAGGCCGTCATTCGGGCTGCACGCGCGGCCTACGACGCCGTCCACGCCGGTCGTTTTGGGGTGCAGACCGCCTCGGCACCGACGGTCGACTTCGGCGCGGTGATGGCGCGGATGCGTCGGCTGCGCGCGCGCATCGCTCCCAACGATTCGTTCGAGCGTTTCTCGGGGCTGGGCGTGGACATGTACCTGGGCGAGGCGAAGTTCGTCTCGGGAACGCGCGTCGAGGTCAACGGCACGGCGCTCGACTTCTCGAAGGCGCTGATTTCGACTGGCGCGCGCGCGGCGGTGCCCCCAATTCCTGGCCTGGCCGACGCCGGCTTCTTCACCAACGAGACGGTCTTCAACCTGACGTCGCTGCCGAAGCGCTGGCTGGTGCTCGGTGCGGGTCCGATCGGCTGCGAGCTCGCGCAGAGCTTCCGGCGCTTCGGCGCGGAGGTCACCGTCCTGGCGCTCGATGAAAAGCTGCTGCCTCGCGAGGATCCCGACGCCTCGGCCGTGCTCGCCGCGCGCTTCGCGCAAGAAGGAATTCGCGCCGAGCTGGGCGTGAAGCCGCTGCGGGTCGAGCGCACGGGGGAGGTGCGGCGGGTGCTCTTCGAGCGCGACGGCCAGAGCCAGACAGTCGAGGTCGACGCCATTCTCGTCGCGACCGGCCGCGCGCCCAACCTCGAGGACCTCGGGCTCGAGAAGGCCGGCGTCGCGTTCGACAAACGCGGGGTCACGGTCGACGACTCGCTGCGCAGCTCGAACCCGCGCATCTACGCTTCGGGTGACGTGGCTGGCCGCTGGCAGTTCACCCACGCCGCCGACGCGATGAGCCGCATCGTCCTGCAGAACGCGCTCTTCTGGGGGCGGAAGAAGGTCACGACGCTGACGATCCCCTGGGCCACGTACACCGACCCTGAGATCGCCCACGTCGGGCTCTTGCACACCGAGGCCGCCCAGCGCGGCGAGGAGGTCGTCACCTACACGGTGCACCTCACCGACGTTGACCGGGCGATCCTCGAGTCTGACGAAGAGGGGTTTGCGCGCGTGCACGCCGACCGGAAGAGCGGCCGGATCCTCGGCGCCACGCTGGTCGGGCGCGACGCCGGCGACCTCATCGGCGAGATGGCGTTGGCGGTCACCAACAAGCTCACGCTTGGCCAGCTCGCCTCGACCGTGCACCCCTACCCAACGCGGGCCGAGGCGTGGAAGCGCATCGGCGACCTGCACGGCCGCGCCCGCCTCACGCCCTTCGTCAAGCGGCTCTTCGAGCGTCTGCTTTCCTGGCAGCGCTAAAGGCTCAGCGGCGCTCGACTGCGCGGTACTGGCGGATCCACCGTCGGTCGATGAACTCCTTCAGCCAGAACGCCGCGCGTCCGGAAAAGACGTGCCCGTGCCAGGTCCCCAGCGCTCGCCCGTCGCCGAGGTTCAGGAGCTGCAGCGGCCTCAACGTCGGTTCGTACCGCTGCGAAGGTGGTCGACCCGCCAGCGCGGCGGTCAGGTTCTCGACCAGCGTCGGCCCCTGGCGAATAGAGAACACGCCTGCCTTCTCAAGCCCCTCGTGGTGGTCGATCGAGACGCAGTCGCCAGCACCGAACACAGCGGGGTGGGAGGTGCTCTGGAGCGTCGACGCCACGCGCAGGTAGCCGGCCTCATCGACGGCCGCGCTCGACCCGCGAAGGATCGCGGCTGCCTTCGGGCCCGTTGCCCAGACCAGCGTGCCGAACGCCAGCCTCGAGCCGTCGTCGATCAGCGCCGTGTTGGGCTCGGCGCCGACGACGCGTCGCTGGGTCAGCACCGTGACGCCGGCCTGCTCGAGCTCCCGTAGCGCAGCGGCCGCCAGCGCAGGCCCGGCTCGGGGCAGCACGTCGGCGCTGGTGACGAGCGTCGTCGGCGCCTTCGTTCGGTGCTTGAGAACGAGCGCGAGCTCCACGGCGGCGACCCCCCCGCCGGCGATGACCAGGGGACCTTCGGCGGCGAGGAGCAGGTGGGAGGCGGGGAACATCGGCTTGAGCGAGATGGCGTGTTGCCGAACCCCCGGCAGCCCATCGCCGCGTTGGCCCGCACCGATGTTGACGCTCAGGACGTCGAACGGCACCCGCCGGCCATCGCGCAGCTCGACGATCCGACCTTCGAGGTCGAGCCGCTGCGCCCCGCTGGGCTCGAGGCGCGCTCCGCTGCGAGCGCAGAGCGCCGCCAGGTCGATGGAGGCGGCCTCGGCGTCGCGCTGCCCGACCAGGACTCCTGGCAGCATGCCGCTGTAGGTGTGGTGGTCGCCCTCACTGACGAGCGTGACCTCGGCGCGCTCCCCCAGCCGCGCCAGCGCCTGGAGGTTGGCCAGCCCCGGACCCACCAGCACCAGCCGCGGCCTGCTCATCGGCTGTAACGGTTTCGCCCGTCTGGAGACAGGGTGGGTATGAGGCACGCGCCGCTCATTGCGTCACAGTCTGCCAGAGCAACGAAGCGTTACTCCGCCCGGCGCGCGATGGCGGTCGCCCTGCTGACGTTCATGCTGACGGGTCTCCTCTTGCGCGCGAAAACGATCTTCGCCGCCGACTCGCTGGACGCGCTGCGCCGCCGCATCGATGCGCGCGTGGGCGGGGTTGCGTCATTGACGACGGCCGAGCTGTCGAGCCTGCTCGCTGCCGGGGCTGCCCACCCGCTCGTGCTCGACGTGCGCGCCCGCGTTGAATACGACGTGAGTCACCTGCCTGGCGCGCTCTGGGCAGAGACGCAGGCAGACCAGCTGCGTGCCATCGAGCGCGCGGGGCCGGGTCGAACCGTCGTGCTCTACTGCTCGGTCGGGTGGCGCTCAGGCGTGGCGGTCGAGCGGCTCAGGGCGCTCGGGAAGACCCAGGTGTTCAACTTGCGCGGCTCCATCTTTCAGTGGGCCAACGAAGGGCGAAGCCTGGTTGACGAGCGGGGGGCGGTGACCCGCGTCCACCCCTTCGACCCCAGCTGGGGTCGCTTGCTCGATCGCCAACATTGGAGCCAGTGAGGTCTGTCAGCGCTCGAATAACCACTGGTAGAGGCCCGGGTCCCCGAGCACCGGCGCCCAGATGTCATGGCCTCGGCCCGGAATCGCGGTGAAGCGCGCGGGCGACGGGAGCATCTGGTGCAGCGCCCGCGCCGGGCCAATGGGCACCAGGTCGTCGGACTCGCCGTGAAAAGACCAGATCCTCTGCCCGCGAAGCAGCGGCTCCCACGCGAGGTCCGGCTCTCCGCACAGCAGCGCGGCCGCGGTGAAGACGCCTTTGTGCTTCGCAAGAATTTCCCAGCCGCCGATCGCTCCCATCGAGGCGCCGATCAGCACCACGCGCGCGGGGTCCACCGTCTGGCGGCTGCGAAGAAGGGCGACGAGCGAAATCACCGCCGCCTGGCTGCGCGTCGGGCCGCCGAACCACGTGCCGCCCCACGTGTCGTCGCGCGGGCATTGCGGCGCGACCACGATCGCATCCAGCCCCGCGAAGTGCTGCACGCCATGCGTCAGCTGCGAGGTGTTGTCGTCTCCGCGCTCGCCGCTGCCGTGCAGAAAGACCACCAGCGGCCACCGCTTGTTCGGCGCGTAGTCCGCAGGCAGCTGCACCCGCGAGGGGAGGTCGGCGAAACGATCTTCGAGCCAGGGCATCGCGGCGCTTTAGAGCACAGCGATCGCCTGGTTGTTGACCGCCAGCAGCTTCCCATCAGGCGACCACAACGTCCGTCGTTCGGACGCGTAGCCTGCTTCTGACACCCAGGTGACCCCGTGGTGGAACAGCGGAGCGTGCAGCGGCACCGCCCCCGGATCTCCGTAGAGCTCGACCGAGAAGGTGACCGTCAGCGACGGGCGAATGCTCTGCGCCCGCACATGAACGCTGTGCCAGAAGGCGTCGGCGATCGCGACGATCAGCGTCGCGTCGTACTTGCCGCTGAACTCGCGCGGCCGCACCCAGCCGCTGCTCTCGGCCTTCTCACCGCCGCTGAACGGCCACGCCCCCACCGGGCGGTACTCGAAGTGCTGCGCGAAGATCGGCGCCATCGGCGGCTCGACCGGCACGATGTCGACCTTCTCCCACGCCGGGTCGAACGCCGGCGTTTCGTGGACGTACGGCGCTCCCGGCCGCGGCTTGCTGAACACCATCATCGCGTGCGCCTTGAGGCTGCCCTGAAGCAGGCGGGCCTCGAGGGTGGAAGAGGCGCCGCCTTCGCGAATCGTCTCCACCGAAATCGTCGAGGGCGCCGCATCCGGTGGAGCCAGGAAGTGCATCGTCAGCGCCCGCAGCGCCCGCGTCTTGTCGATGAGCCTCTCGGTCGCGGCGTTCACCAGCGCTCCGGCGATCAGGCCGCCGTAGACACCTTTTCCCTGGCCCCAGCCATCAGGCACTGCCCAGCTTCCGCCCGTGCTCTTCATCGGTGTTTCGATCACCTGGTTCTCCGTTTCGAGGATGTGGCGAGGACGGCGAGCGTGCGCATCACGTCGCGGGCCAGCGCGCGGCGTTCGGCCCCGGTGGCGCTGCGGCGCGGCAGGCTCTTGTCGAGCATCAACGACGCGAGGCCGTGCCCCGTCGACCACAGCAGCGCCGACATCACCTTCGGGTCGCCCGGAAGAGCCGCGAAGATCGCCGTCGCTTTGCCGAACGCCTTCCGGCCCGCTGCTGCCGCCTCGGGGAAACGGCCCAGGTCCACCAGCTCAGGGCGGAACATCACCTGGAAGTGCGCAGGCTTTTCGAGCGCGAACGCGACGTACGTCTCGCCGACCGCCGCCACCTTGTCCTGAAGCGTCCTGGCCGCTGCGATCGCCGCATCCAGCCGCGCGCTCAACGCGTCGAAGCCGTGGATCACCAGCGCGGCCAGAATCGATTCCTTGTCGCCGAAGTGGTGGTACGGCGCCTGGTGGCTGACTCCCGCGCGGCGCGCGACTTCCCGCAGCGACAACGCGGCCAGGCCTTCTGACTCGATCAGCTTCACGCTCGCGGTCAGCACGCGGTCTCTGAGCAACGCAGTCGCGTCAGCAGGCACGCGGCCAAGATGCCGGCCCGACTTGACGGTGTCAAGTAGAACAAGACAGTGTCAAGTACGGTCGCCGTTCATCCAGAAGAGCAGCCGCACCGGGTGTCCGCAAGCTCCAGGTGTTCCCCGGTGACATCGACGACCGCGCGCACTCGCAAGCACCTGCTCACGTGGCTTCGGCGCTTCGCCGGGCGCCGATCACCTCAGCGCCGAGACGGAGCCGCATGGCACTCGGGAGATCGTTGCCGCGGAACACCTACGAGAAATCGGAAGCCCCGCGGGTTCTCTCGCCCCTTCCCCGGGCATTGATGGAGATAGGGGGTCTCGACCCGCGAGGCGAACCCGTTGCTGGAGCACCAGACCACCGCCGGCGGTGGTGGGGTGCTCCGCCTCGCTCGAGCCAACCGCAGACTCCCGGGCTCGCGCATCCGCCCAGGGCTGACGAACCCCCGGGGCGATCGGCATCCGAGCCATCGTTGCCTCGAGCGGCCGGCCCCGAACGTCACGCCCTCAGCGGTACGTCCCCGCGATCTCAGAGCTCCGCTGACTTTTGGGGACGACGACGAAGCTCCGCGCGACGGAGCCTCGGTGATGAGGTCTCGGCCCTGATCCAGTTGCGGCGGTCTCGGAAAGACGCCCAGCACTGTCGGCGTCAAGCCGCCGCCGCGGTGGATCCGAAACCTCGGCCCACCACCGTGGCGTCTGGATGACGAGAACAGAGCTACGTTCGGTAGCCGTGAGGGTCGCGCTCGTTCTGTTGCTCGCAGGCTGCGCCACGCCGCGATCGATCTGGCTCGGCGGCGACGTGCAGCTGGGCAACGGCGGATCCGAACGGCTCGCCGCGGTCAGCGCCGCGATGGCGCCGGCGAAGGGCGTGGTGAACCTCGAAGGCCCGGTTGGATCCGCGGCAGACGCGCAGGCGGCGACGGCGGCGCGACTGGTGAACGGACCTCAGACGGGCGCCGCGCTGAATCGCGCCGGCGTTGTCGCGGCCGGCAT
Source organism: Myxococcales bacterium (assembly GCA_038206395.1). Classification (GTDB taxonomy): domain Bacteria; phylum Myxococcota; class Myxococcia; order Myxococcales; family Myxococcaceae; genus JAGSPQ01. The sequence goes on along the minus strand of JBBRAX010000018.1, from coordinate 28,135 downwards.
CGCGAACAACCACGCGTCCGACCTGGCCGGCGCGGCGTTGACCCACGCCAACGATCGCGAAGACGACGCTGGCCGCGACGCGACGAAGCGCGCCGCGTTGGCCGGCGTCGCGACCTTCGGTGTGACGGTGATCGACGTCGGCGGGCTGAAGGTGGTGCTGACCGCCCACGATCTGGAACACGGCGTGCCCAGAGACTTGAGCGCCGAGCTGGCCACCGCCCGCGCTCGAGGTGACGCGCTGGTCGCGACCTTCCACGTCACCGGCCCCGCCTCCTACCTGCCGCGCCTCGAGCTGGTCGAGGCGGCCGAACTCGCGCTCGAGGCGGGGGCCGTCGTCGTCGCCGCGCACGGGACGCACGCGATCGGAAGTGTGGAAAGGCGGGGCAGGGCGGTGATCGCCTGGGGGCTGGGCAACCTCACCTTCGAGTGCGCGTGCACCGCCGAGTCAGACGGGCTGGTGCTGAAAGTCGACTTCGCCGCAGACGGCTCGGTCGCGCGCGCGCAGGCGGTGCCAATCGACGCAGGCCTTCACGGCCTCAACGCGACCCTCGCGAAGGATCCGGGCCTGACGATGGACCTGCTGAGATCGCTGGGCGCAAAGCCCACGCGCCGCCTCAGCGACCGGTTGGAGTTCTAAATTAGAAGTGGGGACGCCCGCCCGGGGCGCGTCTGAGAAGGCCTATCAGGCCTGCATCATGAACCCGTCGGGCGGCCCGTTCTCCGAGCCCGGCTCGACTTCGGGTCCACCCAGCGACTCTTCGACGCTGCGGATGAGCTTGATGTTGACGAGGTCGACCTTGGTCAGCCGCTTGTCGGTGTATTTCGGGTCGACGCGGTACCACTCCTTCTTCTCGAAGTAGTCGCGCATCGGGTCGGTCTTGAACTCGCGTCCGCGGCGGGCGAGCACCGTGTTGCGAAGAATCCGCAGGTCGCGCTTCGACAGATCCTTCAGCTGCGTCACCGTGAGCAGCGCGTCGAGCATCTCGGGCCGCGCCAGGGGATCGCGATCGTGCGACGGCGCCAGCGACGACAAAAAGGCCGGCGGCGACACGCCCAACGCCTCGGACAAGAGGAACAGCTCGACCACGTCGTCCTTGTCCGGCGCCTTCGCCGCCTCGACCTTCTTCGACAGCACATCGCGCCGCTTCGTCAGCTCGGCCACTGGAATCGCGATCTCGAACTTCGCCACCGTCGCCGCGTTCGCCTTGTCGAGCGCGCTCAGCTTCCTTGGGTCGAGGCCCGTCGGCTCGTACCAATCGAACCGGCTGAAGTACTCGCGCACCCACGACTTGCGGAACACCTGGCCTGCGCGCGCGAAGACCACGTTGCGCGTCAGCGACAGCTCTCGCAGCGTCTTCCCTTCGAGATCCGCCGAAGTGATCGCCCGATCGAACGAGTAGGGTGTCGGCCTGCCCGCGTCGGGCGCCGCCGTCAGCAGGAGCGCAAGCAATGTCAGCATGGCCGCGCACCGTAGCGGCTCTTCCGTTGACCTGCCCGTTCGGGCGATGCCGTTCAGACATTGACCCGTCAAACTCCATTGCCTAAAGCCTCGCAGCTGAAGATTTCTTCAAAAGCGAGGAAGCAAATGAAGGTGAAGGTCGAGGAGGTTTCACCCATCGAACGCCGGCTCTCCATCGAGGTCGATGCCCCCATGGTCGCGGCCGAGCTGACCAACGCGTACGGGCGGCTCGCGCGTGAAGTGAAGATTCCGGGGTTCCGGCCGGGCAAGGTTCCCCGCCGCATCCTCGAGCAGAAGTTCAAGGCCGACGTCGAGAACGACGTCATCCGCCGGGTCGAAGCCCGCGCCTTCATCGACGCGATCAAGGAACACAAGCTCGAGGCCGTCGCCGAGCCGCACATCTCGTCATCCACGCTGAACCCGAACGCGCCGTACAGCTTCACCGCGCGCGTCGAGGTCAAGCCGGTGATCGACGCGAAGGACTACAAGGGCCTCGCGCTCGCCAAGCTCGACACGGCCGTGAAGGACGAGCTGGTCGACGAGCAGATCACGAAGATGCAGCAGAACTTCACCACCCTCGAGAAGGTCGAAGGCCGCGACACCGCGAAGCTCAACGACATGGCGGTGATTGACTTCAACGCCACCCTCGACGGCAAAGAGTTTCCGGGGAACAAGGGCGCCGACATCACGGTCGAGGTCGCTCCGGGCGAGCTGATCGACGCGAACCTTCAAGGCATCGAAGGGATGAAGGTCAGCGAGACGAAGGCCATCGACTACAAGTTCCCCGAGGACTACCGCGTCGACGAAGTGAAGGGAAAGACGGCGGTGTTCAACGTCACGTTGAAGGAACTGAAAGAAAAGAAGGTTCCGCCGCTGGACGACGCGCTGGCCGAGAAGCTCGGCACCAAGACCTTCGCCGAGCTCAAGGACAAGGTTCGCAAGGATCTCGAGAAGGCCTCCACCGTTCGCAACCGCAATGACGAACGCGACGCGTTGTTCCGCGCGCTGGTCGAGAAGAACGCGTTCGAGCTGCCCCAGGCGATGACCGAGCGCGGCATCGACTTGATGCTCGACGGTGCCCTGCGCGCGATTCACCGTGGCGGCGTCGACCCGCGCCAGCTGGGCCTCGACTTCAACCGGCTGCGCGAAGACTTCCGCCCGAAGGCCGAGCTCGAAGTGCGCGGCCAGCTGATCGTGGAAGCCATCGGCAAGCAGGAAAAGATCGAAGTCACTGATGCCGAGCTCGAGAAGCGCCTCGAAGAGGTCGCCGAGGAAAGTGGCCAGACGCTGGCCGTCGTTCGCAAGCACTACAAGGACGAGGAAGAACGCCAGGGCCTGGTCGGCCGCGTGCGCGAGCAAAAGACGATTGAATTCCTGAAGTCGCAGGCTACCTATTCGTAACTCCCACTGAGCAAAGCGAGCCATGCCCTATATGCCCGTGCCCTACGTCGTCGAGCAGACCCACCGCGGTGAACGGTCGTACGACATCTACAGCCGGCTGCTGAAAGACCGGATCGTGATGCTGGGTACGGAGATCGACGACGACGTGGCCAACGTCATCGTCGCGCAGCTGCTCTTCCTCGAGTCGGAAGACGCGGACAAGGACATCAACATCTACATCAACTCGCCGGGCGGCTCGGTGACGGCCGGCCTGGCGATCTACGACACCATTCAGTACGTGAAGCCCCAGGTGTCGACGATCTGCATCGGGCAGGCAGCGTCGATGGGCGCGGTGCTGCTCGCCGCCGGAGCGAAGGGCAAGCGCTTCGCGCTCCCCAACTCCCGGATCATGATTCACCAGCCCCTGGGTGGCTCGCGCGGTCAGGCGACCGACATGGAAATCCAGGTCAGGGAAATCATTCGCCTCAAGCAGCGCCTCAACGAGATCCTCCAGAAGCACACCGGCCAGCCGATCGAGCGCATCGAGAAGGACACCGATCGCGACTTTTTCATGGGCGCTGGCGAAGCGCGCGCGTACGGCCTCATCGACGAAGTGGTCACCCAGAAGAAGCCGTCGACCGGCAACGACAAGAAGTAAGCCATTCGCAACCGGCGCTGCACACCGTTAGGCTGACCCCACGATGGCGACGAAGACCTTAGGCGGCGGCAGCGGTGGTGGCAGCGGCAAGGACGCGAACCAGACCCTTTGCTGTTCCTTCTGCGGCAAGTCGCAGAAGGAAGTGAAGAAGCTGATCGCCGGCCCGACCGTCTACATCTGCGACGAGTGCATCGGGCTGTGCAACGACATCATCGCCGAAGAGATCGATCGCGAAGAGCAGAAGGACACCCGGCTGCGCATCCCGCGCCCGTCTGAGATCAAGACGATTCTCGACGAGTACGTGATCGGGCAGGAAAGGGCGAAGAAGGTCCTCTCGGTCGCGGTGCACAACCATTACAAGCGCATCGAGTCCAAAGTCGCGATGGACGATGTCGAGCTGCAGAAGTCGAACATCCTGCTGCTCGGCCCCACCGGCTCGGGCAAGACCCTGCTCGCGCAGACGCTGGCCCGCATCCTCAACGTCCCCTTCACCATCGCCGACGCCACCTGCCTCACTGAGGCCGGCTACGTGGGCGAGGACGTCGAGAACATCATCGTCAACCTGCTGCAGGCCGCCGATCACGACATCGAACGCGCCCAGCGCGGCATCGTCTACATCGATGAGATCGACAAGATCGCGCGCAAGTCCGAGAACCCCAGCATCACCCGCGACGTGTCGGGCGAAGGCGTGCAGCAGGCGCTGCTCAAGATCATCGAAGGCACGATCGCCAACGTCCCGCCCAAGGGTGGCCGCAAGCACCCGCAGCAGGAATTCCTTCAGGTCGACACCACCAACATCCTCTTCATCTGCGGCGGCGCCTTTGGTGGCCTCGACCAGGTGGTCGAACGCCGGCTGGGTGGCAGGAGCCTGGGCTTCGGCGCCGACATCAAGAAGAAGAAAGACCGCTCGCTGTCCGAGCTGCTCGCCCACGTCGAGCCCGAAGACCTGCTCAAGTTCGGCATGATCCCCGAGTTCATCGGCCGCCTGCCGGTGGTCACCGCATTGGAGGAGCTCGACGAACCGACCCTGATCAACATCCTCCAGACGCCGCGCAACGCGCTCACCAAGCAGTACCGGCGCCTCTTCGAGCTCGACGGCGTGACGCTGAAGTTCACCGACGGGGCGATGCGCGCCATCGCCAGTGAAGCCATTCGCCGCAAGACGGGCGCCCGCGGCCTCCGCGCCATTCTCGAGAACGCGATGCTCGACGTGATGTTCGAGCTTCCTTCGCGCAAGACGGCGCGCGAGGTCGTGGTCTCGGAAGACGTCGTGCTGAAGAAGACCGAGCCGGTGATTCTGTACGCCACCGAAGAGCCGCCCAAAGAGAAGTTGGCGTAGCGCTTCGTGCCTCGACTCTCTGGCCTCCGGGTGGTGCGCTCTTCAATCGAAGGCTACGGCGTCGTCGCTACCCGCCTCTTCCGCAAGGGCAGCGTGGTGGCCGACGTCGAGGGCGTGGTGTGGCGTGCGGGCGAACGCAGCGACGATCGCCACTCGCTGGTGCTCGAAGACGGCATCTTCTTCGACATGGTCGATCAGACGCGCTGGGTGAACCACGCGTGCGAGCCCAACATCGTGGTCGAGGCCGGCGTCACTGCGCGCGGCAACGGGTGGGCCCAGCTGCAGGCGCTGCGCACGCTGCGCCCGGGCGACGAGCTCTTCTTCGACTACGCGTTTCCGCTCGCGCTCGCCGAGCCCTGCCACTGCGGCGCCGCCACCTGCCGGGGGTGGATTGTCGACCCTGCGCTGGTGGGGCAGCTGCCGCGCTGAGCGCGTGTTATCTGGGCGCTTCTATGCGTCGACTGTCTCTCACCCTCCTCGCGCTCGCCGCCGGCTGCGCGTCCGCCCCGCAAGTGGTTCAACCCGAGCAAGCGGCGCCTGCCCCGGCCGTTGCGAGAGCTCCCGTTGCGAGCAATGGCCCGATGACTCCCCCGACCCGCACCCAGGTGATTGACGAGTTTCTTCACGGCACGAAGGTGAAGGATCCCTTCCGCTGGCTCGAAGACGAGAAGGCCCCCGAGGTCGTCGCGTGGATGAAGGCGCAAGACGACTTCGCCAGAGAGAGGCTGAAGGCGCTGCCGGGCCGCGACGCGCTGCTCAAGCGGTACCACGACCTCTATTACCTCGACGCAGTCAGCGCGCCGATCAAGCGCGGCGGCCGCTACTTCTACTCCCGCCGCCATAAGGACAAAGAGAAGGCCATCGTCTACTGGCGCGACGGCGAGAAGGGCGTCGAGAAGGTGCTCTTCGACCCGAACACCTGGAGCAACGACAACACCGTCTCGCTGGGCACCTGGGTGCCGTCGTGGGACGGCAAGAAGGTGGTGTTCGCCGAGAAGCCGAACGCCGCCGACGAGGCGACGCTGTACGTGCTCGACGTCGACAAGGGCACCCGTTCGGAGATCGACGTGATCCCCGGCGCCAAGTACGCCGGCCCGTCGTGGACGCCCGACTCGAAGTCCTTCTATTACGAGTGGCTGCCCGTCGACCCCGCGATCCCCACCAGCGAGAGGCCCGGCTACACCGAGCTGCGCTTCCACGTGCTGGGCGCCGACCCGAAGGCCGACGCGATCATCCACCCCCGCACCGGCGACCCGAAGACCTTCCTCGGCGGCGGCGTCAACCGCGACGGCAAGTACCTCTTCGTCTACGTGATGCGCGGGTGGAACGAGAACGACGTCTACTTCCGTTCGACCAGCGCCAAGCCAGCCAAAGGCGCGACCTCCGTGCCGTGGACCCTGCTCGTCAAGGGCACCGACGCCAAGTACCAGGTCGACGTCTGGAAGGACGTCTTCTACGTGACGACGGACGAGGGCGCTCCGAACAAGCGGGTGTTCAAGGTCGACCCGAAGAAGCCCGCCCGCGCCGACTGGAAGGAGCTCATCGCCGAAGACAAGGAGCTCAGCCTCGAAGGCGTCAACGTCGTCGGCGGCCACCTGTGCGCCAGCGGCCTTCGCAAAGCCATCAGCGAGGTGAAGGTGTTCGGCCTCGACGGCAAGCCCGTGCGCACCCTCGAGCTGCCCGGCATCGGCACCGCGAGCAACCTCATCGGCCTCGAGGACGACGACGAGGCGTACTACGCGTTCTCGAGCTTCACGATGCCCCAGCAGATCTTCAAGGGCTCGGTGAAGACCGGCAAGAGCGAGCTCTGGGCAAAGGTCGAAGTCCCGATCGACCCCACCCCCTACACGGTGACCCAGGTCTTCTACCCGTCGAAAGACGGCACCAGGGTGTCGATGTTCCTGGTGCACCGCACCGACGTGAAGAAAGACGGCAACAACCCGGTGCTGCTCTACGGCTACGGCGGGTTCGACGTCAGCCTCACCAGCGCCTTCACCAGCTTCATCTACCCCTGGCTCGAGGCCGGCGGCATCTACGCGGTGCCCAACCTGCGCGGCGGCGGCGAGTACGGCAAGGCGTGGCATGACGCCGGGAAGCAGGCGAAGAAGCAGAACGTGTTCGACGACTTCGCGGCGGCGGCCGAGTTCCTGATCAAAGAGGGCTACACCAAGCCTCAAAAGCTGGCGATTCGCGGCGGCAGCAACGGAGGGCTTTTGACTGGGGCGCTGATGACCCAGCGGCCCGAGCTCTTCGGCGCCGTCATCTGCGCCGTGCCCCTGCTCGACATGGTGCGCTACCACCTGTTTGGCAGCGGGAAGACCTGGGTGCCTGAGTATGGCGACCCCGACCAGGCCGACGACTTCAAGGTGCTCGAGGCCTACTCGCCGTACCACCACGTCAAAGAGAACGCGAAGTACCCGCCGCTGTTGATGATGTCAGCGGACCACGACGATCGCGTCGACCCGATGCACGCCCGCAAGTTCATCGCCCAGGTCCAGACGGCGCAGAAGGGGCAGGGGCTGACGTGGCTGCGCATCGAGATGCACTCGGGCCACGGCGGCTCAGACCAGGTCGCCAAGGCGCTGGAGTCTTCGGCTGACCAGTTAGCCTTCCTCTTCAAGACCCTTGGGGTCTTGGCCCCGACTGGCCAGAAATGAGGGTGGCGATCGCGCCGCTGCTATAAGCCTGTAGCGACATTACAAAGCGTGGGGTGACGACGATGTTCTTTGGCCGAGACGACAAGAAAGACCCGAAGCAGGTGGCGATGCCGCTGCTGCCCCTGCGCGACATCGTCGTGTTTCCCCACATGGTGGTGCCGCTGTTCGTGGGCCGCGAGAAGTCGATCGCCGCGCTGAAGGACGCTGCCGCCCGCCGCGACGCCGCAGTGAAGCTCGGTGGCGACGACAAGGCGTACATCGTCCTGTCGGCGCAGAAGAAGGCGAAGACCAACGACCCGTCGTCTGAAGACGTCTTTCACTACGCGACGCTGGGTCACATCATCCAGCTGTTGCCGCTGCCCGACGGCACGATGAAGGTGCTGGTCGAGGGCGTGAAGCGCGCCCGCATTCTCGAGTTCCTCCCGAACGAGACGCACTTCATGGTGCGCGTCGAAGAGGCCGAAGAAGACACCGAGCGCAACGTCGAGCTCGAGGCGCTGCTGCGGGCCGTGCGTGAGACGTTCAAGGCCTTCGTCGAGCTCAACAAGCGCCTGCCCCCCGAGCTGCCCCAGCAGGTCTCGGCGATCGACGACCCGTCGCGGCTGTCGGACACGATCGTCAGCCACCTGTCGCTGAAGCTGAACGACAAGCAGAACCTGCTCGAGACCGAGTCACCCGTGAAGCGGCTCGAGAAGCTCTACGAGCTGATGCAGGGCGAGATCGAGATCCTCAAGGTCGAGAAGAAGATCCGTTCGCGGGTCAAGAAGCAGATGGAGAAGACCCAGAAGGAGTACTACCTCAACGAGCAGATGCAGGCGATTCAGCGCGAGCTGGGCGACCGCGACGACAGCAAGAACGAGCTGCAGGAGATCGAGGACAAGCTCAAGACGAAGCGGATGAGCAAAGAGGCCACGATCAAGGTCAAGAAGGAGCTCAAGAAGCTGAAGATGATGGGCCCGATGTCCGCGGAAGCGACCGTGGTCCGCAACTACATCGACTGGGTGCTCTCGCTGCCCTGGGCCGACGAGACCAAAGACAAGCTCGACCTCACCGAGGCCGAGCGCGTGCTCGAGGAAGATCACTTCGGCCTCAAGAAGGCGAAAGAACGGATCCTCGAGTACCTGGCGGTGCAGGCCCTGGTCGGGAAGATCAAGGGGCCGATTCTGTGCTTCGTGGGTCCTCCGGGCGTCGGCAAGACGTCGCTGGCCCGCTCGATCGCCCGCGCGCTGGGCCGCAAGTTCGTGCGCCTCTCGCTGGGCGGCGTGCGCGATGAGGCCGAGATTCGGGGCCACCGCCGCACGTACATCGGCGCGATGCCGGGCAAGATCATTCAGTCGCTGAAGAAGGCCGAGTCGGCCAACCCGGTGATGCTGCTCGACGAGGTCGACAAGATGTCGACCGACTTCCGCGGCGACCCGTCGGCGGCGCTGCTCGAGGTGCTCGACCCCGAGCAGAACAGCACCTTCAACGATCACTACCTCGACCTCGACTACGACCTGTCGAAGGTCCTCTTCATCTGCACCGCCAACCAGCTGCACAACATCCCCGCGCCGCTGCAAGACCGGCTCGAGGTGATTCGCATCGCCGGGTACACGGAAGCAGAAAAGATGTCGATCGCCCGGAAGTACCTGATCCCGAAGCAGAAAGAGGCCAACGGCCTCGCCGACGTCGGCATCGAGATCTCTTCGTCGGCCGTGCGCACCGTCATCAACCGCTACACGCGCGAAGCCGGCGTGCGAAGCCTCGAGCGCGAGCTGGCCAGCATCTTCCGCAAGCTCGCCCGCGACGTCGTCAAGCACGGCAAGAAGGACGTGGCCGTCGATCGCAAGCGCGCGATGAAGCTGCTCGGCATCACCCGGTACAAGCACGGGATGAAGGAGCACGAAGACCAGGTCGGCATCGTCACCGGACTTGCGGTGATGGACACTGGCGGCGACACGCTGACCACCGAAGCCACCGTGATGCCCGGCAAGGGCAAGCTGATCATCACCGGAAAGCTGGGCGAGGTGATGCAGGAGTCCGCGCAGGCCGCGATGAGCTTCGTGCGTTCGCGCGCCAAGCGCTTCGGCATCGACGAGAAGTTCGCCGAGACCCTCGACATCCACGTGCACGTGCCCGAAGGCGCGATTCCAAAAGACGGGCCCAGCGCGGGCGTCACCATCGTGACCGCCATCGTCTCGGCGCTGACCCGCATCCCCGTGCGCCGCGACGTCGCGATGACCGGCGAGGTGACGCTGCGCGGCCGGGTGCTGCCGATTGGCGGCCTCAAAGAGAAGGTGCTCGCCGCCCACCGCGCGGGGATGAAGACGGTGCTCTTCCCCGAAGAGAACCGAAAGGATCTGCGTGAGATCCCCCGCAAGGTGCGTGACGCGATGCGGCTGGTGCCCTGCGAGTTCGTCGACGAGGTGCTGCGCGAGGCGCTGCTGCTCGAGAAGCCCGATGAGTTCATTCGTTCGGCCACCGGCGCGTTGATCGAGCCCAAGCCGGCCGTGGGCCCCGTCGCGAGCTGAAGAAAGTGACGAAGGATCCGAGGCGCTGGCTCTTTCTGCTCGCCGGCGCGGCCGTCATCGGCGCGCTCGCGTTGAACGGCGGGAAGTCGAAGGTCAAGGGTGGCTCAGGCTTCGACTGCCTCACCCACGTCGACTGCGCGAAGTCGCTGCGCTGCTACGCGCTGCCGAAAGACGACCCGTTCGCCAACTTCGGCAAGTGCGTCGAGCCCTGTCTGGACGACGCCCAGTGCGGCTCCGGCCTGCGCTGCGCCGTCACCGCGAAGGGCGACGAGCAGCTGGTGCCGGTGAAGGTCGGGCTGTCACCCGGCGAGCGCGTCTGCGTGCGCTGATTCACGTGCAGTCGAAGATGACTTTGCCGACGTTCTTTCTTTCCTGAACGTAGCGGTGCGCGTCGGGCCCCTGCGCGAGCTTGAAGACCTTGTCGACGCGCGGCTTCACCTTGCCGGCTTCGACGAGGGCGAGCAGCTTCTTCAAGTGGCCGCTCATCATCTCGATCTCGTCCCACAGGTGGCCGAGGTTCACGCCTGAGACGGACTTGTTCTGGTCCATCATCGACATCGGGGCGTATTTCTTCTGGCTGAAGAACTCGCGCACGACGTGGAACAGGTTCCGCTTGCCGTCTTCGACCATGTTCGCCCAGCCGAAGGCTACCAGGTGCCCCGCCGGGCGCAGCAGGCCGTAGCCCTTCGACCAGTCGGCCCCGCCCAGCGCGTCGAGCACCAGGTCGACGCCCTTGCCGTTCGTCAGCGCCTTCACCTCTGCCACGTAGTCTTTGGTGCGGTAGTCGATCGGGTGCTGCACCCCCATCTCGCGCAGCAGCGGGTGCTTGCTCGCCGACGAGGTTCCGAAGATCTCGACCCCCTCGACCAGCTTGCACAGCTGAATCACCGCGAGGCCCACCCCACCCGCCGCCATGTGCACCAGCACGCGCTGGCCCGGCTGCAGGTTGCCGACGCGGAAGAGCATGTGGAAGGCGGTGAGGTAGTTGACGGGCAGGGCCGCCGCTTCGTCGTCCGTCATTCCCGAAGGGATCCGCTGCACCTGTTCGACCTTCAGCACCGCGTGGCTCGCGTGCCCACCGAAGCGGCACATACCCAGCGCGCGTTCGCCCACCGTCCAGCCGGTGACTCCGGGGCCCAGCGCATCGACCACGCCAGCCACTTCGTAGCCCGCACAGAAAGGGGGCTTCGGCGCGTCGGGGTACAGGCCCACCCGCGCCGAGATCTCGGCGAAGTTGAGGCCGGCGCGGTTCACCTTGATCCGCAGCTCGCCGGCGGCCGGCACCGGGTCGGGCTTGTCGAGGACTTTGAGGACGTCGGGGTCGCCGTACCGGGTAATCGTGAGTGCGCGCACGTCGCCTACTTAGGTGGTCGCCTTGAGGGTTGCCACAGAACCCGCATCGCATCGATGCTGCGCGCCCGTGAAGAGCCTCGCGCCCGGCTTTCTGATCGCCATGCCGCAGCTCGGCGACCCGAACTTTCACCGTTCGGTGGTGCTGATGATCGAGCACAACGCCGAAGGGTCGATGGGGCTGGTGCTCAACCACGCCGCGCCAATCACGATGGCCGAGCTCGGCAGGGGCCAGAACCTGACGGTGGCCACCGGCCGCGCCGAGCAGGCGGTGTTCGTCGGTGGCCCGGTCGAGCCGTACCGCGGCTTCGTGCTGCACGACTCGGACGTGATTGAAGAGAAGGTGGTGGTGATGCCTGGCCTCTACCTGTCGGTGACGTCGGACGCGCTGAAGCCCCTGCTGGCGATGGACGACGTGCGGATGCGGTTCTGCCTCGGCTACGCAGGGTGGGGGCCGAAACAGCTCGAGAAAGAACTGAGCCAGGGCTCGTGGCTGTTCACCGAAGCCAGCTTGGGCTCGACGCTGGAAGGTGAGCCCGACGCCCTTTGGGGTGAGACGCTGAAAGGCATGGGCGTGGATCCCGCGATGCTGGTAGTCGGGGGCGGGGTGCACTGAAAATGAAACCTGAACTGATCCGCGATCGAATCCTCTCTGCTTTGCCCGGCTCGGAGGTCGAGGTGCTCGACACCACCGGCACCGGCGACCACTTCGAGGCGCGGGTGGTGAGCCCCGCCTTCGTCGGCAAGTCGATGGTCGACCAGCACCAGGCCGTCTACGCGCCGCTGCAGCCCGAGCTCGCGACGGGCGAGCTGCACGCGCTGGCGTTAAAGACGTATTCCCCCGAGCAGTGGCAGAAGTGGATCGAACGGACCCGGAGCCCCAAATGATTCCCGACGAGCTGAAGGCGCGATTCGACAAAGAGATTCAGGGCAACAAGGTCGTTGTCTACATGAAGGGCAACGCGCTGTTTCCCCAGTGCGGCTTCTCGGCCCGCGCCCTTCAACTGCTGCAGCCGCTGGGGCCGGTGCACACCGTCGACGTGCTCACCGAGCCAGGCGTGCGCGACGGCATCAAGGCGTACTCGAACTGGCCGACGATTCCGCAGATCTACATCAACGGAAAGTTCGTCGGCGGCAGCGACATTCTCGGCGAGCTGGCTGAACGCGGCGAGCTCGAGGCGCTGGTCGCCGCGCGCTGATGTCGGACGACGAAAAGCTTCACCGCATCGTCGAAGCGCGGCTGAAGCTGCGCGCCCGGTACCAGGCAAAGATTGAGGCGTCTGCAGCGCAGTCGGACCCGAAGCCTTTGGGCACGGGTCCGAAGAACCGGCACGGCATGCCGCAGCTGCCGGTGGGTCAGCACCACACGAAGTCGTGGCCGGTGCTCGACCTGGGCGTGAAGCCCGACGTGCCGTTGTCGCAGTGGGCGCTGCGCCTCGATGGATCCGTGGAAGAGCCCGTCACCCTCGACTGGGCCGCCTTCCAGGCGCTGCCGCAGGTCGACGACACCAGCGACTTCCACTGCGTCACCACCTGGAGCCTGATGGACTCTGTCTGGTCGGGGGTGCAGTTCTCGACGCTGGCCGCGCTGGTGCGCCCGCTGCCCGACGCGACGCACCTGATGACTTACGCGTCTGACGGCTACACCACGAACCTTCCACTGGAAGAGGCATTGAAGGACGACGTGCTGCTGGTGCACGCGTGGAATGGCAAACCGCTGCCGAAGGATCACGGCGGCCCGGTGCGGATGATCACCCCCCAGCTGTACGCGTGGAAAGGGGCGAAGTGGATCAACCGCATCGAGTTTCTCAAACGCGATCGACAAGGCTTCTGGGAGCTCCGTGGCTACAGCAACTCCGCCCACCCCTGGCGCGACGATCGGTACTCCTGAGACGACGGGGCCCTGGGGCCGGTTTCGGGAGCTGCGCAAGAAGCACCACCTCGCCTTCGAGGTCGCGTTCTTCTTCGCCGGCTTTCTGTTCGACGCGATTCTGCTGCACCGCATCGACAGCATTCCGCTGCTGATCCACCAGGGCACGTACATCGTGCTGCTCACGGGCCTGCTGGCGCTCGACCACCGCCTTCACGTCAGCGGGAAAGAGCCGGGCGGCTTCTGGGGAAAGGTCCTCTCTTTCCGCCACTGGGTGATCCACTTCTTCCTCGGGACGCTGCTCAACGCGTTCATGATCTTCTATTTCAAGGCGAGCAGCGGGATCTTCTCGTTCCTCTTCCTGGTCGCGCTCGCGGTGGTGCTCGTCATCAACGAGCTGCCGCGGTTCCGTTCACTGGGGCCGGTGCTGCGCGTGGCGCTGCTGTCCTTCGTCGTCTCGGGGTTCTGCGCGTACCTGTTCCCCGTGGTCTGGGGCTCGCTGCGCAGCTGGCACTTCTACCTGGCGATCGTGATCGGCTCGGCGGTCACCGTGGGCCTGTGGAAGGTCTTCCGTCGCGTGACGCACGACCCGACCTGGACCTTTCGCCGCGCGGTGGTGCCGGGCCTGACGATTCAGGCGGCGCTGCTGCTGCTCTACGTCGCGCGGGTGGTGCCGCCGGTGCCGCTGAGCCTCAAGTACATCGGCATCTTTCACGGGGTGACGAAGATCAAAGAGGGTGAGCACGTCGGTGACTACAACCTCGCCTACGTGCACGCGCCCTCGTCGCTGCCGAAGATCTTCGACTACGACGGCTCGAGCTTCTTCGCCCGCCCCGATGATCGCGCCTGGGCGTTCATTCGTCTGTTTTCCCCCACCGGCTTCGACGACAAGATTGGGTTCGCGTGGGAGTACGACGACCCGAAGCGCGGCTGGGTCGACCTCGGCGAGCCGTACTTCACGAAGATCAGCGGCGGCAATGAGCACGGCTGGCGCACCTTCGGAAACACGCGCGTCACCCGGGCCGGCGACTACCGGGTGCGGGTGCTGACGCTCGACGGGCGCGAAATCGGCCGCAAGTCCTTCGAGGTCGTCGCCGACGCCTCGACGGAAGAACGGACCTTCGAAGAAGCGGTCAAGTAGCCCGGCGCGCCGCGCGAACCCACTGCTCGACGTCGTCCGGCTCGCGCGGAATCGAGGCCGACAGGTTCTTCATGCCCTTCGCGGTGACGAGCACGTCGTCTTCGATGCGCACCCCGATGCCGCGGTACTTCGCCGGAACCGTCAAGTCGTCGGGCTGGAAGTAGAGGCCGGGCTCGACGGTGAGCACCATGCCGGGCTTCAGCGGGCCGTGCCGGTAGCTCTGCTCGCGGGCCCTTGCGCAGTCGTGCACGTCGAGGCCGAGCATGTGGCTGACGTTGTGAAGGGTCCACCGCTTGTAGAGCTGCGCGTCTTCCTTCAGCGCTTCTTCCAGCGGGGCCTTCAAGATGCCGAGCGCTCGCAGCCCTTCGGTGAGCACGCGCATCGCGCGGCGGTTGGGCTCCATGAAGTCGTTGCCGGGCTTCACCCCGGTGAAGGCGGCTGACTGCGCGCGGCAGACGAGCGAATAGATTTCCTTCTGCGCCGCACTGAACTTCCCCGAGACGGGAATCGTGCGGGTGATGTCGGCGGTGTAGAGCTGGTGCCCTTCGACGCCGGCGTCGACCAGCAGCAGCTGGCCTTTCTTCATCGCGGCGTCGTTGCGCGTCCAGTGGAGGATGCACGCGTTCGCGCCCGAGGCGGCGATGGTTCCGTAGCCGACGTCGTTGCCCTCGACGCGCGCGCGAAGGTTGAACACGCCTTCGATCTGCCTTTCCGACTGGCCGGGCTTCATCGCGCGAATCACGTCTTCGAAGCCGCGCTTCGTCGAGGCGATCACCTTCTGCAGCTCGCGAATCTCTTCGGCGTCTTTGATCAGCCGCAGCTCAGAAACCGCCTGGGGCAGGCCCTTGTCGCGCGTGCCGTCGTCGATGGCCGGAAGCGCGACATCGACAGCGGGTGACAGGCCGCGAACGACGCGGGCGCGGGGCAGCTGCTTCAGGAATGCGGGCAGGGTGTCGAGCGCGCGGACCTCGTCGACTCCGAAGCGCGCCTGGCTCTGCTCGACGCCCAGGCGTGGGCCGACCCAGAGCTCGCCCTTCTTGCGGTCGGTGAAGAAGGTGATGTTGGAGCGCCCGGGGTTGGGCTCGACGAAGAGGATCGCGTGGTGGAAGCCGTCTTCGTCGGGCTTGAGCACGAGCACGCAGTCGGGCTCGAGGTTGCCGGTGAGCCAGAAGAAGTCGGAGCCCGGGCGGAAGCGGTAGTACGTGTCGTTCGATCGCAGCTGCTCGTGGCCGGTGGGAATCACCAGCGCTTCGCCGGGGAACAGGGCGCCCAGGGCCGCACGGCGCCGCGCATGGGCCGCGGCTTGACCCAGCGGCTTCGGCAGGGGGCGCGTCTGCGGCCGCCACTGGGTCATCATGAAGTCGGCGAGCTTCTGCGGCGGCTTGGTGTCGTGGCCCGCCTTCGCGGGCTTGTCCTGGAGGTACGTCATGCGGCGGCAGGCTACTTCTTGTGGGCGTTCTCGCCCATCGCGTCTACGGCGACGAAGCGGAGGCAGGCTCGGGCGACCAGGGCCGCGAAGACGGATGCACGAGGCCGGTGCCGCGGGGGGCTTCCTTCTCGGCGAGATCCGAGACGAAGTTGGCGAGGTCTTTGTCCATCGCGCTGTTGCGGCGAATGTTCCGATCGAGCCGGGCCGCGAGGTCGTGCGCTTCTCGCGACGCGTCCTGGCCTGCGCTCGCGCGGCGGTGCGCGGCCGACAACAACGCCGACCGCCGCATCGCGTCGAGCGCACGTTCGAGCTGGGCGCGGTTCTCGGGGTCGAGCTCGGCGCTCTTCAGCTCGTTGACGCCGCGCGCGCTGCCGAACCACACCTTGCCCAGCGCGCCGAAGTCAGCGGGCGTCTCGGGCCGCCCGTCTTCCAGCGTCAGCACCGGCCAGGTCTTGATCGGGAACTCGCGCGAGAAGACCTGAAAGAGAATCGCTCCATCCGAGCGCGTCTGGGCCGAAGCAGTGAACGGGCCGAACGGGAAGAAGAGCCCGATGCCATTCGACGCGTCGTCGACGAGGCGCCGGCGCGACGCGAGATCCAGCGGCGCCGAATCAGCCCGAGAGACGTTGGTCTTCTTCAGGGTGGTCATCAGGTCGCGCACCGCGTCGATGTGGATGACGACGTTCAGCGAGTTGCCGCGCGAGTAGTCGGCGTGGAAGACGCCGACGAGCTCGTACTCACCGGTGAAGCAGCTGACGGCGAGCACCGGTGAGCCTGAGTTTCCGGGCGACAGCGCGGCGTCGATCACGAAGTCGTCGTGGTCCCAGTCTTTGAAGTCGTCGCGGTCATAGGTCGAGATCACCTTGCCGAGGCTGGTGGCCTTGAAGGCGCCCAGGGGGAAGCCGCGCACGTCGACCACATTGCGTTCTTTCAGCGAGGCGCTCTTGCCGATCTTCCAGGGCAGCATGGCCAGCGGCGCCTTCGCCCTGATGATCGCGATGTCGAGCGCGGAGTCGGTGACCACGCGGCTCAAGTTGATGTCGTCGGTCTCGAAGGCGTCTTTGTCCGAGTCGACGATCTTCAGGGAGTCGCTGACCCGCTTGCAGCCCAGCGGCACGCCCTCGACCGGGTGTTCTTCGTCGGACACCGAGGGGAACTCGGTGACGTGCTGGTTCGTGACGAGCAGCGTGTCGGAGCCCTGCTTGCGGTACGCGAAGGCGGTGCCATGGGCAGTCACGCTCCGCTTCGAGCGCTTCATCGAGCCATCGGGTGCGTACGACAGGCACTCGTAGGTGGCGGTGACGCGGACGCAGTAGGTGAAGCTCGTCTCGGCCTTGCTGGTCAGCTCGACGGCGCTCCGGGTGAGCGCGGCGAAGTCGTTGCTGTAGTCGCCCTGGCAATACGGCGCGTTGATCTTCTGGAGCTTGGGGGGCGCGGCCGAGCGCGTGATCTTCAGCGGGGTGCGCGCCGACTCGTTCGGCGGCGGCGTCACCGGAGCTGCCGCCAGAAACGCGAGGAGCCACACCATGCGGCAAGCTTAACGGCTACCGCCTGGCCATTCATCCCGATGCGCTTCGAAGGTCTGCGCCGGACCCAGGCGCTCGAGGGCAAGCCAGGCAGCGGGGGAGTGGGACCACCGGTGGGCGGTGGTGAGGCTCCCCCGCTCGCCTTCGCTGACCAGAAACGGACCACTTTCCCCGTCAATGCCCGAGGAAGTGGCGAGAGAACCCGCGGAGGATCCGATTTCTGTCGCGGGTCTCCGCGGCAAAGTTGTTCCGGCCCGCCGGCGACGAAGCGGGAACACGCGGGCGGGCCGTCTTGCGCGAGCGAGGAGCCTCGGTACGTGTAAGCGCGGACGACGAGACGCCGCGGCCACGGCATCGGGCGACGGGCGGGGCGGACAGCGGCTGATCCCTCGACTGCTCTTCGGGATGAACGGGCCTGGGTTACGGGCCGAGTGCGCCGATCAGGGCAGGCACAGCGACCTCGACCCTCAAGGGCCGGGCGCCGAGGGAGACGGGGACGAACTTCTGGGCCTGCAGCAGGGCAAGCTCGAACTCCGTCCACCCACCTTCGGGGCCGACGGCGATCACCGCGCGCTCGCCCCTGGCCCGCCGCGGCAGCTCTTCGGCCGCTTCGCCGTGCGCGAGCAGCCGCCGCGCGGCGCCGCAGAAAGCGTCCAGCTCGTCTTCCACGAACGGCTTGAAGCGCTCGCGCACGAGCAGCTCGGGAGGAATCGTGTCGCGCCCCTGCTCGAGGCCGAGGCGAATGAGGTGACCGAGGAAGCCCGGGTCGAGCACCTTCGAATCGAAGTAGCTCTTCTCGACCTTGGCCGCGTTGAGCAGCACCACGCGATTGACGCCCATCGACGCGGCGGCGGCGAGCACGCGCTTGAGCTGCTTGGGCCGCGGCATCGCCAGCACCAGGTCGACGTTCGCGCGCGGCGGAGGCGGCTCGTCGAGCACCACCTTCAGCACCAGCACTTCCTTCGTCGCTTCGATCACCTCGGCGTGCCCGCGCTGGCCGCCGAGCAGCCCGACCTTCACGGTCGCTCCGGCGCGGGCGTGAAGTACCTCGCGCGCGTGGAGCAGCCGCCGCCCGACGATTCTCACCGTGCCGTCGACCAGCTCGGCGGGCTCGAGGACGAAGTGGTTCAACGGTTACTGGTTGGTCGTCAGCGAGTCCGTTTCGCGCTTGATCTCGCCCTTCCAGGTCTCGGCGTCGCGGTTCGCTCCGGTCTTGGCGGCCTTCGCTGCGGCCTGGCGCTGGACGAGATCGTAGTGGGTCGTGAAGTAGGGCAGGGACTTGCCGCGCAGCTGCTCGAGGTTGTCCATCTTGTGATCGGTGAGCACCTTCAAGAGCTCGTCGTTGAGCTTGGAGATCACCTCGTAGCCCTGCAGCATCGCGCCGGTGCAGACCTGCAGCGTGTGCGAGCCGAGCGCGACGAACTGCGCCGCGTCGAAGCCCGTCTCGATGCCGCCCATGCCCGAGATCGGCACGCCGGGAATCGAGCGCGCGATCTCCATCACGTGGCGCAGCGCAATCGGCCGCACCGCCTGGCCCGAGTAGCCGCCCGGCACGCTGTAGCCTTCGACCGTCGGCATCGGGCGCAGCGTGCGCAGGTCGATGCCAATCACCGAGAGGATGGTGTTGATGGTGCTGATGCCGTCAGCGCCGGCTTCGATCGCGGCCTTCGCGGGCACCTTCGGGTCGCCGACGTTCGGGGTCATCTTCGCCCACACCGGGATCTTCGCGACCTCCTTCACCCAGCCACACACCTCGCGAACGATGCTCGGGTCTTCACCCATCGCCATGCCCATCTTTCTTTCGGGCAGGCCGTGCGGGCACGAGAGGTTGAGCTCGAAGCCGTCGACGCCGGTCTCCTGCACTTCGCGGATGATCTGCTGCCACGCTTCCTTGCGGTACTCCTCCATCACCGAGGCGATCAGGACGCGGTTCTTGTACTGCTTCTTCAGCGCGCGAAATTCTTCGAGCCACGTGGCGTAGGGCCGGTCAGAGATGAGCTCGATGTTCTCGAAGCCGACGATGACGTCAGGGTGGTTCGGATCTTTGAGCTTCCCGTACCGCGGAGCGGTGTTCACCACCTTGCTCGCATCGAGGCTGATCGTCTTGCCGACGACGCCGCCCCAGCCGAGGTCGAAGCTCTTCGCGATCACCTTGGCGTTGGTGCCCGGAGGGCCTGAGCCCAGCAGGTAGGGATTCTCGAACTCGATTCCGGTGACTTTGGTCTTGAGCGTCGGCGCCATTTTGGGTGTTGCCCCCTTGAAGGAAGCGGGTCAGATATCGCCATTTCTGGTAGGCGTCGAGGCTGTGGGCCAGACTATTTCCCCCGACGCACCGCGTGAAATCTGCCGCCGCTGTCGCCGCCCCACGCGCGTCTGCTTCTGCGATCGGCTGACCCAGATCGACAGCCGCACCCACGTCGTCTTCATCCAGCACCCGCTCGAAGCGCGCGTCGCGATCAGCACCTGCCGGATGGCGCACCTGTCGCTGCCGAACAGCGAGCTTCACGTCGCGCTCGACGCGGACACCGTGCCCGGCCTCGCCCAGACGCTGTCGAAGCCCGGCACCGCGCTGCTCTTCCCTGCCAGCGACGCGACCGATGTCGACGCGCTGATCGAGAAGCCGACCACGCTCGTCGTCGTCGACGGCACCTGGGACAACGCGAAGAAGCTCTTCTTGCGATCGCCGCTGCTGAAGTCACTGCCGCGCATCGGCTTCGTGCCGCCCGCGCCCGGTAACTACCGCATTCGCAAAGAGCCGGCCCTGCACTGCCTGTCGACGATCGAAGCGGTGGCCCAGGTGCTCGAGCGGCTCGAGCAGGCGCCAGGGCGCTTCGCTCCGATGCTCGGCGCCTTCAATCGGATGGTGGATCTGCAGCTGGGCTTCATCGAGCAGCACGACGGCAAGAGCCGGTACGAGCACCCGCGCCGCCGCAACGTCACCGGGCGATCGCCGCTGGTCCGTTTGCGCGAAGTCGCCTCGCGCCTCGTCGTCACCTTCGCCGAGGCCAACGCCTGGCCCCGCGACGACGCGCCGCCCGGTGGCTACGCCGAGCTCTTGCAGCTGGTCGCCTTGCGCCTGAGCGACGGCGCGCGCTTCGAAGCGCTGATGAAGCCCATCTCTTCGCTGTCTCCCGCCGCGCCGGTTCACCTCGGCGTCACTGCCGAAGCGCTGCTGCACGGCGAAGATCGCCCTGTCGCGATCGCGCGCTGGAAGGGGTTCCTCCGCCCGGACGACGTCGTCTGCACCTGGGGTCGGTACCCGATCGATCTGCTGCGAGGAGAAGGCGTCGCTCCTGAAGGGCCGATGGATCTTCGCGCTGTCCTCGCGCAGCAGCTGCATCGCCGCCCTGGCGCCTTGCCTGATTCGGGCATCGGGCCCAGAGCGCTTCGCCGCCTCGACGCCCTCGTCGCGCTGACCCGCGGTCTGCTCGCCTAAGCCGCGCTCGGCGCGGGTTCCCCACCTTTGGGCTGGCCCACCCCCTTCAATTGGCCCCGATTCGTCAGCCCTTTGGGTCAAAAAAGGTGCCGAAGGGTGCGCAAGCCGCGTGGCTTTCTGGCCAATCACGTAAACGACCTTTCAGGTGTGACAACCACAGTTAACACCTTGAAATAATTACCAAAAACTACATTGACGGGGTGTTTTGCACCGTAAACAATTACGCCCCTGCCACTTTCAGTTTTTTGAACGGGAGTTCGACCATGCGTCTTCGCGCCCCATGCTTGCTTTTGCTCACGGCCGTCTCGGCCTGTGACGGTCGCATCGAGGTCGGGCCCAATGGGCCTATCGGGAACACGGGCACGGGCGGCAACCTCGGGGGCACCGGTGGAAACATCGGCGGCGTCGGAGGCGGCGGCGGCACGATCGGCGGCACGGGCGGCGGCAGCGTCGGCGTGGTGATCGACAAGTCGTGCGACCCGACGAAATACCTGGGCATCTCGCTGGCGACGATCGAGGCGGACTTCGCGGCGAACGTCTACCCGAAGCTTACGCAGCAGCAGACGGGCTGCATCTCGTGCCACCAGACGAACTCAGGTCGGCAGTTCAAGGTGTGGACGGCGATGGCCGGCTCGGAGCTGCAGACGTTCTACGACGCGCGCACGCAGCGGTACTTCGAAGACAAGCCGGGCTCGCTGGTGGATCGCCTGATCAGCGCCGACCCGATGGCGAAGATGCCGAAGGGCCCCACCTCGTGGGCGCGCGCGGACATCGAAGCGGTGGTGAAGATTGGCTGCCAGCTGAAGGCGTTCGAGATGGGCGGCGGAGCGGCGGCCGACGAGATCTTTCCTCCCAACCTGCTCACCCCGTACACGGGCGCGGCCAGCACCATCTACGACAACACGTTCCTCAACTTCCCCCAGCTGAAGGGCAAGGTGAAGCAGGTGTTCGCCGATGACTGGATTCGCGGCACGCCGGCGGTGAACCAGTTCACGAAGAACATCGGGCTGTTCGGCGGCGTCGATTTCGTGGCGCAGTTCGTCGAAGCGCGGGTCGCGACCCCTGAGTTCCTGCTCGGGCTCGACGCGCTCGCGCCCGACCTCTGCGGCAGGGCGCAGACGGCGAAGACGGGGCCCTTCACCGGCCTCGACACCGCGGCCACCATCGTCGACGTCCCGGCGGGCACCACGGCGACGGTGGAAGCCGAGGCGATGATGCCCAGCGCAGGCTCGGGTCAGCCAGCGACGGGCGGCTACCTGCTCTACACGAACGGCACGTTGACGACGTCGTTCAACGCGCTGGGCACCGGCAGCTACACGGTGACGGTGAAGGCGTACGCCAGCGTCGCGGGCGGCGTCGGAGCGGACATGGATCTCACCGTCGACGGCCAGGTGCTGAAGACCTGGCAGGTGATGAACGCCGCTCCGTACGCGGCGCAGCCTTCGTTCACGATCACGAACCTCGCTGGCGGCATGCACGCGGTGTCGATTGGTTTCACCAACGACGGCAACGTCGGCGGTGTCGACCGCAACCTCTGGGTCGACAACGTCGTCATCGCGGGCCCGACGGGCGGCGGCTCGGGCACGGCGCGGGTGACGGCGGCACGCAACAGCCTCAACACCCTCTACAAGAAGATGCTGTACCGCAACGCGAGCCCGACCGAGCTCGACGCGACGTACACGCTGCTGAAGGATTTGAGCGCCTTCGGCCCGCTGCCGGACGCGTGGGCGGGGGTGTGTGAAGCGCTGGTGCGTCACCCCGACTTCCTGTTCACGCTCGAGCCGAGCTACGAGACGGTGAGCGCTGCCGATAGAGCGACGCTGATGCAGGTGAAGCTGGCGCTCGACCTGCTCGGCCGCACGCCGACGGCGGCCGAGCTCGCGAACGGGAAGAACTTCGAGCAGCAGCTGGATTCGTGGCTCAACACCACCGAGTTCCGCGACTACTACTTCTCGCGCATTCAGCTGCGCACCGAGAGCCAGGCGACGGCAGTCACCGACGAGCCGGCGCGGCTGTGGACGTACATCACCATGAACGGGCTGCCGTACAGCGACCTGCTGGCGGGTGACTATTTCGTCGACGCGACGTGGACCAGGCAGGGCCGGCCGGCGTACCACGGCAAGACGGGGATGCTGACGATGAAGGGGTTCATCAGCAACAAGCCGGGGCTGCCGCACTACAACTACGCGGCGCGGGTCTTCACCGACTTCATGGGCTACGTGTTCGAGGTGCCGCAAGAGGTGTTCGACCAGCGCGGCACGGCGACGGCGGCCTCGACGGTCGACCCGACGAGCGTGTGCTTCAATTGTCATCAGAACCTCACCCCGCTGGCGACGCAGCGCCTCGCGTGGGACGACAACGGCGACTTCCGCACGGTCGACGACAAGGGCGTGGCCATCAACGACACCGACCGCGGCCTGGTGCCGTCGTACGCGTTCAAGGGCAAGGGCATGGAAGCGTTTGCGACGCAGGCGGTGAAGAAAGAGACCTTCAAGCGGCGGGTGTTGAACTCGCAGTACCGCCTGCTGATGGGCCGCGAGATGCGCCACGCCGAGGATGAGCGGGTCGTCTACAAGCAGCTGTGGGACGTGTCGTTGAGCTCGAACGAAAAGCTGAAGTCCGTGATCAAGGCGATCGCGATGTCGAACCGCTACCAGAGGACTCCATGAAACGCCGATCATTTCTCGCAGGGGCTGCAGCCGGTGGCGTCATCAGCACCCTCGACTGGCTAGGGTACTTCCGGGCGTTCGGGGTGCCGGGGACGGCGAAGGAGCTCGGGCTTGCCTCGGCGCACGCGCAGGCGGCAGCGAATCCGAAGTTTTTGATCTACTGGTTCCAGGAAGGCGGCTGGGACAGCTATTCGATGTTCAGCCCGCTGGTGAGCGCGAATGACGCGGCGACGCTGCAGTACACCAACGGCCAGCTGAACCCGTCGCCGGCCTGGAGCAACCAGTTCTACCGGGCGAAGGGCTATGGCCTCGATGTGGCGCACTACAACGCGAAGCTGACGGGCAACATCCAGCACGGCTTCCTCGCCAACGACGGCCTCGAGCTGATGCCGGACATGGCGGTGGTGAGCTCGCATGCGGGCAACACGTTTCACTCGGGTGGCCGGTTCGACTACCACTACGGCAAGTACAGCAACTCGATGTCGGCGCAGCGGGGGCCGACTGAGCGCACCGTGATGCAGGCGTTCTCGGAAGTGCACGGCACGAACCTGCCGCTGGCGAACATCAGCTGGCACCGCTGGCTGTCAGACGGCGAGCTGACCGAGCTCAACTACCCGGAAGGCACGGGGTACTACGAGAAGCTGGGCCCGGCGTATGCGCACACGACGTACGGCAAGACGCCGATGGACATGCGGAACCGGCTCGCGAGCCTGGGCGGGGTGACAGCGGGAGCGCGGCAGGCGCGGATCCGCACGTTCGTGGACAACCTCCACACGAACTTCGTGAAGGACAAGAACAGCGAGTCGGTGAAGGCGTTCGACTCGGCGGTGAAGATTCACAAGCAGCTGACGGGCGGCACGGGCGTGGTGATCAACCCGGCGACGATGTTCACCGACCCGACGTTGCGTTCGACGTTCGGAGTGACGACGTCGGACGAGCAGACGACGGCGACGAGCGTGAACGGCAACCCGGCGAGGTCGAAGGACGCTCCGTCGACGAACGTGCAGGCGATGATGACTTTCGAGATGATGACGAAAGGCCTGTCGTGCGCGTTCTGGATCGAGAGCCGGCAGATTCGCGGCTTCGACACCCACCGTGACCGCGGCAACATCTTCAACAACAAGGGGCAGACGGATCAGCTGGCGATCATGAAGAGCAACCTCTGGACGCCGCTGAAGGCGTTGGTGAACCTGCTCAAGAACACGACGCACGTGCCCAGCGGCAAGAAGTACTGGGAGCTGACGACGATCGTGCTGGCGAGCGAGATGGGGCGGACGATTCAGGGCGACGTCTCGAGCATCCTGGCTTCGGCCGACAGCGACGCGACGAAGTTCCAGAACATCATGGAGCAGGACTGCTGCCAGCACTGGAAGGTGAGCTCGACGGTGTTCATGGGCGGCAACGTGAAGGGGGACACGCAGTGGGGCAAGGTCGGCTCGAGCTCGCTGGAAGGGATTCCGATGATGCCGACGGGCGACCTGGACCCGGCGTACGACGCGAACACGGGGTTGCTGAAGGCGGGGATGACGAAGAACGCGGCGAGCTCCATCAGTGACGCGGGCAACGTGTACGCGACGGCGCTCGAGATTGCGGGCATCAACCCGGCGGGCAAGGGGAAGAACACCAAGCCTCCGATGTCGTTCATCAAGAAAGTTTGACGATTGGGAACCTGCGGCTGCTCCTCTTCGGAGCGGCCCTCGGCTGGGGCCTCTTCCCGTACTGGGGCGGCCTGGGTTTTGTCGCGGTGTATGGGCTGCTGTTGTTGACGGTGAAGTCGAAGCAGCGGGCGGCGGGGAAGATGTTGGCGGCGCACGAAGCTGAGCTGTCGAAGTCGGTGTCGCCGGAAGCGATTGCGTGGGCGAAGCAGCACCCGCTGTTCTACGTCTGGCCGGCTCCGGCGAAGGAGTGGGCGCTGACGATGAAGGTGGTGTCGCTGATGATGCTGCTGTTGTCCGTCTGGTTCGTCGCCCGGGCCCTGATCTTCTGGCAGCCGTGGGTGCTGGGCTGCCTCGTGCCCGCAGCGGGGATGTTTTTTCTCGGCGTTACCTGGGGCGACCGGCTGGACCTCGACAACGTCCTCGGCGAAGAGAAGTGGAAGGCGAAGAAGCCCCTGCACGACGAGGTCCGGAGGGTGCTGACCCTGCAGGCGCTGGTCGGGAAGTGGACGCCCGGCGACGCAGTGGGATGAATCCGGAGGCCACGACCTGGCACGTACAGGGGGTGGCTCGACTTCGCGGGCACAGTTGCGTATAGCCCCGGGTTTCCAAGGATTCTCCCCAGATGGCAAACGTCGACCCCAGCCCCGAGCAGACTCCCGCTGAGGAACAGTCGATCGATCTGCGATCGTACTGGCGGATCGTCTCGAAGCGCCGCTGGCTGGTGTTGATCACGTTCGCCGTCGTGACCGCGATCTCCGTCGTCTACACGATGAGATTGCCGAAGATCTATTCGGCCACGACCAGCCTCATCATCGAGACCTCGGCCCCGAAGATCCTCAATGGGCAGGTGCAGGACGTCGCGGACAGCAACCAGCCTTTCTGGGTCAGCAAGGAGTACTACGAGACCCAGTACAACATTCTCCGCAGCCGGGCTGTTGCCGAGCGCGTGGTTCAGAAGATTCGGGTCGGGCGGGACGACAAGCTGCTGCAACTCGACAACATCGACTCTGCCGAGGCCCGCGAGAAGGGGTTGAAGGCGCTGCAGAAGCTGCGCGAATCGATGCAGGCCCGAACGGATCCGGCGCTGACGGTTTTGGGACGCGTTCAGGTAGAGCCGGTGAAGGAATCGCGCGTCACCAAGCTTACAGTCGAAGACGCGGATCCCGTGCTGGCCGCTGCGCTCGCGAACGTCTTCGCCGCCGCGTACATGGATCAAAGCCTCGCCTCGAAGTCGGTGACGACCGTCGAAGCCACCGAGTCGCTGGAGCTGCGGCTGCCCGAGCTCGACGAGAAGGTTCAGGAATCGACCCAGGCGGTTGCTGACTTCAAGAAGAAGAACAAGATCGGCGCGTCGCTGGAAGAACGGGTTCGGCTGACGGCAACTCGAGTGATGCGTATGAGCGAAGAGCTGATGTTGCTGCGCATCAAGAAGGCGAGCCTCAAGGCGCGTTCGGATGCGATTAGCGCGCTGCGCAAGACGGACCCGAAGGACGAAGTTGCCAAGGCCGCGTTGGTGCCAGACTCGCTGGCTGCAACTTCCCAATCAATGAAGACGAAGCTCCTCGATGTGCGAAGTGAGTGCGAGCTTCTTGAGATCCGCTTGCTGGCCGATCACCCAAAGATGATCGAGTGCAAGGTGAAGCTCGCCAACGTCGAGAAGGCCTACACCGCCGAGATAGAGACCGTGCTCAGCCGTGCCCAGGCCGAGTACGTGAACGCACTGCAGAATGAAAAGAACCTGTCAGACGAACTCAATGACGCGAAGGTCGAGGCCGAAGAGCTCGCAGGGTACGAGCCGGCGTACATGAAGCTGCGCCGCAACAACGACACCAACCTTCGCTTGTATGAAGTGGCGCTGAAGAGCCTCAAGGAAACGGACCTCTCGTCGACGACCCGGCTCAACAACGTCAACATCCTCGATGCGGCCCGGCCCGTGATGTCTCCGAGCAAGCCGCGCGTCACTTACAACCTGATGGTCGGTTTCGCGCTAGCGCTTGTGCTGAGCCTCGGTCTGGCTTTTGCGCTCGAGCTGCTCGACAACACGATCACCACCCAGGAACAGATCGAAGAGCGCCTCGGCCTCGCCTTCCTCGGCATCGTCCCCAGCATGGGCACCAAGGATCGCGGCGCCACGCAGAGCGACCTGGTCGTCTACGAACAACCAAAGAGCGCCGTCGCTGAGTGCTGCCGCGCCATTCGCACCAATCTTCTTTTCATGTCTCCCGAACGGCCGCTGAAGTCGATCCTGGTGACCTCGGCCGGCCCGCGGGACGGCAAGACGACCACCGCCGCGTCGATGGCGATCACGAAGGCGGAGAGTGGCAATCGCGTTCTCCTCGTCGACGCCGACCTCCGCCGGCCACGCGTTCACAGCGCCTTTAAGACCGCGAACGGGGCGGGCTTGTCGTCGCTGATTCTCGGAGAGGGGCAGCTGAAGGACACCTGCAAGAGCTCGGGCGTGCCGAACCTGTCGCTGCTGACGTGCGGCCCGATTCCCCCGAACCCGGCTGAGCTGCTTCACACCGATGCTTTCAAGAAGCTGCTGAGCCAAATGACCGAGCAGTTCGACCGCGTGATCATCGACTCCCCGCCGGTGGGTGCGGTGGCCGACGCCGTCGTGATCAGCACGCTCGTCGACGGAACGCTGTTGGTCGTGAAGAACCAGGTGACGTCTCGCGACATGGCGCGCCGGGCTGTTCGAACGCTGCGCGACGTGAACGCGCGGATCTTCGGGGCCATTCTCAACGACATCAACCTCGAAGACCGCCATGCGGGCGGCTACTACTACTACTCGAAGTACGGCTACTACTACGGCGAGTCTGACCCGAAGAAGACCACGCCCGCGTGAGTCGTCGTTCGGACGGTAAAGGAAAATGAGCGAACGCATTGCAGTGGTGGGGTTGGGATACGTGGGGCTTCCGGTCGCGCTGAGCTTCGCGAAGAAGTTCCCGGGAACTGTCGGCTTCGACATCAACGAGCCGAAGGTGAAGTCGCTGAAGGCGGGCGTCGACACCACCGGTGAAGTCTCTGCCGACGTGTTGAAGGCCTCGAGC
>JBBRAX010000017.1:0-104879 GCA_038206395.1 Myxococcales bacterium | reverse complement strand
TTCGCCGTCGCTCTCGCGGCCGAAAACTCGCGTCGGGATTTTCGAGCTGGCCGGCGCAGCTCGCACCGGGGCTCGAGCAGCCGCAAGCCGAGGACCGCACTGGGAAAAACGCGGCGAAGTACGACGGAGCGCGGTGGAACTTTGGTGCTGACGGTCTCAGGATCCGATCGACTGTCAACGTGACCTACGACCGCAGCACTCCGGTGGCTCTGCCACAGACGCGCTTTACCGACTACGCGGGCAAGAGCGAGGGCTGCAAGAAGAGCGGCGGAAAATGGAAGTTCGATGCGTCGATCAAGTCGAACATCGACGTATTCACCGGCGGGAAAGACGATGCGCCGAGCATGAACGACGGCAACGCCTGCAACATCGCCACCCACGAAGACAAGCACGTCGAGGACTTCGTCGACGGCATGTCAGACGAGTCGTTGAACACAGAGTTCCCGAGCGAAGGTTTCAAATCTCAGGCGGCCTGTGAGGCGGCCGAGCGTTCTTTGAAGATGAACATCCGGCCCTACATCGGCCACCTGACCAGGGGGACTCAGTCGCGGCGCGACACGTTTGAGTGGGCGCGGTGAGAGTCTTCTTGGCAGGGCTTATTGCGTGTTGGGGATTCTCTTGTGCGCGCGGCGCCGGGTCGGTCCAGCCAGATGTAAAGGCTGACCAGGCTGTCTCGGCGAGCGTGGCGCCTGGAGCGGCGCCCGTTGCGCACGCCGCTTTTCAGAGCGTCCGTTTTGAAGAACCTGCCTGCGAGTTGGTGCCGATGGAGGAGAGGATCCAAGGCGGCTGTCTTTGCGCTTGGGGACATCGCTGCGTCTGCCGGTATCGGGTGGCTCCGCTCGATGCAGGCTGCCTCGTCGAGTACGACACCGAGCGGGCCGAAGGCGAGCAACGAGCTCGGGCAAAGGACGGCTCGGTCGTTGTGCCCATCGGCGTGCTTGTCGAGCCGGGTTTGAGTCTGCGTACCAAAGAGATGAAGCCAGGAGAGAAGGGCACGATCTGCGGCGCAGAGATCACCTGCCGGTAGTCGATCACCGACGCCGAGGCGGTCAGCTGCCCGCAACGCTCATCCGTGAACACCTGGATCGCTCGACCGTGAACACCGAGATCGGAGCCCGTGAACAGCCTCACCACGTCCCCAAAGCATTGAAGGGGAAAGCGATTCGCCGATCCGACAGAAACCCGCGCGCAGCGGCCCGTGAGTGTTCACGCCGAGCGATCCAGGTGTTCACGTTGCGCGAAATGGGCATCGGAGAACTCCCAGAACGCGATGTTGGTTTGAGGCACGCCGACGGCATCGGCGAGCTCCGCCTGCGTGAGCCCCGCCGCTTTGCGGAGGGCGGCAAGGTGGGCACCCTGGCGTGGCTGCTTGCGAATCGTTCTGCGGGACATGACCGCAGGGTACGACCGCTTTTCCTGGGAGCTCTGTGTCCTTCCGGTGGGGGTGCTTGAAGCTGGCGCGGAAGCGCGGGGTGCAACACGGTTCACTGCCTGGCCGCCGCCGGTGTTCACTGCGTGTTCGTGGGCGCCGCCGAGATCACCAGCTTTCTCATCTCGGCCAGGCGGCTTGCCGGCGCTGCTTTGTTTTCAGCGCCTCCTCGGCCTTCCACGCCGGGAAGTCGCTCAGCCGTTTCTTCGCGCGCGCACGGAGCCGCAGCGACTTCTGCTGCTGAGAAGCGCGGTCGGCCTTCGCTGCGCGCGGTGGGTGCGACCTCGGGAGTGATGCAACAGAGCCCCGGGCCGAGGCATGATCTGCGAATGACGACGACTCTGCGGTTGGGCGTGATCCTCACTGGCCTTCTCTCAACCGTTGCCTTCGCCCAGGACGCAGGCACCAGGTCCGCTGGCCGCCTGCCCGTGCTCGTCGTGCTGCCGCCCGCCAGTGACGACGCCGCCGCCCGCGAGCTCGCGATGCTCATCCAGGCCCGCGCCTACGGCCAGCTGCTCGCCACCAACAAGTTCGCCCTTCCGCACATCAAGCAGGTGCTCTCGATGCTGTCGGGCGAGGGCCTCAAGGCCGACCAGCTGAAGACACCCGAAGACGCCGAGCGCGTCGCCAGGCGCCTGGGCGCCGATGCGTTCGTCTACGGCCAGCTGACCACCGACCCCAAAGGCTACGCGCTCACCGCCACCGCGCAGCCCGTTGGCAAGAAGCCCGTGAAGGTGACGCCGCAGAAGCTCGACGTCAGCAACGCGATGGTGAAGTCGGTGGAAGACGCGGGCGATGCGCTGGCGATGACGCTCTACAAGCTCGTCATCACCGACAAGAAGCAGCCGCTGGTGCTGCAAGATGTGCCGCCTTCGACCCTGTCGGACAACGCGATGCGCAGCTTTGCCCAATGCTACGGCACGCTGATGCGGCAGCCCGCGGGCATCGAGAACCCGACCGTGCTCGACGAAACCGAGCTGCGCGTCGCCGTCGAAGCCTGTGAGAAGGCAGCCAAAGACGACCCCGGCTTCTCCGGAGCGCAGGCCGGCCTCGCGCTCGCCTTCGCGATCCTCGGCGACGACACCCGCGCGGTGAAGGCGCTGAAGCTGGTCGACCCGGCCGACGCGAAGCAGCCGCTGGCCTGGCAGGCGCGCTTCTGGCTCGTCACCCGCTACGAGTCGCCCGCCGCTGGTGAAGCGGTGCTGCGCGAGGCGATCGCCAGCCAGCCCGGCTTTCTGCTCGCGCGCAGCTACCTCGCCGAGCTGCTCGACACCCTCGGCGAGCACCCGAAAGCGTCGGAAGCCTGGAAAGCGTACGGCGAGCTGGTGCCGAATGATCCGTTCATCCGCACCCGCCTCGCGCGGTCTTTGGCGCGGCAGGGCAAGTTCCCCGAGGCGATTTCACTGGCGAAAGAAGTCGTCGCCGCGAACCCGAACAGCCGCGACGCGAAGCTGCAGCTGGCCAACTGCTACATCGACGCGAACCAGTGGGACGAGGCCGTCGCCGTGCTCGAGCAGCTCAAGCCGCTGCCCGAAGCGAGCGCCGACGTCTTTCTTCGCCTCGGCTGGGCAAGCTTCCGCAAGGGTGACGCCGCCGCCGCGAAGCCGCTTTACGAAGAAGCGCTGGCCCGCGCGACGAAGCCCGGCCAGTGGCGCATGCGCGGCCGGGCCCACTACGACCTCGCGCTCGTGCACTTGAAGAACAAGGACAACGCGAAAGCCGAAGAGTCGCTGAAGTCGGCGATGGCGACGGGGTTCCGGTTGCGGGAAGTGGATCCGGCGATCGCTTCGCTGCTGAAGAAGCTCGAGAAGGCCGAGCCGAAGGGAAAGGTGCCGTACCGCCCGCCGCAGAACTCGGCGCAGACGCGCGAGGTCAGCTTGTTTCCGATGAACCAGTTCGGTGAGGTCGACCCCACCGCGAAGCCCGAGCTGCCCGACGGGTTCCAGTGGTCGGCGGGTGACTTCAAGTGAGGCGCGCTGCACTCTTCCTCTTCTTGGCGGGCTGCAGCTCGGTCAAGCCCGCGTGGTCGATTGTCCAGACTTCCGACGAGACGAAGCGGTCGCTCGCCGACGGCGAAGTGATCGGCGGCGAAGGCAAGTACAAAAGCCACGCGTGGCTCGGCATTCCTTTCGCGGCGCCTCCAATCGGCCGGCTGCGGTGGCGCGCCCCCAGAGCCGCTGAACGCTGGACGACGCCGCTCTCTGCGACGCGCTTCAAGAGCGCCTGCGTGCAGCCCGCGACCGTCTTCGTCACCAACGAAGAAGCCGACGGCGACGTGCTCGGCACCGAAGACTGTCTGTACTTGAACGTGTGGGCGCCGAAGTTCGAGCCCGCGAAGGTTCCGCAGGGCGACGCCCGGCTGCCGGTGATGGTCTGGATCCACGGCGGAGCGAACAGCCTCGGCAGCGCCGCCGCCTACGACCTCGGCCACCTCGCCACCGCCCAGAAGGTGATCGGCGTCTCGGTGCAGTACCGGCTCGGGCCGCTGGGTTGGTTCAAGAACGCCGCGCTGAAAGAAGGCGAAGGCGACGCGGTCGAAGACTCGGGCAACTACGGCACGCTGGATCTGATTCGCGCGCTCGAGTGGGTGCGCGACAACGCGGCGGCTTTCGGCGGCGACCCGGGCAACGTCACCATCTTTGGCGAGTCGGCCGGCGGGCAGAACGTGTACTCGCTGCTGCTGTCTGCGCGCGCGAAGGGCCTCTTTCACCGCGCGATCGCGCAGAGCCCGGTGCTCGCGAAGGGCACGATGGCGATCGCCGAGAACTACACCGACGACGCAGAAGCTCCCGGCCACCGCAACAGCACCAACGAAGTCGTCGCGCGGATGTTGATCGCGGAAGGCGCGGCCGACCGTGCGGCGGCGAAGAAGAAGGCCGAAGACCTGGGGCCCGCGAAGATCGCCGCGTGGCTGCGCGCGAAGTCCGGCGCCGAGATCGTTCGCGCCTACCTGAAGGGCAACGCCGACGCGTCGCTGCGCATGCTCGACATGCCGCTGGTGTTCCCCGATGGCACCGTCGAGCCGGCCGAGCCGTGGGCGGTCGCCTTCGGAAAGCCGGGCTGGAACCAGGTGCCCGTGCTCACCGGCAGCAACCACGACGAGGCGAAGCTCTTCCTCTTCCTCGACCCCAAATACACCTGGAAGCTCTTCGGCAAGCTGCCGCGCATTCGCG
Organism: Myxococcales bacterium; assembly: GCA_038206395.1. Classification (GTDB taxonomy): domain Bacteria; phylum Myxococcota; class Myxococcia; order Myxococcales; family Myxococcaceae; genus JAGSPQ01. The sequence goes on along the minus strand of JBBRAX010000017.1, from coordinate 100,277 downwards.
ACGAGGCCCGCTATGAGTCGACGTCGCAGACGATGAGCCGGTTGTGGAAGGCGAAGGCGGTCGACGACGTCGCCGAGGCGATGATCGCCTCGGGCGCGCCGGCCGTCTACGCGTACCGGTTCGACTGGAACCAGCTGCCAACGAAGCTCGGCACCAACCTGTCGAAGATCCTCGGCGCCGCGCACGGCATGGAGATTCAGTTCGCGCACGGGCACTTCGAAGGCCAGCTCGCCACCTTCCTCGGTGAAGAGGGCAGGGTAGAGCGCGAAGCGTTGTCGGCCGCGATGATGCAGCACTGGGGTGACTTCGCGCGCAACGGCAAGCCGGGCGAGCAGTGGCTGCCGTACGACCCGGCGCCGGGCGCGGCGAAGTTTCTGGTGCTCGACGCAGCGCCCGCGGGCATCCGTATGGACACCAGCGTCGAAAGGTCCGCGCAGATCGTCGCCGACCTGCTGGCCGACAACCGCATCCCTGCGCTGAAGGACAAGTGCGACGGCCTCCACCGGATGGAGAAGGTCGGCTTCGTCGACCTCGCGCAGATCCCCAAAGACTGCCCGCCGAAGACGGAGTAGTTCTTCCCGGCAAGATGACCTCAACCCTCGAGTCCTTCGACGCCGTCAGCTTCGCCGCAGTCATCCACGAGCGCCTCGCCGCCGCCACCGCCCGCCTCGCGAAGACGCGGGGCCACGCTGAAGAAAAGGGCTGGCTCGACATCGCCACCGCGAAGCTCGAACAGGCGCGCGCGCCGCACGCAGAGCTGCTGCAGAAGGCGCTGCGTCTGCCCGAGCTCGAGGTCGTGCGCGCGGGGCAGTTGAGCGAGCTGCAGAACAGCGCCGTCGACGAGGTCGAACGTCTGCAGGCGGGGATCACCTTTCACACCGGCAGCCGCATGCCGCTGCTCGACTCTCTTTTCGGGAAGCTGAAGTTTGCGTCGCTGCGTCGCGCCGACAAGTCCGAGTTCGAGAAGTTCACCGCCGACTTCGAGAAGCGCCTCAACACGCAGTACGCACGGCGGCTGCTGGTGACGCCGGCCTTCGAGTTCGCCACGCCCGTCATCGAGCAGCTTCGCGGCGCCTTCACCACCTGGAGCCAGGGCTTTGCGCCCGAGCCGATGCCCGCAGAAGAGGCGGCCGCCGTCGCCCAGGCGCTGGCCGAGGCCGCCGCCGCGCTCGAAGTTCCGTTGAAGCAGGTGCGGTTGCTGGCCGAAGCGGCGCTCGCTCCCGTCGCCTCAGCGTATGAAGAGTCTGGCTTGAGCGCGAAGCCGAAGAAGCGCACCGTCGCGAAGCCGAAGATCGAAGAGGTCGTCGAGGTCGAAGAGGTCGTCGAAGAAGAGCCCGCCCCGAAGGCAAAGAAGGCAAAGAAGTCGAAGAAAGCCGCCGCCTGAAGCCTGCTCCCGTCGCTCCCCTGACCCGCAGCGGAAAATTGTTCTCACGGTGAACCTCGGGAGGGTTTCTGTCGTCCGCGATCGTGCGCTGGTAGAACGCGCGGCGATGCGACAAGTTGTAATTGGTGGAACGTTGATCGCGCTGGCAGGCTGTTCGAGCTGCAACCCGGTCGCGCGGTGCTCGGAAGATGTCGGCTGCGGCACCGGAGCGCACTGCGTCGACACCTACTGCGTCCTCGATGGCACGGGGCCGGGTGGCGGCGGGGGCACGGGCGACGGGGGCACGGGCGACGGGGGGATGGGCGGCTGCAACATCTCTCAGCTCGCCTGGATGACGCCTCCTTCTTCGACCCTGACGACCACGAAAGACGCGGGCATCGCGCTCGAGCTCGGTGTCGTCGTCGGCATCAACTGCACCCTCGCGGACTTCCCGCCCGTCACCGTCACCGCGAGCCAGGGCGCGACCAACATGCTGATGCCCACGGTCGTCGCCACCGCGCCCAACCGCTACCTCGGCTCGGTGAATCTTCCCGTCGATGGTACCTGGTCGCTGATCGCGAAGTTCTTGGACGGCGGCCAAGCCACCACTTCCGTCAACGTCGACTCCAAGCCGCCGAGGCTCGAGCTCGAGCTTCCAGCCATCGCCGACTGCCCCGACGCGGGGCTCGACTGCAACGACGCCGTCTTCGCCAACACCGCCTGGCGACGCAACCAGGCGCTGCAGCTGAAGGTGAAGGGCAGCGAGTCGTTGATCGCGCCTTCGATGCGACTCTATTCCATCAACGCCGACGGCGGCTATGCCACGTTCCCCCGCGAAGCCTGCACCACCTTCTGCGACGCCGGCGACTGCGCCTGCTTCACCGTCGAGCTGTGGAAGCCGATGATGAACGCGTACCGCGGCTCGATGAAGATCGAAGTCACCGCGACCGACATGGCCGGCAACGTCTCTGACGTCGACGGCGGCATCAAGGTCACGCGCTTCAACTGGAGCCGCACCATCTCGGACAACGGCGAGGTGAAGGCCACCCCCGCGATCGGCTGGGACGGCACGATCTACGTCGGCAGCAAGGGCACCACCGACGGCAAGCTGTTCGGTATCTCACCGTCGGGCCTCGAGAAGTTCGCGCTGGCGGTGGGCATGGTCGAGGCCTCGCCGACGGTCAGCCCCCCCGACGCGGGGGCCGAGATCATCTACGTCGGCGCCAACAACTCGGGCGGAACTTCGAAGATCTACGCGGTTCGCCCCGCAGGCACCGAGATCGTCTCTTGCCCGGGCAGCGCGCCCATCACCGGCTCGCCCGTCGTCTCCCATTCCCTCGCGGTCTTCGGCGGGTTGGTGTCGACGAACGCCATCTTCCAGATCGGCAAGGTGTCGCTGGCCGAGATCCGCCCGCAGTCCATGCTCTCGATCTGCCGCGACTTCGGCAACGACGCCGAGGTCCCTTTCCCCGGCAACCTCACTTACGGCAGCGGCCTCGTCACCGCGGGCGACACCAAGCCGCAGCTGCGCGGCTACGACGTCCACCAGGTGCTGACCTTCGTCGAACGCACCAACAACAACTGGGCGCCCGGCAACTTGGGCTTCGGCACCTCGGGTCAGGTGTCCGCGCTTTCCTCGGCGACCCAGCTCGTCGGTGCCCGCTTCTCGGGCAACCTTCCCAACACGCTCTACCGGGCCACGATGGGCGCGGCTTTCACCGTCGACGAGGCGATCAACGTCGTCACCAACCCCACCGGCCCGGCCGTCGGCCCGACGAACGACGTCTGGCTCGGCCACGAGGCCCAGCTCGAGGTCTACGCCCGCGACGCCGGGGTCTCGATGTCGCTGCCCGCCGTGCTCGGCACCTACGCCACGACCCCGTTGCTCGGCGAAGGGCAGCGCCTCTTCGCGCTCGTCAACGCGAACGGCGGCAACCCGCAGATCCAGTCGCTGCTGCGCACCTCGCCCGCAATCTCTGAGTGGACGGGGGAGCTCTCGACCACCGCGATTTCCTTCCTCGCGTCTCCGACGATCGACTGCACCCGCGACATGAACGGCCTGAAATTGAGAGGGCGGCCGGGCGTGCTCTACGCGGTCAGCAACACGCGCACCCTGTACTCGGTGATCGTCGATTCGCGCGGCATCGACACCACCGCGCAGTGGCCGAAGTACCAACGCGACCCGCGAAACTCGGGAAGCGCCGACACCCAGCTGGCGGAGTTCGATTGCCGATGAAGCCCCTCGTTCTCTCGTTGCTCGTCGCTTCTTCCGCGCTCGCCGAAGCCCAGCGGCCGCGCGTCGCCGTTCACCCGCTGGTGCTCGAGGGCGTCGACTCGCGCAAAGACCGCGAAGAGCTCACCGCGCTGCTGCCCGGCATCGTCATCTCGGTCGGCAAGGTCGAGATCGCATCACCGAGTGACGTCGACGCCGAGCTCAAGAAGAAGGGCCAGGCCTTCTGCTCGACCGAGAACCTGTTCAGGTGCCTCTCGTACATCGCCGATCACACCTCGTCGGTGCACGCGCTGCGCATCGAGCTTCGCCGCGGCGGCCGGGTCAACGAGTGGGAGCTGCTCGCCAACGTCGTTCGCGTCGACGGCGAGGTCGAGCGCCAGCCGGATGTCTTCAAGTTCACCCAGCCCGACAACGCGAAGCTGGTACCGATCGCCCGCGCGCAGCTCGAACAGTTCGTGGCGTCGCTGAAGCTGGGCACGCTGCCGCTCGCTCCGCCGGCGCAGCCGAAGGTCGAGCCGCCCCCTCCGAACGCGGCGAGGCCTGATGCCCCGACCCGTGAGGAGCTCAGGCTCACCCAGCCGCCCCCGCCGCCGCCGCCCGAGAACACGCCGCCGATGCGCGTCGCGTCGTATGTGCTCACCGCGGCGACTGTCGTTTCGCTGGCCGCCTCGGCGGGGCTCGCCATCTCGGCCACGGCCGATCGCAGCTCGCTGCACGTCTCGAACGGCGCAATTCCCTACGGCGAGCTCGGCATCGCGAAGGGCATCGACAGCAAGTCGTCGGCGGCGACCGCTTTTCTCGTCGTCGGCGCGCTGGCCGCCTCGACCGCGGTCACCTTCTACCTCTTGAGCCGGGATTCCGACGACCCGCGCCTGCCCACGATCAGCCCGGCCCCTTTTCCCGGCGGCGCGGGGGTCGTGATCTCTTCCGGCTTTTAGGGCGAGCACCGCATGCCCAGCGACACGCAGCCCACGCCTCCGCTGTCTGCTGCCATGCCGCCGCTGGCCGACACGCTCATCGGCCAGAAGGTCGGCGAGTATGTGATTGAAGCGCCGATCGCCGCGGGCGGTATGGGCATCGTCTACCGGGCGGTGCACCCGCTGATCGGCCGCCGGGTCGCGATCAAGGTCGTTCGCCCCGAGATGATGGAAGACAAGGACCAGGCCGATCGCTTCTTGAAAGAAGCGCAGGCGCTGTCGGCCATCAAGCACCGCGGCATCATCGAGATCATCGGCTTCGGCAACTTGAGTGACGGCCGGCAGTACATGGTGATGGAGTTCCTCGAGGGTGAGCCGCTGGAGTCGCTGATGGAACGCGAGGGCTCGATGTCGCCCGCGCGCGCGCTGCCGCTGATCGACGAGATTCTCTCGGCCCTGGGCGCCGCGCACAAAGCCGGCGTCGTTCACCGCGACTTGAAGCCCAGCAACGTCTTCCTGTCGCTGGCGACCAGCGGCGAGCGCAACGTGAAGGTGCTCGACTTCGGGCTCGCGAAGCACGCGCCCGTCGGGCTCGACGGCGTCGTGGGCCCGGTCGGAGTCGTCGGCGCCAAGTCGTCGCTGATGGCCGGCACGCCCGAGTACATCGCGCCCGAGCAGGCGAGGGGACTCGCCGCCAGCCCTCAAACCGACCTGTACTGCCTCGGGGTGATGCTGTTCGAGATGCTCGCCGGTGAGCTGCCCTTCGCGGCCGACAACGTCGTCGACCTGATGAAGAAGCACGTCTACGAGCGCGCGCCGCGCCTGTCGTCGAAGGTCAACGGGCTGCCCGAGTCGCTGGACGCGCTGGTCGCCGTGCTGCTCGAGAAGAACCCCGAGGCCCGGCCCGCCACCGCCGACATCGCCCGGCAGACCGTCACCCGCATCCTTCGCGAGCTCCGCGAGCAGTCGACCCGCCAGGTCGCCAACCCGCTGCTCACCCCCGCCGCCGCGGCCGCGATCGACAGCTCGGTGGGCCGCCCGACCCCGATGCCGGCCGCATCGCAGATCACCTCACGGCTGCCCGAGCGGGTGAAGAACCCGACCCAGACCGTCGACCTGCGCGATCGTCGCCCGCTGGTGGCCCTGCTGCTGTTGCTGCTCTTTCTCGTCGGCAGCCTGCTCGCCTATTGGCTCTACAACCTGCCTCCCGAGGCGGCCGACGTGGTCGAGGTGCCGCTGCCGGCTCCACCGGCTCCACCGGCCGAACCGGCTCCACCGGCCGTTGACCCCGACCTCTCGCGCCTGGGCACGAAGCCGACTGCGGCTCCCCGCCTGGTCACCGTGCCGAAGGCGCCCGTCGACGAGAGCGACTGCAGCCCCGACCCGCAGTGGAAAGCGAGCCAGCGCAAGTGGATCGAAACCCTCGAGAACACACACACCGAGCTGATGGCGAAGACCCCGAAGGGCACGCCGGACCCGAAGGTGATCGCGAAGCTTCATGCCTTGCGTGACCGCGTCGAGGGGGCCGAGACCCCCCGCGCCTGTGTCGAGGTGGGCGGGTCACTGAAGGCCTGGCAGCGCACCTACAACCGCTGACCCCCGAATCCGGGCGGCTGATGGTGGGTGGGTCGCTGCCGACAGAAAAGTCAGCTTTGACCTTGCGCCGAAGGGGGTGACCCGTAGGCAACGTGGCGGGATCCGTGCGCCCTTCGCCCACAGGTCAAACGGTACGCACCGTGCAAAATGGACCCCCCCATGGCACTCCCAACTTCGAAAGTGGTACCCAGCGCTCCCCGAATGGCGATCACACAACTCAAACAAGTCCCACCCTTTCAACTGGAGGCTCCGCCGGCTGTCCCTGTCGAGCCGCCGGCTCCGCGGGCTTCGGCGCCGGTTGCGCGCGCCACGATGCGCGTCGCCGATGTGATCGTGCAGACGCTGGAAGAGCTGGGCGTCACCACCTTCTACGGCATCCCCGGCGGGGCCATCTGCCCCATCTACGACTCGCTGGTCGATCACCCGAACCTGCGGGTCATCAACACCCGGCACGAGACGGGCGCCGCCTACATGGCGATGGGTCACTCGAAGGTCGGCGGCTCGCTGCCCTGCCTGCTGATGACGTCGGGCCCGGGCATCACCAACGCGCTCACCGGTCTGGCTTCGGCGTTTGCCGACGGCGTGCCGATGATTGCGATCGGCGGCGAGGTGCCGCGCACCAACTTCGGCCGCGGCGCCCTGCAGGAAGGCACCTCGGGCCAGCTCGATATCCTCGGCATGGTGCGCAGCGTGACCAAGTTCTCGGCGCAGATCACCAACCCGCGCGCCGCGGCGAGCATCGTCCGCAAGGCCGTCGCCACCGCGCTGTCGGGCCGCCAGGGCCCGGTGTTCCTCTCGCTGCCCCTGGACGTCGGCAACCAGCAGGTGCCCGCCACGCGCTCGGCGACCCACGTCTCGACCCAGTTCACCCTCGACGAAGAGATCATCACTGAGGCGGCCGACGCCCTGCAGAACAGCAAGCGGGCGTTGATCCTCGCTGGCTCGGGCGCGCGTCACCCCGAGGCCACCCGGTTGATCGGCACGCTGGCCGCCACCCTCAACATCCCCGTCGCCACCACCCCGCGCGCGAAGGGCCTGTTCCCCGAAACGGATCCGTTGTCGTTGGGCGTTTTTGGCTACGGCGGCCACCCGTCGGCCTCCGAGTACCTCGATCAAGGCTTCGACACCCTGATCGCGGTCGGTTGCGGCCTGGGCGAGCCCGGCACCAACAGCTGGAGCCCTGTGCTTCAGCCCACGAAGACCTTCATCCAGATCGACATCGATGGCGCGCAGATCGGCAAGAACTACGCGGTCGACTACGGGCTGATCGGCCCGGCGCACCTCGTGCTGCGGTCGCTGGTGTCGAAGATCACCCGCCGCCGTTCGGAAGTGGCGACCCGCGGCGTCACCTACCTCAAAGAGCAGGACACGTTGGCCGAGTCGTCGCCGATGCACCCCGCCCGGGCCGTTCACGCGCTGCAGGGGATGATGCCGAAGGAGACGATCTTCACGAGCGACATCGGCGAGCACCTGATCTTCGCGCTGCATTACCTGAAGATCGACAAGCCCAATTCCTTCCTCTGCGCCACCGGCATGGGGGCGATGGGCTCGGGCATCGGCAGCGCCATCGGGGCCAAGGTCGTTCACCCCGATCGCCCGGTGCTCGCGATCTGCGGCGACTGGGGCTTCCACATGGGCGGCATGGAGCTCGCCACCTGTGTGCAGAGCCGCATCGGCGTCGTCTTCGCCATCTTCAACGACGCCCGCATGCGCATGGTCGAGTCGGGGATGAACAAGATCTTCGGCCGGGTGAGCGCGATGGACGGCCCCCGCACTGACTTCGCCCAGCTGGCCCGCGCCGTCGGGGCCCGAGGCGTCACCATTCGCAGCGGCCAGGATCTGGAAGCAATTCCAGCCGAGTGGCTCAACAGCGACATGCCCCTGGTGCTGGACCTCGACATCGACCCGGCTTCCGCGTTTCCGCTGCACGGCCGGGTTGCCCAGCTGAAGAACTTCGCGTCCTGAGACTGCCCATGAAAAACAACTCCGCAGTTGGAATCTTGAGCGTTGGCATGCACGTGCCGCAGCAGGTCCGTCGCAACGATTGGTGGCCTGCCTCGTTCACCGAACAGTTCGCCGAGCGCGCGAAGCTCGATGTCACCACGCCAGAAGTCTTCCTCGAGCGGGCGAAGACGCCTGCGCAGCGCATCCAGCTGAAGCAGATGCTCGAGACCTACCACGACCCTTTTCGCGGCTCGATCGAACGCCGGGTGTTGGAAGAGGGGCTGCGTCCCTCGTCGATGGAAATCGCAGCCGCTCGCCAGGCGGTCAGTCGCGCCGGCATCGACGCAAGCGAGCTCGATGTCATCCTCTCCTTCTCCATGCCTACCGACGAGTGCATGCCGCCGAACGCGGGCATCATTCAGGCGGCGCTCGGCGCGAAGCGTGCCCTCGCGATGGGGGTCGACGCTGCGTGCGCCTCGTCGCTCACGGCAATGTTCCTCGGTGAGTCGCTGATTCGTTCAGGTGCCGCGAAGTATGTGCTGGTGGTGACCTCGACCACCCTTTCCCGGCTCTCGGATCCCGATGACACGGGCTCGGTGAACTTCGGCGACGGCGCGGGCGCCTTCGTTCTGGGTCCGGTGCCGGCCGGCCTCGGATTTCAGGGCACCGCCCAGCGTTCGATTGGCGAGCTTCACAGCGGGGTCTGCATCGGGCCCAAGCATGACGAGCCCTGGTACTCCAAAGGGGGCCCGATGTTTCTGTACTCTCGAAACCTCAAGGTGGGCCGAGAGATTGCGATGGGCTCGGCCGACTTCGCCAAAGAGGCGGTCGAGGCGGTGTTGCGCAAGGCCGGCCTCGACGCGAAGGACGTGACCCACTTCTATTCTCACCAGCCCGTGGCCTGGTTCTCTGACGCCTGCCGAATCGCCTCAGGTCTCGAGCACTGCCAGACCACCTCCACGTTTCCTCTGCTCGGAGGCATGGGTTCTGCAAACGTTGCCATCAACTTGTGTAGGGCCTGGGAAAAAGGTCAGGTTCGACCCGGAGATCAGGCGCTGTTGTACGCGTGCGGTGGTGGATTCCTCTGGGCAGCAACCATCGTGCGTTGGAGCGCAGCTCCTCTGAACGCCTGAGTCACGAAGTTGGAGTCAAATGAACGAAGTCTCCTGCAGGGTCATCTGGCTCTACTTCGAGGTCGCGCGTCAGCAGAAGAAGGACCCCGCCGAACTGGCTGCAGGGTTGCCGTATTCGGTTGCCCACCTGATGGATCCGGGCAAGCGCATCGGGTGGGACCACTTCTGCATCCTCAATCAGCGCCTGGGCCAGATGGCCGGCAGCACCGCCGAGTTGGAGCGCCTGGCCAGCAACTTCTCTGCGTCTCCAGTGATGAAAGGGTTGCAGTCGGTGCTCGGCCTGGTCGCGAGCGCCCGCACGATCTACTGGGCCAGCAACAAGTGGTTCGGTGCGGCGATGTTCTCGATCATCACCTCGAGCCTCGAGGATCTCGACGACGGAAGAATTCGTTTCACGATGCAGATCCCCGACGAGTATCTGGATTCCCCCGAGTTTTTTCAGATCAACGCCGGGGTCTTTCGCGCAAACCCGCGCGTGCTCGGCCAGCAGGACTCGACGGTCGAGTACGAGCTTTTCCCGCGCAAGGCCGTGTACCTGATTTCTCCCCCGCCCTCGCTCACGCTGTGGGCGCGGCTGAGGAACGCGGTGAAAGTCATCTTCGTGCCGCAGTTCGCCTTCAGTGAGCTGGGCCAGCAGCAGGCCCAGCTGAAGAAGAGCTTCCTCGAGCTCAAGGACGCGAACACCCAGATCGGCGACCAGGCCGACCAGCTTCGAACGGTCAACCTCCTCGCCCGCGAGCTCACTGCCTTCACCGAGCTCGACGCGCTGTCGAATGCGGTCTGCAAGCTGCTGGTGAGCCGCTTCGGCGCCGCGGGCGTGAAGGTGTCGGTCGAGGTTGCGCCCGACCGGCCCGTCAACGTGTACCAGCTGGGCAGCCTCGAGGGCGCGGCCTCGCGGTCGCTGCCGTTGGTGGCGGCGAACAGCCCACTCGGCAGCCTCGACTTGTGGGGGCCCAGCTCCAACGCCTTGACCCGCGACGTGCTCGATGACCTGACGCCTTTCATTTCGATCGCATTGGCCAATGCGCGTTCGTTTGTTCGATTGCGCGAGTACCAGGCAGGCCTGGAAAGCAAAGTCGCCGAGCGCACCGCGCAGCTCCAGCAGTCATTGGTGCAGCTCACCGAGGCTGATCGCCAGAAGACCGAGTTCTTCGCCAACGCGTCGCACGAGCTGCGAACGCCGCTGACGCTGATGCTCGCTCCGCTCGAGGTGCTCGCGGGTCAGCCGGGCTTGAGCGCCGAGGCCAAAGCCGAGCTGCTGGGCGTCAACCGCAGCGGCTACAAGCTGTTGAAGCTCGTCAACGACCTGCTGGACCTGTCGAAGATCGAGGCCGGCAAGATGACGCTGACGATGGGCGCGGTGGACCTGGCGCCGCTGCTCACCGAGGTGCTTCGGCCGTGGAAGACGGCGCTTCGCTCGCGGAAGATCACCGTCAACACCGACTTCGACCCCTCGCTTCAGCTTGCCGGCGACGGCGAACGGCTCGAGCAGATCGCGCTGAACCTCGTCTCGAACGCGATCAAGTTCACCCCCGACGGCGGCACCATCGACGTGCGGGCGGGAAAGAAAAGCGACGGCATGGTCTTCTTCTCGATTCAGAATTCGGGCGAAGGCATACCCGCCGAAGAGCTGCCGACGTTGTTCGGCCGCTTCACCCAGTCGACCCGCAGCAAGTCGCGCCGCTTCGGCTCGACCGGCCTGGGGCTGCCCGTCGTGCGCGAGCTGGTCGAGCTCCACAACGGCACCATCGCCGTCGAGTCCGAGCTGGGCGCCTGGGTGCGCTTCACCGTGCAGCTTCCCGTGGGCTCCTTCGATGCGGCCGCGACGCCGTCTGTCGCCCACGCCGCCGCCGCCGAGCTGCAGCTGTTCGACGCCGCCGCCCACCGCGAGAACTCGGCTGCCGCGTCGCCCCTGGCGCTGGCCAGCAACGATCAGCTGGATCTGCCGACCCTGGTGGTCGCCGAAGACAACGAGGCCCTGCGCGCCTTCGTGGTGAAGAACCTCGCTTCGACCTTCCGGGTGATCGAGGCGGGCGACGGCGCCCAGGCCCTGCGGCTGATTCGTCAGCACGAGCCCGACGTCGTCCTCTCTGACTTGATGATGCCCGAGATGGACGGCCTCGAGCTCTGCGCCGCGCTCAAGGCCGACACCACCCTGTGCAACATCCCCTTCGTGCTGCTCACCGCGCGGGCCGACATCGACACCCGGCTCAACGGGTTCGAGAAGGGCGCTGACGACTACCTGATGAAGCCCTTCCACCTCGAAGAGCTTCGGGCCCGCCTCAACGCCCAGCTGCGTCTTCGCAAGCTCGCCCTGCAGATGGCGCAGCGCGAGAAGCTGGCCGCCCTCGGTGCCGTCGTCGCCGGCGTCGCCCACGAGATTCGCAACCCCCTCAACGGCATCATCAACGCGCTCGAGCCCCTTCGCGAGCTGATGCCCCACGCGTCGCCTGAGCTGATCGAGCTCATCGACCTCGCCATTCAGAGCAGCAGGCGCGTCGAGCACATCTCCGACCAGCTGCTCAAGCAGGGCAGGGCAGGAGAAGGCACCCGCGGCGACGTCGACCTCATCGAGAACGTGCGGCTCGCCTTGCAGCTGCTGTCGCACAAGGTGGGAAGCGGGGTCGAGATCACCTCAGAGCTCGCTCCAGCGGATTCGGTGAACGTGATCGGCGAGGCAGGCGCCTTGCACCAGGTCTGGGTCAACTTGATCGACAACGCCATCCAGGCTGCTTCTCCGAAGGGAAACGTGAAGGTGAAGGTGTCGCAGACCAACGGACACGCCACGGTCGAGGTCAGCGATGACGGGCGCGGCATCGAGCCGCGGGTGCTCAAGCGCATGTGGGACCCGTTCTTCACCACCAAGGACGTTGGCAGCGGAACCGGGCTGGGGCTGGCGATCGTGCGCGAGATTGTCGAGAAGCACGGCGGGCAGATCTCGGTAGACTCCATCGTGGGCCACGGCGCCCGCTTCACCGTCAAGCTGCCCAACACGGCTCGTCATCACGAGGGAGCGCTCCATGCCAGCATCTGACCGGCCGACGGTCGTCTACGTCGACGATGAGCCGATCAACCTCAAGGTGTTCGAAGCGAGCTTCAAGATGCGCTTCAACGTCGTGACGTGCCTCGGGGCCGCCGCGGCGATGGAAGTGCTTCGCAGCCGGTCGGACATCGGGGTGCTGATCACCGACCAGCGCATGCCGATGGTCACCGGCGTCGAGCTGCTCGAGCGCGTGAGGGAAGAGTTTCCCGACATTCAGCGGATGATCATCACCGCCTACTCCGACATGCAGGCCGTCGTGGCGTCGGTGAACCGCGGGCAGGTGTCGCGCTATTTCGTGAAGCCGTGGGTGCGCGAAGAGCTGTCGGCGGCGCTGGAAGACGCGCTGAAAATCTACGAGCTGCAGACCCGCGTGCGTGAAGTGCAGATGCGGATGCTCGGCTCGGAAAGGTTGGCGGCGATCGGCCAGGTCTCGGCGGGCATCGCGCACGAGCTGATGAACCCCGTCAGCTACCTCACCCAGAACGTCAGCACCCTGCGCGTCGAGATGGCGGAAATCGGACGCTACACCCTCGCCCAGCTGGCCGAGCACCCGAACCAGAAGGTCAGCGAGGCGCTGACCGAGCTTCCCGCGCTGCTCGAAGACATCGCGAAAGGCGCCCACCTCGTCCGCCAACTGGCGCTGGGCATTCGCACCCAGGCGCGGGGGGAAGACAAGGAAGACCACAGCGACCTGGCCGAGGTGGTCGAGTTCGCCGGCCGCATCGCGCGGGCGGAAGTGCGGCAGCGGGCTGAGATGATCGTCACCGGCGGGCCGATGCAGGTGCGCGGCGGCCAGGTGAAGCTGACCCAGGTGCTGCTCAACCTGATCGTCAACGCCGCGCAGGCGATGGACGGCATCGGGCGCAAGGGCCGCATCGACGTCGGCTGGGAAGACGACGCGGACAAAGGCATTCACGTCTGGGTGCGCGACAACGGCGCCGGCATTCCGCGCGAGAACCTGGACAAGGTGTTCGAGCCGCTGTTCACCACCCGGCCAGTCGGCGTCGGCACCGGCCTGGGCCTCGCGATCTGCAAGGACCTCGTGCAGACGATGGGCGGCACGATTCACCTCGAGTCCACCGTCGGCAAAGGCACGTCGATCGACCTGTGGCTCAAGCGCCCGTCGATCGCGGTCTCGTCACAGGTGGGGTAGACGGGTTTCGAATCGTCGATTATGCCGCGGGGGTGCGAACTCTCGGGCTGCTCGTTCTTCTCGTCCTTGGCGGCTGTTCGACCGTTCGCTTCAACCAGAAAGAACGCCTCGCCGACCCGTGCATGGGGTTCGACCTCGACCCGCTGGCCACAGAGCTGGCCGGGCACGTGCTGAACCCGCGCGAAGGCTCGGTGGGCGGCTTCAACGGAACCGCGGGCGCAGGTGGCTGTGGGTGCAATTAGGCTCGTTGTCCCCGCGCTGCTGATCGCCGCTGCCGCTTCGGCGCAGACGGCGGCCAAAGCCGAGTACCCGCCGGGCCCGAAAGAGAACCCCGATCGCTTCTCGGCGAAGGCCGCCTTCTATTTCCAGAAGGATCTCGGCGGCAACGAGCTGCTGAATGAGGACGCGATGATCGTCGAGACGCTGGTCGTCTTGAAGAAAAAGATTACCCAGAACAACACCGCGACGGTGCGTGCGATGGGGTCGATCATCTCGTCGGCGTCGTACGACTCGGCCCGCTCGCGCGCGATCCTCGTCTCGGGAGCCACCACCACCATCAACAACCCCGGCAGCGGTGGCCTTGGCCTCGGCTGGTCATACTCGCCGCGCGATTGGTCGATTGGCGTTCGCGGCACCATCGGCTTCGAGTCGGCCTACCGGACCCGCGGCCTCGGCCTCGACGTCTCGCGCACCTTCAACGAGCAGAACACCACGCTCTCGCTGATGCTGCAGGGCTACCACGACAGCGTCCGCATGATCCGCTTCGACGGCACGACGCTGGAAGAAGAGAAGCGAAACACGCTCAGCGCGGAGGCCGGGTGGACGCAGATCTTGAGCCCGCGAATGCTCGCGAACCTCACCCTCAACTTCACCGAGCAGTTCGGCTTTCTCGCCACCTCCTATGGCTTCGTGCGGGTGACGCCGGGCCAGGGCTCGCCCTTCGCGTACGAGTACGACCGCTTCGAGATCGCGCCTTCGCAGCGGCACCGCGGGTCGGCGACGCTGCGGGTCAAGCGCGCGCTCGACGCCGAGACCTCGGTCGAAGGGTCGTATCGTTTCTACGCAGACAGCTGGGGCGTTCTTGGCAACACCGCCAACGTCATCTTCACGCGGTACCTGTTCGACCGGGTGATGTCGATCTCGCCCGGGTACCGCTTCTACGTGCAGACGCCGGCCTGGTTCTACGGACGGCGCGCCAAAGAGGACGCGCTGTTCGCCACCTCGGATCCGGACCTCGGCCGCTTCTTCGGCCACATGGTGTCGCTGAACTTCCGCTTTCCGAACGTGCGGTTCTTGTGGCTCGCGGACTACGACATCGGCGTGAACTTCTATCACCGCACCGACGGCATCGAGATGCTCTGGCTCACCGTCGGCTTCGACCTCGCGTACTGGCCCAAGTGACGAAATCGCTTCTCTTCGCTGCGCTGCTCGTGGTGGCCGGCTGCAAGACGGCGCCGCCGCTCGCTGCGTCTTCAGCGCAGACCTTCACTGCCGAGCGCATCGGAGGCGGCCTGCAGGTGTTCGACCCCGCCGCGCTGCAGCGCCCGACGCTGCTCGTCTTCTGGGCCAGCTGGTGCGCGACCTGTAAGGCCGAGCTTCCCGCGGTGTTGGAGCTTCAAAGATCCCAGCAGGGGCAGCTCGACCTGCTCGGCATCTCGGTCGACGAGCAGACCGACAAAGCCGAAGGGTATGCGCAGGAAGCAAAGCTGCCCTACCCGAACGTGCTCGACCCGAAGCTCGAGGTGGCCGACCTGTTCAAGGTGAAGGGCACGCCGAGCTTCGTGCTGGTCGCGAAGAACGGCGAAGTGAAGATGGTGTCGACGGCGATCGACGAGCCTCTGCTGTCGGCGATCGCGCTGGCCGTGCAGTGAAGGCCGGGTGGGCGCTGCTGTTGGCGGGCTGCGCGGCGGTCGCTCCTGGGGCGACGCCCACCGAGCAGGTCGTCGAGCTCGACGCGACCGCGATGGGCACCGAGGTGCAGATCGTGATCCGCGCCGATTCGCATACGCGGGTGAAGGCGCTGCAGGCGGCGCACGACGCAGTCGCCCAGATCGTTCGCATCGAAGCGCTGATGACCGACTGGAATGAGTCCAGCGAGCTGTCGGCGATCAACCGCGCGGCGGGCGAGCAGCCGGTGAAGGTCGCGGCCGAGCTGTTGGGGTTGCTGCAGCGCTCGAAGCAGATGTCTGAGATTACGAGCGGCGCCTTCGACGTCACCTACGCCGGCGCGGGCCAGTTCTGGGACTTCAAGGCGCGGCCTCCGCAGGTGCCGGCGCCCGAGGTCATCTCCAAAGCGATCGCCTTCATCGACTACCGCGCGCTCGAGCTCGACCTCGACGCCGGCACTGCGTTTCTGACGAAGAAGGGGATGCGCATCGGCCTGGGCGGGATCGCGAAGGGCTACGCGGTCGACTGCGCCAGCGAGCTGATTCGCAAGGCGGGGTTCAAGAACCACGCGGTCAAAGCGGGCGGCGACATGAAGGTGTCAGGCCTTTGGGACAAGAAGCTCTGGAGCGTCGCCATTCGCGATCCCCGCGATCGCGCCAACGTCGTCGCCGTACTCCCAGTGTCGAACAGCGCCATCTCGACCTCCGGCGACTACGAGCGGTTCTTCGAGCTCGACGGCGTTCGCTATGCCCACATCATCGACCCGCGTACCGGCTACCCCGTGCAGCACATGCGCAGCGTCACCATCGTCTCGAAAGAGTCCTGGTACTCGGACGCGATCGCGAAGGGCGTCTTCGTGCTGGGTGTCGAGAAGGGGCTGAAGCTCATCGAGGCTCTGCCCGAGGTCGAGGCGGTCGTCATCGACGGCAATGGTGATCTCTTCATGTCGTCCGGCCTGGGCGGCGTACCCGCTGAGCCGCAGCCCCATTCAAAAAACGGCAAGCCGAAGTGATCGGCTGAAACCGGTGCGGCAACTACTGGTGCATGAACCGGATCCTCGCCTGCTGTCTCTTTCCGTTCGTCGTGGGCTGTGCGACCAACCTCTCTTCGTTGCAGACCGCCAAGACCTTGAATCCCGGGCAGATTCGGATCACGGGCGGCGTCGGCGCGCACATTCCGTTCGGGCAGTTGGTGAACAGCGCCAGCGAAGGCGTCAAGGTCGGCGCCAAGGCAGCGGTGAAGAACGCCGACACCGGGCAGCCCTACGTGCTGACCGCCGACGACAAGGATGCACTCGGCACCGCGGCGATCGCGCTGGCCCTGTTTCCGCCGTCGGCGATGTTCGAGCTCAACGGCCGGGTCGGCATCATCCGCAACTTCGACGTGGGCTTCCGCTACAGCGGCAGCTCGCTGCGCGGCGACTTGAAGCTGCGCGTGCACCACAGCGGCGACGCGGAAGACTGGGACGAGCCGCGCGGCAGATCTTACGACGTGGCGTTGGGCGTGGCGGTGGCGAAGTACATGATGAACGCTCCGATTGAAGGGGCGTTCGGCGGCGTGAAGCTCGACGACTTCAACCGCTGGGACCTCGAGGTGCCCGTGTACTTCAACGCCGACTGGAACTCGCACATCGGCATCTACTTCGTGCCCAAGTTCCTCTACAGCCGCACCACGATGCGCCAGACCTTCTACGCGCGCCCCTGCGAGTGCGCGGAAGGCGGCACCCAGCCCGAGGTCGTCACCCGCTCCTCCGTCGACATGATGTTCTACGGCGCGACGATGGGCCTTCGGTTCGGCGGCTGGCGCGTCAGCGGCATGCTCGAGCTCACCGTCGGAAACACCGAAGCCAGCCCCGTGCTCTTCGGCAAGAAGCGCACCCTCGGCGGCGCGACCATTCAGCCGAACGTCGGGCTCGCGGTCACTTTCTAGGACGAAGCAATGCCAACAAGCGTCTGCTGATTCACGCTGCGGCAGCGACCGCGGATCCCCGCGGCGGCGGACTTTTCCAAATTACGCGTTAGCCCTAATAAAAAATCAGGTGTTGGGCGTGTTTTGGAAAAGTCCTGGCCCAAAGCGATTCCGGGCCGGGGCCTGCGGTCGAGCAGCCTCGCGTTCTCGATCAGTGCCGCGAGAGAGCCGGTCAGGGCCAGGGCTCCCGAGGGCAACGCGACGGCGCCAGTGAGGTCCGGCTGCAGCGACATCGGGAAGCCGAAGTGATCGACGAAGCGGCGCAGCGCGGGTTCAGCCTCGGCGATGAACTTCCACAACAGAGGGCGCGTCTCGACGGGCTCGGAGCCGACGCGCGTTTCCCACGTCTAGCCGAGCGACACGATCCAGCTGCGGGAACGACTGATGATGTGAAGCACCCCGTTGCGGTGCACCGCGGCGACAGGGTCATTCGCACGCACCGCGGCCCGGTCATCGCGATCGCCACCGGCGCGTCGGCCAGCTCGACCCGCGCGACCGCCTGCAGCGTCGAGCTGTCGAGCGCGACGTAGAGGCGGCCGCGATCTTCGTCGAGCGCCAGCGCGCGAGGCTCGTCACCGACGGCGACGTGCTGCTGCCGATGATCGGGGTCGATGATGTCGATGCGCCCGGACATCGCCACCACGATCGCCTCTGGCCAGCGGCCCACTTTGTAACGGCGGCCCGGAGCCATGCATTTCGCCCGAATTGCCCCAAGGCCCTGCTGGGGAAGCCGTGGCACGCCGCCTGCTCCACGGAAGGCACGTCATGGACCGTGATCGAGGCTGGCTCTGGGTGTTGATGGTGGGGACGGGGGTGATCGCCCTCAGCCTGGTCAGCGCCTTTCAGGCGATGCGCGACCCGGTGCCGACCCTGAACGAGGGCGAGCGCCGCACGCTGTACCAGAGCAACCTGCGGAACTTCGCCGAGTCGTGTGAAGGGCGAGCGGGCCTCGACGGCAACGCCGGGCTTCGCGACTTCTGCCGCACCCAGGCGCGCCTGCTGCAACTGCTTTCCGAGTGCAGTGCCGACTGCCAGGCCCGCACCACGTCGTTCACCCGCTCAGAACCTTCGAAGTAGTAGACAGGGACGCCGTGCCTTCAAGCCGGAGGACGCAACCCCGTGATGCTCAAGAGCCGCCTGCTCGCCGCGCAGCTGCCGATCGCCATCGCGCTGGCGGCGATCGGCATGCTCGCGGTCTTCAGCGTCGACGAGCTCGGCCGGGCGGGGCGCGACATCCTCTCGAACAACTACCGCAGCGTGCTCGCCGCCCAGCGGATGAAGGAGTCATTGGAACGCATCGACAGCGCGACCCTCTTCGTCGTCGCGGGCGAACGCGAGAAGGGCGAGGCGCAGCTGAAGCTCCAACGGCCCAGCTGCGAAGCCGAGCTGCGGACTCAGCAGGGGAACCTCACCGAATCGGGCGAGGCCGAAGCCACCCTGGCGGTGCGCGAGGCGTGGGACGCGTATGTCGAACAGCTCGACGCGCTGCCCGCCGCGGCGGATCCAAAAGCGCACTACCTGAACCACCTCGAGCCCGCTTTCTTTGCCGCGAAGCATGCCGCCGACGTCGTCGTCACGCTCAACCAGGACGCGATGGTGCTCAAGAGCGAGAAGCTGCGCCTCGACAGCCGCCGGTTCAACACCGTCACCGTCGTCGCTTTGCTGCTGTCATTGCTGGTCGGCTTCGGCTTCTCGCTCGTGCTCACCGAGCGCGCGATGCGGCCCCTTTCCGTGCTCGGCCAGGCGGTGCGGCGGCTGGGCGAAGGAGATCTCGCCGCGCGCGCCAGGGTGAAAGGACCTTCGGATCTCGAGCAGCTCGGCCGCGACTTCGATGCGATGGCGGGCCGGCTACAGGCCTACCGCGAGAGCTCGCTGGGAGAGCTGCTGCAGGCCCAGCAGTCATCGCAGGCGGCGATCGACAGCCTTCCCGACCCGGTGCTCGTCTTCTCGCGCGACGGCTTGCGTCAGGGCACCAACCGCGCCGGTGAAGCGCTGAACCTCAGCGAGGAACCGCTGCGCGCGCTGCTCGAGAAGGTCCGCGGCCACGTGCTCTCGGGCAAGGGGTTCTACGTGCCGCGCGGGTACGAGGAAGCGGTGCGGGTCGGGCAGGTGTTTTTGCTGCCCCGCGGCTCACCCGTCACCAACGAGAGCTTGGCCGTCGTCGGGGCCACGGTACTGCTGCAGGACGTGACGCGCCTGCGCCGCTTCGACGAGCTCAAGAACGATCTCGTCGCGACGGTCGCCCACGAGTTCCGCACGCCGCTGACGTCGCTGCGCATGGCCATTCACCTCACCGTCGAGCTCGCGGCCGGACCACTCACCGACAAGCAGTTGGAGCTGCTCGTCGCCGCGCGTGAAGACTGCGAGAGACTGCAGGGCATCGTCGACGACCTGCTGGACTTGTCGCGCCTTCAGTCGGGCCGCCTCGAGCTCGAACGCAAGCCAGTGAAGGTGTCGTCCCTGGTCGACGAGGTGATCGACGCCCACCGCGCTGCTGCAGCCCTTCGGGAAGTCACTTTGACCGCCGCGCTGGGGCCCTTCGCGGCGGATCAACAGGTCGACGCTGACGCCGCGCGCCTCGGCCTCGTGCTCGCAAACCTCGTCAGCAATGCGATTCGCTACACGCCCGCAGGCGGCACGGTGACGGTTGGCTTCGACGGCGCGCGCTTCGAGGTGCGCGACACAGGCGCAGGCATCCTCCCCGAGCACCAGAAGCGCATCTTCGAGAAGTTCTTCCGCGTGCCGGGTACCCGCCCCGAGGGCGCTGGCCTGGGCCTGGCGATCGCCCGCGAGATCGTCGAAGCCCACGGCGGCCAGCTGGGCGTCGACAGCACGCTGGGGCAGGGCAGCCGCTTCTGGTTCACCGTCGCTTAGAGCTCGACCTGCATTCCGAGCTCGACGACGCGCCCCGGAGGAATCCCGAAGTACGAGGTCGCCGGCAGCGCGTTGCGCGAGACGAAGGCAAAGACCGCCTTCCGCCACCGCCCCATCTTCGAGCTGCCGTTGGTGAGCAGCGTCTCGCGCCCCAGGTAGTAGCTGGTCGACCCTGCGTCGTTGAAGCCGGCCCGCTTCATCAGCGCCGGCACATTGGGCGTTTCCATGAAGCCGAAGGTCGCCGTCATGCGGAAGAAGCCATGCCGCAGGGGGGTCACCTTCAGGCGTTCGGCATCGGTGACCGTCGGCGAGTCCGCGGGGAGGATCGACAGCAACACCACCTGTTGGTGAACCACTTTGTTGTGCTTCAGGTGGTGCAACAGCACCCGCGGCGTGCCCTCGGGAGACCCCGACATGAACACCGCTGTGCCCGGTACCCGCTGCGGCGCCTTGTTGTCGAAGTCGTCGAGCAGCGCATCCAGCGGCATCAGCGTCTGCGAGAACCGCGCGCTCAGCAGCTGGCGGCCGCGCTTCCAGGTGGTCATGAGGGTGAAGATGGAAACCGCCAGCGCAATCGGGAACCAGCCGCCATCGAAGAACTTGAGCGCGTTCGAGCCGAAGAAGGCGAGGTCGAACGCGAGGAAGAGCGCGACCAGCGGAAGCGCTTTGCGCACTGGCCAACCCCACCGGCGCGTGGCGACGAAGTAGTAGACGACTGAGGTGATGCCCATCGTGCCGGTCACTGCGATGCCGTACGCCGCCGCCAGCGCGTCTGATTCTTTGAAGGCGAGCACCAGCAGCACGCAAGCCACCGCGAGCGCCTTGTTGATCTCGGGGATGTAGATCTGCCCCTCGTTGGTGTCCGAGGTGTGGACGATGGTGACGCGCGGCAGGTACCCCAGCTGCACCGCCTGGCGGGTCAGCGAGAAGGCTCCGGAGATCAGCGCCTGACTTGCGATCACCGTCGCGGCGGTGGCGAGGATCACGGTGGGGATGATCAACAGCTCAGGCACCAGCGCCCAGAAGGGGCGGGGGTCGTGGCCATGCGCGAGCAACCACGCACCCTGGCCAAAGTAGTTGAGCATCAGCGCCGGCAAGACGATCGCGTACCAGCCAAGGCGAATCGGTGACCTGCCGAAGTGGCCCATGTCGGCGTAGAGCGCCTCGCCGCCGGTGATGCAGAGCACGACGCTGCCGAGCACCGCGAAGCCACGAAAGCCGTTGGCTTCAAAGAAGTTCCATGCGTGAAGCGGGTTGATCGACGCCAGCACGCCAGGCGCTTCGGCGATGCCGCGAATGCCCAGCATCGCGATCGCCCCAAACCAGACGAGGGTGATCGGCCCGAACAGCGCGCCGATGCCGGCGGTGCCGCGGCGCTGCACCGCGAAGAGGCCGACCAGAACGCCGACCGTCAACGGCAGCACCAGCGGCTTGGCGTGGGTGGTGGCGACCTCGAGCCCTTCGATGGCCGAGAGCACTGAGATCGCGGGAGTGATCACGCCGTCGCCGTAGAGCAGTGCCGCACCGAAGAGCGCGAGCAACACGATGCCGCGCTTGGCGTGCTGGGCAGGGACGAGCGCGAGCAGCGCGAAGATGCCGCCCTCGCCGCGGTTGTCGGCCTTCATGATCGCGCCCAGGTACTTCACGCTGATCACGACGACGAGGCTCCAGAACACCAGCGACAGCACGCCGAGCACGTTGCCTTCAGTGACCGCGATCGCGTGCGGGGTGACCACGCCGTCCTTCATCTTGAAGCACTCTTTGATGGCGTAGAGCGGGCTGGTGCCGATGTCGCCGAACACGATGCCCAGGGCGGCGAGCACCAGGGTCCGTTTGGCGGTGGGGGGAAGCGAAGTCATGGGCCCGGCAAGGGCATCGGCCGTGCCGAGGGATCGCCAGCCGTTGCGCCTACCTGTGCGAGGGGACCCGTGCAGGTTGCACGACGGGGGTGGCCCACCGTGCAAACTGCAAGATCAGCCTGATTCCCACTTCTTGCGCTTGCGGTAGAGCGTCGAGGCGTCGACCCCCAGGGTCCGAGCGGCCTCGTCGAGCGAAGGGGTCGCGCCCAGCACCCGCATCACGTGCTCGCGTTCGACTTGATCCAGCGTCCAGGGGCCGCCCAGCGCGACGGTGCCTTCGATGGCGGCCATCGCGATCTTGTCGGGGAAGGCCTGCGGCTCGAGGCGATCGGTCGGCCACACGATCAACGCGCGCTCGATCGCGTTTCGAAGCTCGCGCACGTTGCCGGGCCACGGGTACCGCTGCAGCAGCGCTTCGACCGCAGGCGTGAGCTCAGGAGCGGCGCGCTTGTTCGTCCGCGCGAAGAACGCGATGAACCGGCGCACCAGGGGAAGAATGTCTTCCGGCCGTTCGCGCAATGCGGGCATGGCGATCTCGATCACGTTCAGCCGGTACATCAGGTCTTCGCGAAACCTACCCTCGGCGACTTCCTTCTCGAGGTTCTTGTTCGTGGCCGACAGCACCCGCACGTCGGCGGTGCGCGTGCGGCCCTCGCCCAGCCGTTCGAACTGCTTGTCCTGCACGAACCGCAGCAGCTGGGCCTGCAGGGCGGGCGTCATCTCGGCGACCTCGTCGAGGAACAGCGTGCCGCCCTCGGCCTGCTCGACGCGGCCCGCCTGGTCTTTAACTGCGCCGGTGAACGAGCCACGCGCGTGGCCGAAGAGCTCGCTGGCCAGCAGCTGTTCGCTCAATGTCGGGCAGTTCACCGTCACGAACGGCTGCGCCTTGCGATCGCTGCGCTCGTGAAGCGTGCGCGCCATCAGCCCCTTGCCAGTGCCGCTCTCGCCGCGGAAGAGCACCGTCGCGTCCGACGCCGCCGCGCGCGTCAGCAGCGCCATCACCGCCTGCATCTTCGGCGACGCCGTCTCGAGCGTGGCGTCGGGCGCCTGCTGCGACAGCTGGTTCTCGAGCACGCCGACCCGCTGCGACAGCCGGCGCTGTTCCAGCGACTTCTCGACCAGGTGGCGAATCTGCGCCGGGGTGAAGGGCTTCGGCAGGAAGTCCCGCGCGCCACGCTTCATCGCTTCGACTGCGACGTCGAAGCTCGCGTACGCGGTGATCAGGATGACGTCGATCGACGTGTCTTCGGCGACAAGCTTCGGCAACAGCTCGAGGCCACTGCTGGTGCCGATGCGCAGGTCGACGAAGGCGAGCTCGAACGGGTGTTGCTTGATCGCCGCCAGCGCCGCCTCGCAGGTCGCCGCCTCGACGACTGAGTGCCCCAGCCCCTCGAGGCAGATGCGCAGCGTCGAGCGAATGTTCTTCTCGTCGTCGACCACCAGAATTCGCGCGCCCATGTTCAGACCTTACATTGCAGCGGTTGGGCCAACGGCCCGAGTCAAGCGGGGTTGGGCTTCAGCACCGCGAGGTTCGCGCGGGCGAGCTTGCGCAACGACGAATGGAGCTCGGTGAGCTTCGCCGCGGTCGACCAGAAGCCACGGGCTGCGTCGCGCGCCGTCGCGAACAGCGCTCCCCATTCGGGGCGGGCTGCGAGCGGCTCGAGCGGCGCCTGGTTCATCTCTTCGCGCACCGGCGCCCAGCGCATCGGCAGCATGTCGTAGCCCGGCGACAACGACAGCCGCGGCCCTTCGCTCCAGGTGAACGAGATGTTCCCGAAGTGCATGTCGGAGTTGCCGATCATCCGCCCGAACAGCCACTGCCACCGCATCGACCCCGCGTCGACCGACGACAGCCGGCCCGCGTCTTCCAGCGCCTGCGCGGCTTGCAGCCAGGTGTCGTTGCGTCCGAACCATTCGGCTTCGACCGCCGCCAGCGAGACCAGCGGCCGGCGGCCGCGGGGCCCTTCGCGATCGAAGCGCCGGGCCTCGAGAAAGCGCCGGCCGCCTGCTTCGAGCACCGTGGTCTGCGCCGCTGCGCGATCGTGCGCGCGCATCGTCTCGAGCGCGAGGTGCTCGAGGGTCAGCAGGTCGGCCCAGCGGCGCCCGGCCGGCGTTCCCATCGGAGGAGAGAACTTCACCTGCATCCAGCCATCAGCGACCAGCGCGACGAACTTCGGCTGGTCTCCACTGGCCGACGAGCCGGGCAGGCCGTCGGTGAGCAGCGCTTCGACCCTTTGGGTGTAGGCGCGGCCACGGGCCGACCGCGCGATCGGCTCCGGGTGGTAGCGGGCCCAGCGATCGAAGGCGTCGCCCAGCAAAAAATTTCCTGGCAGATCCTCGCCGCTGTGAAGCAGCGCGCGCAACGCGTCGTCGTCGGACCAGCGGGCGAGGTCTTCGGAAAGCCCGAGGCGAGGGTGGGTGCGCGCGAACTGCCGGCCCAGGAACCCGGCCGGACGCAGGTCGCTGAGGAAGAATGGCAGCCCCAGCGGGTACAAGCCGTCGTTGTCGTGGGCCAGCGCGGGCAGCGCGGTCGTCTCGAGCAAGAAGCCCCGCTGCGACACCGCGCGCAAGCTGCCTACCCGCGCCGGCGCGCCCGTCTCGTCCACCTGGTACAGCGGCACGTCGCTGCCGATCCCTTCGATGGTTCGCGACAGCAGATACCGGGCGTTGCGCCTGACTCCACGCCGAATGACGGCTGGCCCGAGTCGACCAAGCAGGCGTGACATCGTGGCCTGGCTGACCCCGAGCGCACGCTGCAGCTCGGCAGAGGTCTGTTGCCCCGCCGAGAGCTGCACGCGCAAGCCGAGAATGGGATCCACGTGAATAAATTAACAACAGGTCAATCGCCACTCAAGATACTAGAATAATTATATAATTCTTGGTTGTATGCGATGTGGTGAATAAATAGTCTCGATCTCGTGGCAGTGTTCTTAGCCGTGATCGAAAAGATCACTGCGGTGGCTGGCAAGCCTGATTGGCGAGGGCGTCGAGCATCGGGTCGAACTCCTGCTGCTGCTGTTGCTGCTCCGATCGACATGGCTGCTTCGAAGCGCTCGCGGCGAAGTGTCGGCCGGACGGTGGCGCGACATCTCGAAAAACGGATGGAGCTCGAGGTGAGTTCATCCGCTCGGCCTGAGGCTACCGGACCTTGTGGCTCACCTCGACCGAGTATTCGCGGCCCTTGCCATGGCACACCGTGCAGGACTCAGAGCCGAGCGCGGACTGGACGTAGAAGTGGGCCCGGGCGGCATCCGAGTCGTGGCACGAGCTGCACGCGACCTCCCAGGTCCGCACCGGCGCGGGGGCCATCGGGTGACTGCGTGGGGCCGGCTCCTGCCAGGCGGTGTTGGCCGCTCCGTGGCATTTGGTGCACTCGGAGACTCCGCCGAGGAACGAGGGGAATCCGACGTTCTCGTAGCTGATCGGGTACGGGGTGCCGAGGAAGACCCCGTTGACCACGTACGGCTTGGTGAGCTCTTTGCCTGCGTGGATCCGATGCACCAGCTGGCGGAAGTCCATCGTCGCGCCCGGGGTCGCGGTCACGTACCAGGACGCGAAGGTGTACTTCGGGCCGTCTTCCACTCCCGGCGCGTTGTGGCAGAGCAGGCAGGTGTCGAGGCCGCGGCGGCCGAACCCATGCGCAGCCAGGTCGGTGTGGCAGGTGTCGCAGTTGGCGCCGGAGGAGATCACCGCCCGCGACTGAATCGCTGTGGCGGCACCATAGAGCAGGTCCTTCGTCGCCGGCCTGGCCATCATCCGGTAGGTGGTGTTGTCGGTGGTGAAGTTGTCCCACGCGGTGGTGGCGGTGGAGACGCCGGTCGGGGTGACGGTGAAGTCCCTGTTGGCCCACAGCCCGACGGTGTAGGTCCCGTCGAGGAGCGGCAGGCCCTTCCAGTCTCCCCAGGACGCGTCGACCTCATCGGAGTCGGCGATCGGCGCTGGGAACACCTGCTGCACCACTTCCCCCGGCGCGCGCTTCCAACCGAAGCGGCCCCAGGTGCGGTAGCTGACGACCACCGGGTTGCCCGCGGCGAAGGCACCCCCGATCAGCGTCAGCTCTCCGTTCGTCGCGTTCGACACGGTGTAGTGGGCGCCCTCGCGCCGCGCGCTCAAGGTGACCTCCTGCAGCGTTGCGCCGGCCGCGTGCGGGTAGCGCAGTGCGGTGACGAACCAGAAGCGATCGAAGGCGCCGAGGTCGGCGCTGGTCGTGTCGTCATTGGTCTGAATCCGGCCGACCTGCACGTACTCCTCGGTCGCTAGCCCGTTGTCGATCACCACCCGGTCACCGACCGCGACGCCGGAAAGCGCGGTGGCGTCGGCGACCACGAAGCGCTGCCACAGCGCCGAGCCGGAAGAGAGCGGCGCGCCGCCGAGGAGCGCGCTGCGCTCCATCACCACCTGCCGTCCCCAGAGGAGCGGGAGGTTGCCGACGGTGAGAACGTCGGCGCCGCCGGTGGCGAGGCCGACCCGCTCGAAGCTGATGTCGAGCGGCACCTTGAGCGTGTAGGTCGCCGCGGGCGGCACCACCTCGACGTAGAAGCGGTCGTTGGCCGCGAACGCGGTCGCGCCCTGGGTCACGGTGAAGGACAGGCCGTTGTAGCTGACCGTCGCGGTCGCGCCGGTCGTCGCGCCGAGTACCTGGTTGAGCAGCGGGGCAGTGGTGGAGCCGACCACGTCGAAGG
The DNA here is from genome assembly GCA_038206395.1 of Myxococcales bacterium. Lineage (GTDB taxonomy): Bacteria > Myxococcota > Myxococcia > Myxococcales > Myxococcaceae > JAGSPQ01. The sequence goes on along the minus strand of JBBRAX010000017.1, from coordinate 73,625 downwards.
CGGTGGCGCTGGTGAAGACCGCGGCGACGACCTGCTCGGTCGCGCCGGCGGCGACGCTGAGTCCAGAGGCGGCGCCGCTGCCGGTGAACGGCGAGGACTTGCGGAACGCGAAGTCATACGGGTTCGAGTTGGGGATGATGATCTGACGGTTCGAGGTCGGGCCGACGACGATCGCCTGCAGCCGGGTGAGCGACATCACCGGGACGCCCGCGTCGGCATCGTTGGTGACCGAGAACGAAACCTCGAACGGATCGTTGACCTGGTGCTTGCCGCCGGGGCCGCTGCCCGCGGCCAGCGCGGTGACCGTCAGGTTGACCCCGGTGTTGAGCGCCGGGTTGTTGTACGGGTGGAGGTGGGCCTCGCGCACGTTCGGCAGCGCAGTGACGCCCGTGTGGCAGACGGAGCAGTTCGCGTCGTTGGCCTGGGCCGGCATTGTCAGACCGTTGGCCTGGTACGGCAGAGCCCAGTCGACATCGTCGTGGCACGAGCCGCAGGCCTTCATCGTCACCACCGATTCGTGGTTGAGGCCCTGGGCCGGTGCGGGCAGCGGGCCGATGCCGTCGGGATCTCCGTGGCACTTGGCGCATGCGACCGCGCCGGTGCGGACCTTGTCTTCCTTCAGCTTCGCGGCTGGGGAAAGCGCGGACCAGCCGGTGTCGCGGGGCATGAAGCCGTTGCCCGCAGCGCCACGGTAGGTGGTACCCGGCTGGTCGTAGAGAAACGCGGCGTAGGCGCTGGGCATCACCGGGAAGGCGATCTCCGACAGATCGATCACCGAGTTGTTGTAGCCGACGATCTGGTACGGCTTGGCGGCGACCGAGTAGTTGAGCGCACCGCTGGGCTGGACGCCGACGCCGAGCACCGAGGGCAGGTGGGCGGCGTTGTGGATTTTGTGGATCATCACCTGGAAGTCGATGCTGACGCCGGGAGTTCCGCCGAGGACGGTCGGGATGTTGCGATCCTCGGCGCCAGCGGTGTGACAGAGCAGGCAGGTGCCCAGCTCGTTGCGGGAGCCGCCGTGCGCGCGCAGGTCGGTATGGCACTGGTTGCAGTTGGCCTCGGTGACCACCTCGCGCTTGACGGCGGTGGTCGCTGCGCCGAAGAGGAAGTTGAAGACCGCATTGCCTGCGTCGCGGTAGCTGACGCCTTCGATGGTGTAGTTCTTCGAAAGCTGGATCGCGACGGTGTAGGTGCCATCCAGCAGCGGACGGCCGGTCAGCTCGCCTGAGCCCGCATCGAACGACGGTGAGTCATTGAGCGGCGCGAGGTAGGTCGCGGGAATCGGGGTTGCGAACGCGTAGGTGTACGTCCCGTCAGCGTTGGCCACGGTGCGGGCCAGCAGATCCGACTGGGAGGCGATGACCCGCTGGTAGTTCGAGGTCGGCCCCGAGAGGTAGATCGCCGCCGCCGAGATGTCGGCCAGCGGCAGCTTCGAGCCGTCCTTGCGCTTGATCGTAAAGGTGACCCGCGCGGTGTCGCCCACGAGGAGGTTGCCGTTCGCGCCCGACCCGCCGGCAACGCCGGTGATGTTCACCACCACACCCGGAAGGTTGTCCCACTTCGACAGCGTGATCGCGGCCGCGCCGGGCGGCCCCGCCGGGCCTGCGTCGCCGGGAGGACCCGCGGGCCCGGCCGGACCTGCATCACCCATCGGTCCGGCAGGCCCGATCGGCCCCGTCGAGCCTGGGTTCCCCGTCATCCCGTTGGCACCCGGGGTGCCCGCAGCGCCGGCCGGCCCGACTGGACCGCTGCATGCTGCCAGTGCCGCTGCCAGGAACAACACCGCGCGATTGAGACTCATGTGGGACCCTTCCCTTGTGTTGGTGCACGGCGCTGACTCGATCAGCACCGATCTGAGGAATGCGCCCCATCCGGGTGGCAGTCAAACCTTATCGATCGCTGAACCCCTGATAATAACTAAAGATCTTCCCCGGGTGATTAGACGTAATTATGTGTTGTAGGCATGACATAAGCTTGCAGAATATCGAGGTGGACGTCGGGTAGCTCGTGAGCTGCTGCAGCGGAGGGTCGCTGAGGCCGAGTCGCCGCTGGTGGCGCCGTCTTTGGCGACGACGGTCGGCGCGCGAGAAAGGCCGATGCCGTCGGCGCCGAACACCCGGGGATTCACGTCCCCCACGTGCGGACCTTATTGGCAGGCGCGCCGGGCGAGGGCGTCGAGCACCGGGTCGAAGGCCTGCTGCTGCGCTTCGGTGAAGTCGGACTCCTGCAAGCCCGCGAAGGCCACGAGAAGGCGGGGCCAGGTCTGGCAGGCGGCGCGGATCCGATCGAAGGCGGCGCTGCCCGTCTCGTAGGTGCGACTGCCCGACAGCCAGGCGTTGTTCAGCGCGCGCCGCAGCCCGAGCTCTTGTCTCACCGCCTCGAGGATCTGCGCCTTCTCGAAGAGCTTCTCGGAATCAGGCCGGTCGGACTTGTAGAGCGCGTCCAGCGCCTCGTACGTCTCGTGCATCCGCTTGCGCCACACCTCGCCGCGCACCTGGTCTTTGAGCCACGCCTTTGCCGGGTACGAGCCTTTACCGAAGGACTCGTCGAGCAGCTCGGGGGTGAGGTGGTCGGCGATGAAGCTGGCGGCGCTCTCGTTGAAAGACGATTGGTTCGGCACGTAGAAGGTCGCGTGAACGGACTCGTGGAGGATGACGTTCACCAGATCGCCCAGCGCCTCGTCGCCGTCCGACAACATCGTCGACAGCACGGGATCGCGGAACCAGCCCAGCGTCGAGTAGGCCGACGCCGTGCGCACCGCCACGTCGAGCCCTTCTTCCTTCGCCAGCCTGTCGGCGTACGCGCGCGCAGGCGGCTCGCGGAAGTAGCCGAGGTACGGCACGGTGCCGACGATGGGGAAGCTCCAGCGCTTCACGTCGAAAGACAGCGGGGCGCACGCCTGCACCACGTAGACCGCGGCCGATCGATGAAGGTCGGAATAGCGCCCGTAGTTGTTCGTCGGCTTCAGCCCGCGCGACGTCCCCCACGACTTGATCGCCGCCACCTGGCCCAGCAGGTACCGCGTCCGCGGCGGAACGCGCGAGTCGTCCAACACCTTCGAGATCGGCTTCGCGGTGTGGAGCAGCTCGTACTGCCCGGCCGCCGCCTGCAGCAGGTACTTCGTCTTGAAGCACCCCGGCGTCAGCGCGAGGGCGATCAGCAACCAGCCGCGGCGCATCAGCGATCGCCCGTCAGGAAGGCTTGCGATTGGTACTTCGCGCGCATCGGCTCTAGCGCCGCGGCGTGGTCTCCGCAGTCGTCACACCACCCGGCCAGGTCGTTGGCGGGGAAGAGCCCCGGGTCGAGCCGGAAGAGCCGCTTCTTCGAACGCGCCCCGTACTCGTTCAACGGGCGATCGTCGGTGACCAGCGGCGAACCGTGGACATACTTCGTCAGCTCGCCGTTCGACGCGGCGAGCAGTGCAACCAGCTGATCGTCCGTGCCGAGCTCGAAGCGCGACAGGTCTTCTGCGACCTTCGGCCGTTGTTCCAGTCGCCTCCGTACCGTGGACATATTGAGCCGAGCCTTACCAGCCTTGCTGCCGAGGAGGATCAGCTCGGCGCCGTGGCCCGACAGAAGCACCGCGTCAGGGAACTCGGCGACGAAGCTTCCGGCCATCGCGCGCGCGACCTCGGGCGACACCTGGTACGCCGGCAGCCACTGGGTCAGCAGGCCAGGCTCAGTGAGGCGGCTCTTCGCCAGCGCGTAGAACTCGCGCGAGTACAGGGCGCCGACGCCGGCAAAAGCGATCGGCGGCGGCTCGAGGGTGATCAGATCGTACGTGCCTTCAGGCTGCATGCGCAGGTGCTGGCGGCCGTCGTTCACGTGCGCCTTTACCCGTGGATCCTTCAGGACGTCGCCGTTCGTCTCGCTGAAGTAGTGCGCCAACGACAGCACGTCGGGCGAGAGCTCGGCGACGTCGATGCGCTCCAGCGGGTGCAGCGAAGCGGCGTGAACCGTGTTGCCGACGCCGAAGCAGATCACCAGCGCGCGCTTCGGCTCCTCGAGCATCAGCAGCGGCACGTGCGCCATCGCCCGCATGTAGCGCTGGCTGCCGCGGGTGGTGCCCGACATGTTGTGGCCGTTGGTGAACAGCGCGAGCCCGACGCCGGGCCACTTCGCCACCACGCTGACCTCGTTCGGGCCTTCGCGAGCGGCGAGCAGCTCGATCTCGTCTGACCAGCCGGGCACGAAGGCCGAGAAGAGCACCGCGTCTTTCGGGCGCATCGACCAGGCGCCGATGGCGATCACTCCCACCAGCCCGAAGATGGGCAGCGCGCGCTTCATCGAGTGAAGCTCTGGCTCAGCGAAGGTGCGCGCTGCCCAGAACAGCGGGACGAGGCCGAGCAGCGCGATGCCAGCGAGCAGCGGCAGCGACCGCTGGACGCCGAGGGTGGGAATGAGAACGAAGCCAGTCAGCAGCGAGCCGAGCACCGCGCCGGCGGTGTTGTAGAGGTACAGCTTCCCGGCGCGGCGGCCAATCTCGGGGCCGGCGCTCTGCACCACCGCGTTCAGTAGCGGGTACGCCGCGCCCATCAGCACGCCGGGAAGCGCGACCACCTTCAGCATCGGAATCAGGTTCGAGACGTGCTCGCCGAAGCCGCCCGGGTCGTTCAGCGCTGCGCGCGCCGCGTCGACGTCGAGCAACGCGAGGAACAGCAGCGAGGTCACCACCAAGAGCGCCTGGGCGATCGCCTGCAGCAGGGCAGGGCGCTGCGTCCGTTTCGCCGCCCACCCGGCCAGCCCCGAGCCCAGCCACATTCCCACCAGCAGCACCGCAAGCAGCAGCGCGAACACGCTGCGGTAGCCGCCCAGCGCCGACGAGAAGAAGCGGAACCACAAGACCTCGAGCCCCATCCCCGCGAAGCCCGACAGCGCGAGCGCGAGGCCGGCGCCGTTCATCCCCAGAGCAGTCGAGGGCTGAGCATCTGCAGAGGCACGTTCGAGGCCGCTCAGCCCTCGACTGCTCTGGGGATGAACGGCGCCCGCCTTGCCCCCACTGCGCGTGAGCACGATCGCCGCGACCAGCACGTTCACCGCGACGGCGACCAGCTGCGCGTTCAGCGCCCCGAAGCTCGGCACCAGCACGAAGTCGGCGAGCACCGCGCCAAGGGCCGCTCCGCCCGTATTCGCCCCGTACAGCGCGCCGGCGCGCCAGGCTTCGACGGCGCCGCTCTGGGTGCGCATCACGTGCTGCAGCAGCAGCGTCAGCGTCGCGCCCATCAGCAACGTCGAGGGCAGAAGCAGCACGGTGACGATCACAACCCGCGCGGCCCACGAGCCGAGAGTCAGCGACGCGTAGTCGGGGCCCGGCGCATAGGCCGACAGCGCGGACGACAGCACGCCAGCCAGTGGCAGCGCGAGCGCGACCAGCAGCCCCCACCCGCCAATCAACAGCTCGACCCACCCGTACAGCCGCAGCGCGCGGTCAGGCCTGCGGTCGGCGATCTTCCCCGCGACGTGCCCGCCGACGCCGAGGCCCGCCATGAAGATCGCAGTGACCAGCGCGGCCGACCAGACGCCGTTGCCGAACAGGTTGCCGAACTGCCGTACCCAGATCACCTGGTACAGCAGCGCCGCGCCGCCCGAGAGAAAGAAGAGAAGGTGCAGCAGCGGTCGCGGGATCAAGCCGGGCGCGACCACACCACGAAATCCTCAGCGAGCGGTGAAGATGCAGCGCGTGTTCGGCACCGCGATGTCGGCCAGCACGTAGAGGTAGTACTTCGTGCCCGCCACCAGCGCCGCCGGAGCGCCGGAAGCCGGGAACCGCTGGCTGACTCCCCCTTCGGGAACCTGCCCGAACTTCACCGAGCCACTGGCGACCGGGGTGCCCGTCGCCGCGACATCGAGGCGCCAGATGGTGCCCATCGGCAGGTCGAGGTTCGGCGGTACCGTGGGAGAGCTGGCGTTCTCTTCGAGCACGTAGACGTAGCGCGCCTTGCCGTTGAGCCAGGTGAGGGTGCCATCCGCGGCGATGCCTTCACTGCCGGTGCAGTCCTTCGGTACGTAGAAGCGCTGGTCGTCCAGCGGGCCAGCTCCATAAGTGCCCGCCGGGTAGTCGCTGCGCTTCAGCCCGCGGCGCGTGAGCTCCTTCTCGAAGAAATTGCGCATCCGCGCGTCATCGGTGGTGACGAAGATGCTGTGGGCGGGGTCTGCCGGGCTGGCCCGCGTGAAGCCGTTGTTCTGCTCTTTCGGGTAGGCGCCGAAGCCCACCGTGTCGACCCAGCCCGCGCCCATCGCCAGCCCGCGGTTGCCGAACGAGTTGATGAAGTTCGGAGCCGACTCGATGAACCAGTTCGATGAGCCTTCGGGCGCCCTGGTGGAATGGCAGCAGACGCACGCCGTCGCCTGGATCTGCGACTTCACCCACGCCACGTCGGCCACGTACGCCGGGTCTTCGAGGCGCGGGTCGGGATCATCGGCCTGATCGCCGACGCCCACGGCGTAGTAGGGCCGCTGCGTGCGGACGCGATCACAGCTGGCGTAGTCCTCGAAGAGGCGGCCTTCTTCGGTCGCTCCCGAGATCATTTCCCACGTGCAGACCTGACCGTTGGGCCCCTTGCCCGGCGCTTCTCCCGCTTTAGGCGCCACGCAGCTCTGCGTCGGCTGCTGGAAGGTGGGCAGCCCGGTGCCGTTCGGCTCGGAAATGACGCCTCCGCACGCAGCCGCGGGGTCGAAGACGCCGCCGCCGAAGAACTCGCAGCCCCGCTTCGCCGAGCCGCAAGACGCCGCGTCGGTTCCGGGGAAGGTGATGCGCTCGAACTTGCCGCCGACGCCTCCGAGGACGCAGTAGCCCAGCCGCTGCTCGATGCCGCACGGCTTCGACGCCATCGTCGAGCCCTTTCCAGCGCAGGTGTCGGTCGCCTCTTGCGTCGTCCACTCGCCGACGAAGTCCGTGCACTCCTCGAGCTTGCTGAACTGGTTCTTGTAGACGCAGCTGCCGACGATCTTCTCGGGCAACGTGGGCACGGGCCCGCCCCCACAGCGGCAGCCCACGAGGCCAAGCATGAACACCGCGAGCGCGAGTCGAACCATGCAGACAGGCTTAATCTCCGTGTAAGGTTTGTGCAACGTCAAGACGCCTCGCCCGGTGCGGCGAATCGACTAAAGGACGCCCATGCGAATCGCACTGCTTGCTGTTGTCGCCGTCCTCTCTGCATGTGGCCCCGGCGTCGACCCCCTCGTCGGCACCTTCAACTTCACGCTCACTGGCAAAGACAAAAACTCGGTGCCCGACACCAGCGAGTCGACGCCAACCGGCACGGGCACGATCTCGGTGACGCCCAACGCGCTGCAGACCGGGTACGTGATCACCGCCGCGCAGACCAACGCGAGCCCGTGCGTCCTCGAGGGAAAGGCGGCGACCGAGAAGAAGGCCTCACCCGAGCTCACCATCAGCGCGGGCCAGCAGTGCGTGCTCACCCAGGGCGCGACCACGGTCACCGTCACCTTCACCAGCGGCAAGCTCGTCCTCACCCAGGCCAGCACGATGGAAAAGGACTCGGCGGCGCTCGACGTCGCGTACTCGTACACCGGCGTCACCAACCTCATCTTTGGAACCGCCACCTTCGCCGGCGCCGGGGCGCGCACCTACGCAGGCCCCCGCCGCTAGGAACCCAAAGCAGCCCCCGGTTGTCGGTACGGCGATGCGCACCATCGCCCTCTGCAGCGCGCTGAGCCTCGCCGCCTGCTCGGCCGAAGATCTCGAAGCGTTCGAAAGCAATCGCGAGCCGCTGGTCGAGCTGTCGCACACCGTCGATGCGCGGCTTCACGAAGGCATCGTCATCCTGCGGGTCACCGACCAGCTGCGAAACGACGGCCCGATCGGCACCGAGCTCACCCGCACCATCGACCTTCCGGCCGGCGGAGTCGTCACCGCCTTTCACACCAGCGCCAGCCGCGACGCCGAGCTGCTGGAGCTGGCTGATGCCGAGGCGCGGTGGGAGGCGCTGCTGAGCCCAGGCGACGCAGCGCCCGCCACTTCCGCCTCGATGCGCTGGGTGCAGCCGGGCCAGGTCGAGCTGCGGGTGTTCGGCCTTGGCGCCGGCGAGGTGCTCACCGTCAGCTACGACGTGCAGGTGCCGCCGCGGTACGAGCAGGGCCAGTGGCGCGTGGACGGCCTGACCTTCCCGCGCGGGGACATCGATCGCGTCGACGCGAAGTGGGCGTTGCTGCCGTTGGGTCCGGGCCGCACGCTGTGGCGCCTCGAGCTCGATGCGGCGCAGCTCTTCCAGTCGGCGCCGGTGCGCCCGAACGTCGTGTTCGCGATCGATGCCTCGCACTCGCAAGGCGAAGCGGGCATCAAGGCGCAGCTCGAGCTGATCGGCCCGTACCTCGCGCATGTGCCCGACGCGCAGGTCGAGCTGATCGTCTACCGCCGCTTCGCCGAACGCGTCTTCAACCGGTTCCTCCCCGTGTCCGAGGTCGCCGCGATGATCGCCGGGCTGCCGAAAGAGCGGCTCGCCCCCGGCAATGGCTCGAACCTCGATCTGGCCGCCCAGCTCGCCGCCTCGACTGCAGCGACCCGCGTCGTCCTGATGACCGACGAGGCGCTGCGCGATGGCTTCGACGGATCCACCGTGGCCTTCCCCTCGACCACCGTCGTCCACGTCCTCGCCCGCAGCTTCTCGGGCACCGGCGGCCTGCAGCTGCAGCGCGACGACGAGAGCCCGCTGGCGGCGCTCGCGAAAGGCGGCATCTTCGCGCGGGTCGACGGAACACCCGACGGCGACCCGGAAGCGCTGCTGGGGCTCGTGCGCCCGTTAACCCTCGATCACTTCTCGGTCGAAGCGCCGGGCCTCGGCGAGCTCGACACGCCGGGCACGCTCGAGCAGGGCGACTCGCTGCGCTTCGCGGCGATCGCCGAGGCGCCTCCGGCTGAGATCACGGTGCGCGGCCAGCTGTGGTCGGTGCCGCAGACGTTTCACGTGAAGATCGACCCGGCGCTGAGCCGCTGGTTGCCCGGCATCGCGATCGGCGACTACCAGCTCGAGTACCAGCTGAACGACGACGAAGTGCTCGCGGTCGCTCGACTCGCCCGCGCCGTCTCGCCGATGACGTCGTACCTCGCCGTGCCTGCGCAGGCGGGCGCGTCGACCATCGGGCTCACCAGCCAGACGATCGGCCTCGGAATGATCGGCACCGGTGGCTGCGGCTGCGGCGGGTACTCTTCCTCGGGCTGCTCTGGGATTCGTGTCGCCGGCGTGAAGCCCGACTACGCCGCCGCCCTGGCCGAGCTGTTCGCCGGCGCTTTTGCGAGCTGTGGACCTGGCGTGCTGCGCCTGGAAGCGACGGCCGACGAGATCGTCGACGTCGCCGTCGAGTCTGGAGACGCGGCCTGCCTCACCGAGGCGGCGTGGGCGATTCGCCTCACGCCCGTCTTCACCCACCACGAGACCTACGTGGTGAGCAGCCGCTGAACGTCGGCCACGCTGGCCTCCGCCCAGACGGGCACCACGCGAACTCCCGACTGCTCGAGCTCGTTGAAGAGCCGCTTCCGGGACGCCTGGTCGCCTTCGCCGACGCATAAACACACGAGCCCACTCTCGGCCGCGGCGATCGCCGTCTTCGCGCTGTCCACCGCCACCGTCGTGACGACGCCCGCCGCGAACAGCTGCTCTTCCAGCGCGTACACCGCCGCCAGCGGAGCCTCGAGCCACACCACTGCCGCCGCGTGGCCCAGCCGCTTCTTCCGCGCCTCGGCGCTGACCCGCGTGCCGCTGCGGGTCGTCTGCCCCGACGCATCGCCGACGCGCGCGATCATCCCCGCGGCGACCGTGTTGTTGGTCAGCGCATCGATGACGATGAAAGCGCCAGTGCCCTTCACCTTCGCGTACGCATCGACCGTCAGCGGCCGCAGGCAGCGCAGCGTCACGTGGCCCACGTCGTTGAGGCCCAGCGACTCGGCCGGCACTTCCTTCAAGGTCTCGAGATCCAGCCGCGAGTGGAGCGTCTGAAGCCGCGCCGGCACCGTGCGCGTCGTGTGCTTCACCAGGTACTCGCGGCCCTTCTCCAACGGCCTCTCGTTCAGCCAGACCACGTTCGCGTCCAGCTGGGACACCACCGCCGGCGCCTCGCCCACGCGCGCGATCAAGTCGCCCCGCGAGACGTCGACCTCCGTCGTCAGCCGCAGCGTCACTGACATCGGAGCGAAAGCCCGCTGCAGCGGCCCATCAAACGTGTCGATGCCTGCGATCGCCGCCTTGTTGCCCGAAGGGAGGACGACGACGTCGTCACCCACCGACACCGAGCCCGACGCGAGCTGCCCGGCGAAGCCGCGGTACGTCAGGTCGGGCCGCAGCACGTACTGCACCGGGAACCGCAGCGGCTGCTGCGCCCGCGCGTCGACCACCGGCACCGTCTCGAGGAACTCCAGCAGCGTGCCTTCGGTGTACCAGGGCGTCCGCGCGCTCGCGGCCACGACGTTGTCGCCATCGCGCGCGCTGATCGGGAAATACCGCACCCCCTCGAAGCCGAGCTTCGCCACGAAGGGCTCGAACTCGGCAGCAATCGCGTCGAACGTGCCGCGATCGAAGTCCACCAGATCCATCTTGTTGATCGCGACCACCAGGTGCCGGATGCCGAGCATCGAGGCGAGGTACGCGTGGCGCCGGCTCTGCGGCAGCACCTTCAGCCGCGCGTCGATCAAGATCACCGCGACCTGCGCAGTCGAGGCGCCCGTCGCCATGTTGCGCGTGTACTGTACGTGGCCCGGGGTGTCGGCCACGATGAACCGCCGCTTGCCCGTCACGAAAGACCGGTAGGCGACGTCGATGGTGATGCCCTGCTCGCGTTCGGCGCGAAGGCCGTCGGTGAACAGCGAGAAGTCGATCTCTGCCGCGCCTACCTGCCGCGTCGCGCGCTTAACCTGCGAGATGTGGTCGTCGTACAGCCCGTTCGCCTCGTAGAGCAGCCGGCCAATCAACGTCGACTTGCCGTCGTCCACCGAGCCCACGACCACCAGCCGCAGCAGCTCCTGGGCCTGCCGACGGACGCGTTCTTTCGCCTCGAGCACCGCGGCCACTAGAAGTACCCCTCGCGCTTCTTGGCTTCCATCGATCCTTCCTCGTCGTGGTCGATCAGGCGCCCCTGCCTCTCAGAGAAGTTCGTCGCCAGCATCTCGTCGATCACCTCAGCGACGGTGGTGGCGGTCGACTCGACGGCGCCGCTCAGCGGGTAGCAGCCCAGCGTCCGGAAGCGCACCCGCTTCATCACCGGCGCCTCACCCGGCTTCAGCCGCATGCGCGCGTCGTCGACCATGATCAGGTTTCCGTCGCGCTCGATCACCGGCCGTTCGGCCGCGAAGTACAGCGGCACCACGGGGATGTTCTCGTTCAGCACGTACTGCCACACGTCGAGCTCCGTCCAGTTCGACAGCGGGAAGACGCGGATGCTCTCACCGCGATCGATGCGCCCGTTGTACAGATTCCAAAGCTCCGGCCGCTGGTTCTTCGGGTCCCACTGCCCGTTGCGATCGCGGAAAGAGAAGACGCGTTCTTTCGCGCGAGACTTCTCTTCGTCGCGGCGCGCTCCGCCGAACGCGGCGTCGAAGTTTCCTTCGGCCAGCGCCGCGAGCAGGCCCACCGTCTTCATCGCGTGGGTGTACTTCTGGCTGGTGTAGTCGAACGGGTTGATGCCGTCGGCGATCGCCTGGCGGTTCGTGTGCACCTGCAGCTTGAGCCCGTGCTGCTTCACGTGCGCATCGCGAAACACATACATCTCTTGAAACTTCCAGGTCGTGTCGACGTGCAGCAGCGGGAAGGGCAGCGGAGAAGGGTGAAACGCCTTCCGCGCCAGGTGCAGCATCACCTGCGAGTCCTTGCCGATGCTGTAGAGCATCACGGGGCGGGCGAACTCGGCGGCGACCTCGCGAATGACGTGAATGCTCTCGGCCTCCAGCGCCTTCAGCTGGCTCAGGCGATCCACGCTCATCGACACGCCTCCGCGGCCACCGCTTCCTGCACCATGCACGTGAGGCGCGACCGCAGCCGCACCACCTCGCCGACCACCAACAGCGCCGGCGAGCCGACCTGCGCCTCGACCGTGAGCGCCGCGATCGACGCAAGCGTGCCTTCCACCACGCGCTGCCCTTCCCACGTGCCCGCCACGACCACTGCCGCGGGCGCCGACGCCGCCATGCCTTCGCGAATCAGCGCCGACGTCGCCTCGGCCAGCTTCCGGCCCGCCATGAAGAGCACCAGCGTCTGACTGCCCGCGAGGTGCTTCCAGTTCGGGTTGTCGGCCGCGCGATGGCCCGTCGCGAAGGTCACCGAGCCCGAGACGCCGCGGTGGGTGACGGGAATTCCGGCCGCTGCCGGAGCCGCGATGCCGCTGCTCACGCCCGGCACCACCTCGAAGGGCACTCCCGCCTCGCTGAGCGCGATCGCCTCTTCGCCGCCGCGCCCGAAGACGAAAGGATCGCCGCCCTTCAGCCGCACGACGAGCCGGCCCATGCGCGCCTGGTCGATCAGCACCGCGTTGATCTCTTCCTGCCGCGTCTGCTCGCCCCCGCCTTCCTTCCCCGCGAACACCAGCCGGGCGCCTTTGCGCGCGCGGGCCAGCACGTCGGGGTGAATGAGCCGGTCGTAGACGACGGCATCGGCGCGCCCGAGCAGGTCGGCGGCGCGAAGGGTGAGCAGGCCGGGGTCTCCGGGGCCTGCTCCGACGAGGTAGACCTTTCCGAGACTGCGGTGCTTCATCGCGCTGCTCCTGTCGCTGGCCACACCGATCTGATTTTCTTCCACAGCTGCGCCCGGTCGCCGCGCGCCAGCAGCTGCGCCGCGCCGTCTTCGACCAGGGTGCTCAAGGCCTTCGTTCGCGCGGGGCCGGGCGGCGTCAGCTTCCGCAGCCGACCCATCAGCGTCGCGAGCTTTCCCCACTCGGGGCCGACGGCTTCCAGCGCCCGTTCTTTCATCGCCCGCGACAACCCCGGCGCCAGCCCCGCCGTCGACACCGCCACCGTCACCGGCCCGCGCCGCCCGAACGACGGCACGTAGAAGTCGCAGAGGGGAGGAATGTCAGCCGCGTTCACCAAAATTCCCTTCGCCCGCGCCTCGGCCACCACCGCGAGGGTGACCTCTTTGTCGTCGGTCGCGCTGAAGACAATCGACGCGCCCTCGCAGTCGCCGGCCTGGAAGCCGCGCTTGAAGAAGTGAATCGCGCCTTCTGCTGCCAGCTTCGAGATCTCAGGCGACGCCTCCGGAGCGACGACGTGAACCACCGCCCCCGCTTCGATCAGCTGCAGCAGCCGGCCGGTCGCTATCTTTCCGGCGCCGACGAGGAGCACCTTCTTGCCGTGAAGCCGCAGCGAGATCGGGAAGTCGAGGCTCATCGCGGCACCTCAGGCAGGTGAATGCCGCACTCTTTGTGGTCCGGCGATTCCCACCACCAGCGACCGGCTCGAATGTCTTCCCCCGGCTTGACGGCGCGCGTACACGGGGCACAGCCAATCGACGGGTATCCCTGCGCGTGAAGCTTGTTCACCGGCAGGTGGTTCGCCTTCACGAAGTCCCAACACTGCGCTTCGGACCACGCGGCCAACGGGTTCACCTTCCAGAGGCCACCGTGCGCTGGGTCCTGTTCCACCAACTCAACGGTCGCCCGCGTCGCCGACTGCGCTCGCCGCAGCCCAGTCACCCACGCCTGCCGACCCTTGAGCGCGCGCGACAGCGGCTCGACCTTGCGAATGCCACAGCACTCTTTGCGGTTCTCGATGCTGTCGCGGAAAGAGAAGCTTCCCTTCTTCGTCACGAGCGCTTCGACCGCAGCAGTGGCAGGGAAATACGTCTCGAGCTCGAGGCCGTAACGTTCGCGCAGCTTCTCGATCAGCTCGTAGGTCTCGACCGGCAGCCGGCCGGTGTCGAGGGTGAACACCTTCACGCTCGGCGCATGCTTTGCGGCGAGCTCGAGCAACACCACGTCCTCGAGGCCAAAGCTGGAGGCGATCGCCGCCGTTGCGCCGAAGCGCTGCTCGACCCACGCCATCGCTTCAGGCGCAGTCGCGTCGGCGGGCAGCGAGTTCACGACGCGCACTCTCCTTCCATCTTCTCGACCGTGAACGCGACGTTGGCGCCGAGGTCGATGAAGTCTTCGGGCTTTGCTTGCGCTTCCGTCAGCTCGCCCAGGTCGAGCAGCAGCGCCTTTGCCTGGTCTTGCGGGAGGCGCTGAAAGAAGGCGCGCGGCAGCTCACCGGCAGTCTTCGACTTCTCGTAGAGCGCGATCAGGCGGTCGATCGCTTCGGGAATCCGGCGGGCCGGGATCTTGGCGACCAGCCGGCCGAACTGCGCGCCGCGCTCGTCGACGCCGCCGCCGATCGTCACGTGGTACTGCGGAATCAGCCGGGCGCCGAGCTTGCGAATGCCGCCCTGCAGCCCGATGGCCGAGATGTGGTTCTGGCCGCAGCCGTTGGGGCAGCCCGAGACCTTGATGTTCGTCTTCAGCGCGTCGGCCGAGAGCTTCTGGGGCAGCAGGTGGTCGCCGATGAGCTGGGCGACCCCGCGGGACGTGGTGACGGCGAGCTTGCAGGTCTCGGCGCCGGGGCAGGCGACGATGTCGCGAATGGAGTCGGCGTGCGGCTCGGCCATTTTGATGCGCTGCAGGCCGAGGAAGAACGCGGGCAATTCCTCATTGCGAATCCAGCGAATCAGCAGGTTCTGGTTCAGCGTGGTGCGCGCGGTGCCGTCGCCGTACTTCTCGATCAGGTCGGCGAAGTCGCGCATCTGCTGGCTCGAGATGTCGCCGAGCTTCAGCCACGCCGTCGCTGTCGAGTAGCCCGCCTGCTTCTGCGCCTTCACGTTCTGCGCGGCCCACCCTTCGAAGGCGGGAGGAGGAGGGAGCAGGCCAATCGAGCGAAGCGGCCGCTGCGTCGGCGCCTGCTCTTCTGGCCCCACCTCGGGAACCGGGCGGCCTCCGTCGGCGCGGATCTTCGCGAGCTCTTCCTCGTAGCGCGCCTTGTACTTGTCGAAGCCGACCACCTCGATCACCCACTTCATGCGCGCCTTGCGCATGTCGCGGCGGTTGCCTTCGGCGTTGAAGACGCGCACCACCGCTTCGCAGGCAGCGAGCAGATCTTCGACGGGCAGGAACTCGTCCATCACGCGGGCCGAACGGGTCAGCGTCGACGTGCCACCGGCAGCGAGCATCTTGAAGCCGCGCTTGCCGTCCTGCACTTTCGCGATCAGGCCAATGTCCATGATCGCGCCGGCGGCGCAGTCGTCAGGGCAGCCTGAGACGTTGATCTTGAACTTGCGCGGCAGACCCGAGCCCAGCTTCGCTCGAAGGAAGTTGCGGGTGATCAGCTCGCCGTAGGGCGTGACGTCGAACGGGGCCGTGTTGCAGACGCCTGCGCACGGGCAGCCGACGACGTTGCGCACGGTGTGCGAGCAGGCTTCCCGGCAGGTGAGGCCACTGGCTTCGACCGAAGCCATGAAGGGCGCGACGTCGACGACCTTCACGAAGTGGAACTGGAAGTTCTGGCGGGTGGTGACGTGGCCGTAGCCGCGCGACCATTTTTCGGCGCAGTCGGCGAGCACGCGCAGCTGCGGGCCCGTGATCATCCCCTGCGGCACCTTGATCCGCATCATGTGGACGTCGTTCTGGCGCTGGCCGTACACGCCGCGCGACAGGCGGTAGGTGCGGTACTGGTCGGCCGTCAGCTCGCCGCGCTCGAAGCGCTCGAGCTGCACCAGAAACTCTTCGGCGTCGCGCGCATCGCCGAACGTCGGGCGGATGCGGGTCGGGTCGACAGCAGGGATCTCGGACATCGGTTCTCCAAAGAAAAAGGCCCGTCACCAAAGGGTGCGGGCCGTCGAGTGTTCAGTGGTCCAGCGCGCGAAGGTCTAAGCGCTGGGCACTGGCTCGCGACCCGCCAGACGGCGGACCCGACAAGCGCAGCAGCAGCGACAGCTTTGAGAGGGAAAATGCATCGGCGTGCGGAACCTAACGCTTGGCGTCATTCTTGTCATCCCTGCCCGCCCGTTCATCCCGACCCTAATCAATGGTGAGTCTCCTCGGTGCGTCGGTACCACCGATTTCAGGGTGGACTCGGGCTCGGTAGATGCTCATCCCTCGACTTCTCTCGGGCGGGATGAACGGAGCGGTCTCTTCCGGATGACGGAGCTTTTGTTCAACCTCCGCCCTGGCGCCGTCACTGCCGGATGAGGTCGAGCGCCGCGGCCTGGCGGTAGGTGCCGGCCAGTTCGGTGTTGGTGAACACGATGGCGCGGTAGCGGCCATGGGCGGGCAGGGGGCAGGTGAGGGCGACGGGGTTCGCGTTGTCGACGCCGCAGCGCTCCATCTTTCCCGAGTCTCGGGGGCCGACCTGGGCCATGACGTAGAGGCGGCCGGGGTTGTTGATCTTGAGCATCAGGTCGCCGGTGAGCTCGACGCGGGTGCGGTCGGGGGTGACGAGCTCGAGGCCGGCGCGGGCGAGTCCGGGCCGGGCGAACGGCTGGCGCAGAAAGTCGCCGCGCGACAACGGCCGGCCGAGCAGCTGCCAGCGATCGTCATCGGGCCGGTGATCGAAGATCGCCAACGGCGGAGGGATGAAGAGGTACTCGGTGCTGTAGATGCCGTCGGGCTTTCCGTCGACGGTCGGGTCGTCCCACGTCGCGTCGATCACGTACCAGCTGCCTTTGATCTCTACCGTGTTCCACGCATGCCCCACCCCAGCGGCCTCGCCCGTCTCTTCCCGCACGTCGCCGACGACGTAGACGATCTTGTCGCCGCTGGCCTTGCCGAGCGCGACCATCAGCCGCGCATACCCTTCGCAGACGCCGGCGCGGTGGTTGAACACCGACTGCGCATCCTGCGGCTTCCGCATTCCCGGCTGCAGCGAGTCGTGGTCGTAGTGCAGCCGCGTCACCACCCAGTCGTGCAGCGCCTTCACGCGCTCGAACGGATCCCTTTCTCTCTGGGCGATGTGTTGCGCGACCTGCTCGAGGCTCTTCTCATCCGCCGCGGTCATCGCCTCGACGACGGGATGCACGGTCGCGACCCTCGGCCACGTGGTCTCGCCGACCTCCCACCTCGGCGCTTCGGGTTCGGGCTCTGGCTCAGGGGCTGCGATCGGTTCGGGCGTCGGCGTCGGGCGCACCGGCCAGCGGCGCACGGGCGGGGTCGGGGTGACGACGGGCACGGGCTTCACCGACTCGGGCACGGGGACGTCGTCGCCTTCCTTCTTGTACGGGTTGGGGTTCGCGAGCTTGTGCAGCCATTCGAGGCCAGCGGCGCTGGCGAAGACGGCCCCACGAATCGTCTGCGACGTCTCGTCCTGGCGATCGAGCAGGAACCAATCGCCCCGGGTGGCGAGCGCGCTGAACGCGACCTTCGGGAACCAGACGACGAGCCCGGCCATGAATAGGAGATTGAGGATCAGCGTCCGGACGACGATGCGATCGAACGCTCCCAGCGATCGTTTCTTCGGCTTGCCCACGATGAGCTTCGGAGCCGCCTGCTGCTTCCGGTTCCACTTCACCGTCGCACGCGCATCCCAGAGCACGGGCAACACCGGGAACAACAGCACGCCGCCCGCGACGGCGAGCTCGACGGGCCCGCCGTAGAACGAGACCAGCGATGAGCCCAGCCACACCCCGAGCAGCGGAGTGATCAGCACGAACAGCACCCAGACCACGCTGACCAGAGAACCCAACAAACCGAAGAAGGACTTCATTCGCGCCCGTCGTTATATCTCCGGTAAAGGAGCCCCATGCGAAGCGCCACCCTTGCCGTGTTGTTCCTCGCCGCCGCCGCCCACGCCGAGACCTACAAGCTCGACCCGAAGAGGTCCGAGCTGATCGTGAAGACGTACAAGGAAGGCGCCGCGTCGGGCCTCGCCCACAACCACGTCATCAAGGCGGGCGACGTGTCGGGCGAGCTGACCTGGGACGCTGCGGCCCCCGAGGCGACGAAGATCTCTGCCAGCCTCAACGTCGCAGCGTTCGTCGTCGACAAGGCCGAGAACCGGAAGAAGTACGGCGAGTCCTCAGAGACGAGCGCCGGCGATCAGAAGAGGGTCACCGACCACATGCTCGACGAGGGCCAGCTCGACGTCGCGAAGTTCCCGACCATCTCGTTCGTCTCGACTGCTTTCGCGAAGGACGCGAAAGGGTTCGTCGTCACCGGCAAGCTCACGATTCACGGCGTCACCCGCGAGGTGAAGCTGCCCGTGAAGGTCGAAGAGAAGGACGGCGAAGTCGTCGGCGACGGCTCGCTGAAGATCAAGACCACCGACTTCAAGATCCAGCCGTACAGCACGATGTTCGGCGCGATCCGCAACAAGGATGAGGTCGACCTGTTTCTCCACCTCGTCGGCGTGAAGAAGTAGGCCTCTGGCTTCACGGCTCGAATAAGGACACGACGACGTCATCGCGGGGCAGGGGGCTGCGGTCGTCGGCGGAGTGGTAGGTGAGCCGGACGTTCTTCGTCCCGCGCGGCAGCGCCCAGCGAACCGAAACCCAGGCTCGAGGGCCGACCCACGCGCGAACTGCGCCACCTCGACGCCATCGGCCCAGAGCACGAGCCGCCGGAACACATCGCCGGTTGGAAACCGATGCCCCACGCCGACGGACGAACGGTCGCGACCCCGCCAGCCACCTCGACCTTCACCGACGACAGCAGGGCGGGCAATCGCATCCGCCGACACTGGCTTCAAGATTTCAAGTATGCCTTCCCGTTGTCCGAGGGATCCCATGCCAGTCACGTCGAAGTCCGAGAAGCGCAGCCCCGCGATCGAAGCAGGCAAAGACGGCCCCGAGCACCGCCAGTTCCCGCGCGCGCGAATGGCCGTGCCCTTCAAGCTATGGATGGGCGAAGGCACCGAACGGAAGTTCGAAGCCTCGCTGAGCTCGAGCAACGTGTCTGTCAGCGGCGCGTTTCTCGAGTCGACGTTCTTCCTCCCCGTCGACACCGAGCTGCGCACCTCGTTCGAGCTCGACTCTGAAGAAGATCCCGTGCAGGCGAAGATCGTCATCGTGCGCCAGGAACGCGCCGATTCCCGTGGGCAAGGGCGCAGCGGCCTTGCGATTCGCTTCGTCGAGTTCTTCTCTCAGAGTGAAGTCACGCTCGCCAAGCTCTTCATCGGTGTGCGCCTGAAGAAGTTCGCCGAGCAGTACCTCGCCAGCAAGCGCGCCCGTTCGCTGAACAACGAGCTCGACCGCTGCGTCGACGCGCTCGCCGCGTGGGAGCTGCTCAAGGTCACCAACGTCAAGGACGCCTGGGCCGTCGACGAGAGCATCGACCCCGCATGAAGCCACTGGCCGACCTGCTCGAGCAGAAAGAGCCCGCGTGGCCCACGGTCAAAGAGTGGGTGCAGAAAGCAAAGAACCCGGTCGAGATCCTCGAGACCACCGGCCGCCGCGGCGCCGACGTGCTGCTCGCGCTTCAAGTCACCACGCGCTCTCCGATGGGAGCGATCGCTTTCGAGACTGGCGGCCTGCTGGTCGACCACGGCTGGCTTCGGATTCTCGGCTCGGGCGGTTTGCGGATGGAAGGCGATCTCGCGCGTTGGAATGGGCTCACCCCGCGGCCGCTGGTCGAGGCTTTCAGCGGAGCGATGATCGTCGCCCACGATGTCCTCGGCGGCTTCTTCGCGCTCGACGGCGGAGCCCTGGGAGACGGCAAGGGCGGCGCCTGCTACCTCGCTCCAGACACGCTCGAGTGGGAAGACCTGGGCTTCGGCTACTCGGCGCTCGTGCAGTGGGCGCTGAACCGCGATCTACAGAAGTTCTATGGAGACTTTCGCTGGGTCGGGTGGGAGGCCGAAGTGAAGGCGCTGTCGCCCGACACGGGCTTCAACTTCGACCCTCCGCTGTTTACCGAGGCGGAGTCGATGGTCTCGCGCTCGCGAAGGGCGGTGCCGATGGCCGAACTTCTAGGGCTGAATCTCGATCTCGCGAAGCAGCTGTAGCCGGGTCCGAGGCGTCGCCGCGGCGCCGGCCCCGGCGGTTCGGCATCCCGGTCCCCTTCCATGAGGCATAGGCGAGCCTCGCGTTCAGCTTCGCGAGCCGCTCTCGGAGGAGGACGACGTCTTCACGCAGTTGGTGAATCTCGTCCTTCACATTTGTGGGGTCGGCCATCTCAGAGGGGGCTTGTGCAGGGTGTGTGCCGTCACACCTACATGGGGGGCGGCGGACAACGGGGTTGCACGGTGGGGCGGTTCGCCCGATCGTGCGCGGCGGTGTCTCAGCTGCGTGACCACTACTCCGCGTTCCTGAAGCCCGGCCGGGTGCTGCTCACGGGTCACTCCCACCAGGCCTGGCCGGATGCCGCCCGCGGCGGGGTGCTCGCCTGCTTCGATGACGCAGCGCGGCTCGCCGATGAGAAATGGGGAGCGGCGCTCGAGGCCGCCGACGCCATTCGCGGCTACGTCGGGCGCACGCTTGGGTGCCCGGCAGATCAGGTCGCCCTCGCCACCAATACGCACGAGCTGGTGTTGCGGTTCCTGTCGGCGATCGATCTGAAAGCGCGGCCGCACCTCGTCACCACCACCGGTGAATTCCACACCATCACGCGCCAGCTGCGTCGCCTCGCGGAAGAAAGATCCGTTGAGGTCACCTGGGTCGAAGCGCTGCCCGCCCAGACACTGGCCGAACGGCTCTCTGCCGCGACGACCCACCGCACCGCCGCGGTGCTGACGTCGACCGTGCTCTTTGAGACCGCCAGCCTCGTGCCGCGCCTCGATGCGCTGGTCGCCGAGGCGCGCGCGAAGGGCGCCGAGGTGCTGCTCGACGCCTACCACGCGTTCTGCATCGTGCCGTTCAGCCTGCAGTCGCTGGGCGCGCACGACGCGTTCCTCGTAGGCGGTGGCTACAAGTATGCGCAATGGGGAGAAGGAAACTGTTTCATGCGCGTGCCGCCGCGGCCGTTTCGACCGGTGATCACCGGCTGGTTCGCCGGGTTCGCACAGCTCGCCACGAAGACGGAAGGCGTGCCTTACGGAACTGTCGGCGCCGAGTCTTTCGCGGGCAGCACCTACGACCCGACCAGCCACTACCGCGCGCGGGCGGTGATTCGTTTCTTCGAGCAGCAAGGGCTCACGATCGAGGTGCTGCGGGCGACGTCGCTGCGGCAGACGCAGCGGTTGATCGACGGGCTGAGGCGTTTCGAGATCGCGACGCCGCGCGAGGCCGAGAAGCGCGCCGGGTTCGTCGCGGTGCGCACGCCGCGGGCGGGGGAGCTGGTCGAGGCGCTGAAGGCGGAAGGGGTGCTGACGGATTCGCGGGGCTCGTTGCTGCGGCTCGGGCCGGCTCCGTATCTGCTCGATGAAGAGCTCGATCGCGCGGTGTCGATTCTCAACCGCGTCGGCTGAGGCCGAACTTCCAACCCGCCGGAGTCGTCAGCCTCACCGGGCGGCACGCGGCGACCTGCCGCTCGACCTCGCGGCCGTTGATCCGCCGCACCCGATCCACGCCTTCGCACTGCGTCACGACCACCGGTTTCGGGTGATGCGGGACATAAGGAACACAAAAGACCACCAGCGACGCGACGAGGGCAGTGAACATGAAAGGTGAAACGTGCCGATGGGGTTTCTGGATCTGCAAAACCCGCCGTGTCGACCGTGACCCTGCGCCAGGTTTTGCAACCGCTCACGATCATGGGTGAATCGGGGTGGCCGGCGCCTTGCTGAATGGGCAGGCATGGTGACCCGATCGAAGCTCCTGATTTGTGACGATGACGCGCAGATGGTCCGGGCGTTGGCGCGACAGGCGCGGGCGGCTGGCTGGGTCACGGTGGCAGAGACGTCAGCGGTCACGGTGTTCCCCCTCGCGCTCAAGCACCGGCCGGACATGATCGTTCTCGATGTGCACCAGCTGATCGATGGACGCGAGCTGCTCACGAAGCTGCGTCGCGACGTGCGCACCTCGGGCATCCGGGTGGTGATGATCTCGGGCTCCGATCAGCCGGGCCTCCAGGCCGAGTGCCTCGCGCTGGGCGCCGATGCTTTCATCTCGAAGCCGCTTCACTTCGAGCAGCTGATGCCCGAGGTCGAGCTGCTGGAGTTCGACCTCCACTGGGAAGAGCCGCCCGCGCCTCGTCGGTCGCCGGTTCCGAAGGTCGAGAACTGGTCTGAGATTCCGTACAGCAAGGCGACGCTCCTCTTCGCCGACGACAGCAAGGAGATGATCAACGCGCTGGTTCGGGGCGCGCAGCGGGAAGGGTTCACCGCGCTGTCGGACACCACCTCGGAAGATGTGCTCACGCTCGCGCGCAAACACCACCCCGACGTGATCGTCCTCGACATCCACCAGAGAATCGATGGCCGCGATTTGCTCGCAGATCTGAAGCGGGATCCAGAAACCCGCGACATCAAGGTGGTGATGCTGTCGGCCTCGGAGGATCAGCTGACCCGCCACGAGTGCTTCCACCTCGGAGCCGAGGACTACTTCACCAAGCCCCTCGACGCGCTGTTCTTCCGTCGGCTCTCTGAGATCGCAGGGGTCAGCCGCGAGGCCTAGAGGCACACGTTTCGTAGCGCCGCTGGGCACATACATGTCGCCTACCCACCTGAACTCCTGGTCGTGGGATGGCCCCTTGAGGGGCGTCTGTCAGCCGGGCGCTACTTCGGGCCGGGAGGCGGAGCCATCGGTTCACCGCCACGGGGCATCGGTGCAGGTCCCGGAGCGATGGGGGTGCCCGGTGCAACTTTCCGGGCGAGCGCAGGAGACGCAGGGGCCTGCTGCATCGGAGCCTGCTGACGCATCGGAGCCTGCTGACGCATCGGCGCGGGCGCGGGCTGCATCGGTGTGCGCTGGGCCCCGGGGAACTCACTGGGCGTGCGCTGCATCGGCTGAGGCGCACGCTGAATCGGATCCGGCCCGCGGCGCATCGGCTCGGCCTTCTGAATCGGCTGCGGCGTGCGCTGCATCGGCGTGCGCTGCATCGGCGTGCGCTGCAACGTCTCGGGCGGCGGTTGCAGCTTCGCTGACGGCTCCGGCAACGACGGCTGCACGCCGCGGGGCGGAGGCGGAGGCGCCGCCGGAGGCATGTTCTTCGGGAACACCTGCATCGGCTCGCGCGGAGCGCCCTCGAGCTTCCTTTCAGGCACCGGCAGCTGCGTCGCCGCGCGCACCTCTGCCACCTGCGGCCCACGCGCCCAGGCCTGCCCTGACGGCGGCGCGATCGGCCGCGTCACCTCCATCACCCGCTCGGTGTTTACCGCCACCGCGCGGTGGTGCCAGACCTGTCGCTCCACGAAGTGCCGGTTCTCGACGAAGTACCAGTTCGGCCGCACATGCACGTGGTACCGAGGAGCCGCCGGCGCCCAGCCGATGTACCCGCCGCCCACGCGCCACTCGACCCACGCCGGCGCCCAGACGTTGTCCGGCACCCAGACCCAGCCATTGAACGAGTCCTGGTACCAGCGGCCGTAGTGAAACGGCAGCCAGCCCCAGTTCCACTCGGGCTCGAACACCCAGCCGAAGCTGCTATGGACCCAGTGGCCGCCCGACGCGTACGGCACGAAGTCCACGCCGACGATCGTCGAGTGCGGCCGCCACACGCGCCCGTACTCCTCGACCACCACCCAGTCGCCGTACGGCGACAGCGTGTCATAGAAGGTCACCGTCGTTTCCTGCGCGCGCGCTTGCATCGGCCCGAAGCCCACCAACCCCAACACTGCCATTGCACCCACAAAGGCTCGAGTTCTCATGCGGGGTGGGTGTGCATCGCCTGTGCCCCCCATTCGCCCAGCGGGGCCCTTCTGCGTGGGACAAAACGTCCGGCCACAATGGCCACGTGCGCCTTGCCGCCCCGAATCGCCTCGCCGCCGGAGTTGTTCTCTCTGCGAGAGGAGCTTCGGATCGCGGTCCGCTCGAGCAGCCGCTTCAGCCCTTCACGCCGCCCGCGGTGAGCCCACCGACCAGGTGCTTCTGCAGGGCAAAGAACAGCGCCATCACTGGCGCCGACACCACCAGCGCGCCAGCCGCGAAGTGGCCCCATTCGACCTTGTACTCGCCGACGTACCGCTGCAGGGCGACCGGCAGCGTGAACAGCGACGCGTCATTCAGCAGCGTCGCCGCGAGGATGAACTCGTTCCACGCGGTCATGAAAGAGAACAGCGCCGTCACCGCCAGCGCCGGGCGGGCCAGCGGCAACACGACGCGCCAGAACACCTGGAAGGGCGTCGCGCCGTCCATGATCGCCGCCTCTTCGAGCTCCTTCGGCAGCGTGTCGAAGTAGCCCTTCAACATCCAGACGCAGAACGGCAGCGACGAGGTGGCGTACACCAGCACCAGCCCCGAGAGGCTGTCGAGCAGGTGCAGCGTCTGCAACAGCGAGTACAGCGGCACGAGCATCAACGTCGCCGGGAACATCTGCGTCACCAACAGCGCCTGCATGCCGAGCTGCTTCCCGGGGAAGCGAAACCGCGACAGCGCGTACGCCGCAGTGACCGCCAGGCCGAGGCCGACAACCGTCGTCGCCCCCGAGACCACCAGCGACGACAGCAGCTGCCGGCCGAACAGCCAGCGGCCCTGCGCGTCGAAAGACGCGAGCACCTCGCGGAAATGATCGAGCGTCACCGATTCCGGAATGGGGCTGATGGTCAGCGACAGCGCCTGCGTCGGCGACAGCGCCATCTTCACCACCCACAGCACGGGGTACAGCGTGAGGAAGCAGACGATCGTCAGCCCCACGTGCAGCGCGATGATCTGCAGCTTCGACGCGCCCTTCATGCCGGCTCCTCGCGTGACAGCCGCCTTGTGATCGACGACCAGCCGAGCAACACGAAGAAGATCAACACCGAGTACGCCGCCGCGAACCCGTACTGCTCGTTGCGCTGGAAGGCCCAACGGAAGGCTTCACTGACGAGAATGTCGGTCGCTCCGCCCGGCTCGCCGCCCGAGACCAGGTAGATGACGTTGAACATGTTGAACGTCCACACGCTGCCCAGAATGATCGCGGGCAGCAGCGCGGGGCGCAGCAAGGGCAGGGTGATGTGCCGGAACTGGGTCCACTTCGACGCGCCGTCGACCTCGGCCGCTTCGTAGAGGTCCTGCGGAATCGACTGCAGCGCCCCCAGCGAGACGACCATCATGAAAGGGAAGCCCAGCCAGGTGTTCGTGATCACGTTCGCCGCGAACGACGTCGCGAAGTGCGTGAACCAGCTGATCGGCTCGATGCCGAGGGCGTCGAGCAGGGCGTTCACCGCTCCGAACTGGCGGTGGAACATGCCCTTCCACATCAGCGCGGTGATGTAGTTCGGCACCGCCCACGGCACGATCAACAACACCCGGAAGAGCCCGCGCAGCCTCAGCAGCGGCGACTTCAGCAGCATCGCCAACGTCAGCCCGACGGTGACGTGCAGCACCACGTTCGCCGCCGTCCACAACAGGGTGACGACCAGCGTGAAATAGAAAGAGAGCGGCTCGGTGATCGAGTACCCACGCGACGCGAGAATGTCGATGAAGTTGGCGAGCCCGACGAACCGGTAGTTGCCCGCGTCGTGGTGGAACAACGACAGCGAAATCCCCACCGCGAAGGGAATCACCACCAGCACCAACAACCCCGCCGCCGCCGGAGCGACGTACACCAACCCCCTCGCCGCCTCCGGGTACGCGCGACCAAAGGTCACGCGCGGCCGCCGCCGCCACAACACGCCGCCGCCGAACAGCGCCGACGCCACCAACGCCGCCACATACGGAACTGGCGACGCATCTTCAGGCGCCTCGCGGTGCAACGCCCGGTACCTGCGTTCTGCCAGCGCCCCGCCTTCTTCCGGCGCAGCGAGCCCCTGCAGCACCGCTCGCAGTGAGAGCTTCATCGGCTCCCACACCTTCGTCATCTCGAGCGTATTGGGCGTCGGCACCGCCTGCAGCGCCGCCTTGCGAAAGGAAGAGATGACGACGTCGTTCTGCACCGACGGATCTTCATAGGCGCCGATCGCCGCGGGAATCTGCCGGCCCAACGTCGCGCGCACCACCGCGGCGGGCGCTTCCGACAGAAACTTCGCGAACGCCTGCGCTTGTTGCTGCTGCTTCGACTTCGACGACACGAAGGCCGCTTCGACGCCGAGAAATGGCCGCATCGGAATTCCCGTCTCGCTCACCGTCGGCAGCGGCGCGATTCCATACGCGACGTCCTTCTCGATCTCTCCCGCGAACCACGGGCCGCTGATCACCATCGCCGCGCGCCCGTCGTTGAAGAGTGACTTCACCAGCGCGCCCGAGGCTTCCTGCGGCATCCACCGGTTGTCCTGAATCGTGCGGATGAACCGCAGCGAGTCCGTCATCTGCAGCGTGTTCAGCTGCGACTTGCCGTCAGGTCCGAACAGCTGCCCGCCGAACCCGAAGTAGATCGGCGCGTGGAAGTAGAAGTCGCCCGACTCGTACGCCAGCCCGAACCGGTTCTCGGCCGCGTTCGACAAGCCCGGCAACAGCGCGAGCATCGCCTTCGTGTCGGCCGGGACTTCGGTGATGAGCTTCTGGTTGTAGAAGAGCGCCAGGCACTTGAGCGACAGCGGCCACCCGTAGTGCGAGCCGTCGACCGCGAGCGCATCGATCGCCGGCTGCAGGTAGTCGGTGCTCTGCCCGAGCAGGGAAGGGGAGACCACGCCGAGGCGAACGAACTGGCGCAACCGTTCGTGCGCAAAGATGAAGACGTCAGGGCCCGCGTCGTGCGGAATCGCGCTGGTGATCTTCGAGCTGAACGCGTCGTAGGGCACCGCGAGCAGCTCGACTTCCTGCCCCGTCTTCGCGGTGAACTCTTTCGACAGCTGCAGCAGCGCCTGCTCTTCGCCGCCCCGGTAGGCGTGCCACAGCTTCAGCGGCGCCGCGCTCGCTGAGGTCGCCAGCAGACAGAGCAGCAGCCCTTTCACGGCGGGTGCCGCAGCGCCTTCGCGCCGTCCGCGGAAAAGAGGTGGGTCACATCGCCCACCGGCTGCACCTTCACCACCTGGCCCACGTCGACCAGGCCTTCGAACCGCGCCACCATCGGCCCGGCCGCGGTCTTCAAGAACGCGAACCCGTCGAAGCCGAGGCGTTCGACCGCTTCCACCTCACCGGCAAAGGGACCTTCGTTGCCGACGCGAAGATCCTGCGGGCGCAACCCGACCAGCAGCTCGCCCGCCGCTTCCGCCGGAGCCGGCAGCTCGAAGCCCGCGCCTTTCAACAGCTCGCCTTCGCGCCGCGCGGCGAACAGGTTCATCGACGGCGAGCCGAGAAACGTCGCGACGAAGCGATTCGTCGGCCGGTGGTACAGCTCGAGCGGAGGCCCCAGCTGCTGCAGCACCCCCTGGTTGAACACGGCCACGCGCGTCGCGAGCGTCATCGCTTCGACCTGGTCATGGGTGACGTAGAGCATCGTCACTCCGAGCTTGCGGTGAAGGCGCGCGAGCTCGCCGCGCATGGCGACGCGCAGCGAGGTGTCGAGGTTGCTCAGCGGCTCGTCGAAAAGAAACAGCTTCGGGCGGCGCACGATCACCCGGCCCATCGCGACCCGCTGCCGTTGCCCACCCGACAATGCCTTCGGCTTGCGATCCAGCAGGGCCGACAGCTCGAGCTGCGCCGCTGCCTCGTTCACCCGCTGCGTGATCTCGGCCGGCGGCACTTTGCGCAGCATCAATCCGAAGGCGAGGTTCTCGCGTACGGTGAGGTGCGGGTAGAGCGCGTAGCTCTGAAACACCATGCCCACATCGCGATCTCGCGGAGGCACCTCGTTGACCCGCTTCCCGTCGAACGAGATCTCGCCTGCGTCGCACTGCTCGAGGCCTGCGATCAGCCGCAGCAGCGTCGTCTTGCCGCAGCCCGAAGGCCCGACCATGACCAGGAACTCGCCGGGCTGGACCTCGAGATCGACGCCTTTGACGATCTCGTTGTCGCCAAACGACTTCCGGATTCCCGCGAGCTTGACGGCCGACACCGGGCGTCCCCTACCACGCGCGAAGCCCGGGGCCTACCCTCACCGCCACCAGCTGGCTTAAGAGCAACCCGTGCGCCGCCTGCCCGTCATCTTCTGCCTCTTCGTGCTGACGTCCTGCCCTCAGGGAGGGGAGTACGCGCGGCTGTACCACACCGAGTCAAAAGCCCCGTCGATCGACGCGGCGGCGATCGAGAACCTCGACACGCTCGGGCCGACGCTCGTCGACAAGGGCATCAACTTCTCGGTCTATTCCGAGCACGCTGAACGGATCGAGATCCTGCTGTTCGACGACCCCGAGTCGAATTTTCCCACGCGCCAGTTCCCGATGCAGCGGTTCGGCGACGTCTGGAACCTGTTCATCGAGGGCGTCGGGCTCGGCCAGCACTACGGCTACATCGCGTGGGGCGGAAACTGGAAGTACGACCCTGCGTGGTATCCGGGCTCGATCAAGGGCTTCATCAGCGACGTCGACGCCGACGGCAACCGCTTCAACCCGAACAAGCTGCTGTTCGACCCGTATGCAAAGGCGCTCCACCGCGATCACGACTGGTCGAAGGGCAACCTCGCGTCGGGCCCGCGCCGCACCGAAGTCACCTACGCCGCCGCCTCGAAGTCGGTGGTGGTGAAGTCGAAGTACGTCTGGTCGGAAGGCGAAGCGAAGTACCGCACCAACCGCGAAGACGAGAACTGGGCCGGCCACAAGTGGTCGGACATGATCCTATACGAGGTCCACCCCAAGGGCTTCACCGCCAGCCCCGCGTCGGGAGTGCTGCACCCCGGCACCTTCCGCGGGCTCGCCGAAAAAGCGGACTACTTCAAGGATCTCGGCATCACCGCGGTCGAGCTGATTCCTCCGTTCGAGAAGCCGCTGGACGGCGGGTACTGGGGCTACCAGACACTGAGTTTTTTCGCGCCCGAGCTGACCTACGCGTCACGCACCCGGTACGAGCAGGTGATCGACGAGTTCAAGTTCATGGTCGACGAGCTGCACAAGCGGAACATCGAGGTCATCCTCGACGTCGTCTACAACCACACCGGTGAAGGCGGCTTCTGGCGCAACAAGATCGAGTTCGACGTCTCGCCCGACCCGTCGCTCGACGCGCAGTTGGTGAACTTCGACCCGAAGGAAGTCGCCGGCCTCTACAGCTACCGCGGCCTCGACAACCAGGCGTATTACGCGCTCTCACCCGACAAGCAGACGTACTGGAACAACACGGGCGTCGGCAACGAGACGCGCTGCAACCACCGCCCGATGCGCCGGCTGATCCTCGACTCGCTGCGGTATTGGGCGACCGAGATGCACGTCGACGGCTTCCGCTTCGATCTCGCGCCGGTGCTGGGCGAGAAGGACCTCGACTACAACACCTGGGACGACCCGAAGAACACGGTGCTGCAGGACGTGATCGACGATCCGGTGCTGCAGAAGCTGAACACCCGCATCATCGCCGAGCCGTGGGCGGCAGGCAGCTACACGAACCAGGGCATGCCGCCAGCGGCCCAGAGCTTTGGTGGCGTGCGTGTCGGCAGCTTCCCCAACGCGAGCAGCAAGCCCGGTACCGGCTGGTACGAGTGGAACGGGCGATTCCGCGACTGGTGGCGCGCGTTCATCAACGACGACAACTTCAAGCTCAACAGCACGGAAGTGAAAGACGGCGGCTTCTTTCTTACCGGCAGCTTCGACTGGTACTCGTGGAATGGGCGGCGGCCATACCACTCGGTGAACTTCGTCACGATTCACGACGGCTTCACGATGTACGACCTGTTCTCGTACAACCAGAAGCAGAACAAATGTGGCCCGCTGAACCCGGTGTGCTGTGAGCAGCCCTTCAGCCCGTTCTGCGATCGCGATTCCGGCGAGAGCAACAACCGCAGTCGCGACTGGGGCCAGGCGCAGGAAGCGATGAAGCGGCAGAACATGCGCAACGCCTTCGTCTCGATGATGATTTCGCACGGCACTCCGATGATCAACGGAGGCGACGAGTGGATGCGCACCCAGCTGGGCAACAACAACGCCTACTCGACGCGCGCCGACAACGAGTTCAACTGGTTCGATTGGGGCGTGTGGGAAGCGAACGACGAACGCCACCGCATGCGCGACTTCGTGCGCCAGCTGATCCAGTTCCGCAAAGACCACGCGTACGCGCTGTCTCCCGATGAGTACGGCAAGTCGGCGCCCTTCTCTTGGAAGAGCCCCGCCAACACCGACGCCGTGAACTGGGGGGGCAAGGCGGTGATGATTCACTACCACGACGCCACGAAGGGCCCCGAGCTCGCGATCCTGATCAACATGGAAGGCAGCGACGTCGAGTTCACGCTTCCCGCGGGCCGCACCTGGAAGCGGCTGCTCGACACGCAGCAGTACTTCGACCTTCCGGCGACGCTCACTGCGCAGGGCCTCGACAAGCGGCTCAGCGCGAACATCAGCCTCGGCGCGCCGGTGGCGATTCTGGATGCGAAGTACGGCGTGCCGACCCGCAGCATCGTGGTGCTCGAAGCGAAGTGATCGACGCGCTCGCCGACGCCCTGACCCACACCAAAGGCCTGGTGCTGGTGGTCACCGGCGCCGGGGTGAGCCTCGCCAGCGGTATTCCCACCTTCCGCGGAAAAGATCCCGGAGCCGTCTGGGCGCGCGACGTCACCGAGCTCGGCACCCACCGCTACTTCTGCCACGAGCCCGCAGGCTCGTGGTCCTGGTATCTGCAGCGCTTTGCGAAGGTGCTCGCTGCGAAGCCCAACGCTGGCCACCGTGCCCTCGTCGCGCTCGAGAAGTGGCGCGGGCTTCAGTTTCTTCTCGTCACCCAGAACATCGACCCCCTTCACGAACGCGCGGGAAGCCAGCAGTTGGTGAAGGTGCATGGCAGCGCGGATCGCGTTCGGTGCTCGAACGACGGCTGCCGGTTCGCCGCGCCGCATGGCTCGATCGCGCGCGCGGACGTCGACGTCTCGGCGTTTCTTGCCAACCCCATCGACGCCAACGTGCCGAAGTGCCCGGAGTGCGGCGGGCTGTTGCGCCAGCACGTGCTCTGGTTCGACGAGTACTACAACGGCCATGACGACTATCAATGGCCCCGCGTCCTCGCGGCCGCGGCGTCGGCGGAGCTGGTGATTTTTGCCGGCACCTCGCACTCCGTCGGCGTCACGCAGCTCGTCTACGACTCCGCGCAAGATCGTCACACCCCGATGTTCTCGATCGACCCGATCGCCTCACCGCTGCGCGGCGTTCAAGGCATCGCTGCTGGCTCGGAAGTGGCACTGGTCGAGGTGTGCGCGCGGCTGGGCGTCGAGGTGACCGACAGATGAAGACCTTCTTCCTCGCAGCAGTGCTGGCGGCGGGCCTCGCGTGGGCCGGAAAAGAGCTCGCCAACGGTGAGCCGTGCACGTTCGGCACCGACTGCGCTTCGGGCAACTGTTCGTTCGGCGTCTGTACCGCGAAGGGCAACGCGCTGAACCTCGGCAACGGCTCGAAGTGCACGCTCAACGTCGAGTGCGCGTCAGCCAACTGCTCGTTCAACCTCTGCAAGCCGAAGCTGCTGGGCAGCCCGCTGGGGTTCGGTGAGGCGTGCTCCTTCAATGGCGAGTGCGCCTCGGGGAACTGCTCGTCCTCCGTCTGCGGGAAGTAGCTCGAAGAGCGGCGGGGTGGAGGCCGACGAGCCGTTCGCATGAACGCGCGGGCACGGCTTCGCGGTTCTCGACCTGGCCTTCGACCTCACCTCGACTTGATCCGGCCGCTCCAAAACTGGAATCCCCTGGGCGGCGGCGACCTCGCACCCATTCGATCGAATTCGATCGAATCGCCTGAACGGCGGGCCGATGCCGTCGAAACTTTCGATCGAATTCGATCGAATGGGTCGCGGACGGTGCTCCAGCCGCGGTGAGGCGGTGGCTGAGACGAAGGTTGCTTAATTCTGCGGACTTGATGGTGGCGCGCGCTGTGAATGCGACAGTTCACGACAACAGGGGGAACGCACAGATGCCAGGAAGACACCGTGGTTGGCTCGGGCCCATGCCGCCGTATGCAGACCTACCCGTGTGGAACGACAACTTCGACAACGTTGGGGTGCGCCTGGTCAATGCGGGCTGGAACGCACTCTTCACCCGAGACCTCGACGACTTCTCGTTCAAGGAGCTCGCCCGCGACTTCGGTGCGGCGCCTCAAACGCTCTACTACTACTTCCCGTCGGTGAGGGCTTTGGGCGCCGAGCTCGCCGCTCATGCCATCGCAAAACTCGTCAAAGAAGCCTCGAAGGCTTTGCCTGACGAACCGCCCGGCGACGCCGAGGCCTGGAAAGCGCTCTCTCGACAAGTCCTCACCAGCTACCTTGCCTTCGCGGCGATGCGGCCTCGCCACTACCTGCTCATCTTCTCTCCGCGGTACGCGAGCCAGTACGAGTTTCCCGAGCTCGCGCGCAGGCGCCAGTATCTGCTCGACACGCTGAAGAAATTGCTCGAGCACCAGTTGCAGCGACCCACCACCGAAGCCGAGGCCCACGCTTTCATGAGCCTGCTTCATGGCTCGGCGTCGTTGGTTGCTGCAGGTCATCCACCCCAGACGGCCCAGCTCTTCCGCACGGTTGATGTCTTCATCGACGACCTGCGCCAAAGCACAGGCCCTGTCGAGACAGAGCAGCCGCCGCTTGCCTCTGTCCCGTCTGCTGCTTCGACCACGCCCGTATCAATGCCGGAGAATTCGCCCGAGTCGACCGGCGCACCCCCATCGGCGACAGCGCCTGCCTCTGCGACCGACAGGCTGGAATCGGCAACATCGGAGTGCGGTCTTCCGACATCGACCGCCGACCCGGCTCCCTTAGGACCCACGTCGAACTCGGACCCTTCCGTGTCGGAGATCCACTGGTCAATGAACGACGAATGAACATCGAGCCGAGGGGTGCCCGGCGTCGGTCGGGGCCGCTAAACGTTGGCCTCATCGCCGGGACCCGTGCGTAGGCCGCACCCTGCAGCCTCGCGCCCGCATTCTGTAGGTGGGACCCGACACCGGTTTAACCGTCTCCCTCTGGGGCGACCGTGGCACGCGCCGCGCAATCGCGCCCAGCATGAAAAGCCTCCTGAAGCTGTGTCTCTTCGCGATGCTCCACACCGCGTGCGGACCTGTCGACCCGAAGGTCGAGTCCGAGGAAGAGATCGACGTCGTCCGCTCGACCGCCGCGGTGACTTCGCGCATCGGCCCCGCGGGCGGTGAGCTGCGTGCCCCTCAGGGCCACGTGTTGGAAGGCGTGGTGGTGAAGATCCCCGCTGGCGCGCTGGCCACAGAAACCGACTTCACGCTCGAAGGCACCATCGACGAAACGCCGCTGTCGCAGCTGTCCGAGCGCGTCGGCCCGCAGCTGCGCATCACGCCGGACGCAGTGACGCTCACGAAGGGCGCGACGCTGACCGTGCCCATCGACCTCATGTTGCTGAGCGCGTTCGGCAAAGAGCCGTCGAGCTGCGCCGTCTGGCAGCGCGAAGGGGCAGGGTGGACGAAGCTTACCCAGACCGCTTCCACCGCGACCTCTGTCACCGTCGAGTCGACCTCGCTCGCCACCGTCGCAGCCGGAATCGCGCTCAACCCCAGAGCCTTCTGCGCCGCCAACCCGGTGCAGTGCCTCGGAGCGAACCTCTCGATCGGCGTCTGCGCCGCGCCCGCGGGATCCTTCTGCGTGAAGAAGCTTCCCGACCTGACGAAGGGCATTCTCGACGGCACCTCAAGCACGGTCGCGATCGTCGGCGGCAAGCTGCACTACGCGCACGCCCCGTCAAGCGGGCGGCTCGCGATCGCGAAGTACGACCTCGCCTCGGGTCAGACGACGGTGCTCGAGTCGCTCGCTGCGGCGGGTGGCTTCCTCACCGCGCGCGGTGAAATCGCGGTCGAGGCCGACGGCACCACCTGGCTGTCGACGGCGCGCGGCAACATCGCGTTCAAGCCGGCCGCCGCGCCGCAGGGCTTCGACAACGCGAACGGTTTCGGGGTCGCGGTCATCGACGGCGTCACCACGCGCTTTTTCACCAAGCTTGTCACCGTCACCAAGGGCCAGCCCGCGCAGCTGCGCCTGTGCGCCACCCCAGGCGGCTGCGCGCCGATGAGCGGCTTGAACTCGCTGGTCCAGGTGAAGGGCCGCCCCGGAGCCGTCGCTGTCGACGCGCAGGCCCCGAAGTTCGCCGCCCTCGCGGGCAACGGCGTGGCCGTGTTCTCGAACCTGTCGTCAGCCACCACCTTCGCGCCCAGCCTCTACAGCGGCGGGCTCCTTTCGCAGACCGCCTTTGCGACGTCGACAAAGTCGAAGGCCTTCGGCCTCTCGCAGATCACCAACCTCGAAGGCTCGTTCAACAGCACGCGCGTTAACGACGTGGGCAGCCCCTCGCAGTCTGGCGCGTTCGCAACCCACCTCGCCTTCCTCGATGACGACCGCCTCGCCGGCATCGACGGGGAAGACGCGATGGTCAGCGTGTTGGGCGCAGACGGCGTCACCAAGAACATCTCGCTGTCGTCGGCCGCGCCCGGCACGCCCGACTACAACCGGATGCTGCCCCGCGCGATCGCGAACATTCCAGGGACCAACCGCTTCATCATCGTCACGCGCGGCCTCAGCGGAGGGCCGGCCGAGGTCTACGAGCTTCGCCCCGTCGGGAACTGACGTTTCTAAAGCCAGCTGCGGGGGACCAGGAACTCCCGCAGCCTGGCTTCGAGATCTGCGTCGGGGCTGCGGTAGCTCCACCCGGCCACCGGCGGCATCGAGACGAGAATCGAGTCGATGCGGCCTTTCGACTGCAACCCGAAGTGGGTGCCGCGGTCGATGACGAGGTTGAACTCGGCGTAACGGCCACGCCGGTAGATCTGAAACTCGCGGTGCCCCGGGGTGAAGGCCAGCGCCTTTCGCCGGCGAACGATCTCCAGGTACGCGGTGACGTACGCCTCGGCCAGCCGCTGCACGAACTGAAGGGCCGTCGTCGCATCCGCGCCAATCGGTGCGCTCTGCGTGTCGAGGTCATCGAAGAAGACGCCGCCCACGCCGCGCAGCTCGTCGCGATGGGGCAGGTAGAAGTACTCGTCGCAGCGCTTCTTGAACACCGCGTACGCGTCGGCATGCAGTGTCGCGCACGCCTCGGCCGCATGCCGGTGCCACGACTGGGCGTCTTCTTCGAAGGGCAGGTGGGGCGTGAGGTCGAACCCGCCGCCGAACCACCACAGGTCGCCTACCTCGAGCATCCGCACGTTGCAGTGGCTGGTCGGCACCCACGGATTCTGGGGGTGCGTCACCACCGACACGCCCATCGCGCGAAAGGGCTGGCCCGCCGCCTTCGGGTGCTGCTCGGTGGCAGACGGAGGCAGGGCAGGGCCGCTGACGTCCGAGAAGTTCACCCCGGCGCGCTCGAAGACGATTCCCTGCTCGAGCACGCAGGTCGAGCCCTCGCCCGCCATGCGTCCACCCGCGGCCGAACGCGACCAGTTGTCGACTTCGAACGTGCCGCCGTCCTCCGCCTGAAACGCTTGAAGGATTGTTTGATGAATCGCTCGAAAGACCTCGACGCTCATCGATCGAGCTCGCGCCGCACGAGGTGCGCCAGGGCTGAGATGAAGGGCGGGTCGTCGTTCACGCACGGCACCAGCTTCAATTCCTCACCACCCGCCGCGCGGAACGTGTCGCGCGCCTCGGTGCCGATTTCTTCGAGCGTCTCGAGGCAGTCGGCGACGAATGATGGGCACGCTACCGCCAGCCGCTTCACGCCCTTCTTCGCCAGCTCGACCAGCACGACGTCGGTGTACGGCTCGATCCACTTCCGGCCCTGCAGGCGGCTCTGGAAAGACGTCGTCGCCGGCCACTTCGTCAGCCGTTGCGCCAGCCCCGCGCTGGTCGCGAAGCACTGCGCCCGGTAACAGCCGTGGTTTGCAACAGTGATGCGATCGCAGCAGCCCGTGGTGCCGCACACGCCGCCGGTCGGCCGCGTCGTGTCCTGCAGCTGATTCAACGGAAGCCCGTGGTAGCTGAGCAGCACGTGGTCCGCGTTCATCTCGATCGCCTTCTTCTCGATGCCCGCCGCCACCGCGTCCAGCCACGCCGGCTCTTCGTAGAACGCCTCGACCACCCGCACCGAGGGCACGAAAGAGCGCTTCGACAGGTACGCGAACACGCCATCGAGCGCGCTGCCCGTGCTCGCCGACGCGTACTGTGGGTACATCGGCACCAGCACCAGCCGGGTCACGCCTTCGCGCAGCATCGCGTCCAGCGCCTTTTCCAGCGACGGCTCGCTGTACCGCATCGCCGCCATCACCTCGACCCCCGGCAGCTTTTCCTTGAGCGCCGCCGCCTGGGCGAGAGAGTGCCGAATCAGCGGCGAGCCCGCCGACGTCCAGATCGACGCGTACCGCTTCGCGCTCTTGCCCGATCGCGTCGGCACGATGATCAGGTTCACCAGCAGCCAGCGCAGCGCCGCCGGCATGTCGATCACCCGGCCGTCGCCGAGAAACTTCCTCAAGTACCGGCCGACCGCTGCACGCGTCGGCTCATCCGGCGAGCCGATGTTGAGCAGCAACACTCCCGTCTTCGTCCCCTGCACGGCGAGCGCTGTCATGGCCGCTTGAACAGGTAGCCGCGACCGCGCGCGCTGACGAAGACGGTGGGCGCCGCCGGATCCACTTCGAACATCGCTCGCAGCCGTCCAATCGCCGCGTCCACGTCTCCCGCTTCGCCGCCCCAAACCTCTTCCAGCAGATCCGCGCGTGTCAGCACTTTGTCCTCGTGCTGCGAGAAGTGTTCGACCAGCTTCAAGTCTTTGTCCGACAGCGAGACCTCGCCGTCCGTCGTCAGCGCGCGGCCGGTGTCGAACCGCACCCAGAACCCGCCCAGCAGAAGCTTCGACGGCGCCGGAGCCGCCTCGCCCTTTCCCCGCCGCACCAGCGCGCGCACCCGCGCGAGCAGCTCGGGGATGTCGAAAGGCTTGGTCACGTAATCGTCGGCTCCGCAATCGAACCCGCGCACCTTCGACTGACCGTCGCCGCGCGCCGTCAGGAGCAGAATCGGAAACTTCAACCCCTGGTCGCGCGCTTCCCTCGTCAGCGAGAACCCGTCGCCGCCCGGAAACATGACGTCGATGATCGCCAGCGACGGCCGCGTCTGCAGGAGCTCGAGGCCCGCCGCATAGTTCCCCGCCGTCGTCACCTCGTAGCCGACGTGCTTCAGGTTGAAGATCACCAGGTCCCGAACCAGGGGCTCGTCTTCGATCACCACCACCTTTTCAGCCACCCGCGAGCACCTGCGCCAGCCGTTCGACGTCCTTCTCCTCGTGCGCCGCCGAGAAGAAGCCGACCTCGTACGCGGACGGAGGGAAGTACACGCCCTGGTCGAGCCAACCGCGGTACGGCGCCTTGAACTTCTCGATCGCCGTCTTCGAGATGCCCTCGGCCGTCGTCGGGATTTCACCCGCCGGGTCGAAGTACGGCCACACGATGCTGCCGACGCGGCGCCAGCGGGGGCCCGCTGGGAGCTTCGCGACGGCCGCATCGAAAGCCGCGCCCAGCTTTTCCAGCTGTAGGTACGGCGCCCCCGTCTTCAAGATCTCGAGGGTCGCGAGGCCCGCCGACAGCGCCACCGGGTTTCCCGCCATCGTCCCCGCCTGGTACACGCCGCCCAGCGGAGCCAACTTTTCCAGCAGCGCCTTCGAGCCCGCCACCGCTCCGACCGGCAAACCGCCGCCGACGATCTTCCCCAGGGTCGTCAGGTCGGGCTGCACGCCGGCCACCTTCTCGTAGCCGTGGAAGCCGAACCGGAAGCCGGTGATGACCTCGTCGAAGATCAACAGCGCGCCGTGCTTCTGCGTGATCTCACGCAGCGACTTGAGCCACTCGTTCGTCTGCGTCAGCAGGCCGTTGTTCGCCGGCAGTGGCTCGAGAATCACCGCCGCGAGCTGTTCTCCGTGCTGCTTGAACGCGGCCTCGAGCGCCGCGCGATCTCCGAGCTCGATCACCACCGTGTCGTGGGCCACCGTCGGCGTCACACCTTCGCTTTCCGCAAGTCCCAGCGTCGCCACGCCCGAGCCCGCCTTCACCATCAGCGCGTCGACGTGCCCGTGGTAGCAGCCCGAGAACTTGAGCAGCAGGGGGCGCCTGGTCGCCGCGCGTGCGAGCCGAACCGCGGTGAGGACAGCTTCCGTGCCCGAGACGACGAACCGCACCATCTGGTGGCCCGGAAACGCCGCCAGCACCTGGTCGGCCAGCTTCGCCTCGTTGCGATGGCACGTGCCGAACGCGAGCCCGTCTTGCGCCGTCTTCACCACCGCCTCGACGACCTCCGGGTGCGCGTGCCCGAGGATCAGCGGACCCCAGGCGAGGCAGAAGTCGAGGTACTCGTGCTGGTCTTCGTCGACGATGGTCGCGCCCTTGCCGCGCGTCATGAAGACGGGCGAGCCGCCGACGTGCCGGAAGGCGCGCACCGGGCTGCTGACGCCGCCGGGCAACACAGCCTGGGCCTTCGCGAAGAGCTTCTCAGAGGCGGCTGCAGATCGGACCTTCGACATCGATAGTCTCCTTGTAGTCGGGCGCAGAGAGCGCGCCGAGCTGGTGTTCCCACTCGGGGTTGACGTCGGTCGCCGGCACCGCCCACTTCGCGGCACGCCAACGCCCATGCGCCTGCAACCCCACCCAAAGATGGTCGCCCTCTACGTAACAACCGAAAGGCGTGCTGCAGCCACCTTCGAACACGCGCAGCAGATCGCGCTCGAGGTTCACCGCCCGCGCCGTGTCGATGTGGTGGATGAGCCCGAGCAGCGCCTTCGTGTCGTGATCGTCTTCGCGGCACTGAATTCCAATCGCGCCCTGGCCCGGCGCCGGCGTCCAGATGCGCGGGTCGAGCTTGAAGACAGCCAGGCCGTCCATCGGAAGCTCCAACCGCTGCACGCCCGCCGCCGCGAGCAGAATGCCGTCGTACAAACCGTCGCGAAGCTTCTGCACCCGCGTCGGCACATTGCCCCGCAGCGGCACGTTGATCGCCATCGGAGCGAACCGCCCCAGCTGGGCCTGCCGCCGCAACGACGACGAGCCAATCTTTGCGCCATCGGCGATCGGCAGCGGGCTGGCCGCCGAAAACTTCATCGCGTCGGGCCGCATGATCAGCAGGTCGTACGCATTCGCGCGCTCGAGCACCGCGCCAAGCGCGAGCCCGGGCGGGTTGCGCGTCGGTAGATCCTTCAGCGAGTGCACCGCGAGCTGAATCGTTCGCGCGTAAAGCTCGGACTCGAGCTCCTGGGTGAAGAAGCCCTTCTCGAGCTGGCCCACCAGCCGTTCGGCGAGGCTCGTGTCGCCCGAGGTGGTGATGATCTTCTCGTTGATCTGCGGGTTGCCGCGCGTGCGGTGCTCGAGCAGCGAGATGACCTTGCGGGTCTGCCACAGCGCCAGCGCGCTGCCGCGGGTTCCTGCGACGAAGGGGTTCATTTCCGGGAGGCTCCGGCGGCGCTCAACATCTGGTGGGCGAACCTGGCGATCGACTGCCGCAGCTTCTCGGCCTGCGGGCGCGGCAGGTCTTCGAGAAGGGCAGGCAAGGTCTCGGAGAAATACTTTCGCCGCGTCTCTTCCAGCGTCATCAGCCGGCTCGGGCGCGCCGCGTCCGCCAGCGCGGCCTGCAGATCGTCGACTCCTGCCCTTGCCAGCGCGTTCAGCCGCGACCGCTGCGAATCATCGAGGAACTGGCCCTGGCCCGACAACAGGCTGTCGAGATCCAGCCGTTCCCACCCCGGCGCGCTCAAGACCTGCGACGGGCAGCCGATGTCGATGCAGAGCCGCGCGCCTTTCACCGGCGGCAGCTCGAGGTACGCCGACGTCGCGCCGGTGCAGACGACGACGTGCGCGCCGGCCTTTGCCAACCGTTCGAGGTCCGCGCCGTCGCCGCGCTTGCAGCCCGTCACGTTCGTGAACCCGTTGCGGGCGAGCGCCCGCATCGTGGCCCGCCCGACTTCTCCCAGGCCCCACACCACCACCGCTGTGTCCGGCGTCGCGACCTCGAGCAGTGCCGCCACCACCAGCATCTGGATTCCCGCCGCTGGAACCGCCGCGCCTTCTTCCCGGCGCTGGTGAATCAGGGTCTCGGTCTGCTTCCACACCTGCCGCAGCACGTTGTCGGTGGTGCTCTTCTTGTGCGCGTTCGCAAACCCGGTGAGCACTTGACGGCCGACGGCCGACTCGCCTTCGGCCACCGAGTCGAGCCCCAGCACCACCCGGAACAGGTAGTTCGCTGCCGGCACCCCGTGCTTCGAGTGAAGCGTCAGGGTTGCTTCGGGCACGCGCACAGCGAGGGCCGACATCAACATCGAAGCGGCGTAGTCGGGCGTCGTCGCTGACATCACCCACTCGACGCGCGAGCAGGTGACGATGCGCGCGATGCCCTGTACGTGACCGCCTTCCTTCAGCTGCGCGCTGGGCGAGGCCTCGCCTTCGTCGAGCTGCTGCAGCCGCGCCCGCAGCCGCGTGGGCACGTCGCGAAAGCTCGCTCCGACGATGGCGAGGGGAAGACTCAGGCGGCGACCTCCGCGCACATCGCCGCGACCGACGACACGGGCGTCTGCGGCAGGATTCCGTGGCCCAGGTTGACGATGTTCCGCGTACTCGCGTGGCGCGCCATCTGGGTCATCAAGCCCCGCGTCGCCGAACGAACGACCTCGGGCGAGGTGAAGAGAAGAATCGGGTCGATGTTCCCCTGCAGCAGCGCGTTCGGGTACAGCGCGCGCGCCTCGGCCCAGGGCGTGCGCCAGTCGAGGCTGAACCCGTCGACTCCTGCTTCGCCGAGCACGGGAAGAAGGTGGTGGCCGCCGCGCACGAAGAGCATCGACTTGCGGCCCTTCGCCGCGAGCGCCTTCGTGATCCGCTGGATTGGAGGAATCGCGAACCTCAGGTACTCCTCGCGCGACAGCAGCCCGCCCCAGGTGTCGAACAGCTGGATGACGTCGACGCCGGCCTCGAACTGCGACTCGAGCAGCCCGGTCACCACGTCTGCGATCGTCGCCAGCGCCTTCTCGGCCAGCGCGGGCTCGTTGTGAAGCATCGTCCGGGCGAGCCGGAAGTCATCGCTGCCGCCGCCTTCGACGGAATACGCGAAGAGGGTGAAGGGCGCTCCGGCGAAGCCAATCAAGCCGTGTGAGCCGTTCAGCGTCTTCTTCAGGTGCGCGACGGCGTTGGGCACGTACTTGAGCCGCTCCTGCACGCCTTCGAGGTTCCACGCCGCGAGGTCGGCGGCCGAACGCATCGGCTTCGACATCAACGGGCCCTCACCTTTTCCGAAGGTGACGCCCAGCCCCATCGCCTCGGGGACGACGAGAATGTCGCTGAACACGATCGCCGCATCGATCTCAAACTTCTGCAGCGGCTCGAGCGCGACGCCCGTCGACAGCTCGGGGGTGCGACACACGTCCCAGAAGCCGTGCTTCGCGCGAATCGCCATGTACTCGGGCAGGTAGCGCCCCGCCTGGCGCATCAGCCACACCGGCGGGCGATCGACGGGTTCTCCATTCAGCGCCGCCAGAAAGCGGGCCCTGCGCGTCAGCTTCTGCATCGCCCCTTCAAAGCGCAGCCAGCGGTCATCATCGTCACCAATATGTCATTCCCCCTGCGGCGAGGGTCCTTCTCTGCGCAGATGCGGTTCTTCGTGAGCTCGACCTGGGTACTCACCCGCGCCCAACCGGACGCCGACGCCGATGTGGCCGCCATGCAGGCCAGGGGCCTTCGTGCGATCGCGGTGCCATGCATCGAACGCGTCGCGCTGCCGTGGCCCAGGTGGTCGCCCCCAATGCCGCGGAAGCTGGTCTTCGTCACCAGCCCCTACGCCGCGACCCGGCTCGTCGAAGCGTGGCCGCAGCTGCCCGTGCCGAAGCCGAGCGTCGCCGCGATGGCGCCCATCACCTCAGAACGCCTTCACGCCCACGGCGTGCCCACCGAAGTCAGCGCCGAAGGTGGAGTCGTCGCGCTCGCGTCTGCGCTGCAACGCTGGAACGCCGGGAACCCGCTCGCGGTGCTCTACGCGACCAGTGACGTCGGCATCCTTCAGGCCGAGCAGGAAGAAGCGATGAAGTTGATGAAGTCATTCGCGATGGTCGAGCGCGTGCCGGTGTACTCGACCCGCGCGCCGCTGGGCCTCGACGCGTCGCTGGCCGCGCTCGAGCCCGGCCTGGGGTACGTCTTCTTGAGTCCTTCCGCGGTCGAGAACGCGCTCGCGTCTTTCGCCCGCCAGGGCCGCACGCTGTTCGCCAACGCCGTCGCCTGCATCGGCCAATCGACCCAACGCCGCTACCGTGACCTGGCAGTGCACCCGGCCCCGGCGCGCCATGTGTCCTTCAACGCTTTCCTGCAGTCGCTCCCCGGAGAACCTTAGATGAACATCCCCGTTCGCCTGCGCCGCCTTCGCCGCACGGCCGGCATCCGCCGCCTGATGGAAGAGACGTCGTTCGAGCCGCGCAACCTGGTGCAGCCGTACTTCGTGGTGCCGGGGCAGGGGATCTTGAAGGAAGTGAAGGCTGGCTACGGGCTGTGGCACGTCAGCGCTGATCGCCTGGTCGAAGAGGTCACTGCCCTTTCGAGCGCGGGCGTCGGGGGCGTGATGCTCTTCGGAGTCCCCGACGAGAAGAGCGACGACCCGAAGCGCCTGCCGCACCAGCTCGCGCCGCTGACCGAGGGCATCCAGCGCGTGAAGGACAAGCTGCCGGGCCTGCCGATCTTCGCCGACGTGTGCCTTTGCTCGTTCAGCACCCACGGCCACTGCGGCGTCGTCGAAGGCGATGAGATCGTCAACGACAAGAGCGTCGAACTCCTGAGCCAGTTCGCCGTGCTGCTCGGCAAGGCCGGCGTCGACTTCGTCTCGCCCAGCGACATGATGGACGGCCGGGTCGCCGCGATGCGAGAGGCCCTCGATGGTCAGGGCCTCGACCAGGTCGGCATTCTCTCTTACGCAGTGAAGATGGCGTCGGCCTTCTACGGGCCGTTTCGCGACGCGGCGCACAGCGCTCCGTCGTTTGGCGATCGCGCGTCCTACCAGCAGCCTCCCAACAACCGCCGCGAGGCGATTCGCGAGCTGAAGCTCGACGAGGCCGAAGGCGCCGACGCCCTGCTCATCAAGCCAGCGATGACCAACCTCGACCTCATTCGCGACGCGCGCGAGGTCAGTGACCTGCCCCTGTTCGCCTACCAGGTGTCTGGTGAGTACGCGATGATCCGAGCCGCGGGCGACGCAGGGCTAATGGACTTCGAGCGCGCCATTCGGGAATCGATCACTTCAATCCGGCGCGCCGGGGCTGACGTCGTGATCTCGTATTTCGCGCGGCCCATGCTGCGGAGGTGAATAGAAACATATCGCCTGGAATGGGATTGCGTTTCCCGGCGTTTGGTTTCAAAATTACACGCGCAGGGCGAAGGCAGTACGACCAGCGCGGGGGGCCGCACATGATCGAAATTTTCAAAGAACGACGAATGTATTCCTACTCACAGGCGCGCTGCCACGAGCGCTACCCCGCGCAGTTTCCGGTGTTGGTGAAGTGCGGGGAGTACCGGCTCTACGACGAAGTGAAAGACGTGTCTGAAGGCGGCATCGGCGTTGCTACGGCGCATCCGATGCCACCGATGACGCTCGTCAAGGTCCGGCTCGAAGCGCCACACGAAGATGATCCGATCGAAGTGATGGGCCGCGTGATGTGGAGCCGACCGGGCGCAATGGGCATCCGCTTCGAGCAGTCGGATACCCGGCTCTACGGC
Organism: Myxococcales bacterium; assembly: GCA_038206395.1. Lineage (GTDB taxonomy): Bacteria > Myxococcota > Myxococcia > Myxococcales > Myxococcaceae > JAGSPQ01. The sequence continues at coordinate 30,052 of JBBRAX010000017.1, read as the reverse complement.
GCCGTCGATCGAATCGCCAAAGAGCTGCAGCGCATCTGAAGGCCCGGGCTATAAGCCGCAGGGTTTGAAGCGGCTTCTCTTCCTCTTCTCTTCGCTCGTTTCCCTCGCCGCGTTCGCGCAGGCGAGCAACGATCGCGTCAGCGGCGGCGGGTACTACCGCATCATGGCGCGGCCCGATTTTCAGGGCGGCATCGGGCGGCTCGGTTTCTGGAACCTCTACGGCCGGCTGCTGAACGAAGATCCGTTCGCGTCGCTCGAGCTCAAGCTCGACATGCTCCAGGCGCCCCCGGGCTCGAGCAACACCACCGCCAGCATCCACGCGAAGATCGAAGGCGGCACAGTCGCCAACGCCGACATCCGCAACGGCTCGTTCGCCTTCTTCCGCCTCGCGCAGCTCTACGCCGAGGTCGGCAACGTCTTCCTCGATCGCGTCACCTGGCGGCTCGGCACGCTCGAGTATTTCTTTGGCGGCGACCTGAGCCTCTACGACCGCAAGCCGGCTGCGCTGTTCACCGACACCGTCGGCCTGATGGCGACCTACCGCCGCGATCGCTTCGACGTGATGGTAGGCGTCGGCGACTCGGGCTTCGCCACCCGTGGCCTCAACTACGCGCCCCTCTTCAACGCCGGCGCCGGCGCGACCCTGCGCATCCTCCCCGGGCACCTCGAGCTCGGCGGCGGAGCGCAGATCGCCTGGGAGCCCTTCGTCGAAGGCAACCGCAACAGCAGCTACGTCAGCCCCGGCCTTCGCTACGAAGACTTCGTTCGGAAGGAAGTCATCCTTCACTTCAACGAGACGAACCCGGGGCAGGTAGGCCAATTCACCAGGCCGCAGCCCGCCGGCCAGTCATCGACGTCGTGGCGCGCGGTCGGGTACCTGGGCTTCGGCGATGTCGGCCCGCTGAAGTGGAACAAGACCTTCGTCGCGTACCGCCGCCTGCACCCCGACAACTTCTACGACGAGGGTGCTTTTCGCATCTACATCGCCGACCTCACCCGCGACCGGTACCAGTTCGAGTTCGGCAACGAGGCACTGTTCACAATCTGGCCCAACCGCGTCGACGCGGCGTGGTCGGTGCTCTACGGCGACGACACCAACTTCGCGAACACCATCGCGGCCGGAGAAGACAACCGCACGTACCTGTCGACGGTGCTTCGTCTTCAGGTCTACCTGACCCGCACCGTTCACGTCCTTCTCGAGGGCGTGCTGGCGCAGGAGCGCTCGAAGAACGGTAACCTCTGGCGTGAGCACTACGACTCGATCTTCAAGAACACTGCGCGCATCCCCGACGCACGCGGGCTCGAGATGGGCGATGCGTCGACCCGCAACACGATGCAGCTCAAAGGAGGCCTGGTGCTCAACCCCACCGGCCTCGGCATCTACGCGCGGCCCTCGATTCGGCTGCTGTACGGCGTGCAGTACTCGACCATGCAGGCCGCGTTCGGAAACGGGTTCTCTGAATCGCTGGGCCAGTTCAACGAGTTCCCGGTCGGCAGCGAGCGCCACTGGCATCACCTGATCTCGCTCGAGTCGGAAGGGTGGTTCTGATGCGCCGCACGCTGCCGTTGCTGCTGGTGCTCTGTGCCGGTTGTCTGAACCGCGTGCCGCAGCAGAAGGCCGCCGTCGCCACCCCCGTCACCGTGGGCTGGGCGCTGGACACGGACAGGTCGGCCGATGCGCTGACCCCGCCCGATGCGCTCAAAGGCCGGCTCGCCGAGACGCTGAACGAACGCAACCTCACCCCGAACGACGTCGGAGCGCTCAGCGGCCCCAAGCTCACCCCCAAGCGCCTCGAACAGCTGCGCCTGTCGGAGCCGACTGGCTGGGTGCTGCTCGTCGAAGCCCGCGCCTCCTTCTTCTCGCAGCTCGAAGGCCGCTTCCGGTGGACGGTGTCGGTGAAGCTCACGGCGTCGTCCAAGCCGGGTGAGATCATCGAAGACAGCTTCTCGGTTCCCGCCGTCTTGCAGTTCGAGCACCAGCGCGAGCCGCAGGCCCTGGCCGCCGTCGCCGCTGACATCGCCTCGCGCGCGGGCACGCTCCTCGATCAGCTGCTGCTCGCCGGGCCGATGCCTGCCGCGTCGAAGCCGGCAGGCCTCGTCTACTTCGTGATGGTCGATCGCTTTGCCAACGGCGATTCGTCCAACGACGCGGCCATCGACCTCTCGGACCCCGCGGCCTTTCACGGCGGCGACCTGCAGGGCGTGATCGATCGCCTCGACTGGCTGCAGTCACTGGGCGTTCGCACCGTCTGGCTCTCGCCTGTCTTCGCGATGCGCCCCGACAAGTATGGCCCGTACGGCGCCTTTCACGGCTACTGGACGTGGGACCTCACGAAGGTCGACCCGCGCTTCGGCGATCTGAAGTTGCTCGCGAAGCTTTCTGCTTCGCTTCACGCCCGCGGCATGCGCCTCGTGATGGACCTGGTGCTGAACCACGTCGGGCCCGACGCTCCGCTGGTGAAGCAGCGGCCCAGCTGGTTCCATGGCAAGGGCGGGATCACAAACTGGGACGACGCGGAGCAGTTGGTGAACCACGACGTCCACGGCTTGCCCGACTTCGCGACCGAGAAGGAAGAGGTCTACCAGTACCTGCTGCAGGCGAGCCTCGGCTGGGTGCGCGCGGTGAAGCCCGACGGGTTTCGTCTCGATGCGGTCAAGCACCTGCCGGTGTCTTTCTGGAAGCGCTTCAACGCCGACGTGCGCGAGGCCGCGGGCCCGGACTTCGAGCTGCTGGGCGAGATGCTCGACGGTGACCCGAAGGTCGTCGCCGACGTCCAGCGGCAGGGCGGCTTCACCACGATGTTCGACTTCCCGCTGCACTTCGCGATTGTCGATGTCTTCTGTAAGGGCCAGAGCGCGGCGCGGCTCGCGGCGGTGCTCACGTCCGACAGGCTCTACCCGTCGGCCGGCACCCTCACCACGCTCGCCGACAACCACGATCTGCCGCGGCTGATGACCCAATGCGAAAACGACGGGTCGAAGGCGTCGGCCGCGCTGGCGTTTCTGCTCGCGACGCGCGGCGCGCCGTCGATCATCTGGGGCACGGAAGAAGGCGCGCTGGGGCAGGCGGATCCGTTCAACCGCGCCTCGATGACTTTCGCCGAGTCTCCGCTGAAGGCCGAGATCGCGAAGTGGGCCGGGCTGCGCCGCGCGCATCCGGCGTTGAACGAAGGCTCGACCCGTATCGTCGAGGCCTCTCGTGATGTCTTCGCGGCGCTGCGAGTCACCGATGGCGATGCCGCGCTCTTCGTCTTCAACCGAACCGACTCGACCTGGCAGGCCCCCCCGCTGGCCGGCGAGTGGGATGCGCCCCTGCAGGCGCCTGCCCGTTCGGTGAAGCTCTTCACCGCGAAAGGCGACTTCGCCGCCGAAGTGAAAGCGCTGGCCAACCCCACCGCGTCCGACGTCACCTTCGTCGCCAGAGGCCTCGCCACGGAAGACGAGGTGCGGGTGGTGGGCTCGGGCCCCGAGCTCGGCGCCTGGAAGCCCGAGGCGGGCTTGAAGCTGTTGGGCAGCGCGGGCAGCGCGCGCCTGCCGCAGGGCGGGGTGTTCGAGTTCAAGCTGGCGGTGAAGTCGGGGAAGGGGCCGTGGCGATGGCAGGCGGGCGACAACCAGGTGCTGCAGGTGGGCCAGGGCCCGCAGCAGGTCGAGCTTCAGTGGAGAGAAGGATGACCGAACGCATCGGAGTCGTGCTGCTCCACCGCGGAGATCCGGGCTCGCCCGAGGAAGCGCAGCAGTGGCTCAAGACGGCGTACGCGGATCCGCTGGCCTACCGGCTCTCATTCGGCAGCGAGGCGCAAAAGGCGCTGGCCGTGCCGCTGGCCTGGTGGGACGGCAAGGCCCTGGCACAGAAGCTCAAAGACATCGGAGGCCGATCGCCCGTGGTGGCGAAGGTCACCGCCCTGGCCACTGCGCTCGAGCTGAAGCTGAACGCTGAAACCCAGGGCACCGGGGCGGCACAGTTCCGGGTGCTCCCTGGCTTTCGTTACAACGCGCCGAGCGCCGCCGAAGCGTGCCGCGAATTTCAAAAAGACGGCATTCGCCGCGTGGTCGGGCTCTCGCTGTACCCGCAGCAGTGCAAGCGCTTCTTCGCGTCGTCGGGGCAGAACCTGCAGCGCGAAGCAGGCGAGGGCGTCGAGGTGTCGCTTGTCGATCGCGTCAACCACCCGCTGTATTTCGACGCGGTGCGGGCGGCGATTGCCGAAGCACTTGGGCGCGTGCCGGAGGCTGCGGTGGTCTTTGCGGCGCTGCTCATCGATCGCAGCGACGCGCAGGAAGGCGACCCATACCCGGACGAAGCAGTGAAGGCGGTCGAGCAGATCATGAGCAAGCTCGAGCGGCCGCATCGCCTCAGCTGGCTCGACCTGGGTGGCCCTGGCCTGTCGACGCAGGAAATGGTGAAGAAGTACCGCGAAGGCGGCACGACCCAGTTGGTGGTCTGCCCGCTGGGCACCCTGGTCGAAGAGCTCGACGTCGTTCACGCGCTCGACTTCAAGCTGCGGCCCTTCGCGAAAGAGCTCGGCTTCACGCAGATCGAACGCGTGCCAGCGATCAGCGAGTCGCCGCTGCTGATCGACGCGCTCGCGGCCATCGTCGTCGATCACGTCGCGCACGTCGGAGCCCTGGGCTTCGTCGGCTGATCCGATGCGCGCGGCCCGCTGGCTCGTCGTCGCCGCGGTGGGCCTGGCCGGGCTCTTCCTCGTCTTCCGACCCGCGCCCGCGTGCGAGGGGGCGATGGCGAAGAAGGACTACGCGGCCGCGGCGACCGCGTGCGAGCAGGCGTACCTGAAGAAGAAGAAGCCAGCGCATGCGCTCGCCACCATTCGCGCGCTGGGCCTGTCGAACCGCGAGGCCGACGTCATCGCGCGGCTGCCGTGGCTCGAAGGAACGCCGTACGCGGTCGCGGGCCAGTACTACGCCGCGCTGGCCGCCCGGAAGAAGTCCGACGACGCCGGTGCGACGGCCGCGCTGACGAAGTGCGTCGCCGAAGCGCCCGCTGCGGGGCTCCACGACTACGCCGCTCGCTGCGCCCGGCAGCTGGCCTCGCTGCAGTGGATCCGCGGCGACTTCGAGGCCGCCTTCAAGACCCTCACCACCGCGCTGGTCGAGGTCCGGCAAAGCGAAGACCCCGTGCTCGAGGGAAAGGTCTACGGCCAGCTGGGAGATCTGCTCGCCGAGGTCGGTGACGAGGCCGGGGAGGCGCGCGCCCTCGCCGAAGTGGCCAATCGCTTTCGGGGCAGCTTCCCGGGCGGCTTCGCGCAGGCGCGGCTTCGGCAAGGGCTGCTCGAGCTCAAGCGCGGCAACGAAGAAATCGCGCGCGACTGCTTCGAAGAAGCGCTCGCGATCGGCGCAGACGCGGGGTTGAAGCCGGTGGTGCGATCGGCCCACGTCAGCCTCGCGGCGGTGGGGCGGGCCCTGGACGACTTCGACGCCGGCCAGCGGCAGCTCGACCTCGCCGCGGCGGTTCCCGCCGAAAGGTCGTACGAGCACACCACCCTGTCCTTCGCGCAGGCGCAGCTGTTCGCCGCGCAGCAGCGCTGGCCCGAGGTTCAGCAGACGGTGTCCGCCGCGCTCGACGCCGGCGCATTGGCCGACTGGCAGTGGCAGCTTCACGCGGTCGCGGGCGAGGGCTTCGAGCAGCAGGGCCTCAGCGGCCAGGCGCAGGCGTCGTACGCCGAGGCCACGCGGGTGATCGAAGGCCTTCGCCAAAGCCTTGGTTCAGCGGCCCTTCGTCCCGGGCTGCTGGCAGAACGGCGGAAGCCGTACGAGGCGCTGTTTGCGCTGCACGTGCGCGAGGGCAGGGCGGCCGCGGCGGTCGACGTGATGGAACAGCTGCTCACCGCGAGCTTCCTCGAGACGATGGCCCAGGCGCAGCCGACGCCTGGCGATCTCGAGACCTCGGCCCGCGAGGCGCTTCGCCGCGTCGATACGTTGAAGCGCGTCGCAGCGTCCGACGTCGCGAAGCCGCCGGCCGGCGATGTGCTTGCCCAGCTCGGTTCCCGCGAAGTGCTCGCCTTTCTCGCCGCGCAGGGCACGCTCTACCGGGTCCACGTCGTGAACGGAAAAGCCGAGGCCCGGGCGCTCGGGCCACTGGCCGACATCCTCGGCGGCACCGACGCGGATGCGCTGGGCGCGCGCCTCTGGCCCACCGAGCCCACCGGAACCGAGCTGTTGATTGTCACTGACACGGCGTTGGGCTCGCTGTCCTTCGCGGGCCTGCGGGTGAACGGCCGGTACCTCGTCGAAGAGAAGGTGCTGTCTTCGGCCCCGGGGCTCGGCGTCGCGGCTGTGCTCTCGAAGGCCCGGCCCGCAGGGAAGGGCGCCGTGGTGCTCGGAGATCCCCGCAACAACCTGCCCGGGGCTGCCGCCGAAGCGCGCGCGACGGCAATCAAGCTGGGCACGACCGCAGTCACGGGCGACGCCGCGACGATCGCGAGCTGGAAGGAAGGGTGTGGCGCGCAGCTGCTGCACGTCGCCGCCCACTCTGGCGTCGGCGCCGATGGCCCGTGGCTCGAGCTGGCCGACGGCGTCGTCACCGCGTCGATGGTGCTCGCCGAGCGCTGCCGCCCCGACGTCGTCTTCCTCGCCAGCTGCGCCTCGGCCGCCTCGTCCCGAAAAGACGGCACCCTGGGCGCTGCCTTTCTCGCGGCGGGGAGCCGGCAGGTGATCGCCACCACCCGGTCGATCGACGATGCCACCGCAGCCACCTTCGCCCGTGCCTTGTTCGAAGGCGGCAGCCTCGGCGATCAGGTGCCCCAGCGCGTCGCCGCGGCGCAACGGGAGCTCTTGAAGAGCGGCGCTCCGCCGTCGGCCTGGGCGCCCTTCATCGTGCTCGGCCCGTGAGCCTTCAGTCTGGCGGGATCCATTCGGGCGGGTTGCCGGGCGCCGCGACCCACACGCCGTCGATTGCCCGCCGCGCCAGCTCGGGCAGCACGTTGCCGTTGAAAGCCGTGAAGCGCCCGTACGTGAACGTGAGTGACGCGTTCATCGCGGCGACCGAAGCAGGATCCGCCGGGTTGCACGCGTGCCGCGCGTCTCGAATCGCCTGCTGCGGGGTGAAGGACACGTCGGGGATCATGCTCAGGTACGCCGCGTTCGCGATGATCTCGGCTTCGGCTGGCGTCCAGCCCGAGGCCGACTCGTTGTAGTACTGCTGCGCCTGCGCGTGATCGCCGAACAGGTAGAGGATGATCTGCCGGTTCTTCGGCATGTACGGCTTGAGGTCCAGCGTCACGGCGCCCGCGGTCAGCTCGGAACGGAAGAGGTAACAAGGCGCGCCGGACGACGCGACCCTCACCACCCACGAAAAGGCGCTGGCCGAGCCCCGGAACATTTCCCGCCGCACCGTGGCTGACGGCACCGCCGAGAACCAGAACGCCTGAAAGAAGGTGGAAAACCGCGTCTCGACATTGGCCAAGTACTACCTCCGGGGTTGGGTCAGATCGTCCATGAACTGCTGCAGCGCCTGCGTGGTGTCTGCGAACCGTTGCAGCACGGGCTCCATCTCTCTGCGCGCGTGCGCCAGCCGCGCCTCGACGCGCGTCGGGTCAGCGGTGAGGCCCTGGAGCTCGCGTCCCAGCTCTTCCATGTAGGCTGCCAGTGGAACCAGCAATGCGAAAAGGTGCACCTCGCGGTTCGTCCAGCGCTGGCGCGGCACCTCTGCCACCCGCGCCAGCTGATGATTCTGCACCCCCTGCGTAAAAGCCAGATCGCAGGCGCGCTCGACACGCTGGAAATCGCCCCGCGTCTTGTGCACCCGGGTCACCACGTTGCGGCGCTGCAGTGCTTCGATCGCCGGCCCCACCTTTGCGACGCTCAAGCCCACGACCCGCTGCGCTTCCCACACCAGCGTCACGTAGGTGCGCAGCAGCTGCTCGGCCGCCGCCTTGAGACACAGGCTCATCAACAGCTTCCGGCGCGGCACCCGGCCAATGCCGTCTTTGAGCTCGGCAATGCCCTCGACGACATCCCGGTGGGCGCTGATGCTCATCGTCAGCAGCATCGGCGCCATCGGGACAGGGCTTGCGCTGGAATCGATCGACCTCCCCATGGGCCTCCTTGGGCAAACTTCTCGAGCGCGGAGGTCGACGCCCCCCACGACGAATCTGTCGATCGTCGCCGTGCCTCCGCTCTCGAGTTCCTGAATGCCGATGGGTTAATGGCGACCCAGCGGGTCTTTTCGTTACAAACAAAAGCGCCGACCCGTCGGATCTCGCGCCAGAATCGACCCCTTCCTGCATGTCGCCGCCGATTTCGAGTAACGCCGCTGCTCCGACCGTCGCCCTATGGGTCAAGCAATGGGAACTCGACATCTACCGGTACTGCCGCAGGTTTTTGCGAAACGACACGGAAGCCGAGGACGTCTTGCAGCTGGTATTTCTGCAGGCCTACGAGGACTTCCCTACTTTTCGGTTCGAGGCCTCCCCTCAGGTCTGGCTGAGGACGATTGCGCGCCACCGCTGCCTCGATCGCCTGAAGTTCTACCGGCACAGCCCCAGCGCGACCCGGGAGGAGACCACGATGATGGAAAGTAGACCCGCGCTGGCGGCGCCGCTGGACGACGCGATCGCCACGAGCCAGGCCGCCCGCGAGCTCGAAGGGTGTCTCGACGGCCTGCCCGACCACACCCGGGCCGCGATCGTCCTCAAGTACCACGACGATCTTTCCTACGAAGAGATCGAGAAGCTCACCGGCGTCAGCATCGGCGCCCTTCGTGTTCGCGTGATGCGCGCGCTGCCCACCTTGAAGCTCTGCCTCGAAGGAAAGGGGGTCGACTGGTGAACCCCTGCACCCGTTTCCAGAACGAGGCCTTCACCGGTTTTCCCGTCGCGGCCGAGCTCACCCTTCACGTGCAGGGCTGCACGGAGTGCCAGGTCAGCCAGGGCAAGTTCGTGCGCCTCGAGCAGCTGCTCGCCGTCGCCGGCCAGTACGCGCCGCCCCGCGGCTTTGAGCGACGCCTCGAGGCCCGCCTCGCGGGCTCCTCCCGCCGCCGCTTCTCACTGCGCACCCTTTCCCTGATCGGCTCTGCGATCGCCGCTGCGGTGATCGCGCTGGTGATGCTGCCGCGCCGCGATCAGCCGCTGGCTCCGACGGCCTTCGAGGTGCTCGCCGCTCCCGGCGCCCGGTCAGGCTCCGCCGCCGTCGGAGGCGTCTTGCGGGTGACCCTCGACCAACGCCGCGAGCTCCGCGTCTGGCGCGACCAGACCACGCTCGTCTTCCAGTGCGCCAGGGACGGCTGCGAGGCAGCGGGCGGGAAGAAGATCGCCAGCGTGCCGCTCTCGGCGCCCGGCCAGTACCGCGCGATGATCCTCACCCCAGGCGCCAACCCACTGAAAGCACCCGTGGGCTTCGACGATGACGCCCGCCTCGCCCGCGAAGCTGGCGCCTCATACGAGCTGGTCGAGCCCATCGACGTCTACTGAGCCGCGCTGGTTGATTTGACGGCTCAACCGCCGTTATGACGCACCGCGTCTCTCTTGAGAGGAGCGCGGAACATGGCCCGAATCGGTCGCAGGGTTGCAATCGTGCGGGGGCTTCGGACGCCCTTCGTGAAAGCCGGCAGCATCTTCGGTGAGCTGACGGCGTTGGACCTCGGACGGCTGGTGGTCCAGGAGCTGATTCAGCGGGCCGAAATCGACCCCGACGAAATCGACCAGTGCGTCTTCGGCCAGGTGATTCCCACCCTGACCGCGACGTCGATCGCCCGCGAAGTCGTGCTCGCCGCCGGCCTGCCGCGCAGGATCGAAGCCCACACCGCTTCCCGCGCCTGCGCCACCAGCATCCAGGCGCTCGTCGACGCGGCGAACAGCATCGCGGTCGGCACCTCGGAGGTCGCGATCGCCGGCGGCACCGAGTCGATGTCGGACCCGCCGATCTTCACCAGCCGCCCGTTGGCCCAGGCCCTGGTGCAGGCCTCGCGTGCCCGCAACTTTGGCGAGAAGGTGAAGCCGTTTCAGAAGCTGAAGCCGAAGGACCTGCTGCCGGTGCCTCCCGCGATCGCCGAGTACTCGACTGGGATGACGATGGGCGAGTCGGCCGAGAAGATGGCGAAGGAAAACGGCATCTCGCGCCAGCTGCAGGACGAGCTTTCCTTTCTCTCGCACCGCAACGCCGCCGCTGCCTGGAAGGCCGGCCGTTTCGACGCCGAGGTGATGCACGTGCCAGTGCCGCCCGGCTTCAAGCAGGTGGCCGTGAAGGACAACATCGTTCGCGAAGACACCTCGGTCGAAGCGCTGGGCCAGCTGCGCCCGGTGTTCGATCGCAAGTTCGGCACGGTGACCGCCGGTAACAGCTCGCCGTTGACGGACGGCGCGGCGGCGCTGCTGGTGATGAGCGAAGAGCGCGCCCGCAGCCTCAAGCTGGAAGTGCTCGGCTACCTGCGCTCGTACGCCTTCGCGGCGACGGATCCGGCCGATCAGCTGCTGCAGGGCCCCGCCTACGCCGCTCCGATCGCGCTCGATCGCGCAGGGATGAAGCTCGCCGACTTCGATCTGATCGACATGCACGAAGCGTTTGCCGCGCAGGTCGCGTCGAACCTGCAGGCCTTCGCGTCGCAGAAGTTCGCCGCCAAGCTTGGGCGGGCATCTGCGCTGGGCGAGGTCGACCGCGACAAGCTGAACGTCAACGGCGGCTCGATTGCGCTGGGCCACCCGTTCGCCGCCACCGGCGCGCGCATCGTCACCCAGACGCTGAACGAGCTGAAGCGCCGCAACAAATCCACTGCGCTGTGCACCATCTGCGCGGCCGGCGGCCTGGGCGCCGCCATCGTCCTCGAGAGGGCCTGAACATGTTCCGCACGAAAGACTTCAGCCTTCAGACGCAAGACGGGGTCGCGATCATCACCATCGACGCCGAAGGCGAGGCCGTGAATACGCTGTCTCCCGAGGTCGGCGAGCAGTTCGAGCAACTGCTGACCCGCGTCGCGCAGGAAAGCGCGGCGAAAGCGGTGGTCTTCATCTCCGGCAAGAAAGACGCGTTCATCGCCGGAGCGAAGATCGAGTTCCTCCAGTCACTGCGCTCGGAAGCCGAGGCGACGCAGGCGAGCCGCCGCGGCCAGGCCGGGTTCGATCGACTGGACGCTTTCGAGAAGCCCGTCGTGGCCGCGATTCACGGCGCCGCGCTGGGGGGCGGGCTCGAGTGGGTGCTCGCGTGCGACTACCGCCTCGTCAGCGACAGCCCGAAGACGATGCTCGGCTTCCCCGAGGTGCAGCTGGGCCTGCTGCCCGGCGCGGGAGGCACGCAGCGTGCCCCGAAGCTCATCGGCGTGCAGGCGGCGCTCGACTTGATCCTCACGGGCCGCAACCTGAAGGGGAAGAAAGCAGTGAAGCTGGGCCTTGCCGACGAGGTGGTGCCCGCGCCGATTCTGCTTCAGATCGCGAAGAAGCGCGCGCTCGAGCTTGCGGCCGGCACGCTGAAGCCCGACCGCACCCGCGGCCTCGGCTTTCGATCGGTGGGGAAGGGCCGGGGGCTCGCCGAGATCCTTCGTGGCCTGTCGGACAAAGAGGCCTGGGCCGAGTTCGCGCTGGAAGACAACCCGCTGGGCCGCAAGGTGCTCTTCGATCAGGCGCGCAAGCAGCTGCTGAAGAAGACGCGCGGCAACTACCCGGCGCCCGAGAAGGCACTGGAAGTGGTGCGTACGGGACTCGAAGACGGAATGAAGGCGGGCCTCGAGGCGGAAGCGGCGGCCTTCGGCGCGCTGGTGCAGAGCGACGTCAGCAAGCGGCTGGTCGAGATCTTCCTCGCCACCACCGCGCTCAAGAAAGACAACGGCACCCGCGACCCGAAGGTGAAGCCGCGCGAGGTGAAGAAGCTCGGCATTCTGGGTGGAGGGTTGATGGGCGCGGGCATCGCGTACGTCGCCACGGCGCTCGAGAACGTGCCGGTGCGCATCAAGGACAAGGACGACGAAGGCCTCGCCCGTGCGCTGGCCCACGTGCAGGGCCTGTACGACGAACGGGTGAAGAAGAAGTCGCTGACCTGGCGCGACGCGGCCGCAAAGATGGCGATGGTCAGCGCGACCACCGACTACTCGGGCTTCAAGCAGGCCGACGTGGTGATCGAGGCGGTGTTCGAAGACCTGGCGCTGAAGCAGCAGTGCGTGCGCGACATCGAAAAGGTGGGCAAGCGCGGGGTGATCTTCGCGTCGAACACGTCGAGCCTGCCGATCACCAAGATTGCCGAGGCGAGCCAGCACCCCGAGAACGTGATCGGGATGCACTACTTCAGCCCGGTGAACAAGATGCCGCTGCTCGAGATCATCACCCACGCGAAGACGGCGGACGAGGTGACGGCGACCTGCGTCGAGGTCGGCCGCAAGCAGGGCAAGACGGTGATCGTGGTCAACGACGGGGTGGGGTTCTACACGTCGCGAATCCTCGCCCCGTACCTGAACGAGGCGGCGTGGCTGCTGGCCGAAGGCGCCGACATCGCGGAGCTCGATCGCGCGCTGGTCGAGTTCGGCTTCCCGGTCGGCCCGATCACGCTGCTCGACGAGGTCGGCATCGACGTGGCGTCAAAGGTCGGGAAGATTCTTCACGACGCATTCGGCGAACGGCTGGTCGCTCCGGCAACGACTGAGGCGCTGGTCGCCGATGGGCGGCTGGGCCGGAAGTCGAAGAAGGGCTTCTACACGTACGACGGGAAGAAGAAGGCGGTCGACCCGTCGGTGTACGCGCTGCTGCCGCACGGAAAAGATCGCCAGCGGCTCGACCGGCAGGAAATGGCCGAGCGCTGCGTGCTGCAGCTGGTCAACGAAGCGGTGCGGTGCCTCGGCGAAGGCGTGCTGCGCAGCCCCCGCGACGGCGACATCGGCGCCGTCTTCGGCCTCGGCTTCCCGCCCTTCTCAGGGGGCCCCTTCCGCTACGCCGACCAGCAGGGCATCGGGCGCCTGCTCGAGCGCACCGAGCACTACCAGGAAAAGCTCGGCAAGCGCTTCGAGCCGGCGCCGCTGCTCGCCGAGTACGTGAAGGCGAAGAGGAAGTTCTACGGGCCGGCGGCTGATTAATCGGCCTTGATCGGAATCGACGGGCCGAGGTTCTTGTCGCCAACCTTGAGGTCGGGGCCGGAAGGCTTCACCACTGGCTGCAGCGGGGGAGGCCGGCCGAAGCGGTAGGCGACGACGGCGTGGATGCCCATCTCGGGCACTTCCCCGTCGGCGTGCAGCTCGAGGTCGGTGGCGGGCGTCTTGGCGAAAGAAACCGTGATCGCCTCGACGTCGGTCGTCAGCTCGGCGTTCGGAGCGAGCGTGAACTTCGCGCGTCCCTCCGTCAGCGTCGCGCCATCAGGCAACGCCACTGAGACTTCGATCGGGAAGGTCAGCGGCGCGCGCTGCACCTGCGCGATCAAGCTCACCTGGTTTGCGCCGAGCTTGACCTCTTTCCATGACAGCTGCACCGGCGGCCGCGCGCGACCTTCGGCGACCACGGGAGGCGTCTGGCGCTGTTCAGACGGCGCTTCGGGGCTCGACTTGCAGCCCACCGACAAGAACAACCCTGCGACGACGACGACGAGCCGGCTCATTGACACACTCCGTTGGTGCACGACTGGCCAGTGACGCAGACCTGGCACGGGTTACCGCCTTTGCCGCACGCTGCTGTCGAGTTGGCCGTGTTGCAGGTGCCGTTGCTCTCGCGGCATGCGTAGCAGCGTTGCGCCGAGCACGCCGTGGCGGGAATCGAGGTCGCGTTGTACGGGTAGAACGACGCGAAGCCGGTGGCGGCGTTGATCGCCGAGGTCGAGAAGCCAGCGCACACCATCGAGTCGAAGAGATCGGCGTGGTACGGCGACGACTCGTTGGTGATCACGACGTTGGTGAAGGTGCCCGTCTGAGGGTCGATGTCCCAGGTGTGGCGCTTGTAGCCGCGGAACCAGGGGGTGCTGTTCATGTGCTCCGAGGCCACCATCATGTCGATGAAGGGCACCGCGCCGGCCGACGACTTCGACATCTGCCACAGCATCGCGGCCACATCGTTTTCGTCGATGCGTTGATCCAGCGGCTGGTTCGCCTGCGCGCGGGGAATCGGCGACGGGCCGAACGAGTAGAGCCGCTGGTTGAAGTCGATCCAGAAGGGGCCCTGCTGGATGTCGAAGGCGATCGGGTTATTCATCACCGAGGCCGCGTGGTACGTCGCGTAGCCCTCGCTGTACGCCTGCCCGGGGAACGTCTTGATGCTCAAGATGTGCGTGCCGCCTTCGTTCGGGCTGGTGCCGAAGCTCGCCTGCCGCCAGTGCCCCATCTCGTGCGAGGTCACCCAGTCCGACCAGTACGACTGATCGGGCGACGTGCCGCCGATGAAGAGGTGCGACTGCGTGCCTTCCTGGGTGTCGAAGTCGGCGAAGCAGGCGCCGCATGACCAGCTCGCGTTCAAGCCCCACCAGATCGCCAGCGACAAGCCCTGCTTGCCGCCGTGAAGCATCAGGGAGTCCTTCCAGATGATTCGCTGCATGTCGAAGAGGTTCAGGGCGCCCGAGCCCTGCGCCTCGGTGACCGTGAAGGTCGAGCCGTTCGCGAAGCCGCTGACGAGCACGCCCCACGACCAGAGGCGCGACGCCATCGGCAGGGTTCCGTTGAAGATGGCCATCAGCTGGTCGTTCACCGGGTGCTCGCCCGCCGTGAGGCCCGGGTCTTTGATGGCGTAGAGCAGCTGGGTGCCGTCGCCGCCAGCGGCCGCGAAGACGAGGCGGTCGTTGGCTCCCGGGGTGGCCGGCACCTTCACCGAGAACGTGCCGTCGGGCGCCGTCTCTGACGCGTCGACGAACTTGTTGCTGCTGTCGATGACGAGCACCGAGACGCCGCTGGCGTTCGCCGCCGCCGCCGCGCCCCAGCCCGTCAGCTGGGTGTTCGGGCTCTTCGACATGTACTTGAGCGTGCCGGTGATGGTGTTGAAGGCGATGGCGGGCGGGCAGAAGGCGCCGATGTTGCTCGTCTTGCAGCCGGTGCTGCACGCCTGCGTCGCGCCCCACGCCTGGTTGCTGCCGCACTGCTGAAGCGCGGTGCCGTTGCAGCGCAGCGCGCCCGGCTCACACTGGCTTCGCGCGCACCACGACTCGGCCGCGTTCGAGGTGCAAGTCGTGCCCGTCGGGCAACGGTACGTCGCCGCGCGCGGAGTCACTCCCGCCCCGGTGAAGCAGTACTGAACGCCGTTGGCCGTGCATTGGCCGTTCTTCGGAATTCCCGCGCACGCCGAGGGCGCGCCGCCACCCGCGCCACTTCCACCGCCGACGCCGCCTGAGCCACCGCCGACGCCGCCTGAGCCACCGCCGACACCAGCCGAGCCGCCACCGACACCACCCGAGCCGCCACCGACACCACCCGAGCCACCACCGACGCCGCCCGAGCCACCACCGACGCCGCCCGAGACGCACTTGCCGACCGCGCACACCTGGCCCTGCACGCACGAGTCGCACGCGAGCCCGCTGATGCCGCAGAGCCCGTAGGTCTCGCCCGGTTGGCAGACGCCCATGCCGTCGCAGCAGCCGCCGCAGTTCTCCGGCCCACATTCGGTGACTGGCGGAGCGGACGAACAGCCCGAGAGCCACGCCGCAGCGGCGAGCGTGGTGAAGCAGGTGCGCCAAAACATGCTGAAATTCTCCAGAAGCCCGGCCGGCATCTTTGACAAGACCCCAACTGAGGGCTCGAAGCGCACTACCTTCGACCAGTTGATCATCCCTTCGCAAGTGAAGAGCGGCCCGTGCCACGCATATAAGCGCCGCCCGTGAAGCCCTTCGTCGCCCTCGCCGCTGCCAGCATGCTCGCCGCGACGCTGGGGCTCCTCGTGCTCGCGCCCGAGCAGCTCGACCACGGTGGCGCCGCCGACGAGCCGCACCTGGCGATCGTGCGCGCGCTGAACCACTGGGACTCGGGGTGGTACGCGGCGATCGCGCAAGACGGCTACTACTACCTGGGCCCGAAGGTGCAGAGCCCGGTGGCCTTCTTTCCCGGCTACGCGCTGTTGCTGCGCCCGCTGATCGCTGTCGGTGTGAACCGGTACATCGCGGGCGAGCTGGTCACCCTGCTCTGCGGCCTCGCGGCGCTCTTCCTGCTGCTGAAGTGGGAAGCGAAGGTGCGCGTGCGGCAAAGACTGAAGCCCGGCACCAGCGGCACCGCGGCGCTCGCTGTCTACCCGTTCGCCTTCTACCTGTACGGCGTCATGTACAGCGACGCCACGTACCTGCTGCTCGCGGTGTCGGCGTTCATCTGTCTCGAAGATGATCGCCCCGCATTGGCGGCGGTGTTCGGAGCGCTGGCGACGGCGTGCCGGCCGATTGCTCCTGCGTTGATGGTCGGGCTGCTCGCGCGCAGCATCGAGCTGCGGGTGCGATCGGGTCAGAAGATTCGCGTCGTCGATCTGCTGCCTGCCTTCGCGGGCCTCGGGCTCGCGGCGTACATGTTCTACCTGTGGCGCGCGTTCGACGATCCGCTCGCCTTCGCGCATGTGCAGTCGGCGGCCGGGTGGGATCAGGGGCCGGGGCTCGCGACGTGGGCCAAGCTCGAGTGGTTCCGCGTCCTCTTTCCCCGTTCGGCGCCCATCGTCGCGGTGCGCCTCGTCGGGCACGCGCTCGCCACGCTCGCTGCCCTGGCGCTGGTGATTCCCACCTGGAAGAAGCTGGGGCCAGGTTACGGGCTCTACTGTTTGATCGCAGTCGGGTTGCCCGCGCTGTCGAGCAAGGACTTCATGGGTCTGGGGCGCTACGCGATCGCGGCGTTTCCGATCTTCCTCGCGCTGGGCGTGATGCTGGACGAACGGCCGCGGGTGAAGCGCGCGTGGCTGGCGTTGAGCGCGGCGGTGCTGCTCGTGCTCGCTTTCAACTTCGGAGCCGGGGCGTACGTCTCATGACCGCGCGCTCTCTCTTCGACCCGCTGCCTCTGGCCGAGCGGCTCTTCGTGCGCGGCCGGATGTTCAGCGCGCCGCTGCGAAAGGTGGCGCTGCGTGCTCCGCCCGAAGGCCGCATCGCCGACGTCGGTTGCGGGCACGGCGCGATGTCGGCGCTGCTGGTGTGGAATCACCCGAAGCGGCAGGTGCTGGGCGTGGATCCCGACGAAAGAAAGATCGACTGGGCCCGCGCTTCGGTAGGTCGCGCGCCGAACGCCAGGTTTCAGACAGGCAGCGCAGGCTCGCTTCCCACGCAGGGCTTCGACGCCCTGGTGATCTGCGACGTCGTCTACCTGCTGCCGCCTGAACGGTGGCCCGCGTTCTTCACCGAATGCCGGCGTGCGCTCGTGCCCGGTGGAAAGCTGCTGCTCAAAGAAACAGAAGACGACGGCAGCTGGCGCGCGGCGAAGTGTCTCGCCCAGGAAAAGCTGATGGTGCGCGTGCTGCGCCGCACGAGAGACAGCGGTGGACTGCAGCTGCTGCCTCGAGCCTCGACGGTCTCAGCTCTCGAGAAAACCGGGTTCCGTGTGCGGGAAGTGGTGACGATGTCGCAGGGGTACACCACTCCTCATGTGCTCTTCGACGCAGAATGTGTCTAAGGTCCGCCTCGTTCGGTCGCAGTCAAAGGGTGCCGTCCGGCCGGTCGCCGGCAAATAACTCAAAAGGCCCACGCTTATGAAGCGCGCGATCTTCGTCTCATTTTTCTCTGCCTTCGTGTCCGCCTGTTCCTGTGGAGGGCCGATCACGATTCCGTGCAGCACCAACTCTGAGTGCGGCACTGGCTCGATGTGCGTCAACGGCAAGTGCACCGGTGGCAACACGGGCGGCGGCACCGGAACCGGCGGCAACGCGGGCACTGGCGGCGGCACTGGCGGCGCAGGGGGAGCGGGCGGCGGCAGCACCGTCGTCACCGGCTGTAACCCCGCCGCCACCGACAACGCGACGCGCGACACCGACTGCGACGGCCTGACGGATCAAGAGGAGTACAACACCCTCTACGCGGGAAACAACAAGACGGACCCGTGCGACAGCGACAGCGACGGCGACGGCATTCGCGACGGCGTCGAGATGGGGCGCATCACCACCGTCAGCGCGGCGTGCGGCAACAAGTTCGTCCCCGACGCCGAGCCGTCGAGCCGCTCAGACCCGACCAGCGATGACACCGACGGCGACACGCTGAAAGACGGCGCCGAAGACAAGAACCACGACGGCAAGGTCGACCCGGGCGAGTCGAACCCGCTGCGCAAAGACAGCGACTGCGACGGCCTTTCGGACCCGCAGGAAATCTCGGGCAGCCTCGGCTGCATGACGGATCCCCTCAAGCTCGACACCGACGGCGACGGCCTGCCTGATGGCGTCGAAGAAGGCCTTCAGATGCCGGGCGCCGACCCGCTGGTGTGCAAGTACACCGCGAACGTGTTCGACGCCGACGCCACCTCGAAGACGGGCGCGTGCAACGCGGACCACGACGGCGACGGCATTCAGGACGGCGCGGAAGACGGCAACCACAATGGCAAGGTCGACCCCGGCGAGCTTAACCCGCTGGTGAACGACACCGCGCTGGCCGATGGTGGCACGGGCCCCGCGCTGCAGGCGTGCTCGACGGCGAACCTGAAGCCGGTGGTCTTCCAGTCGTCGGGCTTTGGTGACGTGCAGGTCGCGCTGGCGCCTGGCTTCAGTGAGTTCGGCCGCCTCGTCGAGACGACCGAACGCGGCATCATCTTCTACGACCCGGCTACCAAGATTGCGGGCCTGGTGTTCTCGAAGGCGCCGCAGGGCGCGACGGCGTCGGCAGAAGAAAGTTTCGGCCGCACGCGGATCGCGACGACGGGAGCTATCACCGCCCCGATCACCCAGACCTTCACCACGTGGGACGGCTTCGCCCAGTCGGTGCGCGCGACCTACGACCAGGCCGGTAATGCAGACGTGAAGACGCGCATCAACGACATCGCGAAGGCCTTCCTCGGCAACAACGTCACCGGGCTGCTCGCTGGCGCGGCTGGAGCCACGGGCCCATACAAGCTGCAGGTCGAGTACGTGCACCGCACTGCGACCCGCGCCGTCATCCTCGTCGCGCTCGTGCCGATCGGAAGCTACACGGGCACCAACGTCTTCCAGCTCGACGACACCGCGGGCGGCTCGGCGCTGGCGCAGTTTGGCGACTTCACCGCCACCACCTGTGAAGTCTTCCTCTCGGATATCAACGCCAAGGTCGACTTCCTCTGGGTGGTCGACGACAGCGGCTCGATGGCGGCGTCGCAGGCAGCGATCGCGAACGCGGCTGGCACCTTCGCCAGCAAGCTCGTCAACGCCGGCCTCGATTGGCGCGCCGGAGCGGTGACGACGGCCTACTGGACGAACGCGAACGCTTTCCGCCCGTTCACCAATGTCTCGGCGACGATGATCAACTGGTTCACTTCGGGTCAGGTGGGCTACTTCGGCACGGGAGGCAGTGGCGATGAAAGGTCGCTGCAGTCGCCCCAGGCGTACATTCCGACGCTGCTGCCGAAGACGACGGGCGCGACGCAGAACAAGATTCGTGAAGGCGCCGGGCTGCACCTGATTTTGATGGGCGACGCCGACGACCAGTCGAACGCGACCATCCCCTCGATCAATGCTTTCTTCGCCAACTACGACGGCGCGGGCTCGAAGGCGGTGGTGCACGGCATCGTTTGCCCGGTCGGCCAGACCTGCAACAACGAGCCGGGCAGCGTGCGCAACGTGGAGGTGATCGCGGCGGCGGGCGGCATTCAGGGCGACTTCACCCTCGCCCAGATGAACGCGCCGCAGCTGGGAGCGACGATCGACGCGATTCTGGCTTCGGCGATCGGCGGTACGGGTCACCAGCTGCTCAAGCCGCCGATCTCTTCGACGATCAAGATCGCGATCGAAGCAGGCGGCACGAAGGGCGCCTGCAACGCGTCCGACATTCCGCGCGACCGCACCAACGGCTTCGACTTCGACTCCGCGAGCCGCCGCATCGTGTTCTTCGGTAACTGCATCCCCAACGCGGTGGGCAAGCGCGTCGCGGTCAGCTACCGGTACTGGCTGGACGCCTCGCCGGATCCGAACGGCGACCCGTGCGGTGGCGCGTGCACCGGCGGCAAGCAGTGCGAGCCGAACAGCAAGTCGTGCGTGTGCCCGACGAACTGCGGCGGCACGTGCTCGGTCGGCACCATCTGCGACATCAACACCTGCACCTGCGGGCCCGGCATCAACTGAGCAGTCAGTTGCCGCCGAAGCTCGTCAGCTGAATGCCGCGTTTCTGGATCAGGGCCCGAACCTTCGGGCTGCAGACCGCGGCAAACTCGGTTTCCCACTCGTAGCGCCAGGTGGGATCTTCGCGCACCACCCCTGGCGACAGGCCGGGGTGGCAGACGATCTCGTTGAGGCCGTCGCCCAGCTGTGAGACGAGCCGCAGCAGCCGGCGCTCGTTGAGCGCGCCCGACTCGTAGACCCCGTACGACGGGATGCGGCGCGCCTTGCCGGCGGGACGCGCGCGCGCAAAGCCATAGAGCATGGCCGACTTCAGCGCCGCGGCAGGCCTGCGAATCCACCGAAGGCCAGGGCGCGCGCGGGGCCACCGCACCGGCAGGTCGAGCTCGAGGGCGAGGCCTTCGACGAGGCGCCGCATCCCGGGCAGCAGGTTCAGGTGCTGGTGGGTGTCGAGGTGATCGACCTCGGCGCCGAGCGAGCGAACGCGGGCGACCTGGGCGCGCAGCTCGACCAGCACCTCTTCGGCCGGCACGAGCTGCCCAATCCACGCGGCGGCGAACTCGGCCCAGTCTTTCCGGAACCGGCCGCCCGGAGCGAGCCACCGCACCTCGCTCATCTCCGCGGCCGGCTTCAAGTGGGTGGTGACGCAGAGGTGGACGCCCAGCGGCAGCTTCTGCGCGAGGGCCCGGGCCACGGCGTCGGATACGTTGGGGCCGGTGGCGAAGACGGTGGCCGAGGTGACGATGCCTTCGGCGTGCGCGCGAAGAATGCCTTCGTCGATGCGCGGGTGAAGCCCGAGGTCGTCGGCGTTGACGATGAGCTTGATCATCGGATCGCCTTCCGCACCGGGTGGGTGGGCGCTTGCGGGTTCTGCACGTCGGCGTAGAGGCCGACGAGCTCGCGCACCATCTTGGCGATCACGGCCGGCGACGCCAGCGTCGAGACGCCACGTGTGCGCGGGAAATAGTCGACGCCCATCTGGAACACGCGAAACCCCCTCTTGATCGCCTTCACCACGAGCTCGGCGTCGATGAAGCTGCCTTCGCTCTTGAGCTCGATGCCTTCGAGCACGCGGCGGTGCATCACTTTGAAGCTGAAGTTCACGTCTTTGATCTGCACCCCGAAGAGCCCGCGGATCAGCGTGTTGTAGACGTAGGAATAGACGATGCGCCTGGGCCCTTCGGACGTGCGGTCGAAGCGGAAGGCGCAGATCATGTCGGCCTCGAGGTACTCGAGCAGGTGCAGGGCGCGCTCGAGCTCGTCGAGGTCGAAGGGCAGATCCATGTCGCTGTAGACGACGATGTCTTTGGTGGAATGGGTGAAGCCCGTCTTCATCGCTCCGCCGAGCTTGAGGTTCACCGCGTGGTTGACGAGGCGCACCTGCGGGTGGCGGCGCATCAGGTCTTCGGCGACCTGCTTCGTGCGATCGGTGCTGGCGTCGTTGACGATGATCACTTCCCAGTCGTCGCTGAGCCGGCTGAGCACGGCGATGGCGCGGGTGACGGCGCGCTCGACGTAGTCCTCCTCGTTCCAGGCGGGAAAGAAGAGGCTCAGACTCGGGCGGGCCATGCGGTGCCGCGCCATAGCACGTGGCGGGCGGGTTTCTGGAGTAAGGAGGCGCAATGCAGCCGTGGTCCGTCTTGTTCCTCGGAGATCCCGCCGTGCTCGGCGCCGACCTGCCGCGCGCGGTGGAGCTCTCCGGGGGGCGGCTCGAGGTCGCGAGCACCCTGGTGCAGGTGTGGCAGCTGGGCCGTTCGGCCGTGCCCGACGTGGTGGTGATCGATCTCGGGCAGACGGGGCCGGCCGGCTTGACGGCGTTGAAGCGGCTGAAGGAACAGCTGGGCCGTCGACACCTGTCGGTGGTGATGATCGCCGCCGGGCAGGAAGTGGCCGAGCGCATCGAGGCGCTCGAGGCCGGGGCCGACGAAGTGCTGACCCGCCCGGTGAATGCCACCGAGCTCGCGCTGCGGCTGACGGCGGCGGCGAAGCTGCGCCGCAACGTCGATGGCCTGCTGGACGAGGTGGCGGCCTTCAGCGAGCTGTCGATGACGGACGCGCTGACGGGGGTGCCGAACCGCCGCAGCTTTCAAGATCGCCTGGTCGACGAGTTCCGGCGTGCGCAGCGGTACGACGACCCGCTTGCGCTGGTGCTGCTCGACCTGGATCACTTCAAGATCATCAACGACACGTTCGGGCACCCCGAAGGCGACGCGGTGCTTCGCGAGGTCGCCGAACGCCTGAAGCACTGCGTGCGCGAGACGGACTTCATCGCGAGGTACGGCGGTGAGGAGTTCGCGTTGATCCTGCCGAAGACGATGCTGGGCGGTGCGCTGACCGTGGCCGAACGCGTGCGTTCGGATCTCGCGTCGCTCGAGTTCCACGCGCGGCACGTCACCGCCTCGCTGGGCATCTCGATCTACCCGCATCAGGCGATCACGTCGTCCGAGGCGCTGGTGCGATCTGCCGATGACGCGCTGTACACCGCGAAGCGCGAGGGCCGGAACAAGGTCGCGCTCGCTGCCCCGGCTGCAGCGCCCGCGAACTAAGCGCACGCAGCGGGTGGGAGCCGCCGTTTCGTTCATCCGGAAGAGCGCCGTTTCGTTCATCCGGAAGAGCGCCGTTTCCGTTCATCTGGAAGAGCGCCGTTTCCGTTCATCCGGAAGAGAAGTCGAGGGATGAGCATCCGCAGCGCCCGTCACAGCGATGCGGGCGCGTGCCCCAGGGGCTCGGGCCTCAGAGCTTCCGGGTGTAGGCCTTGGTGCAGTCGTCCTGAATCTCTTTCTTCCCCTGCGACGACGGCATCAGGCGCAGCTGCATCTGGCCGCCGACGTAGTCGAAGTTCACGTACGCGGCGCCGTTGGACGGCAGGTCGATGGGAAGGGTGAGGACCTTCGGGATCTCGAAGATGCTCGAGACGGCGAACCGCGCCTCGAGCAAGTGGCTGCCGCCTGCGGTGATGATCTCGACGTATTGATCGTGCGAGATGTCTCCGACCGGCCTGCCGTCGAGCAGCAGGCTGACCTGCTGAACGCCACCACCGCGCATGCCGGCCATCAGGTGGTTCCGGTAGACGAGGATGGTTCCCGGTGGGCCGGCCATGACGGGCGCGGGCCCCGGGGGCACCGGCGGCGGCGGAGCGACCGGCAGCGCCGCCTGACCCTCGAGCACCTCCGCGCGCGCCGCGGCCTGGGACTTCGAGACGGCCTGTGGATCCGACAGCGCCGCGTACTGGCGGTAGTGCGTGATCGCCGCGTCGACCTTGCCCTGGTTGTCTTCCGCCAGCGCGAGCCCGTAGAGCGCCGACGGCAGGTTGGGGCGAAGGGCAATCGCATACGCGCAGTCGGCCTCGGCTTCCTTGAACCGCCGCACGCCGAGCATCGCCGAGCAGCGCGTGGCAAACACCTCGGGGACGCGGGGGTACTGGGCGGCCAGCGCGTTCAGGCTCTCAGTGGCGGGGCCATGCTGGCCGGCAGTCACCTTCGCGACGGCGTCGCGGTATTGCACCGCTGCTTCTTTGCTCAGGGTCGTGTCGCCGCCAGCGGCCAGCACCACCCACAGGGCGGTGAGGATCATTTGCCGTCACAGGCGCGACGGCAGGTGCCCACGCACTTCGCCTTGTTCGAGGCGCCTGCGCACTTCTTGTTGCAGCCGCTCTTGCAATCGGCCCCTCGCGAGGCTTCATCGGCTTCGCAGGTGAGCTCTTCGGGCTCGGCGTTCTGCACCAGGCCCGCAGCGGCCTCGGGCTCGGGCTGCACCGACGGAAGGCCTTCCTCGGCGAGGGCGGCGGCAGAGAACGCGAGAATGCAGACGACCAGCGAGAGTATTCTTTTCATGGGGGGAAGACCTTACGCGATTGTCAGCCGTCTTCGCCCGGCTCACTGGGCGGCTTCGCGCGTCGCAGCGCGTCGAGCCGGACCGCCAGGTCTTTCTCTTCCCCTGACTGCGAGGGCTGAAAGAAGCGCTCTTTCCGAAGTCCTTCGGGCAGGTAGGTCTCGCCCGCGACGACGTGGCCGTCGAAGTCGTGCGGGTACTGGTAGCCCGAGCCGTAGCCCAGCGACTTCATCAGCTTCGTGGGTGCGTTTCGCAGGTGCATCGGCACCGGCAGCGGGCCCTGCTTCATCACCGCTTCTTTCACCCGCGCGTAGGTCGTCAGCGTGGTGTTCGCCTTGGGGGCCATCGCCAGGTACGTGACGGCCTGGGTGAAGGCGAACATTCCTTCGGGCATGCCCAGGAGCTCGTACGCGTGCAGCGCGCTGACGGCGACCTGCAGCGCCCGGGGATCCGCGTTGCCGATGTCTTCACTGGCGAAGATGACCAGCCGGCGAAGGACGAAGCGTGGGTCTTCGCCAGCCTCGAGCATGCGCGCCATCCAGTACACGGCGGCGTCGGGGTCCGAGCCGCGCATCGATTTGATGAACGCCGAGACGACGTTGTAGTGCTCTTCGCCCGACTGGTCGTAGAGCAGGGTGCGCTGCTGCATCGCCTCTTCGGCGGCCTTCAGGTCGATGTGCTTGCCGCCGTACTGCGCGGCGACCTCGAGCGCGGTGACGGCCCGTCGTGCGTCGCCGGCGGCCATCTGGGCGAGGAAAGACAGCGCAGCATCATCGATGGTGATCCGGCCGGCGAGCCCGCGCGGATCATCGAGCGCGCGGCGCAGCACCTTCTTCAGCTCGTCTTCTTCGAGGCCGCGCAGGGTGACGACGCGCATTCGCGAGAGCAGCGCGGCGTTGACCTCGAAGGAAGGGTTCTCGGTGGTCGCTCCGAGCAGGGTGACGGTGCCCTTCTCGACGTGGGGAAGCAGCGCGTCCTGCTGGCCCTTGTTGAAGCGGTGGATCTCGTCGACGAAGAGCAAGGTGCGCTTGCGGTGCAGCTTCCAGCGCTCTTCGGCCTCGGCCATGATCTCGCGCAGCTCTTTGACTCCGGCGAGCACTGCGCTGACCTGGGTGAAGTGGGCGCCGGTCGACCGGGCGATGAGTCGGGCGAGGGTGGTCTTGCCGGTGCCGGGGGGGCCCCAGAAGATCAGCGACGGAATCTGGTCGTTCTGGATCGCGCGCCGCAGCAGCTTGCCGTCGGCGGTGAGGTGCTCCTGCCCGATGAACTCGTCGAGCGACAGGGGGCGCATGCGCTCGGCCAGCGGGGCGCGGGCGGCGGCGTCCGTCTCGGCGGCTTTGTCGAAGAGATCCACTTGCTCGAATACTTAACGCCTCCTGCTACAACTGCGCGCGTGAAGACGATCGCGCTCGTGGCGAAGCGGGGAAAGCCGGAAGCCGTCGCCCTGGCGAAGCAGCTGAAAGGCCAGCACCCGACGCTCGAGTTCCTCGCGGAAGATCACCTTGCCGCTGAGCTCGGCTGGGCGCCGACCCCGGTGGAAGAGCTCGGCAAGCGCGCCGACCTGATGGTGGTGCTCGGCGGCGACGGCACGTTGATTGGTGCCGCCCGCATCTTGAAAGGCCGCCCGGCCCCCATCCTCGGCGTGAACCTCGGGTCGCTCGGCTTCTTGACCGAGATTCCGCAGGCCGAGACGATGACCGCTTTCGCCGACGTGCTGGCCGACAAGGCGCGCATCGACTCGCGAATGAAGCTGTCGTGCCGGCTCTACCGCGGCGGCAAGCTGATCGTGGATGACGAGGTGCTCAACGACGTCGTGATCAACAAGAGCGCCCTGGCCCGCATCGCCGACCACGAGACCTGGTTCGATGGCGCGTTCGTCGCGCTCTTCAAGTCGGACGGGGTGATTTTTTCCACGCCCACCGGCTCGACCGCGTACTCGCTGTCGGCGGGTGGGCCCATCGTTCATCCGTCGGTCGACTGCGTGGTGATCACCCCAATCTGCCCGCATGCGCTGACGCAGCGGCCCATCGTGCTGCCGGCCGAGCACGTGATCTCGACGGTGCTGACCAGCGAAGTCAGTGACGTGTACCTGACCATCGACGGCCAGCAGGGCCACCCGCTGAAGACGGGCGATCGGGTCGAGGTCCAGAAGTCGCCCAACCGCGTGCACCTGGTGCGCAACGGCCAGCTCGATTACTTCGGCGTCCTTCGCCAGAAGCTTCACTGGGGCACGCGGTAGTCGAACCGTTGACCCACCCCTGCCGCTGAGGGTACTTGGCCCTTGTGAACGGCCGCCCCGACAAGCTGCTCGTCGACCTCAGCGTCAACGGTGATCCCCACCAGATCGCAGTGGAGCCGCGGGCGACCTTGCTCGAGGCGCTGCGCTACACGCTGAGACTGACGGGCAGCAAGCAGGGCTGCGACATGGGCGACTGCGGGGCGTGCACGGTGCTGGTCGACGGCAAGCCGACCTTGAGCTGCCTGAGCCTGGCGGTCGAAGCCCAGCGACACGAAGTGACGACGATCGAAGGGCTGGCGAAGAACGGCTGCATGCACCCGGTGCAGGACGCTTTCGATCTCTGCGGCGCGCTGCAGTGCGGCTTCTGCCAGTCGGGGATGATGCTGTCGGCCTCCGCGTTGCTCGAGAAGAACCCGAAGCCGAACCGCGAAGAGATCAAGGTCGCGCTGTCGGGGAACCTCTGCCGATGCACCGGCTACACCCAGATTCTCGACGCCGTGGAAGTCGCCTCGGGTCAGCGGCAGATCGCCGAGCGCGACGAGCGCCCGACCACCGGCGGTGCGAAATGACCGACGCGAAGTTTTCCGTCGTCGGCCGCCGCCTTCGCAAGATCGACAGCCTGAAGAAGGCCACTGGCGAGGCGATGTATGCCGACGACTTCCAGCTGCCGCGCATGTTGCACTGCAAGATGTTGCGCAGCCCACACGCCCACGCGCGCGTGAAGAAGATCGACTTCACCCGCTGCCTGAAGCACCCGGGGGTCGTCGCGGTGCTCGAAGGAAGCGAGCTGCCCACGCGGTACGGCGTGATTCCGTGGACGCCCGATGAGCAGGCGCTGGCGGCCGACAAGGCGCGCTTCATCGGTGACGAGATCGCAGCCGTCGCCGCGACCGACGAGCTCGCCGCCGAAGAGGCGCTCGAGCTGATCGACGTCGAGTGGGAAATTCTCGAGGCGTTGGTAGACCCGGAAGTGTCGTTGACCGCTAAGCCTCCGCACATTCACGAGGGCGGGAAGCACGGCAACATCAGCAAGCGGGTGGACCTCGCTTTCGGCGACGTCGACGCGGCGATAAAGAACTCGGCCGCGGTCGTCGAGCAGGACTTCTTCTACGCGGGCTCGACGCACGCCGCGATCGAGCCGCACTGCGCGGTCGCCCAGTATGACGGCGAGGGCAACCTGACGCTGTGGAGCTCGACGCAGATTCCTCACTACGTGCACCGCGAGCTGTCGAAGGTGTTGAAGCTCGACCCGGCGCGCATCCGCGTGATTCAGCCGTTCATCGGCGGAGCGTTTGGCGGCAAGTCAGACCCTTTCTCGCTGGAGTTCGTGGTCAGCGCGCTGGCGATGAAGACGGGCCGCCCGGTGAAGTGCCTGTTCACCCGCGAAGAGGTGTTCTGGGCGCACCGCGGCCGGCACCCGATGAAGATGAAGTTCACGGTCGGCCTCTCGCCCGAGGGGAAGATCGACGCGGTCGACTCGAAGATCCTGATCGACGGCGGCGCGTACTCGAGCTTCGGTCTCGTCACCGCGTACTACTCGGGGCAGCTGCTCACCGGGCCGTACGCGTTCGGCACGTATCGCTTCGACTCGACGCGGGTCTTCACGAACAAGCCGCCGTGTGGCCCGAAGAGAGGCCACGGCAGCGTGCAGCCGAGGTTTGCGTTCGAGGTCGCGCTGGACATGGCGGCCGAGAAGCTGGGCCTCGACCCAATTGAAGTGCGCCGGCGGAATTTCTGCGGCGAGAACGTGAAGACGGTGAACGGGCAGCAGATCACCTCGAACGGGTTCCTGCAGTGCCTTGACGCGGTCGAGAAGGGCAGCGGCTGGAAAGAGCGAAAAGGAAAGCTCGGCTACGGCCGTGGGCTGGGCGTCGCCGGCTCGATGTACATCTCGGGCACCGCGTATCCGATCTACCCGAACGAGATGCCGCAGTCGGGCATCCAGGTGAAGCTCGATCGGTCGGGGAAGGTGACGATCTTCTCCGGAGCGTCCGACATCGGCCAGGGCACCAACTCGCTGCCCGCCTTCCTCATCGCCGAAGAGATCGGCTGCGACCCGCGCGACTGCCACGTCGTCGTCAGCGACACGGATCTCACCCCGGTCGACATGGGCGCGTACTCGAGCCGCGGCACCTTCATGGTCGGCACCGCGTGCATCGAAGCGGGCCAGCGGCTGTGGGCGCAGATCTCGGCCGCGGTCGGCGAGAAGTGGGCGGTCGACCCTTCCGTCGTCGATGGTCACCTCGGCACGATCAGCGGCCCGGGCGCGGATCAGACGATGTCGTTTCGCGACGCGGTGCAGCTGACGGAAGCGAAGTTCGGCACGCTGGGGTCGACGGGCAGCTACCGCACGAAGAAGCTGGGCGGCGACTACCGCGGCGGCACGATCGGCGCGTCTCCGGCGTACAGCTTCACGGCGCACGTGGCCGAGGTGAAGGTCGACCTCGAGTCGGGCGTGTGGAAGGTAGAAAAAATCTGGGCGGCGCACGACTGCGGCAAGGCGATCAACCCGACCCTGGTCGAAGGGCAAATCGAAGGCAGCGTGTACATGGGCTGGGCGGAAGCGGCGATGGAAGAGATGACGTACCTGCCGTCGGGGCTTCACCGTGGGCCGTCGCTGCTGGACTACCGGATTCCGACGACGCTCGACACGCCGGACATCCAGAGCCTGATCGTCGAGTCGATCGACCCGAACGGGCCCCATGGAGCGAAAGAGGCCGGCGAAGGCCCTCTGCACCCGGCGATTCCGGCGATCAGCAACGCGATCTACGACGCGGTGGGCGTGCGGCTCACGCAGCTGCCGTTTCATCCGGCCATGCTGCTCAAGGCGTTGAGGGGGAAGGCATGCTGACGCTGCCTCCGTTTCAGTACCACGCGCCGTCGACGGTCGAAGAGGCGGTGGCGTTGCTCAAGCAGCATGGGGGCAAGGCGAAGCTGATCGCGGGCGGCACGGATCTGGTGCCGAACATGAAGCACCGGCTGTTCACTCCGGATCATGTGGTGGGGTTGAAGGCGATCGCGTCGCTGCATTCGATTCGGGAAGACGCGGACGCGCTGGTGGTGGGGCCGATGGTGACGGTGGCCGACCTGGCGCGCGACGAGAGGGTAGGGCGGTTGTTTCCGAGCCTCGCGTACGCGTTGGGGCAGATCGCGGGGCCGCAGCTGCGCGAGATGGGCACGCTGGGCGGCAACCTGTGCCTCGACACGCGGTGCGTCTATTACAACCAGACATTGTTCTGGCGGAAGTCGCTGGGCTACTGCCTGAAGAAGGACGGCACGGTGTGCCACGTGGTGAAGAGCGGGAAGAACTGCGTCGCGGCGGCGAGCAACGATTCGGCCCCGGTGCTGATGACGCTGGATGCGACGGTGAAGCTTGCGTCGCCGCGCGGCGAACGGGTGCTGAAGCTTGACGAGTTTTACGTCGCCGACGGCATCGCGAACTCGGTGATCGCGGCGGACGAGCTGATGGTCGAGGTGCGGATTCCGAAGCCGACCGTGAAGCTGGTGGCGGGCTACCTGAAGCTGCGGATCCGTGCGGCGATCGACTACCCGGCGCTGTGCGTGGCGGTGGCGGCGCGGCTGGACGGCGAAGGAAAGATGACGGACGTGCGGATGGTGATCTCTGCGCTCGCCGCGCGGCCGCACCCGGTGAAGCGGCTCGAGGCTTTCGTCGGGCGCGTGTTGGACGAGAAGACGATTGGTGAGCTCGGGCAGGTGGCGCACAAGCAGTGCCACCCGCTGACCAACATCAACGTGGATCCAGGCTGGCGGCGCGAGATGATTCCCGTCTTCGTGCGTCGCGCCTGGGACTCAGCCCTGAAGGCGTAAATCGCAGGTTCCTTGTGTGCCCGGCGCTGTCTGGCCTGCAGGCCACGTTTCCAATTCTCAATTCTCA